>CAZYVE010000039.1:0-17497 GCA_964651035.1 uncultured Bacteroides sp.
GTTTCTATGTGGAGCATAGCGGACTCGAACCGCTCACCTCGACACTGCCAGTGTCGCGCTCTAGCCAGATGAGCTAATGCCCCTTCCTGTTAGACGATGCAAAGATATTACCTTTTTTCGTAATGCCAAATGTTTGGATATATTTTTTAGTAACAGGTAGCCTGCCACAGGGCTAAAAAACCTGTTATCCGTATTCTACCATACCATTACATAAATGGTCAGAAGAAATTATTCCTTATTTCCTTGGCAATGAATCGTCCCATCTGCACCTGGCCGTCGGTATCCGGATGAAGTCCATCACGCAGGTATCGTCCGGGACCAGACGGTTGTTCGAACTTTTCTGATATTCCACAGCCAGCATAGCAGTCTATCAATTGCACCGAGAAAGCACGGCAAATATCGCTTAGTATGGCAATGGCATGTAAGTTGCGTTCATTATGAAGCGGGTCACCAGTCTGGATGGGAGTACAAACAAAGACGCGACATCGTGGATAATTCTCGCAAATAGTCTGAATGGCCCAGCGTGCTCCACCAGCCATGGTGGTAACATCTACCTCATCCAGAGTCTTCCCTTTAAGAGCCTCTTCAGCGCTACCGAGATTGATATCGTTTGTGCCCATTGAAAATACAAAAACGTCAGGAGCAGGATATTCCCCGTTCTCCACTTCAGCAATGAATTTCTGAATATGGACTTTAGCAACGTTGTTGTGTCGCATCTGCAACTCCTGCGCATCGTCAGTAGGTTGCCATCCTCCCGATATACCGGCAAAGCTAGGACTAAGATAATCTTGTGTGTCAGGATGGCAAGCCCATGTGGCAGAACCTACCGCCACATTATGATGCGTGGCAAAATTCAGCAGTTCTACAACAGTTTTCGACCACTGTTCACCTGCCGTGATGCTGTTCCCGTCACATCCAAAATTCAGCTTACTGAAATCTGGATAAAGGGACTGAGCCTGCAAAGCAGTAGCCATGCATATAGCTATACAAAAAATAAATGTATTCCTTTTCATCTTAATAACATTATTCATCTATCACACGTTCCATTATTTCCATGCACATCCTGCCGTTGTGATAAGGGCATTTCCAAAATCCGGCTTTGTCATCGTGGCGGTTAACAGTACCATCGGCATACACACTCCAGTACCATTCTCCGTTCACTCTGTCTATGAGTTTTTCCTGTATGAACTGCCAGCACCTTACAGCTTTCAGCAAAGCCTTTTTATCGCCAAAATTCTGATATAGATTGATATGTCCTACCACATTTTCTGCCTGAACCCACCAATGGCATTCACAGTTTGTTTCATCACTGTCGGGAAAATATTCATAAGCCATACTGTCCTGCGGCATCAGTCCTTCATCGGCTGCCGTTGCTATGCCTTTAACCAAAGGCACAATTTTATCCAGCAATACAGTATCACCCAGTACCAGTGCTGCTTCATGAATCAGCCATGATGCTTCGATATCATGCCCATAAGATACAATACGGTACTTACTATGCCAATCTTCATCGAAGAAAAGTTTCAAATGCCCAGTCTCGGAATCCAGGATTTTATCCACGAAAAGACATATCAAATTACGCAGCTGTGCTTTCAAACGACAATCTTTCCACACTCGGTATAAGTTGGTATAAGGTTCCAATATGTGCAGGTGCGTATTCATTGTTTTGCACTCGTTTTCATCCTTCTCGCTCAAGCGCATATCAGCCAGTCGTCCCCATTCACGGGTAAAAGCCTCTCCATAGCCGTTTCTTCTGTTGTCGAAGCTATGCTTTTCTACGCTCTCAAACAAACGGATCGCGTAATCCAATGCCTCTCTGTCACCTGTAGCACGATGATATTCACTCAATCCGTAAATAGCAAATCCTATGGCATATATTTGTTTCTTGGTATCAAGCGGATGTCCCTGGTAATCCACTGTCCAATATATGCCACCGAACTCCGTGTCGTAAAAATGGTCTATTATATATCGCTTTGCCCGAGTGGCTGCATCCAGATATTCTTCTTTTCGCAGCAACCGGTAAGCGGCAGAAAAAGTCCACAATATGCGGGCATTGAGTACAGCACCTTTTTCTGCCTCAGACATAAGCACATCTTCCCCTGTAATGCGGCCATAGAATCCACCGTTCACATGGTCTGTCATTTTGTTCATCCAAAACGGAAGAATATTACAAGTCAACACTTCTTCCGTTTCCGACTTCAGTCTTTTTATTATATCAGTCATGAATTATATAATGTGGTAATGGTTCTAATTATAATTTCATAACATCAGCCGTGCGACAGTCTTCTTTCCTTCAGGTCAGCATTTATGGCTGCCATACGCGACTTGTTCAACGGGTATATGAATAACACCAGGAGCGAAACTGCTGCAATAGCCGCCGGGATAAAACTCATCAGATACTTCAACCCATTCAAAGCTTCGGCAGTCTGCGTGGCTCCTTCTGCCGTATTATAATTGAACAGTGCCAACAAAGCCATTACAGCCCATCCTGCAAATGCACCGCCAAACTTCTGCGCCATTGAGCCGGAAGAGAATATAAGTCCGGTGGAAGCTGTGCCGTCTTTATGTTCAGCATAATCAGCCACATCGGCATACATGCTCCATACGAGTGGTGAAATAATCCCGGTAAATATGGATATCATCACTTGGAACACAATCATAAGCCACCATCCAACAGTATTGTTTGGAAGGAAGAAGAAAAGCACGCTAAGCACCACGAGGCAAACAAGCGACAGGGCATAAGCAGATTTCTTACCAAAACGTACCGACAGAGGTACTGTCAATGTAACTCCAATCATGTTGCAGACTTCCCCTATCATTAAGAAGAGCCCGGCATACAACAGTACACTGAAAGCACCAAAATCCAAATAAGCATTGGCACTGATGTAATCCTTAAAGAAATATGCAGCCGTCGCCCCCCTAACTGTATTGAATGAATTGGATAGTAAAGCGGCTCCATTCAATATCCACCATGGGGCATTGTGCATAAGCGACTTCACATCCTTGCCCACAGACTCGGCAGCCACACTCTTTACATGTTCGCGCGTCATACCGAAACAAAACAAGAAGCCAACGAAACAGAACGAGGCTATGCACACCATGGCATATTGCCAACTGGCGGTACTGCTATATCCCATAGAGTGAAACAAATTGCACAGCGGCTCCCATGCACCCAATGCGATGAAACTGCCACCATAGGCGAAAAGCATACGATAGGAAGAAAATACTGTCTTGGTATTGGAATCATCGGTCATCACACCCAACATTGCCCCGTAAGGCACGTTAATAGCCGTATAGACCGTCATCATTAAAATGTAAGTGACGTAGGCCCATACAAGTTTACCCGTAGGACTCATGTCGGGTGTCGTAAACAATAATATCCCGGCAACAGCAAAAGGAGCTGCCACCCATAACAAATAAGGACGGTATTTACCCCAGCGGGTATGCGTACGGTCGGCAATGACACCCATCATCGGGTCGGACAATGCATCCCACAAACGTGTAATCAGCATTAGCAAGCCGGCATCTGCCAAAGAAAGTCCGAAAATATTGGAATAGAAAAAAGGCAGGTAATAGGAGAATATCTTCCAGAACATGGAAGATGACATATCACCAAAGCCATAGCCTATTTTTTCTTTTAATGTAGCCATGACAACAGTAATTTAGCAATATGGAAGCAGGAATATGATAAAATCCCTGCTCCCGATAGATATATACTTGTTAATTTTCAACATCAAGTTTCAGATTCTTTTCGATAAGTTTCTTTCGTGTCTCCACACATGCAGCTGAGGTGAAACCATCAGCCGGTGTATGAAAACAGTAATCCACAAGGCGATCCACGGTAGATGTAGCCACATGCATGCGTGTGTCAGATGATGCATAATAGATAAATACCGTTCCGTCTTCGTCAGCAATCCATCCGTTGGAAAAAAGCACATTACCCACATCACCCACACGTTCTTCCCCTTCCGGCACCATGAAAGCACCGGCAGGAGAGGCAATGAGCCGCGAAGGATCGTCAAGGGCTGTCATATACAGATAGAGCACATAACGCAGCCCGGACGCACAGGCACGCACGCCATGTGCCAAATGCAACCAACCTTGCGGAGTCTTGATTGGGTGTGGCCCCTCGCCATTCTTCACTTCCTTGATAGTATGGTAATAGCGAAAATCGATGATTTTTTCTTCTTTCACTTCGGCATGCGTCATGTCGTCAACCAACGTCCAACCTATACCGCCACCACTGCCAGTATTGATAAATCCGTCTTGCGGACGGGTATACAGGGCATATTTCCCATCTACAAATTCCGGATGCAACACGACATTACGTTGCTGGCTTCGCGACTTCAGGTCAGGCAGACGTTCCCAGTCAACCAGGTTCTTTGTTCTCGCTATGGCTGCCGTTGCAGTAGCTGCAGAAAGATCACCCGCAAGTGCTTTGTCATCGTAGCGTTCGGCACAAAACACTCCGTAAATCCAGCCATCCTCATGAGCGGTTAGGCGCATGTCATATACATTGGTAGCGGGAATTATATCTTCGGGCATAGTCACCGGATAATCCCAGAAACGGAAATTGTCTATTCCGTTAGGACTTTCTGCCACTGCAAAAAAAGATTTTCTATCTGCACTTTCCACACGTGCTACCAGCAGATATTTGCCGTTCCATTTAATTGCACCGGAATTCATTACAGCATTCACCCCTATGCGTTCCATCAGGTAGGGATTGGTATGCTCATCCAGATCGTAACGCCAGAACACCGGAGTGTGGGATGCTGTAAGCACAGGATAGCGATAACGTTTGAAGATACCGTTACCTCCTGCTTCTGCTATATTTTTCCTCGTTATCAGTTTTTCATGTTCACACAAAAGAGTATGTACTTTTTCTTTAAAAGATTCCATCGTTTATTTTTTATTTTAGAGTTTGTCTATCAAATCCGTTTATATCTCACTTTACACGTTTTCACTTATATAGATTTACATCGGCAGCAAATAAGGTCTTTGGATTATTATAAAAATCCACAAAATCTGCTGCAGAAGTCTGCCCCGGATAGGGAGCATAGAAATGTGTCACGCGCTCACGGGCATTACGCCATACCAGGGCATAAGCAGGAGAATGCTTCTCCAATGCAGGTAAAAATGTCCCCGTCCACCACTTGGCATCGGGAATTCCTTCATAGCCAACTTCCGAGACTGCCGCCACTTTGCCATGAGTACTTGCTACTGTATCGAGTACGCATAGCAACTTGTCCATATCTGTTAAGAAAGCACTGCGGTCGAACTGGTATGCGTCGAAGCCAATGACATCTATCAGATCGTCTCCCGGATACCGTTGTAGGTAATGCAGGGTGTCACGCGGCTCGGTTCCCGAGGAATAAGCATACAAAGCATTATCCACGCCGTGCGCACGAAGACTGTCCACCGTCATGCGCCACAGTTTTTTATAATCTTCTTGCGAACAGAGTTTCTCGCCCCACCAGAACCAACTGCCGGTGTGCTCATGCCACGGACGAAACAGAACGGGAATTTTTGTACCGTCATCTGCCCGTAATGAATTTATGAAATCAGCCACACGGCTCAACCAGCCGGCAAATTTACTATGATTCGTACCACCGGGCAATACTGACTTTACTGCCGTTGTGTCAGACACGTCCCATGCATCACCTCCGGTCTTTGGGTTGCGGGCATGCCAACTCAACGATATCATACCGCCCCGCTGATACTGATTCAACACTTCTTTCCTGATTTTATCGAAAGACACCTTATCCAGGTTGGCATCGCCACCAAGTTCAAGCTCGCCCAAATCAAAACTTATAACAGCAGGATAGTCACCACACACACTCTGCACGTCCGAACGTTCTTCTTCATTCTCCCAGCCAATACCATAAACGGTATCATCGTGATGGCCGAACATGAAGCCCTGTGCCGATATTTTTTTCAGGTTGAGCAACAAGCATTCCGTTTCTGACGTCCGTATAAAAGATATGTCATTTTCAGCAGCAGTCTTCCGGGCTGTCCCGCCACATGAAGAAAGCGCAACCGCTGCCGATAAAGCCATTATTCCAACTATTCTCATAAATAAACAAGTATAATATGTTTTTATGCTCAAAAAATAAAAAATTACACGCTCTCAGTCTACATAAAAGCATACGGACAAAATGGCAACAGTGCAATACACGTATTGTGCCTGCCGCACACGCATTCCCCGTATACGCCGCATACGTCGGAAAGAAAGGTTTGACGGGATATACAGACAGACCGGATTTTCATACCTCCGGTTCTGTCTGTATCAGCCCCTATTTACCATTATTCCGTCATCAATGGGAGTTCATCACGTGTAATCACATAATCCTGCTCCATGGCATCTTGCCACCATTCCTGGTCGGCATGCGGGGTGGCAGAATCATCACCGTCATACCAGGGCATGAACCACAACCAACGCGCACCGGCTTCCCACTGCTCGGATATTGTGCCGACTGACGAGCTTGTATCGCTGGAATAACCACACTCGCTCAGTGCCACCAGTTTGTTTCCATACAAAGACGTAATAGAAGTGTATTCTGAAGCACAGTCATCTGCCGTATCGCCATATAGGTCGCGCCCAACAATGTCCACATAAGAATCACCTGGATACCAGTCGTCATCTCCTGTCTCGGTAGTCCACACCCAAATCAGGTTGTTCAATCCTATTCCCTGAAAATAGTCGAACATGGCTATCCACAGGTTCTTGAAGCTGTCAGCATCTTTGCCCCACCAGAACCATCCGCCTGCCGCCTCGTGGAACGGACGCCACAATACCGGGATACCTGCATCCTGCAACAACATCAGATAGTCGGCAATTTTTTCCAGGTCGGCCGTAAACACATCGTTCTCCCAAGTACCTTCCACCAGGGCATTGTCAGCATCAAAAGAATTGTCTTCTGCATAAAAACTATAACTGACATCTTCTCCTTCCATTTCGGTAGGATCTGAAGTTGGCACGTTCCAATGCCACATAGCAGCCACCAGGCCACCATCATTCCACCAATCTTGTACAGGGGTGATGTCGCTGTAATCAATCCAATTGGCCGGAGAAGCATACAGATGCAGATAGTCAAAGCAGTTGATAGCCGGCCACTTGCCCGTCCATCCATACACTTTTTCAGCCTCATCCGTATTCCAGTTCACGTAGGCCATAGTGGCAGAAAGCGTGCAGGACTCATAGTTTTCCAACAGATAATTATAGACATTCACAGCCTCTGGCGTAGCCGAAGGATTAACCAACGCCCCGTCCAAGTCAACTGTCGTAAACTGCAAGGTTACTTCCGGAGCCGGCATGCTGTTCGGCCCTGTCACTACCCCTTCGGGAATAACAAGCGTGCACAATGTTCCGCGTGTAGGCACATTAACGTTAACCGTCAGCGTGGCACTTGTACCTATTACGTCGGCACTCTCTATAGTACCGCCTGTAAACGATAGCTGATCAACATAACTGCTGGCAAAAAACACGTTTTTGTCATAAGTCACACTGATGGTAATATCACCGCTTGCCACGTTGGTTGCTCCACTCTCCGGGGTGGTAGAAACCAATACCGGAGCATCGACTTCTGCGATTGTATAATGTACCTTGTCCTCGCAGGCAGTAATAAATCCTGTCACCGCGAGCAAGATAGACACTATTTTTTTATTTTTCAATTTCATAATGCTGTCATTTTATTAAAGTTCGTTCAATATATAATGGCCACCTGGGTAATAGTCAGATAAGCTCCTTGTATTATCAGACCATTATTATTCAAAATCTCGGACACGTCGTTCTCTCCAAGCGGGTAAGAAAAGACGGTAGCACCTGCTTCCATATTTGCGGCATCACCGCCTCCTGCATACACTTGGAAGTCGGGCAGGATACTCCAGTCTGACCCTCTGCCCAGTTTAATCTGCCAATAATCAGATGAAGAATCTTCTGTGAAATATATTACAATAGTGTCTCCAGCCTCCAAAGCCGAGAAATCATAACCGCCCCATGCCAAGTCCTGCAAAGCGTTTGCCCAGTTGCCTAACTCCAGACTGCCAGTCCAGATTACGGTTTCTACCACCACATCAGAAACGAATGAAAATTCATACTCGACTTCACCATTTGACGAAATCAGCTTCACAACACTATTGCTTCCTGCCGTGGATGGTACATTAAACAATAATGTACTGCCGTTAATCATGTGTTGGACGGTTTCACCATCCACTTCCACACTTATCAGCTTATCACCGTTTACAATCTCTACCATACATACAGAACCTGCACTAACCTCTTCTTCCGGCATACTGGCTATGTAACAGAATATAGCCTCATTTATCGTCAGTGTACCGGCATCCACAGAAGTCCCATTGGAAAGTGTCAGCACCACAGTACCACTCTGTGAATCCATTGGAACCGTAACGGTCAGGCTGGTAGATGTACCGCCCTCATCCGGAACAACAGCACTGCCTCCACCAAAACTTACACTTTCCACCAGATCCAAATCTGTACCTATAATCGTCAACGAGGCTCCAGCACTGACTGTAGCAGGTGAATAGGAAGTCACAATAGGTTTCACCAATGTATAAGATACTTCCACGTTCATCCCATTCGCCATATTCAGTAACAGGTTACCATCCACAGCCGTTTCTGGTACAGCTGTCAACTGCAACTCTGACGTTCCGGCTGTAAAATCGCCACCGTCTACCATTGTACCATCTTCAACTGTCGGGAACGACACTGAAGTTACCAAATCCAAATCGCTGCCGCTCAACACCAGTTCGGAGCCGGCTTTCACAGACGAACTTACGACAGTCACCCCGGAGGGAACCACGACTTCGAAATTTTCAGTCGCTGTTACCGTTACACCAGAACGCAGCACCAATTCTATTGTACCAGAAGCGGCCTCAGCCGGCAGTGTCAACGTGATTTGTGTAGCGTCTTCACTGACAGTAAACGCCTCTTCACCTTCTTCTGCCAGTTCAACTGAAGGTACTTCCACATCTTCTTCAAAAGCCACATAGTCTACCAGATTAAGATAGCTTCCCGTTATTGTCATAATCTCTCCGGCTTTAAAACGTGTGGCAGTCGTCACTGACGTCACTTCAGGAGTACCCACAATCAGCTCTTCATCCGAATAAATCAGATTTGCCAGATCGCTGCTATCAGTACTTTCCTCATCATCCGAAGTTGCATCACTGAGGGTGATTATACCGGTGCGTGCTGCATCAGGCACAATCACCTGGATTTCATAGCGGGTATGCTCAATAAACTCGTCTTCTGTCACCGTCACTTCCTCAGAGAAAATCACTTCGGTTATCAGGTTAAGGTAATCACCGGTAATGGTAATGACATCACCCGGCATGACGGAAGCAGGAGAAAAGCCTTCAAACACAATAGTCTCCTCATAAGTCAACTGCGTGATAGTCGTAATGGAATCGCCAGCGGCAGTTACCAATGTCACGTATCCTTCTTCAGGTCCCTCAACAGGTACTTGTACACGTATTTCGCTCGGGATACCGGCCTGATACACCTCAATATCGGTAATCGGATCAACTCCCGGTATAATAACCTGCCTTACCTGATCCAAATTGGAACCCAGGAATCTTAGTGTACCTCCTCGTACCACCGGCTGCGGGCCATACACATTCAAGCTTACACCACCAGTGTATTGATTGGTGTCCAAATCATCGTTGTCGCATGCCGACCATCCGAATATTATAAGGCATGAGGACAACAGCATTATTATTTTATACATATTCTTCATTGCACTAATCTTTTATAATTATCAGTTAGGTACAGCACGGATGTTATCTATCTTGAACAGCGGGGTACATTCCGTACCTTCTACGCCACCACCGCAAACAAATATCACAAGACTGGCAAAATCATCTTCATTCAATGTACCAGAAGATACATTCCCATCAAAATCATATATGAAATTGGATGAAATAGGTAAAGAAACCGTTACCCACTCGTCTTCGGTACTATATGTGCCGGAGGTTGTCCACGGGCGATACAAGGCACGCGGGAGGGTACTGTCTTGTATATAGCTGTTGTTAGGCCCGGCTATCGTATTGCCGTACACATCCGTTCCCCCGTTTCCGTATGTTACGCGGTCTGTCCCGGCAAAAATAATCTGCATGGCACCGGCACTCCATGGTGAAGAAGACGGGATATACATTTCAAACTTTATGCTCATGTTCTCATAATCAGAGAAGTCTACCAAATCGAATAAACGAATACCTTCAGCTTCAGGGTAATCTGTCGGGGTACTCCAGTCTCCAGGCCAGTATTCAAACGAGAACTGGCTGTCATTCCAACTTCCTGAAGCATCCATTACAGTACTTCCGTCTCCCAACTGAACAAAATTACCTGTTATGGAAGTTTCGTCAGAAGTAATTGTACGGTCGTGCCAACCATGATTCCCGAGACCAGTCTCTCCGTCGAACTCGAACAACATACCGCGTGTATCCAGATAATGGAAAGAAGATGTTGTTGTGCCGTAAATAGTGGTTACATCAATTGTGCCTTCTTCTGTACACTCTGGCATAACGAAACTGACGGTTCTTTGCTCTATACTCGTAAACTCTGTCACTTCCACATCTCCAGGAAATACTATAGACAAAGGCACATTCGGGTCATCAATAAAATAATTTCCTGTTATTGTAACCTCACTGCCTGCCGGAGCGTATTCACACGACATAGCCGTCAGAGTAGGGGCAGGAACTGTCACGCTAAAATCATATTCCACAGTTTCGCCACTGCGTGTTATCATATACATCTTGTTGGAAACCTCAGAAGGTATACTCTGAGGAACATCAACTAGTACTGTATTATCTGTCATATAGCTGCTGTTCAGTATGGCTTGCACATCATTGAAATATAGTTCATATATACTGCGCAAGTTATCGCCCACCAGACAAATGGTTGTACCGGTACTGGCTTCCGTAATCAGCGAATCAGCAGAATCCGGATCCGGTAAGCGTACGTAATACACGGTAGGCACGCCATCTGCCACTTCATACTTATCCGGCTCATCATCACAAGCTACCGCAGAAAAGCCTGCCACAACAGCCATCAGGCAGAAGATTACGGACTTCATATCTTGATTATGTAATTTCATATCGTCGTAGAATATTTTTATTATTAATAACTATACAAACTGCGTACATCCTCGTGAATCGGGTCTTCCAGCAGGTGCGGATTGAACACTACATCCTCTGTAGGGAATGGCAGGGTGAAACTGTCGGCAGTCACATTGGGAGCTGCAACAGAGTCATCGTACGACATGCTGCTTGTATCCACACTCCAGCTATCACTATTATAATAAGTCTCATACAAGTCGTCCAGTCCGTAAAAAGAATTACGTTTCTGGCTTGTCAGCTCATCTATACAGAACTGCGTATCGTAATATGCCACACGCACATAGTCATACCAGCGGTCGCCTTCCATGGCCAGCTCCAGACGACGCTCTTTCCATACATCTTCCCATGTGATAGAAGTTGGGCGAGTATAAGTGGACTGGGCACGATGACGGACCTGATAGAAAGCATCTATAGCCGACTCATCTGATGTCTCACGTGCTGTGCCCATCATAGCTTCAACATAAATCAGATAAACATCGGACAAGCGCAATATATGGGTGGCCAGACTGTTTTTCATGTATGATGCCGAATGGCCTGCCCCGTTCACATGATCCTGTGCATTCCCATATAAATGCTTCACAGTATTCGAACCTGTAGACGACTGCAGGGTTCCGCCTGCCGCATTGTAATCGGTATCGTAAATAAAGCGGAGATAATCAAATCCGCCTTGGTCGGTCCAAAAATAATCGTATGTATCTCCCGGCAACATCATCGTAGCCTTACGGCGACTGTCTGTACCATTTATCCATGAATCCGGCACCTGTTCCAACAGCTTTACACCAAACGCTTCCTGTAAATCTACAGACATTCCATTCCATCCACCCCAACAATCTCCGAACTCATCGAAGCCGTCTATGGCAAGGTCAGACTGCAGGGTGTTTTGTGAAGTCCACATACTACCTTCCGCCGTCCAATGCCAACTGAACAAACACTCTTCGTTCTTGTTGTTTGCCAAACGAAATACATCGCTGTAATTACTCAGCAGACTGCGCCCGGAGTTATCTATCACGTCCTTGGCATACGATGCCGCTTTAGACAAATCATCTGCACTTAATGTTCCTGTCACTCCGGCCTTGGTCAAATAAACCTTTGCCATTAAGGCTTCTGCACAATAATAATCAATACGTCCATCATCACTGGAAGTTGGTAAAAGCTCCATGGCTTTTTCCAATGTCATGATAATATATTCGTACACATCGGCTTTCTCTACCTTATATTTATCATTGTAGGTTCCGTTTACCAGTTCCTCCGTATTGTCATGTATGATGGGCACATCTCCAAAGCTACGCACCAAGTAGAAATATGCCATAGCCTTCCATGCAAGACATTCGCCCATGCACTGGTTTCTTACTGATTCCGATGCGGGACTTTCTTTTAAATAATTGTAAACTGTATTGGAATGCCCAATGACTGCCCATAACGAATAAGACATGTTTACCAAGTCTTCATCCGTACCATTAACCGTGAATGTCAGGTAAGGACTGCTACCCCAATAATAATTGCCGGAAAGGACTTCGCCCACCTTGATAAACCCCCGTTGAAAGTCATACCAAGGTGAATTATACAAATAGTTGACTCCGGCAATGCACTGATCGTCTGTCTCATAATAATTATCTGCATTATAGCTGTCTTCCGTAGGCCTGTCCAAGAAGTCTTCACATGAAGATATCAGCATTAGAGCCACAACAAATAAACCATATCTTAAGAAATTCAGTTTCATATTTTCTCACGAATTAACGATTAAAAAGTGACATTTAAACCAAACGAGTAAACCGTTGGTGAAGGATAACGGCCGTTATCCAGTCCCATTACGTTGGCACTAGCCGTGCTGACACCGATTTCCGGATCATAGCCGCTATAACCGGTGAAAGTAGCCACGTTCTGAATATTGGCATAAAGGCGTAAATTTTCTATGTGCCATTTATTGATCCATTTCTTGGGGAAGGTATATCCCAAAGAAATATTTTTTATACGAACGTATGATCCATCTTCTATATAACGGTCACTGATACGATCGTTATCATTAGGGTCATTGACTGTAGCACGCGGTATGGTGGTACCGGAGTTTGCCACACGTACATTGGTAACATCTTCATACCAGTTATAAACAGTCACACCGTTTACTACCACACCATTGGTATAGTCTATCGAATCATCAATGGGAACCAACTGGGCGCGTCCAAGAACTGAAGTCAACTGGTTGGTCCAGCTCGAATTCATGTGGGTCAACGTCATCTTCAGGTAATTGAAAACCTTATTCCCCACGGAACCGTTAATGAACACCGACAAATCGAAATTCTTATAGCGGAATGTGTTGGTCCAACCAAAGGTAAATTTAGGCAACGGCGAACCAAGGTTTGTACGGTCATTTTCATCAATAATGCCATCTCCATTCAGATCTTTGTACTTAATGTCTCCTATCCACACTGTATTATTCTTATTGAACACACCATCGGAAGGATAACTGTTGGCCGGTTTGGCGGAGGTCTGCAAATCTTCCAAGTCTTCATACACACCATCGGTCACGTAGCCATAGAAACTATACAACGATTCTCCTACATTAGTAACCGTGACCACATCCGACCATTGCCCATAACCGACAATCTGCGCTGCACTGGTGCCAGACAAGGCAACCAGCTTATTACGGTTGACAGATATCTGAAAGTCGGAATCCCATTCAAACCTGCCTACCAGAGGGCGCGTATTTAAAGAGATTTCCACACCTGTATTACGAATATCACCGTAATTGCCCCACGGAGCAGATAAGGCCGAAGATGCATTGCCGCTTGTTCCCATGTAAGAAGGCAACTGCAGTTGCATCAGCATGTCTTTCGATTCTTTCCTATACCAATCAACTACAAGATTAAGCCGGTCGTTGAAGAAACCCAGATCCAAACCGATATTGATTTGTTCTTGCGATTCCCATTTTATACCCGTATTGGCTATGTTGTAGGGACGGTAACTCATACCCAACCCCGTAGGCATAAGAGTAACAGATGTTCCCCACAGATACCCTCCAATATTGGAATTACCTGTCTGTCCCCAGCCAATACGTAACTTTCCGTTACTTATGATATCGCGAAGAGGTTCAAAAAATGCCTCGTTGGAAAAACGCCAGGAAACGGCAAAAGAATGGAAACCAGCCCAACGGTTCTCCGGGCCGAAATTGGACGAGCCATCATAACGGTATGTATAAGTGGCCAAGTAACGGTTATCATAATTATAAGTTCCACGTGCAAAGAACGATGCCATAGAGGAACTGCCGAATCCATAGCTGATGGTAGGTGTACCGTCACCCAAGGCCGGATTATGCACCTCGTCCGATGGCAGGTCTGTATTGGCCACACTGGAATAGTTATAATTGGACTGCCAACATTCCTGCCCCAGCATTGCCGTGAAACTATGTTTGTCGATATTACCATTATAAGTAACATAGTTCTTCAACTGCCAATAAGTAGAGCTATTCTTCTGGATACTGCTCGAATTGGAGGAACGTGTCCATGTACCCAAATCTACCATAGGTTGGTAACGTTCACCTTTGCTGGCACTGATGTCATACCCAAGTTCGGTATGCCATACCACGTTTTTGACAGGTGTAATCTCGGCAAAAATGTTACCTGTCAGTTTCTGTCTTGCCAGTAAAATATCATCCATCAAAGCCAAAGCTACAGGATTTGGGTTGGTATATCCTTCCTGTGAGATGGACGAATAGCTTCCATCCACATTATAGATGGGAATGCTTGGGATAGTAGTCAATGAGTAATAAATCAGACCCTCACTACTGTCTGCCAGCTTCAGGCTTTCGTCCGTGCTTGAGTAAGTGGCGCTCAAACCCAGTTTCAACCATTTCTTAAGCTGTGCATCCAAATTGGTCCGCACACTGAAACGACTAAAATTACTGCCGATAATGGTACCTTCCTGGTTCATATACGAACCTGATACATAATATTGAACTTTGTCCGAACCGCCTTGCGCACTTATCTGGTGTTGGTGCTGCAAAGCTGTCTGGAATATGGCATCTTGCCAGTTAGTGCCTTTTCCCAACAAGCTGGTGTCAGCATAGTATGCACTTTCATCGGCTTCTCCCACATCCACAAAGTCATTATAATATTCAGCAAACTCACGCAAGTTCATCAAATCCAAACGTTTCGTTTGGCGCTGTACGGCAATCATGCCATCATACGTAAACTTGGCCTCTCCACTTTTGCCACGTTTTGTTGTTATTAGCACAACGCCGTTGGAACCCTGTGCACCATATATGGCCGTAGCCGATGCATCTTTCAGGATTTCCATACTTACTATATCGGAAGGATTGATGGTAGCCAACGGCGAAATGGTAGAAACGGAGCCGTTACCCAATGCATCACCCAAACCGAAATCAGCACCGCTCGTTCCTCCACCTTGTACGATGACACCGTCAATAACATATAAGGGCTCGGCACTGGCATTGATGGTTGCCTGACCGCGAATACGAATGGACGAAGAAGATCCCGGCGCACCGGAAGTAGTGACAGCCGTAACACCGGATACACGTCCCTGAAACGCCTGGTCAAGGTTGGTAATGACAGACCCTTTCAGGGCATCTTCATTCATGGAAACCGAAGCTCCCGAAAGGTCACTCTTCTTCATTGTACCATACCCTACCACTACTACTTCCTCAAGCATTTCCGAATCTTCCTGCAACAAGATATTCAGATGGGTAGTTCTACTTGTAATCTCTATTTCCTGAGGTTTATAACCTATGAAAGACACCACGATAGTAGCTCCCGATCTCACTTCAATTTCAAAGTTACCGTCTATATCGGTAATCACACCGTTCTGGGTACCTTTCTCCAGCACGTTGGCTCCGATTATCGGAGCAACCTCATCAGATACGGTACCCGTAATTTTCTTTGTCTGCTGAACAATTTCCTGCACATCGGACAGGGATGCTGCAAGAAGTCTGGGAACATCTGCCAGTATGAAAACGGAGCAAATTCCCACAAATAATGCACTTTTTCTTAATCTTAAATTCATTCCTGTATTTTTCATTAGAATTAATTAATAAATGATACCGTTAGCCAAAACGGTGTCGTTACATAAGGTCGCCGCCATATGACGGCATGAACAAAGGTTGCTCATATTTACTTTATATCATCGTATGTATTTATTCATAGGCATCATCCTCCTCATTTGATGTTTTCCTGGTTGTTAATTTATACAGTTTTATTACTTATGATTGTCAAATGCAAATTTATGAAAACAGCAGTATCAATTAAGACACAATATTTATCTTATACTGATACAAAACTGCTCTGTCTGAAGAGCTATCAGCATAAAGTAAAATAGTATCACTTATGTTTTTATTCTTTCTGCAGTTCACTCTTTACCATCTGCCCCCATTCTTTCAGGTCGGCTTCAGCCCAGTTTCCTGCAGATGCAGCCGAAGGCAGCAACATGGAGCAGGTCTCATCCTTATCCGACACAGACCAGGCCACCCAGCTTATATAATGCCGTTCCATCCAATCCAGCCAATTCTGCCACTCAACCTCATTGATGGCTCCATCACCGCTGGCTTCCATTGCTGCACATTCGGACACGAACACGGGAATACCCTTTTCAATGGCTTCCTGCGTACGATCGCGCAACCATTGCCCATGCGTGTTGGCATAGAAGTGGACTGTATACATGATATTCTGCTGTCCTTCTATGGGACTATCTGCCACAAGATGAATGTCCTGATCCCAATGCGGACAGCCTACCAGGATTACCGCCTCCGGCTCAATAGCACGGATAACATTTATTACTTCCACAGAATATGACTTTACATCTTCCCAGCTGTCTTCCACCGGTTCGTTGAATACTTCATAAATCACATTAGGTACTCCCTTATAGCGGACAGCCATATCGGTAAAAAACTTCTTCGCCTCATCCAGGCGCAAATTATGGCTATGCCAATCTATAATGACATATACACCGTTATCTATGGCAGCATCCACAACCTTCGTAATGCAGTCCACTCCAAACTCCGGCTCATATACATAACAGGCACTATCCAAGTCTACGCCCATTGAAGCGCGTATGACGCGTGCTCCCCAGTCATTAGCCAGATAAGCTACAGCAGAATCATTATAAAATCGTGGCCACATCTGATGCCAGCCGAAGCTGGTCCCATGCAATACAACGGTATCTCCGAGTTCATTCATCAACAGTGTTCCCGCAACACACAGGCGCGGAAGAGAGATGTCCTGTCTGTTTCCAATACCACAGGCTGTCAACATAATCGCCGTCAAAGCAGCCAATAAACAGTTTTTTATTTTCATAGATAATCAAAATTAAGATAATTCATAAGCAAAACAGATTTCATTCAATTTTTATTCATGGC
>CAZYVE010000040.1:0-17122 GCA_964651035.1 uncultured Bacteroides sp.
TTTTTGCAGAGAACCAACGCTACTTCGACCTGCGCAGATGGAAGATTGCAGAAGAGCACGAAGGAGCGCAAATATACGGTTGCAATACTATGATGACGGAAGAATACCGGGAGCAATACTACAATGTTGTGCGAGTGCCCAACCTGCAAACAACGTTCGCAAGGAAGATGTACTTCTGGCCTATCACCTACGATGAACTGAAACGTAACAAGAACATGACTCAGGCACCAGGATGGGAATACTATGATTAATATCCTAAAAAAGACTGCCTAATATGCACATTACAATACCATATTTTAATCTACACAATAAAACAACAATGAAAAGATTATACTTTATATCAGGCATCATCGCTGCATGTGCGTTCTTCGGCTCATGCAATGATGAAGTGGATGGGGAACTATACAAACAGATGATTTCGTTCAAAGCGCCGGTAGATGATGACGATGGGGTGTACCCCATTTATATGAAGTATCAGGAAGATGGCACGGCTACTTATGAGCTGCCGGTTATAGTCAGTGGCAGCACCAAACCCACGGAAGACATACTAGTGCATGTAGAAGTGGATAACGATACGTTGGAGATCCTCAACCTGTCGCGATTCCCCGAATCGAGGCAGGACTTGTGGTACAGGCAACTGCCGGAAGAATATTATACTTACGAAAGCACGTGCCTGATTCCGGCTGGTTCGTCTACGGAGACGCTGACAATCACTTTCCAAAATCTGCAGAACCTGGATATGAGCGAGAAGTGGGTACTGCCGCTCACTATCGTAGAGAGTGACGACTACGAAAGGAACAGGCGAAAGGGATGGTGCAAGGCTCTGCTGTACATACACCTGTACAACGACTATTCGGGTACGTATTCCAGTACAACAGCCAATATATACGTGGACGGTTCGACAAACGACCCGGCCGTAGTAGATGAACGGGAAACACGGGTGGTGGATGCATACTCCATCTTCTTTTACGCCGGTTCCATATGGGAGGAAGACGAGAACCGGGGACTGTACAAAGTCATAGCGCGATTCGACCCGGACACGGAAGTAGAGAATAGCGATGGCTCAACAACCGGAACGCTGGTGCTGGAGGCTGCAGACCCGGATGACAATCAGATGTTGTTCGAACAATCCGCCTCATGCACATATACGCGCTCAGTGCTGACACATGCCACAATACCGTATATGGAACGCCACATTACGACATTGTACATCTACTATAACTATTCTGATATTACGGCCGATCCGGAAAACCCCATGCGTTATAATGTCACAGGATCAATGACACTGGAAAGACAGATAAACACACTGATACCGGACGAAGACCAGGCCATACAGTGGTAGCACCATATACAGACTACTAAGAACTCACCCAACCGGGCACCGGGGAAAAGTAATCAGCCTCTACAGGCACTCCCGGCAGCCCGGTTCGGTTTTTTGCATGCGGCATTCACAAATAAATCTGTCAAGCTCTGCAGCACCCTTGAGCGTGGAAATGCCGCGCAAGGTAGTGAACATGATAGATTCATATACTTCAAGGAAAGAATATTTCTCGCACAAATCGCTGTCCAGCAATATGTCGAGTTGTTTGTGTACCAGATGGCCTATTATGATAAAGTTCACATCATCCCTGAAATAGCCCTGTTCCACACCCTGCCTGAAAAAGCTCAGCACATCTTCAGAAGAACGTCTGTTGCCGTTCCAAAACAATTCGTAAGCACGAGGGTATTTCTTTATTTCCTCGAAGAACTTCTTGTTCATGCCCCGGTAATGCTCTATAGTATACTGATAACATTTCAGCAAAATCTCCAACACATTGCCGGACATGCTTGCCACCTTGCGTGAGTATGTATCTTCCTCATTACGCCAATAGAGTATGCACTCTTCCAGCAATGTTTCCTTATCTGCAAAGACTTCGTAAAGAGTACGTTTGGAGATGCCGAACGCCATCGCTATGTCATCCATCGTTACGCTCTTTATGCCCCGATGCGAAATAAGC
Source organism: uncultured Bacteroides sp. (assembly GCA_964651035.1). GTDB lineage: Bacteria > Bacteroidota > Bacteroidia > Bacteroidales > Bacteroidaceae > Bacteroides. The sequence goes on from CAZYVE010000040.1 coordinate 1,998, forward strand.
TCCGATGCGGCCTGCACAATTTTCGCTCTCAGGGCATGGCGTGCCGGCGGTTGCCTTGGAGGTTCTGTGTTCATGGCAAGATTATTTAATGTGGATGCCCGCAATCCTCCCCACAAATTAAATACATACCGTTAGCCCGGAAGTACAATCAGATGAGGAGGATTGCCAGTCATTGTCAATGTCAATATCCAGCCGCCTTTGCCACGCGTTTGGGTATGTCAACATTATCCATCTTACCGGAAAGAAGCTGTGAGCCTGCCCCTATGGCAAACACTGGTACATATTCGGCAGTGTGGCTCCCGCTGGTCCATCCCAGTTTGGAAATCTCGGACATAATTTTCTTGGCTGCGGCTGCCAGAGGTTCCGTCTTTGAATATAGACTTTCTTCAAACACGATTTTGCTCTTTACGAAAGAGTCTTCAAACTCGTCTCGTAACAGTCTTTCCTGTTTCCAGGTCAGCTGCACATCATCCCAGAAACCCATCGTCTCGGTGAGCAGGGCTTTCACATCCTCCCACTTCACTTTATTGCCCTTTTCCTTGCGCAGGTCTGTAATGGCGCGTGACAGGAGGTCAACCGACTGTTTCTGGTTGTCCAGTACTTTCAGGTTCAGTGTATAATTGCTGTTACCCAGTCCTAGACCGCCCGTTTCATGGTCGGCGGTAATTACGATGAGGGTCTCTTTCGGATGCTTCTTATAGAATTCGTATGCCACCTTTACGGCATTGTCCAAATCTATCACCTCTTTTATCATAGTGGCCGGGTCGTTGCTGTGGCATGCCCAGTCTATCTTACCACCTTCCACCATGAGGAAGAAGCCCTTGTCTTTGCCCTTTGTCAGGAATGATATGGCGCTTTCCGTAATTTCGGCCAACGTAAGGTCGCCGTCTTTCCTGTCTATGGCGTAAGGCAGGCAACTGGGGTCATATCCGTCTTTCTGTATAAGCACCATCTTGTCTGCCGATGCGGATTTGTCGTTGTACTCGTCCAGACCGCGGGCTATTGTATAACCAGCTTCTTCTATGATACCAAGTACATCAGGAGCCTCTTTACCATCGCGGGTAGTGGTTGGCTTCAGGAAGCCGCCTCCGGCATAGAAGTCAAATCCGGCTTCAGGCAGTTGCAGGGCTATCTCATAGTAGAACCCACGGTTCGTCTGATGGGCATAGAAGGCTGCCGGGGTAGCATGGTCTACGCTTACGCTTGTGGTTACACCGACTTTACGGCCAGCAGCTTTGGCCTTTTCGGCCACACTCTGCACTACGTTTTTGTCTGCATCCATGCCGATGGCTCCGTTATACGTCTTCGAGCCTGTGGCGAGGGCTGTCCCGCCTGCAGCCGAATCGGTAATGGAGTTGGAAGCCGAGAATGTGGTAGCCATGCCAACCACGGGGAATGAGGCGAACGTAAGCGGTTCCGTACCGATACGTCCCTGCTGTTCGCCCATATACATTTCGGTAGTGTTTACCTGGTTCAGACCCATGCCGTCGCCGATGAAGAAAAACACATACTTGGCCTTTTGCGCATGCACCGTGCAGGCAACCAGCACGAGCAGCAACATGTACGTCAGTCTTTTCATAAGTAGTTCTGTTTTTTACAATTAGAAATCTTTTGTTTGTTGCAAGCAAAGATACATATTTTACTTCAGAAAAGACGAATGACGCACAGGCATAATTTGAGTGTTACTTCGACATGCCTGCAAATTCATGCATACGCAGTACGTATATTACATTTCTGTTGAATGCGTTCCGTGCGTGGGCAGAACACGATTCCGACACGTGTAATACGCACACCGAAGTTCACAAGGAAAAGAGATACAAGTACACCGCTGCGGCGGGTACAGCCATCAGGGTGCTGTCAAAACGGTCCAGAAGTCCGCCGTGACCGGGCAGTATATTGCCTGAGTCCTTGATGCCAAGCTGACGTTTCATTAACGATTCCGTCAAGTCGCCCCAAGTTCCGAATACCACCACCACGAGTGACAATCCTATCCACTGTACCACAGGCATGAAGTCGAAAAGATGCGCGAATACCAATGATGCTGCAACAGCCAGCAATCCTCCTCCTACGCTTCCTTCCCATGACTTTTTCGGTGATATACGTTCAAACAGGCGATGCCTGCCTATGAGTGAGCCCACGCAATAGGCGCCCACATCGTTTAGCCATATAAATACGAATATCGAGAACGGCAGTTCCCAATGGTATCCGGTGCTGCCCATGGCAGGGTCGTCATGAAATGCCAGAACATTGAGCATGGCAAACGGCAGGGCTATGTACAACTGGCTGAGCATGGAGCAGGCCCAGTTTCCTATGGGATTTTCCATCTTCAGATACAGCTCCGAAATCATCAGGTATAAAAGCAACAGGACGTAGGGCAGGAACACGCCGGTACCGGCAACATGGGTATGGAACGCTGTCATTGCAACAAACAAATAAGCTGCTGCCAGCCCTGTAATGTTCTTGTTTATCTTTGCCCTGCCGCTGCGGGCAATCAACGTACCAAACTCACGTACACTAAGCATGCTGATGAGCGCGAACAACACTGTAAAAGAAATGGGGCTGCACAAGATGCAACCCACCAATATGATGACAAACAGTATACTGGTTATGGTACGTTTTATGAAGTTGCTCTTCATTGCAATTCATTTTTGGGAGATTGGCTATCCTGGAGGGAAGCATTATCATCCGTATTTTCTCCGTCTTTCTTTACTTTGTTGTCCACAAGTTTTTTCTGCTCTTCCGCTTCGCGGTTTGCATTGAATATTTCTTCGGAGCGTGATGCCCAAGGGCGTTTCCCGAATATCCGTTCCACGTCTTCAGCAAAGATGACTTCTTTTTCTATAAGCATCTGTGCCAACTTAGCATGTCCGTCCTTGTGGTCTTCAAGTATCTGTTTTGCGCGCTCGTACTGTTGGCTTATCATCAGCCTGACTTCTTCGTCTATCAGCTCGGCCGTCCTTTCGCTGTACGGGCGGTTGAAGGAGTATGGTTCATTGGTATAATAACAGAGGTTAGGCAAATTCTCACTCATGCCCATATAGGTTACCATGGCATAAGCCTGTTTGGTAACACGTTCCAGGTCGTTCATAGCCCCACTTGACACCCGTCCTATGAAAAGTTCCTCGGCGGCACGTCCTCCAAGCGTAGCACACATCTCGTCCAGCATCTGTTCCTTTGTCGTAATTTGCCGTTCTTCCGGCAGATACCATGCTGCCCCGAGTGCCCGCCCGCGCGGCACAATAGTGACTTTTATAAGCGGATTGGCATATTGCAGCAGCCATGATATGGTAGCATGTCCGCCCTCGTGTATGGCAATGGAGCGCCGTTCCTCTTCTGTGGTGATTTTTGTTTTCTTTTCCAGGCCTCCCACTATTCGGTCTATTGCATCCAGAAAGTCTTGTTTGCCCACAAAATTCTTTCCATGTCGTGCCGCGATAAGAGCCGCCTCATTGCACACGTTGGCTATGTCGGCTCCCGAAAATCCCGGAGTCTGGCGCGCCAGCAGGTCTATATCTACGGTAGAGTCAGCTTTAATTGGGCGCAGATGTACACCGAATATTTCCTTGCGCTCGTTGAGGTCCGGCAGGTCCACGTATATCTGCCTGTCAAACCGCCCGGCACGTAGTAACGCCTTGTCCAGCACGTCCACGCGGTTTGTTGCAGCAAGTATGATGATTCCGCTATTCGAGGCGAAGCCGTCCATTTCGGTAAGAAGCTGGTTCAGTGTATTCTCCCGTTCATCATTACCTCCCATCGCAGCTGCTTTGGCACGTGCGCGCCCTACGGCATCTATTTCATCAATAAATACTATGCACGGAGCCTTCTCCTTAGCCTGGCGGAACAAATCACGTACACGCGAAGCACCTACCCCGACAAACATTTCCACGAAGTCTGAACCGGCCAACGAGAAAAATGGTACATTGGCCTCTCCGGCAACAGCTTTGGCCAACAAGGTCTTGCCTGTACCCGGGGGGCCGACCAGCAGTGCGCCTTTGGGTATCTTGCCTCCCAAATCGGTATATTTCCGTGGTTCTTTCAGGAACTCCACAATCTCCTCCACTTCCTGTTTGGCACCGGCCAGTCCTGCCACATCCTTGAAAGTCACCTTGTTTGACGTACCTTTCTCAAACAGTTGTGCTTTCGACTTGCCAACACTAAAGATGCCTGAACCGCCACCCATACCGCCGCCACTCCATCTGCGTGACAGGTATATCCAGAAAGCTATTATGAAAACAAACGGCAGGATATTCATAAGTAACACTATGAAATAATTCCTCTTGTCATCGTAGCTTATGGAACCATCAAAGTGAGATGCCTTTCGTTCTTCTTCCAGAAAATTGCTCAAGTTGTCACGCGACGGAGCCTTGGTAGTGACTTGCGGTGTCCTTCCTACACGTGCAGAATCCTGCTGGAATACATCTTTTACATGTTCAGGTTTGACGAATGCCTCCACAGAACTGTCGTCATAACCTATTACCTTGCTTATGTAGCCGTTCTGCACGTACCGTTGGAATTCATCGTATGATATTTCTTTTGTATTGACATTATTTTCACCCATAAACCACAGGATGGCTATCATCAGAGCTATGATGGAGAACATCCAGTTCAGACTGAACTTGGGCATGTTTGCTTTGCCATTCGGTTTATTGTTTACATTTTTATTGCTGTTATTCATAAGCTATATTAATCTGCATCAGGAATAGATGTTAGTTTGGCATCAGCCCACAAATGCTCCAGGTCATAGAAGTTACGGGCTTGGGGCTGGAAGATGTGAACCAATACATCAGCATAATCCATTGCCACCCATTCGGCATTGCGCAATCCATTCACCAACAGAGGTTTTGTATTGGCACCTTTGCGCGCAAACTCCCTCACAGACTCTGCAATAGCCGTCACCTGGTTTTGTGTATTGCCTTGGCATATAATAAAGTAGTTACAAATGGTGTCTTCTATTTGCGTAAGGTTCGCAATAACGATTTTCTTTCCTTTTTTATCTTGTATTCCATCCGTGATATGACGGATAAGTACTTCGGTCTCGTTCATTATATATTTTTATAAATAAAACTGTTGACAAAGATACGCTGATTTCTCGTATCACACACGTAAAAGGGTAAAACTCTTGTTTTTTTTGCTTTTTTTAGTTTTATCACATTCCGCCTTACGACCAGTTTGAAAAGTGCGATTTTGTTGCCTGCGGCAGTAAAAAAGGCTGTCAGTTGAGATACTTTCGCATATTTTGTCGAAAAAAAATGGCTGCTTTGTTTTGGTTTGACAAAAACTTAGTATCTTTGCGCCTGCAAAGTTGAAAATCTTTTGGGCTATGGTGTAATGGTAACACTACAGATTCTGGTCCTGTCATTCTTGGTTCGAATCCAAGTAGCCCAACCGTCATTTGAGTCAAGTCTCCAGGATACAAATCCTTGGAGACTTTTTTATTTTGAATACACATCTAATGGCTGAAAGAAAAGGCTTTACCACAAATCAAAAACATACCGGATATGGCAACAGAACATAAATGCAAGATTACGGTACTTGAATGCAAATGCTTCAAAGACTATCAGGAGAAATACTTGGCCAACCCCGACAGCGGTCCTTGCCCGTGCTTCAAACCCGGCGATGAATTCCTGTTGGAACGCAATGCCGCCAGAGATGACTTCTGGCACATGCTCGATGGCAGGTTCTGTTCCGAGGCATGGGATGCCATCAGCCGTTATGTCTACGCAGCCCTGCAGGGAGGCAGCATAATGAAAGGCTGGACCAACGACGAGAAGATGATGATAGCATGCTGCTCGGACGGCACACGCCCGGTCATCTTCAAGATTGAACGCATCGACGTGGAGGTGGACAAGGTTACTACACCAAGCGGAACCATTTAAACAAGACAACAGCAATGATAACGATTTACGGAATGGATTCCTGCCCCGACTGCACATACGTAGAGGAGCAAGTCAAGGGGAACGGCAAGTACGAGGTCATAGACATCGGCCGGAATGTGAAACACATGAAAGCGTTCTTACAGCTGCGCGACAGCGACAAGGCTTTCGACAAAGCAAAGAAGACGGGAGCCGTCGGCATTCCCTGTTTCGTACTTGATGACGGTACAGTGACGCTCATCCCCGAAGAAGCAGGTTTGAGGTCGCGCCCGACAGAAGAAGGGGCAGCCTGCAACCTGGACGGTACGGGATGTTAATATTGGCAGATTAGAGAAAGGCAGGAAGCGGTGTTACGACGTGGGTTTATGCATAACACAACAGCAGTCCAAGTCCGACATAATCCCCACACCGTTAAGACACAACCTGCTACTGCGACCAATATGACGAGCAGAAAGTAAGATCCATTCGGTAATCTTGCCGAAGGTTATTCCAGATACATCAGGACCTTGCCGCTGATTTGCAGAAGTGAAATCTCGCACATCTTCGTGTCGTATTCTGCCTGTAATATGCGTTCTTCGGCATCCAGCAGGTTTTTCTGCGCCTCGCGCATCTCTATGCCGGCAAGGTCGCCCAGCAAATAGCGGTCACGCGAGATGTCATAGTTATCTTTGGCCACAATGAGATTCTGCCTTTCCAGCTTCAGCAGTTCCAGATTGTTACAGTAAGCCTGCCACAGGGTGCTGAGGTCTGCATGCAATGTCAGTTCCAGCTGCTCGCGTTGCAACCGGGCATTCTCTATGGCTAAAGTTGCGTTTCGTCGTTCACGACGCCTGTTCCCGTCGAAGAGGTTGAATCCAACCGTGACACCGAAATTCAGTCCCAGATTGCTTCGCCGGCTTGTGGTTCCCATTTCGTACTTGTTGAGGGTATATCCGTAACCGCCGCTCAAGCGCAGATAAGGATAGTCCCGCGAGCATACCTTCTTGTAGTCCAGTCCGGCAATCCTCTGATCCTGTGCGGCCCGCAGCAACGAGGCATTCACCTGCAGTGTGCTTTGCCACAGTTCGTTGAAGTCGAGTATATAGTCAATATTGATGATGCTGTCGGGTATTATGAAAAGTTCGTCAGTATTTTTCCTGGCCATCAGTTCGTTGAGCGCGATGCGCGATGTATGCAGTGCTTCCTGCTGTTTGATATACTGCGCACTGTCAGAATTGAAGTCCACCTGAGCCTGCAGGTAGTCCAATCCGGAAGCGTTGCCAACATTGAGCCTTGCCTCTGCGATGCGCACCCTCTCGCGCGACAATGTCATGGCATACCGGAAGTTCTTCAGCCTTATTTTCTGCTGTATGTAGTTGTAGTATTCCGCAGTAATGCCCGACACGAGGTCTTCTATGGCTATCCTGGTATCCGTTTCCCCCTGCCGCTCCAGCTCTTTGAGGCGTTTGTATTCGGCAGTGATGTTGAAGCCGTCGAACAGCGTCCAGCTCATACTGATACCGGCTTCCAGTGTCTGGTCGTAAGCTCCGTTTTCGCTGGTAGTCTCTTCACTGCCGTGCAGTCTTGTATCTGTGTCACCCAATTCCCCACTATATCCGGCAGACAAGTCAAAAGCCGGCAATGCTCCGGCATTGGCCAGCGTGGCATTATTGCTGCTTATCTGTGCATCATTGCGTGTAATGCGCAGTGTATGGTTGTTCAGCAACCCTTCTTCCAAGCAGGATTTCAGGTTATATACAGGAGTCTGTGCATGCAGGCCAACAACTATGCATGCCATAACAGCCAATAGTAGTAAACGTATTCTCATGCTTTTCTCAGTTTGCTTCGGTTAGTAGATATATAGCTGTACATTGCAGGTACTACGTACATGGTCAGTATTGTAGAAACAATCATGCCACCCACTACCGCCGTACCCATGGCGATACGCTGGTTGGCACCCTCGCCGGAAGCAAAAGCCAACGGCATGAGTCCCAGTATTGTAGATGCACTGGTCATCAGAATGGGGCGCAGGCGTTGCAGTGCCGCACCCTTTACAGCCTGCATCTTGTCTTCTCCGCGTTCCTGTTTCTGGTTGGCAAATTCCACTATCAGGATACCGTTCTTGGCTACCAGCCCTATGAGCATTATGATTCCTATCTGGCTGAATATATTCATCGTAATGCCTGCCATGTACATGAATACCAATGCTCCCGCAATGGCGAGCGGCACTGTAAGCATTATGACCAACGGGTCCTTGAAGCTCTCGAACTGTGCCGCCAGAATAAGGTATATCAACACTATGGCCAGAAAGAAGGCAAACATAAGGCTCGATGCGCTTTCACTGTAGTCTTTCGAGTCTCCGGCAAGGGCAGTACGGAAAGTATCATCAAGCACTTCGGCAGCAATCCTGTCCATCTCTTCCAGTCCCTGGCCGATGGTTTTCCCTTCGGCCAATCCGGAGGATACTGTAGCTGAGACAAAACGGTTATAGCGGTAAAGTTGGGGGGGAGCCGTTCCATAGATTAACTCCACAAGGTTGTCCAACTGCACCATCTCACCGTTGTCGCTGCGGATGTACAGCCCCACAAGGTCAGAGGGTTTGTTGCGCTGCTGTCTGTTTATTTCCCCCAGTATTTCATATTGCTTGCCGTTCATGTAAAAATATCCCATACGCTGTCCGCTCAGGCCGTATTGCAGCGTCTGTGCTATGTTCTGCGTGCTGACACCCATTATTCCCGCCTTGTCCCGGTTTATGCTGATGCGAGCCTCAGGGTCGCTGAATTTCAGATCCACATCGGCCATCTGGAAGACCGGATTCTCATATACCCGCTCCATGAACCGTGGCAACACTTCCTGCAATTTTTCTATATTGGTGGCCTGCAACACATATTGTACCGGCATCCTGCTTCTCCGTCCGCCAAACGAAGACGCCTGCTGCACAAAGGCACGCGCGTCTGTTTCCCTCTGTACGGCTTTTGAGAGCTGCTCGGCCACGTCCATCTGTGAATAGTCCCGCTCGTTGATGTCTTTTAGCGTTATGCGTATGTTTCCGCTTCCGCTGGATACCCTTGCGGTAACAGCCTCGGCATCCGGAATGATAGAGTCTACCACATCATTGATACGCTCCGTATAGTCGCGTATGTATTCATAACTTACCCCTTCCGCTCCACTGGTGTTGATTGTAATTTGCGAGCGGTCCTCCAACGGAGCCATTTCGGCAGGTATGCTGTTCCATAGGAATATGATGAGGCAGAACATAATTAAAGTGAAAGGTAATGCTACCCAACGATGTTTGAGGAAAGCAGCCAGCGAGCGGCTGTAACGGTTGTTCATAGCTTCAAAGAAGGGCTCGGTCATCCGGTAAAACCAATTCTTCTTTTTATTCTGCTTCAACAGTTTCGTGGCAAGCATCGGAGTGAATGTAAGTGCAGCAAATGCCGAAATCAGTATGGAGCCCGATATGACAAAACTGAACTCACGGAACAGACGGCCTGTGGTTCCCTCCATAAACACTATCGGGAAAAACACGGCCACAAGCGTGATGGTGGTAGATATAACAGCGAAAAAGATTTCCTTTGCTCCTTCTATGCCGGCTTCTTTTGGCGGCATGCCCTGCTCTATCCGGACATATATATTCTCCGTCATTACGATGGCATCATCCACCACTAAACCCACCGCAAGCACTATCGCCAACATGGTCAGCACATTGATGGAAAATCCGGCAACATACATCACGAAGAAAGCACCAATAAGCGACACGGGGATAACAATACACGGCACCAGTGTCACGCGCCAATCGCGCAGGAATAAGAATATGATGAGGATGACCAATACGAATGCTTCATACACGGTGTGTTCCACTTCGTTAATAGAGGCACGTATGAACTTCGTATTGTCAAATCCGTAGCTGTACGTCACGTCCTCAGGCAAGTCTTTCTGCATGCGCTCCATACGTTTATACACGGCATCGGCTATTTCGATATGGTTGGCACCCGGTTGCGGTATTACAACTACTCCCACCATAGGCACACCATTCATCTTCATATAGCTCTTAATGTCAGCTGCTCCCAATTCCGCACGGCCTACGTCGCTGAAGCGTATTATGCGTGCACCGTCTTCCTTTATTATCAGATTATTGAATTCCTCTGGCGTATGCATCAACCCCAATGTCCTGATGGTAAGTTCTGTGGTGTTGCCTTCTATGCTGCCCGAAGGCAGTTCGATGTTCTCACGGTCAACGGCTTGTTTTATATCTACTGGAGTGATGCCGTAACCTGACATTTTAGTAGGGTCAAGCCACAGGCGCATGGAGTATTTCTTTTCTCCCCATATACTGACGCTACTCACATCAGAAATAGTCTGAAGTTGTTCTTTTACAGTGAGGTCGGCAATCTCGCTCAACTCAAGCAGCGAACGTTTATCACTTTGCAAGGCAACCATAAGTATGGGGGTGGCATCGGCATCGGCCTTCGACACGGTTGGAGGGTCACAATCGTCGGGCAGATAGCGCTGGGCGCGCGACACCTTATCGCGCACATCGTTGGCAGCAGTTTCCAAATCCACCGACAGCTCGAACTCCACAGTGATGCGGCTTTGCCCCTGCTGGCTTACACTGGTGAGGGAACGTATACCGGGAATCCCGTTGATATTCTGCTCAAGAGGTTCTGTTATCTGGTTTTCGATGACATCCGCATTGGCACCGGTATAAGAACACGATACGGATATTATGGGATTATCCACAGACGGGTATTCACGTACTCCAAGGTAATTGTAGCCGATGAATCCAAAAAGCAGTATAATGATGGTCAATACGGTGGAAAGTACCGGACGGCGTATGCTAAGTTCGGATATATTCATTTCTGGTTGTACTCATTAATAGATATGGTCTATTGTCACCGGCATTCCGGTGCGCAACTGTTGTGTTCCGGATATAATGACAGTATCTCCTTCTGCCAGTCCTTGCACGGCCTGTACCAAGGCTTCGGTCCGTATCCCGGTAACGATATCCACAGGTTCGGCCTTACCGCTCTTGAACAAAAAGACTTTGTCTTTGCCCATTTCGGGTACTATGGCTTGTGACGGTATGGCAAGCGCATTCTCATATTCTTGCTTGCGCAATGTGATGGAAGCGTACCTGCCCGGCATGATGTTTCCGCCCGGATTTGGATAAAGTGCACGTATGGTAAGTGTATGCGTATTGAGATCGAGGCTTGACTCACGTGCATATACATTGGCTATGTATTGACTGAGCGAACCTTCGATGGTGAATGTCAGGTTGGAGCCGATCTTAACATCACGTGCATAACGTTCGGATACGGCAAATTCCACTTTTAGGGGAGAAATGCGGGTCAGCTTCGCAACAACTGTGTTTGGTGATGCATACGTACCTACGCTGACTTGTCGCAAACCGATAATCCCGTCGAACGGAGCCCGCAGTTCCGTCTGTTCAATTTGCGCCTTTACGCTTTCGATATCAGCATTTAGCGTGGCCAGTTCTGTCTTGACCTGTTCGTAGGCTTCCTTGCTGACAGCATCACGCTTCAGCAGTGCATCCTGCCGGAAAACCCGGTCTTCAGCCAATTTAAGCTGAGCGACAAGACGTTGTAACTGAGCCTGAAGCGGACGGTCGTTGACCTTAGCCAGCAGCTGGCCTTTTTGCACGTTGGTTCCTTCTTTAAAATTTATCTCTACGATTTTTCCCGATGTTTCGAACGAAAGATCCACCTCCTCGTCTGGCAACAGCCTGCCTATTATCGGGATTTCATCCACCAGCACTCTCGGCTTCACGACAGTAGCGTTGACGTTAAGTGTTTTTTTTTCGTTCCCTCTGTCTGCCGTCATGATTTTGTCGGCTTCCTCCAATTCTTCATTTGGTTTCGGCATTTGTGAGTAGATTCCTCCACCAATCAGCCCGGCACCTATCACTATGATAAGCCCCCATTTAGTTTTTCTGTTCATGTTGTTGCAAACGTGTAGTATAGCAGTAAAATAGCATTTCAAATTTAGACTTTATGCATAAACAAAGGTTTAAATTTATGTCTGTTTTTAGAGTCTGTGCCTTGTGTATTTTTACCGGTCAGTAAGCCTCCCTGTATTTGCTCTCTTCTTTATCGTCCAACATACCGAGATACGACGCATAACGCGATTGGCTGATGACATGTGTTTCCACAGCATTACGCACGGCACACCCAGGCTCCTGCCTGTGGGTACAGTTTCTGTATTTGCACCCTGCCGACATCCGGAATATTTCGGGGAAATAATGCCCTATCTCTTCCTTCTCCATGTCGAATGTGCCGAATCCTTTGATACCCGGCGTATCGATAATATACCCTTCTTCTTCGACAGGATACATTTCGGAGAATGTGGTGGTATGCATCCCCCTGTCGTGGCATGCCGAGATTTCACCTGTACGGGCTGAAGCGTCCGGCAAAATTGCATTGATGAGAGTCGACTTTCCCACACCGGAATTTCCAGCAAACAAGGTTATGCGCCCACTCAGAAGACTACGGATTTCATCCACACCGTCTCCGCAGACAGCCGAAAGGCGATAGCAGCCATAACCGATGGAGGTATATAAACGGACAAGGTCGTCCAGGCTGTGAAGCTCGGCATCATTATAAATATCTGTCTTATTGAACAGAAGAAGAACAGGGACACGGTATGCCTCTGCTGAGGCCAAAAAGCGGTCGATGAACGTTGTAGAAGTCTCCGGATGGCTGACGGTGACTATCAACATGCACTGATCCACGTTGGCTGCCAAGATATGCGATTGCTTGGAGAGATTGGAAGCGCGGCGGATTATGTAGTTCCGGCGGTCTTCGATGGCTGTTATGAAAGCTGTCCCCTCGCGATTGGGCACTATCTGCACACGGTCACCTACGGCCACAGGATTAGTACTGCGGATGCCTTTCAAGCGGAAGTTCCCCTTCACCTTGCATTCCACGCATCGCCCCTCTTCCGTCTTGACAGAATACCAACTTCCAGTGTTCCTTATTATGAGACCTTTCATAAATCAGATAGTAGAGAAGAACCTGCAACGAAAAAGGATGTCCCGTTCCTCTCTCAAAGGGAAAGAGTTTCCATTATCAGTTCTTCATCGAAACTATACCGTCATAATTTCCTTTTCCTTTGCAGCCAGCATATCGTCTATCTGCTTGATATACTTGTCATGCAATTTCTGGAGCTTTTCCTCCCCACCTTTCTGTGCATCTTCGGCCAGTCCCTCCTTTACGGATTTCTTCAGTGCATCGATGGCATCGCGCCGTGCATTACGCACGCTCACTTTGGCATTCTCGCTTTCGCCCTTGCACTGCTTGGCCAATTGTTTGCGGCGTTCTTCGGTAAGAGGCGGAATGCCAATACGGATAATCTCGCCGTTGTTTTCCGGCATGATGCCCAATGAGGAGTCGATAATAGCCTTTTCAATGATGCGGAACATGGTCTTGTCCCACGGTTTGATGGCGATGGTGCGGGCATCGGGAGTCGTGACGGAGGCTACATTGTTGATGGGTACCATCGAGCCATAGGAATCCACCCGTATTCCGTCGAGCAGACGCACATCGGCCTTGCCTGCACGTATGTGTGCCAGTGTTTCTTCGAGATACATGGTAGCCATGTCCATTTTCTCTTGTGCTTCGTTCAGAATGTCTTTTACTTCTTTCATGTCAGGTAGTTGTTTTAGGTTCATTGATAGCGCAAATATAATGATTATTTCCGTACTCCGGTAAGGTCTTGCAATTATTAATTGTGCACCAGTGTACCGATGTCCTCACCGGAGACTACCCGTTTCAGGTTGCCCGGCGTATCCATGTCGAAGACGATGACAGGAAGGTTGTTCTCCTTGCACATGCAGGTGGCTGTGAGGTCCATGACGCGCAGTCCCCGGCTTAACACTTCGTCGTAGGTGATGTCGTGGAACCGCGTGGCTGCAGGGTCTTTCTCCGGGTCGGCGGTATATATGCCGTCCACGCGAGTGCCCTTCAGCATCACATCAGCCTCAATTTCAATGCCCCGCAGCGATGAGCCTGTGTCAGTGGTAAAGAAAGGGTTGCCTGTGCCGCCCGCCATGATTACCACTTCGCCAGCCTCCAGATACCCTATAGCCCGCCACTTATTGTAGAACTCACCTACCGGCTCCATGCGCACAGCGGTCAGTACACGGGTCTTGACGCCTGCCGCCTCGAGAGCCGAACTGAGAGCGAGGCTGTTGATGACAGTGGCCAGCATACCCATCTGATCACCCTTAACGCGATCAAAGCCTTTCATGGAACCGCTCAGCCCGCGGAAAATATTTCCCCCTCCGATGACGATGCCTATCTGTACGCCCATATCGTGTATATCTTTTATCTGTTCGGCGTATTGCAACAATCGCTGCCCGTCGAAAATGCCCGGTTGCTCCCCTTTCAGGCTCTCTCCGCTTAGTTTCAGAAGAATTCGTTTGTAAGATGTTCCCATACTGTTTGTTTCTCTAATTAATTGCAATTTCAATCACCTTTATATGTGGCAATGCCTCACACGTGAGGCAAAGATAATATAAAAAAGCGAAATACAGGGCTATCACGGGAGGGGAATAAACAGGCTTAATCTACATAGGTTATGTCATAAGTTGTTGTATTCAGCCATTCATCGTCAAATATGTCAATTGCATGACATAGTATTTGGCTTATGCGTCCTTGGTTGTCATACATGTATTCATAAGTATAATAAAAATCGCCACCTTCAATATCAAGCCGTTGTACCATATTTTTGGATGACTGCCCCATTAATCCAAAGGGTTCAAAAATAAAGAGAGTAGTAGTACTTGTAATAACACAATTCAAATCCGGATAAGTTGTATTCTTAATATCGGTGTATGTGTATGTTTCATACATAGAAGATATTCGATTCCCATTTGCATAAGTATAAGTATATGTATAAGTATTATCAGAATTACTATAAGTAGAAGTATAAGCAGTCATCTGTCCGTCGCTGTTATAGCTGATGGTAGCCCGTGTTCTCCAATCCGCAGTGGAATTTGCACGATACCGCACAGTCTCGACATAACCGTCTGCATTAAGTTCTCCTATATAGTTCCCGTCAGAGCTAACGTACACGTTATCGTCATCATACACATACGCAGCAGCCATCCTAGAACTGTTACCGTATTTTCTTTCCCAATCCAAAATCTTCCCGTCATTATCGTAATTGAAAGAATAAACTGTTTCTGAACTCGTGGAACCACTCACATATACAGTACTATATGTGATGCTGGCAATGTGGTCAAGGGCACCATAA
>CAZYVE010000041.1:0-17116 GCA_964651035.1 uncultured Bacteroides sp.
CAGAAGGATGGCAAACAATACTCTTACAAGCAGATTAATCTTTATTTTCTTCATGATTGTGTCATTTCTATGATAATCAGCTGCAAATATAGGCAAATATTTATCAGCTAAAGCACATCCGGTATATGTAACATAGCTTTGGCTGAGACGGCAGCATATAAGAATGGGCGTTGGATTATGTTGTAAGGTTACGGGCAATTCGTTTGCGGGAGCCTTAAAACAAAACTCCCGCCCTGCGATATCACATCGGAGGACGGAAGCCTTTTATCTTCATAAAAGTGGTTACGTAATTATGACTAACTAATTCATTCAAATCTGATGTTGCAAAGATACGGTGTCCTGACGCACAAGTCAATCGCAAAAATTAGGTATAATGAACAGCCTCCGTAATAACTAATAGGTAATCCGGCAGGCTGATCCGGTGCCGCATCGGCACTCAAACCGAAAATTGTAAGAGTGCTAAGCATAACTGTGCATCCCGCCAAGCAGGAAGTTCACTCCGAAATACGTGATGATTACGCACAGGAAAGCCGCTATGGAATACGCATGGAAGAACATGGGGCTGCGGAAGAGAGGCAGTGACGACCGGTGGAAGGCAAAAGCATATACCAGCAGCGTTATAAGTGCCCAGACTTCCTTGGGGTCCCACCCCCAGTAACGTCCCCATGACAAGTTGGCCCAGACGGCACCGATGAAGATGCCGGCAGCCAGCAGCAGCACTGCCGGATACAGCAGGATGCGGCTGAGCACATGCAGGCGCTCCACCTCCGTCTCACGGTTCTGGCGCGACACGTACAGAACCATTGCCGTGATACCGTTCAGCATGATGAAAGCAAGTAATGAATAGGCCAGCATGATGACTGCCACATGCAGACAGAGCAGAGGGGATGACAGCACCGGCATCAGCTGGGTAACCTGCGGATTGGATTCTCCCATCATCGAGACAAGCAGTGCCAGTCCGCAGAGCAGGAAGCCGAATGCGACCGCGACGGGCAGTTTGCGGTGGAAGAAAAACGTCAACAGCGCCGCACTTGCCGCCGTCAGCTGCATCATCTCATGGCCGTTCGACATGGGGAGGTGTCCGCTCACTATGCCGCGCAGCGATATCAGTACGCACAGGCAGAGGAACTCCACGCCCAGCAATGTCAGCAGCACTGTGGTGATGCGACTGTGGCTGTGCCGCCCCTTTATCAGTAGACGGCAGTAATATATGAAGGACAGGATGCCCAGCACGAGCGAGGCCATTGCAAGCGGGCGGCTGTCATTAAGGCGGTTGTACAGCTTCTCGGCATTGAAACGCGCAGATGAAGGCAGGAATCCTGCGGCGGCCTGCTCCTGATACTTGCGTATCTTGCCGGACAGCTCTTCCACTTGGGCAAAATCCTTGCGTGCCACCAGTTCCGAGATATAGTTCATAGAATTGCGCACGAATATCTGTTCTTCTGCAGGCATCCCGTAAGGCATCCTGTCGGCCAGCGATAGCCATGTCAGCTTCCGTAAGCCGGAAAGGCTGTCCTCAGCGGCATAAGGATAAAGTTTCCACAGGCTGCCTGTGGCCGCCATGCTGAACAGGCTGAACTTCTCGTTTGTCTCTTCCGCAGCACGGATGGCCGACGGGTCCAATCCCTGCAGCATGTCGTTGTCCAGCTTATATCCTCCGGTGTCAATGAAATCCGCCAGGCAGGCATACTTGCCGTCAATCCCCAGCACATCGCGTATCTCCTTGCTCCTGATATAGATGAACGGCTCTGCTTTCCAGTCGTCATAATAAAACAGGCAGGCGGTGAATACCTGTTCCGGAGTAAAGCCCTTATAGGTGGCATTGCCGCTGAGCTTCACTACAAAATCCTTGGCCAATGTCTGCAAGGGGCATATACGGTCATTGTAATATACATATAAATCTCCAAAGGCGGCAGCCGTCTTTTCCGGCAGTACATGCGACTTTTCTGATGCGGCGGCAGCCGGTAAGGCGGGCATCAGCAGTAATGCCGAAGCTGCCCCGGCCCGCAACAGCGGATGGCGGAGCAGACTGCGAAATCCGCCGCTCCTGCCACACAGCAGCAATATGGCAGATACCAGCAACAGCACATAGCCGGCATACGTCACTCCGATGCCCATAGGGTCGTAAGAGACGGAGAGCGTCGTCCCCAGCCTGTCACTGTCATAACGGGCCTGATAAAAACGGTAATGCCGGTAACGGCATATATTATTCATGGATACTTCCATCTCATGCTTCTCTTCACCGTCGGTTATTATGAATCGGCTTACGAAGTCCATAGGAGCCACCGTGCCGGGATAATATTCCAGGCTGAAGCCGGTAAGCGAAAGGGAGAACGGCAGCTCCTCAGTATTCCCGTCGGCGGTAATGAAAGAATGCACCGCTTCCGGGGAGGATTGCCGCAAATGCACACTGCCTTGTACCCCCGATAGATGTGTAATCAATGCTCCACACAGAATCAGTGCGAAAGAGATGTGCAAGAGTAAGACGGCCGGCTGCTTGTATAGTTTCTTGCACCACAGATAGCAAATGGCCGCCACAGAGGCCGCCACCCACAATGCTACGAACCAGGGGGATGAATAGACATGCTGCAACGCGAATGTTGTCCCGTGGATTTTTTCCAGCACGGTAGCAGCGGCCAGTACCAATACAAGCACACACAGCAATCCGAAAGATAGGTTTCTCAATGCTTTCATAGCATCGCAAGAATTATGAAATAACGTTTAGCAAAAAACTACGGGTGGACAGGTCACCCGTAGTCATATCTTCCCGTAGAGCGGGATAACAGAAACGTTTTCCCGAAAATCTGCGGGCATGGTTTGTTAGATGGAGTCAAGGAACTTCACCACCGCGTCGCGGTCTTCCTTAGACAGTTGCCTGAACTCCTCTATCATCTCGTAGGCATCGCTCTCACTGCTTGTGCCGTGCCACATGATGGCTTCCAGCGTGGTGCGGGCACGGCAGTCGTGCAGGCGGTCGGCATATTCAGCACCGGTGCAGCGCTGGTGCAGGCCGCGTCCCCACAGTGGGGTGGTGCGGCACCATCCCGTGCGGATATCGTTCACCATGTGCAACTTGTGCTGGACCATGTCGGTGTATGGCCATATCGTCTGGTTGGGGTAGCGGGGCAGTTCATCAGCCAGTTCCCCTACGAAGAACCGTGCCGGATCGCGTATCTCGTCATCACCCGTAGTCCAGCTCGGACGGTGGCAGTAGGTGCAGTTCAGTTCCTCGAACAGCTCCTTGCCGCGCAGCACATCCTCGTCGTTTACGTTGCGTGCGGCAGGTACGGCCAGTCCGCGGTGCCACACCATAAGGTCGATATAGTCCTCGTCGGATATCTCCACATCCAGTTCTTTTGAAGTGAGGTAATTGTAAATATTCTGTTCTTCGTCATACGTCCCGTCGGTATTCTGTATATGCCAGTCGGCATGCTCCTTGTCAGGGTCGGCCTCCTCTATATAAGCACGGAATCCCTCCTGTACATCGGGGTCCTGTGAGGAATAGAGAGCATAAGTACCGGCATTGTCCAGATAATGGAAGCGGCGGTCGCTGCGCGTCACATTGGTAATGTTCCAGAAAGCATTGGCTCCTGCCGCGTCCTGCAGTGGTCCACGGCTCAGGGCGTAAGTGTAGCGGTAAGGGTACAGGGTTCCGTCGCCGCCTTGTGCCGTGTTTGAGTATTGCCCGGTCCACTCTCCGTTGGCGAATATGTTTGGATTCAGTCCGTTCTTCAGGTAGCCATCCTGTTCTTCCTGTGCGTACTGTGCCTTGAGGTCTTCGTCGGTAATGGCATCGAGCAGCCCGGTTCCGTAAATACCGATGGTGCTTTCCAGCCGTACTTCATAGTTGCCGAGCTCATACCCTTTGTTGTACACGTATACGGCAGTCGGCGGGAGTGTCACTTCGGGATATCGAAGCTCGTATGTCTCCCCGTCGGGGAACTGGTTACCCCATTCATCTGTATATTCATGCCAGGACAGCGTGACCTGGCTCTCATCCAAAGGAGCCTTGAAAGGTGTCACTGCATGCCCTTGCGGCATACCGGAAAGCCAGGTAACGTATGAGTTTGTATCGGGATTGTATACCACGAGGAGGTAGCCGTTGCCTATCTCGTCCGTGTTGAACGAGCCTGCCGGCTGGCTTTTCCCATGTCCGTAGCCCGGATGGCAGTGCATGCATGAGGTGCGGATGTAAACGGGGCCAAGCCCTGAACGTACACCGCTGAACTCGGTGTTAAACGATTTCTCAAACAGCTGTTCACCGCGTTTGAATGAGTTAAAGAAGCCCTGCTCCTCAACGACGGGGGTGGGCTGTTCGAATGCCGTGGTCGTTATGAGCGAGGATGTGCCCAGTTCTCCACCGGTGTAGTACCAGTCCGGAAGTTCAGAGGTTGTATTTTCTTCATTATCCGTGCCGTTTGCTGTTACTTCGTCATCGCTGCAGGCGGTGATTCCGGCCATACACAGGATGGCCAATAAATAGTAATACTTCTTCATAAACGAGTCATTAGTCATATAATACGTACAAGGGCGGGCATAGCAGAATACGCCCGCACTTATATAAATTATAAATGGCAAAACAGGTTAATTAATAATATGAGATTACGTTCATAACCTCTTGCAGGGCATCGGAAACTTCGGTGCAGGCAGCAATGGCAGCCTGGTTGATTGCATCGTATGCCGGATCGCGTGCCGTTTGTGCGAACGGTTCTTTCATCTCGCTGATTTTATCGATGGCATCTTGTATGGCAGTCTTCAACCTTTCATCCGCGGAGGCATCGAGTGAACTGATATAAGCGCTCAGCGAATATGTCACCGGCTGTATGTAGTCATCCGCCACGTTGCCGTTTTTGCCTATCTGATATCCTTCGTAAGCATTCTGTATGCTCTTGATGTTGTCGATAAAGTCATTGATGGAATTCAGGCTGTAAGGCGACTCTATGTAGTCCGGGTCGTCCTCCTCGCCGTGTCCGGTCGGGTTGCCTATTTTCAGTCCGCCAACTTCATCGGCAATATCCTGTGCTCCGGCCAGCAGTTCCTGCACGGCATTGGCATAGCTTGTCCAGATAGAGCCGGCCTGTCCGGAGTTCATCATCATTTCCCCGTAATTGCGTGTCGGCTCGAGTTCCAGTTCGGTCAGGATATCCTGCTTCTCGGAAGTCACATTGTCCATACCAGCCCATGCAGCCTCCAGGCGGATGCATTGGTTGCGCAGGTCGGCAGCCACGGCAGTCAGGTAAATCAGTTCTTGCGTGGTGTAGAGGCTTACGTCGCGCGGCTCACCGGTCCCTATATAACTGCCGGAAGACGTTTCTACCTCGCCGAACAGCATGTATTCCACGGCATGGAACCCTAACAGACTTTCGCCCAGTGTGGAGATGAACACGCCGTCCTCATCCATGTTTGCCATCTGGCTTTCGTTGTCGAGCATGTTGCGCATGGCAGTCCTGTCCAGAGGCCACGTGTCGATATGCGGGTCGATGTTATAGTCGGCGGCAGGCCCGTACAGCCAGGCTTCGCTCAACTCCCAGTAACGGCGTGCCTGCTCCCACGCTTCACATGCGTTGCTTACCATTTCGGTGGTAATGTTCCCCGGTCCGGCATCGCGCATATCCCGGCATAGTTCGTACAGTTCTATTGTACCGTCTGCCATACCTTGATAAGTAGGGATGACAGTCAGGTTCACATAGTCATCTATTACATTCTGCAGAGCCTGCTCGTCGTCAGTAAGAGAAACATTATCAGTAACGTCATCTTCATCACAGGCCGCGACACTGAAAGAAACCACAGCACCCATCGCTATATAGACAGGCCACTTCAAAAAACTTCTAAATTCCATACTTATAATTGATTTAAATAAAAAATTAGGTTACATGTTGAAAAGTCCCGAATAGGCTATGCCGACAGAGAAGGAAGGCTCGTTGTTGTAAGTGCTTTTCAGCAGACCGATGGAATACTCCCCTTTCACCACGATTTCCTTTATCGGGTAGTAATTCAATCCGGCAGCAATCCTGTTGCGTCCGCACCATTCATACTTCATCACGCCCGTTTCCGTCTTATACATTGAGTCATAGTAGTCGTAACGTGCAAACACATAGAGCTTTTGCCCTTCCTGCCTGAGCCTGCTTATTTGCGAGAAGATGTCATATCCGGCCTCTATGCCCGCCGCTATGGCATCGGAGGCGACATCCTGTGCCGGAGAGGGGGAGCTGCTCTGCTGTCGCTTGTTATATACGGTTATTTCATACGAATCGCTCAGATGGCCGTAATCGAAATTGCCGCGCACCACCCAGTTGTGGTCATTGTAATGGAAGTCGAAAGCCCCGATTGACACCGTTCCCTTGACTCCGTCATAGCGTGAAGCCGTTGCAGGCATCAGGCTGTTGTTGAACGAGTTGCCTATGTACCCACTCAGAGAGAGGCGCAGCCCCGGTATAGAGAAGTTGTCCACGCGGAAGGCACCCGCTATCGAATTGCCTATTTTGAATTCATAAGGGCTTCCGGCAGCGTCGTGTATCCAGCCATCGCGGCCGAAACGGTCGGAATCCAATCCCGGTACCACTATGGCCTCATAACGCCAGTCGCCTGCCTGTCCCCACAGGCTGAGTCCCGTTTCATGCCAGGTGCACGGTATTATGGTGTTCTCGCCTTCAGGTCGATACACGCCGAAAAATTCTGTGGGCAGGTGATAGGCGTTGGTGGCACCCACCGGCACGATGATATGCCCTATCCTCACGTTGAGCTGTGGGCAGAAAGATTTCTGAAGCCAGAACTGTTCCAGCGCCACTTCTCCGCCGCGTTCTATCTCGCTTTCATATTCACCCCCTTCATCTTCTTCTATCTCGATGGCACTTTCCGTGCCGCCGTGCTCGAATTCTATCTCGGTACCCATTGTCCAGCCCTTGCCGAAATCATATCCCATCATGATAACCACATGCGGAAGGTCGAAACGCCCGTGTTTCTTCCCCTTGTAAGAGTCCGGGCTGCTATAACGCAGGTAATTGTCGCTGTAGAAATTCCTCGAATACACCGCTTCGCCGTATCCTCCTATCGTGAACCGTCTCTTTTTCTCAGGGGCGGCTTCCACAGCCATTGCAGGAGCCGCCTCTATACTCTCCAGCTTCTTGTCTTCATTTCTGTTATGGTTATAAAGCGAATCGGCATCCACACCGCTACCGGCACGCATCACTCCGGTGCAGAGTATCATGCCCAATGCAACTGCTAAGACCTGTTGTTTCATTTCTTTTCTTTTTTTATCATTTTGTTACGCTGCAAAGGTAGCCGCGCTCCAAAAATGCGGCAATACCTAAAAAATGGTAATTTTGTACATTTATAACAACATGTAGGTATGCATAAATATGGACATCCGTGTGTGGCGTATATGTTTGCTGCACGGCTAATGTATGTGCCGCACATGCGTAAGACATAATCTGCATGTATGCCGCACGTATTGCAGTCAGGCACGTATTATTCCCCGTGCTGCATGAAAAATCATGGAGCTTGTCCGGGGTTGTATTCAAATATATTTGTCAGACCTGCTGCCGTAAGGCGCATGACGGTAGACTGTACTGCGGTTAATGCAGCACACATTTGTATATTACGTAGATTTTTCCGAATATTGCCCCGCATATACGAAGAACGGTTATGAACAGATTCGAACTGACATCGGGTTACGCTCCCACCGGCGACCAGCCGGAAGCGATAGCGCAGCTGACGGAGGGTGTGCGGCAGGGCCTTCCGGCGCAGACCTTGTTGGGGGTAACAGGTTCGGGAAAGACTTTCACCATAGCTAATGTAATAGCCAACATCAACAAGCCGACACTGGTGCTCAGCCACAACAAGACTCTGGCCGCGCAGCTGTATAGCGAATTCAAGGGCTTCTTCCCGCACAATGCGGTGGAGTACTACGTCTCATACTACGACTACTACCAGCCGGAAGCATACCTGCCGTCTACCGACACTTATATCGAAAAAGACCTTGCCATAAATGACGAGATTGACAAACTGCGCCTGGCTGCCACATCGTCGCTCTTGTCCGGGCGCAATGACGTTATAGTGGTCTCGTCCGTATCGTGCATATATGGCATGGGCAATCCTGCCGACTTCTACAATTGCGTGATAGATGTGGAAAGAGGCAGGGCATTCAGCAGGAACGTTTTCCTGCGCAGGCTGGTGGAAAGCCTTTATGTGCGCAATGACATCGAACTGGCCCGCGGGAATTTCCGCGTCAGGGGTGATACGGTGGATATATATCTGGCATATACAGACACCGTGCTGCGCATCAGCTTCTGGGGAGATGAAGTGGAAAGCATTGAAGAGGTGGACCCGGTAAGCGGTTTTGCCACCGGTAGCTTCGATTTCTACAAAATATACCCTACCAACCTGTTCATGACAACCAAAGAGACGACCCTGCGCGCCATACACGAAATAGAGGACGACCTGCACAGACAGGTGGACTTCTTTGAAAGGGAGGGACGCATGATGGAAGCCAAACGCCTGCATGAACGGGTGACCTACGACATGGAAATGCTTCGCGAATTGGGGCACTGCTCGGGCATAGAGAATTATTCGCGGTACTTCGACGGCAGGGCGGCAGGTACAAGGCCTTATTGCCTGCTGGATTTCTTCCCGGAGGATTTCCTTATAGTCATAGACGAGAGCCATGTCAGCATCCCGCAAATACGTGCCATGTATGCCGGCGACCGTGCCCGCAAGATAAATCTTGTGGAATATGGCTTCCGCCTCCCTGCAGCGCTGGACAATCGCCCGCTTAAGTTCGATGAGTTTGAGGCCATGGCCAGGCAGGTCATCTACGTCAGCGCCACCCCCGCAGACTACGAGCTGATGAAAAGCGAAGGCATAGTCGTGGAGCAGTTGATCCGACCCACAGGGCTGTTGGACCCTGTCATAGAGGTGCGCCCCAGCCATAACCAGATAGACGACCTGATGGAGGAAATCCAACTGCGTACGGAGCGTAACGAACGTACCCTTGTCACCACGCTGACAAAACGGATGGCGGAAGAACTGACCGAATACCTCTTGGGCAACGGCGTGAGATGCAACTATATACACAGCGAGGTGGACACACTGGAACGCGTGCAGATAATGACGGACCTGCGCGAGGGCATGTACGATGTGTTGGTGGGGGTCAATCTCTTGCGGGAAGGGCTTGACTTGCCCGAAGTATCGCTCGTTGCGATACTCGATGCCGACAAGGAGGGATTTCTACGCTCCCACCGTTCATTGACGCAGACCGCAGGACGTGCCGCCCGCAATGTGAACGGAATGGTAATAATGTATGCCGACCAGATAACGGAAAGCATGCACAAGACGATTGAAGAGACTAACCGCCGCCGCGAGAAACAGCTGCGTTATAACGACGAGCATGGCATCATACCGCAGCAGATAAAGAAAGGCAAGGCATTAAATGTATTCTCTGCCGGCGACATGCATGAACATCAGGATACCGCCCGCCCATACACCGGGCAGGAGGCATCTGGGAGTGTGGCGGCAGACCCGATAGTGGAATATATGAGCCGGCCGCAATTGGAGAAGAGCATAGCACGTACCAGGAAACTGATGCAGGAAGCTGCCAGGCGGCTGGACTTTATCGAGGCTGCACAGTACAGGGACGAAGTACTGCGGCTGGAAGAACTCCTGAAAGGGAAATGACCCGCAGTGAAGTAAAAGAATTCCCGACGGCATCGGGCCCGCAGTCAATCCATCCTGACCGAATTTGCCCTCCTGCGTGATACGGAGTTGTTTATGACGGTAGTGCGCAGCCTGTTGCGACTGACGCTTGCCTCTGCCTGTTGGTTCCCGTTTTCTATCAGTCCGAGTGCGATGCTCAGCATCAGTTCGTCAGGGTCGCCGAACGGCAGGAAGTGTTCAAGGTCGCCCTCTTCATTTGCGCTGACATCTGCGCTGAACCCGTTTTCATAATCGGATTTCCCTTCAGAATTGTATATCTTGCAGACAATGGGCTTCATTTCTATCATCAGCTCCTGGTTGGTGAATGTGCGTGAAGCGACATTCTTCCCTTCTGTGGTGGCGCCTATCAGCACTACGTCCATATATGGCTCCAGGCAGTTTATCAGCATTTCGGAGGCCGAGGCTGTTTCGTCGCTGGTAAGTATGTACAGTGTGGAGAGATTAAGGTTGGCCCCGTTTCCTATCAGGTCGTTGTCGAACAACAGGGTCTGGGTATCAAAGTTGTCATTGTATTCCAGATATGCCAAAGTCTGCCCCAATGATGATGACGGCGCCAACATACTGCACAGCAGTTGGGCACACGACAGCAGGCCGCCGTTGTTATAACGCAAGTCCAGGACAAACTCATTGACCTGCTGTGAGGCGAATTCCCTGAAGGCGCTGCGCAAATCCTCGTTGTATTCCTCCCCGCTTTCTGTCAGCCCCGAGCTGAAGTGGTTGTACACCAGGTAACCGACCTGTTTTCCTGCCACATCGTACACATTCGTGTAATGCACCGGATTGTCGTCTATGGCCCGTGCCGACGCTATGTCAAACAGGCTTTCGTAGGCTATTATGGAGTCTTCTTCAGCGTCGTAATATCCTACGGTCAGCTGCATGGCCGTGCTGCCGTACAACAGTTCATAATTGTCTTCGGTAATGGCCTTCCCGTCCATCTCCATAATCCAGTCCCCGCGTTCCAGTCCGGCATCGTCTGCAGGGCTTCCTGATGCCACGTACAGTATGTGGGCGTAATATGCCGTATCATTGGTTTCCACATGGCTGGTGGTAAACTCGAACCCGTAGCTGTAGTCGGTATAAGATATGCTGCGGGTGTTGCTGGTCAGGCTGTCTATGGTAGAGTAGGGTGTACCGTTCTTGCCGTCTTCTGACGACAGCAGGGATTCAAAGAACTCGAATGGAGTCGTAAAGTAATTCACATCGTCGTCTCCCGGTATGTCCTCCCGCCAGTAATACCATACCTGCATGGTGTCGTATATCCACCTGTCTGTCTGTGTCTGCTCCGCATACGCGGCCCAGCGGTCCACTCCGCATGAGCTGAAGTGCCAGCATAACATGAGTGCGGCCAAAATGACTGTCAGTATATGTTTAGCTTTCATGCGTGCAAAATTATGAAATATTTGTCTGTCTTCCGCCATTGGCGGCCGATTTCCGGCGATAAAAGGGCATGGTTCCGTTGTGGCGTTGCTGCTCAGAGCGAGCGTCCTTTGTATACGGTAGATTGTTCCAGCGGGATAATCCTTCCCCTCAGCCGCATGTTCCGTGAGTTGAAGTTCGGGGTGATGGTTACTGTGGCCTTGTTGCTCCCGTGCGCCATGTCGACGAAAATCTGTGCGGATATGCCGATGCCCTGTATGCTGAATTTGCAGGTGATGTTTCCCTTTCTACTGGTCTTTATTTCGAAGCCCGATATAATGCCGTCCACTGTGACCCCTCCAATGCCGTTGGGGCCTGCCATCGGCACGTTGAAGGCGACCTGCACGGTGCCGCAATCGTCATTCACCATTGTGAAGTTCGTGTTTGTTGTCACATACGCCGTTTCTCCTCTCTTGAACATTACCTGGTCGGCCTCCAGTACGAACTGCCTGTTGTTGATAGCCTTTACAGCCTCCTCGTACATTGCGGCTTCCATTTTCTTTTCTTCGGCTTTCTGTCTGGCACGTTCTGCTTCCCTTTGGTTTTTTCTGTCTTCCCTGCTTTGCGTCCCTGTCTCTTGGGCATGGCCGGTGTACATCACGGCACTTATCAGGGTCAATGTTGCCAATAAGATGATTTTTTTCATAACTAATTAAGGTTTATGTAAATTATTCGATACGCCTTGTCTTCTTTTCTCTCTCCGGCATGTCTGCATCCCGGCTTTTAGTTGCATGCTGTCAGGGGGATAGAACTCCGGCGATGCAATTTAGTGAAATAACAATGCCGGTACAAAATCGTTTACCCGTTTTTAAGTATATTTCAGCAGATTTTCATGGCATAATGGATTATGCGGCCGTAGTCGGACAAACTGTCACTCTGTGCAGTTATTGGTTCTTGATATTCAATATATGGCAGGCAGCGAGCGCGGCGGTCTCTGTGCGGAGGCGGGAGTTGCTTAGGCTTACCGGCTCAAATCCTGCCTTTATGGCCTGTTGTATCTCTTCCACGCTGAAATCGCCCTCAGGCCCTATAAGCACCAGAGAACTTTCGCCCTTGTGTGCCATATCCCACAGGTACGGCTTTTCTCCTTCGCGGCAGTGCGCAATGAATTTATTCCCGTCGAACGGCAGTCCTATGAAGTCGCTGAAGCCTGTCAGCTCATTCAGTCGCGGCAATCTGGATTTAAGCGATTGCTTCATGGCCGCAACCAGTATCTTCCTGATGCGCTCTGTTTTTATGGTCTTACGCTCCGAAAAGCGGCAGTTCAAGAAAGTCAGTTCATCGACTCCGATCTCAGTTGCCTTCTCCGCAAGCCATTCCAGCCGCTCCATGTTTTTTGTCGGTGCAAGGGCTATATGTATGTATCCGCTCCATAAGGGAGGCTGTAACTGCGCATCTTGTACTTCGAACAGGCAACGTCCGGAGGTTGCAAGTGTTATGACTGCCTTGTAAAAAAAACCTTTTCCGTCCGTCAGGGTGATTTCGTCTCCGGGTTGCATGCGTAGTACCTTTACGGCGTGATGGGCCTCTTCCGGAGGTAATTCACAGCCTGAACCGGCATCGGGAACATAAAATAAGTGCATGTGTCTGGCTTATGAGTGTTTTATTTGTTTTATCCGGTCGCGCAGAATTGCGGCTTTTTCATAATTCTCTTCCGATATCGCCTTTTGCATGGCTGCCTCGAGTGATGATAGCCTCTCTTCGTCCGTTTCCTCAAGTCCGGCATAGCTCTCTGCATCATCTTTCTCTATATGCAGGCACTCTTCCTCCAGTATGTCATCATAGATGAGGATAGGTGCGCCAAGTTTCAATGATAATATCACGGCATCGCTGGTGCGTGCGTCTATGCGGAATATGGTTTCACCGGACTTCATATACAGGTATGAAGAAAAAATCCCTTTCTCAACCTTATATATGAGTATGCGAAGCAGGCTGACGTTTAAGGCATTCAGCACTGTGGAGAACAGGGTGTGCGTCAGCGGGCGTGGAGGAGTGATGCCTCTGATTTCAATAATGATGGCCTGGGCTTCGGTAACACCTATTATGACAGGCAGCGTGCGCTTGCCGTTCACCTCTCCAAGCACAAGGGCATAGGCACCGGCCTGAGACTGGCTGTTTGATATGCTTAATACACGCAGTTCGACTTTCTTCCTGTTCATTGCCTGTTCTGATTTACTGTGTTGCCGGGCACGTGCCTGTAACGGAACACGGCAGCGAACAATATCCCTATGATGAATGCGTAGCCGGCAAAAATCATCCAGATGGGAACCCATTCACGGCTTATGAGGCCACCATCTTCTGCATAAACGGAGAAGTAATCGACGACTGCCCCGCTGGCATACCCCCCTATGATGGCACCTATGCCGTTTGTCATCATAAAGAATAACCCTTGCGCACTGGCACGTATGCTCGAGTGAGCCTCCATCTCTGTAAAGAGAGAGCCGGATACGTTGAAAAAGTCAAAGGCCATTCCGTAAACTATCATGGAGAGGATGAGCATCCACAGACCGTCGCCGGGGTTGCCCAGGCCGAACAATCCGAAACGCAAGACCCAGGCAAACATGCTGATGAGCATTACGCGCTTTATACCGAAATGCTTAAGAAAGAACGGTATGGTTAATATGAACAGCGTCTCGCTCATTTGTGAGATAGACAAAAGTATCACGGAATGCTTTACGCCAAACGACTCGGCATATTCAGGTATGCTTGCAAACGACCCAAGGAACAGGTCGCCGTATGTGTTGGTGATTTGTAACGCCGCACCCAACAGTATGGAGAAAAGGAAGAATATGGCCATTTTCTTCTGTTTGAACAGCACCAGGGCATCGAGCCCGAAAGCAGAGAGTATGGTCTTCTTGCTGCCTGCCTCCGGAGGGCAAGGCGGCAGTGTAAAAGCATACAGCCCCAGCAGCAGGGCCGATATGGCAGAAACATACAGCTGCAATTCGCTGCTCTTGAAGCCTGTAAGGTCGACTACCCACATGGCACAGATAAAGCCCACCGTACCCCATACGCGTATGGGGGGGAAGTCTTTCACCAAATCCAGGCCATACTTTTCCAGTGCGTTGTATGACACGGTATTGGCCAGGGAGAGCGTAGGCATGTATGCCAGCATGTTGAGCAGCATGGCCCAATACATGGCATTATAAGTTGTGGCGGTGGCGGCGTAAAACAATGCGCATGCCCCTGCCAGGTGCAGTATTCCGTACAGACGTTCGGCATTGACCCACTTGTCGGCTATTATGCCGGTCAGCCCAGGCATGATGAGGGAGGCAATGCCCATCGTCGCAAATATGGCACCGATTTGCCCGCCTTCGAAATGCAACGTGCCGCCCATGTATCCTCCCAAAGATATGAGCCATGCTCCCCATACGAAGAACTGCATGAACTGCATGGCTGTAAGTCTGATTCGAATATTCATAGTCTTTATCCTTATGCTGTATATATGCAAATCCGGTTGTAATAGCTGCAAATGTACTATGTTGCAGCAAGAAAAACAAGTCGTGAAATGGAAAAAAACACGCAGGCACAATACAGCCGGAAAAGATTTGAATAGCATAAAAAACGTAATGAAGATATTGAGCGGTAATATAAAATCCTTAACTTTGTCAAATCAAACTATTATTTACAGGTTCACAGTTTTGACATGATAAGGAAGGTTGTTATATTTTTATGGGGAGTCATTATATTGGGGGTACTGGCATGCGTATTGCTGTTATGGGGCATATCCAAGGGATGGATAGGCTATATGCCTCCTGTGGAAGATTTGGAAAATCCTAACTATAAATTTGCCACGGAAGTGATTTCTGCCGACGGGGAAGTGCTCGGCACGTATTCATTCAGTAAGGAAAACCGTGTTTATGTCGGATATGACGAACTTTCTCCCAACCTGATTAAGGCACTGATTGCCACCGAGGATGTGCGGTTTGCCGAACATTCCGGCATAGATGCCAAGGCTCTGTTCCGTGCGCTTATAAAACGCGGGGTACTGATGCAGAAAAATGCCGGAGGCGGCAGTACCATCACGCAGCAGCTATCCAAGCAGCTATATTCCCCCAATGCCGACAATGTCATGGAGCGCCTGTTCCAGAAGCCGATAGAATGGGTAATAGCCGTGAAGCTGGAACGCTATTATACCAAAGAGGAGATATTGACAATGTATCTGAATAAGTTTGATTTCCTGAATAATGCCGTGGGTATCAAGACCGCTGCCTATACATATTTCGGGTGTCAGCCTAATGCCTTGAAGATAGAAGAAGCCGCCACACTGGTGGGCATGTGCAAGAATCCGTCCTTATACAATCCGCTGCGCCGCACAGAACGCACGCGCCAAAGACGGAATGTCGTCCTTAGCCAGATGAAAAAGGCAGGATACATAACGCAGGCGGAATGTGACTCCCTGCAGGCTTTGCCTCTTTTGCTGGACAATTACCACCGCGTGGACCATAAAGAGGGGCTGGCCACTTATTTCCGCGAATATTTACGTGGTGTACTGACTGCCAGGAAACCGGACAAGTCGAAGTACCGCAGCTGGCAAAAGCAACAGTATTACGAAGACTCTTTGGATTGGGAAACCAATCCGCTTTACGGTTGGTGCAACAAGAACAGGAAAAAAGACGGGAGCAATTATAACATATATACTGATGGGTTGAAGATATACACTACGATAGACTCACGCATGCAGCAATATGCGGAGGAGGCCGTTACCGAACATCTCAAGGAACTGCAGGGGTATTTCTTCAAAGAGAAGAAAGGCGCGAAGAAAGCTCCATACACATTCCGCCTGACCCAGGAGCAGGTCGATGAAATCCTGGCCCGTGCCATGAGGCAATCGGATCGCTACCGGATAATGAAGCAGAACGGGGCTTCGGACGAAGAAATCACACGTGCATTCAACCATCCTGAGAAAATGTCTGTTTTCACATGGTATGGCGAGAAAGACACGATATTGTCTCCAATGGACTCTATACGCTATTATAAATTCTATTTGCGGGCGGGATTCATGTCCATGGATCCGCACAACGGGCATGTGAAAGCGTATGTCGGCGGTCCCAATTATCATTATTTCCAATATGACATGGGCATGGTAGGCCGCCGGCAGATAGGCTCCACAATGAAACCTTTTGTCTATACGCTGGCTATGGAGAACGGCTTTTCGCCCTGCGATGAGGCCCGGCATGTGGAATATACGTTGATAGACGAAAACGGGAAGCCGTGGACTCCACGCAATGCCAACAATAAACGTTATGGCGAGATGGTGACGCTGAAATGGGGGCTTGCAAATTCGGACAACTGGATTACCGCTTACCTTATGAGCAAACTTAACCCTTACGAGCTGAAACGCCTGCTGCATACGTTTGGCATGCGCAATGGTGACATATTCCCCTCTGTCTCGCTTTGTTTAGGCCCGTGCGAGGTCTCCGTAGGAGAGATGGTAAGCGCATATACGGCATTCCCTAACAGGGGCATCCGCGTCTCACCTCTGTTTGTCACAAGGATTGAGGATGGAGACGGAAACATTGTCGCGACTTTCTCCCCTGACATGCAGGAGGTCATAAGTGTGTCAAGCGCATACAAGATGCTGGTCATGCTGCGTTCGGTCGTGAATGAAGGAACCGGAGGGCGGGTGCGCCGTCTGGGAATAACGGCAGACATGGGCGGCAAAACCGGTACGACAAATTTCCACTCCGACGGGTGGTTTATGGGCTTCACACCGTCATTGGTTTCCGGCTGTTGGGTGGGCGGTGAAGACCGTGACATACATTTCGATACCATGCTGCATGGACAAGGCGCTTCGCTAGCTCTGCCTATATGGGCAAAATACATGTCGAAAGTCTATGCGGACAAGACATTGGGATATGATGAAAACGAGCAGTTCGAACTGCCGGAAAACTATGACCCATGCAAGGACTATGATATGGATGACAGTGGTACCGAGTTTATGGAAGAGCCGGAAGAAGGCCTCGATGAGTTTTTTTATTGAGTGTTT
>CAZYVE010000042.1:0-12870 GCA_964651035.1 uncultured Bacteroides sp.
AAAGAAATGGTTTGCGAATTAGCCAAACGAAATTGAGAGTCAGAAGTGATTCTAATTCTTACGTGAGTTCGGGATAAGAAAATCCCGAACTCACGTATTAATATTAATAAATGAGAGCAGCCATAAATGCTGGCTTGTGTCGAGTTGTATATAATTGCCTTTTATTATTCTCTAGCAGTATAGCTGCATTTTCAATTCTCCTAGTTTGTTCTACTGACTTCTGCATATAAACAGATTTATAGTCAAACAGAAATATATTGCGAAAAACTTCAAAAATAACCATTTGAATATCAATTCTATCCAACTAATAATTTTTGCAAACTAATTCTGATTGATTATATTTATCCGCACTCCATCATCAGCAGCCATTCGGCATGAACATCAGAAGGCTTCCGTCATATTGAAGTAAAAGAGAGTCTGGTTATTGACAGTATTTTTCCCAAAATCAAGGCGGACATTCATGCGGGGTTGCACCTCGATGCGCAGTCCTACCCCATAGTTCGGCAACACACCTTCTATCTTCACCGGCTGCGGCCCCATGAAACCGCATCCGGTCCATGCCACAAATCCCAAATGGCTGATAATGCGCTTCAGCCACGTGTCCTTGCCGGTATTAAACATCTGCCTGTACTCAGCCATAAGCACATGCGACGACTTATCGCGATATTGCCCCATGTAATAGCCACGCAGGTCAAATGGAGTTCCTGCCAACGAATATTGTGTGAGAGGAATACTGTTGCCGAATACATTCTTTGTCTGTACAGTCCATGCCAATACCTTCCTGTTTCCCAACTGCTTGTATTGCCGGTAATCCAGTTCCAACCGGTAGAAATTGTTGTCGCTGCCGAAGACTTTGCTGTACGCCATACCTTTCAGGTCCAGATAAACACCGGTATATGCGTTTGCAGGAACATCGCGCGTGTCGTAAGTAAGGATAAATCCCAATCCGGAGCTAAAATCCTTGTATCCGTTTTCACTGCCGCCGGCTTCCTTGTACGATGTTTCTTCCACAAGGTACCTGCCAGGATTGGTAAAATGGTCGTAGGTAATATCAACCTGTGGCCCGGCAAAAAAATTGCTCTCACCCAGCCTGAACAGGAACCATGGGTTGATCTGAATCCCGCTATAACGGTACTGACTGGTAGTGTCGCTCCGTATATAGTTACGGTTAGTAGAATACCCCACCCCATAAAAGTGTTCTACTGTATTCTTATAACTGAATTTTCCGAATATGCGAAAGCGGTCGTTTTTGAAGAAGATCTGCGGTTTTGAAAACAGGTTGATGCCACCATCGAACATAAAGGCTATCGCCATAGGAACTACCGAACGTTTCAATGTGCTGTCTGAAGGAGAAGTCCTGAAGGTCATCAGGGCACTCCCGCCAATCAGAAATCCGAAATCGGGTGAATAGCTGGGGCCACCCAATATATTGTAATGGAAGTTCCGGTTTGCTACCTTTTGCCTGCGCAGTTCTTTTTTGCTAAGCGGCTGTGTGGTTATACTGTCTGCATTATGCCGGCTGTTTGTCTCCTGTGCGTGCACGCACCCTACAGCTAAAACCAATGCGGCAACGATTGCTACAAAGGCTCTCATAAGCATGCGTTAATGAATATATGCAATACATACACCACACAGGCGCAATACACATACTGCGCTTGCCTTGAACGCATTCCCCATCTGCGTATCACACCATTAGAATTTTCCGGCATAGTTATCAAACTTATTGTCAAAATCAGCCACAAAGAAAGCTCTTTTTTATGACACGGCTTCAGACTGATGACACAATAATGTTGAAAAACATGTTAATTTGTAGAAAAGGAAACAATAAGTACAAATTAATAGCTACCTCAGCACAGCTTTATAGGTGAAAGTTCCCTTCCCGAAATCAACATCCGGCAATTCTGTGTCAGAGGTAAATATACCATACACCGATGAACCCGAACCGCTCATCGAAGCGTACATGGCACCACGTGCATACATCTCTTCCTTTATCAAGGCTATGGACGGATATTGTGCGAAAACACTTTCCTCAAAATCGTTGTGCATAAGGCCGCGCCATTCCGAAAGAGGCAGACGCACAATATCTTTCAGCCTGACATCCGGTTTGCGGGGAGTAACTTTGGCAAAAGCCTCGCGTGTAGATACGAATATATCCGGTTTTACGAGCCACAGATTATATCCGGCAAGAGAAAAATCCTGAAGAGGAGAAAATATATTTCCGGTACCTTCGGCATATACAGGCAGATTTTTTATGAAAAAAGGGCAATCGGCTCCCAGACTGGAGGCCAGTTCCTCGAGGCGACTGTCGCTTAAACCGAGCGAAAAACATTCGTTGAGCATCTTGAGCATGAAGGCCGCATCAGACGAACCGCCGCCCAGCCCGGCACTTGAAGGGATGCGCTTCAGCAAATGGATATCTACGGGAGGAAGTGAAAAATGACTACCCAACAAACGATATGCTTTTATAACGAGATTCTCGTCTGCCGTGCAGTCCAAGTGGGTTCCATGCAAATGAAACTCATAATCCTTGTCTGCAGCAGCATCGTGCAACGTAGTGACTTCGAGGGCGTCTTCAAGCGGAATCGGATAAAAGACCGTTTCCAGATTATGGTAGCCGTCGGCACGTCTGCCAATAATGTTTAGGCCAAGGTTGATTTTAGCATTCGGAAAAGCTATCATATTACTGTGGATATTATTAATAAACGGTTTATTGTCTTCTTCAATAGGAGAACCTTTAATCAGGCCATGAGACTTGCCTGAGTCACCATACTGTATGTCAGGCTTCAGCTTATGGCTCTGTATAAAAAGCGATGAGCCGCCTGATGGCACGTTGGCACACCGGACAGAATACCGGATGGCTGTTGGTGCGCATACGGCAGTTGTATGCCGGGCGGAATATGCCCCTTCCGGAGTAGCCGCCACCTTCATACAAACCTATTTCATATCTGTCCGACATCTCTGCTGGAGTGGGCAACGGTGTGTCGGGCAGAATCATATCCTGCCATTTTGAAGCAAAATCTATCCGTGTAGTTATGTTCTGCTCCCATGGCTCGATGTCAAGAGGATAAGTATCTGTCATGATATCTTCCTCATAATAATATTCGTCTGCAAGCCCTGCAAAACTATGTCCGAACTCATGCACCACCACGGGACGGAAATCAGGATGATGCGCGGTTGTCAGGGTATATGAATTGTAAATGCCACCGCCGCCATACTCCTCAGTATTTCCTAAAATTATGATATGTTCGTACGGTATTCCGGCTAAAGCGTCGTGCATGGCTTTAAGACGTGAACTTGTCAAGTATCGGTCAGAATAAAATGTGCTGAAATGTGACTGGAATGCTGTTTCTTTCCATTCATCCAGACGTGGCACACTTACGCCACTTTCCTCAGACGGGGTTGCCACAGCAACTACATTGAACCTACTTTTCATTGATTTGAACGGCTCATGCGAGAACAGGCTTTCGCATGCCACCCTCGCATCTTCATAGAAGCAATCCATTTCTTCCAAGGTGTAACCTTCCGCCAGGATAGCTACATCAATACACCGGGTATAATCTCCACTTTTTACTATATATTTATGAGGGATGATGTTGGCATTACCTTTCCCGTGTACCAGTATGTCCGAAGGATCAAATTCATGGACAAGGCTTGCCATCTTCTTATGTTCATAATCGAAGAGAGTGACTTCTATTATGACCGGCCGCTGGGGATATGGCAGGAGAAAGGTATTCTCAAAACTACGGCTTATCTTGCCGGCTTCATCTGTTTCAAGCCATTCACTGAAAAGGGATGAGAACGAAGTCATGTACAAAATGCTGCTGTCTGCAGCATCACGCATACAGATTTGCCCATTGCCTGAAAGAGGAAGTTCCGACAGATGATACCTTCTGCCTGCCCAATGCGGCAACGATGACAATTCGTCTGCATATATGGACTGCCGGTTGGCATCACCGGCAAAAATATAGTCTACGCGCAATGTCTTGTCAATAAAATGTTCAGTAAACGTTTGTGCCTTTACGCCCAAAATGATAAACAGGCACATGAATGCCAAGCAATATTTCTTCTTCATAAACTGTTTATGTTATAAATATGATTAACTGTTTCAACTTTCATTATTTTACATATCACAAAGTTAGAAAATTATTATGGAAGTACGTTTACATTCTGCTTTTTACATATTTACCAAATAGAGAACTATCTTTAATTCTAAAAATGCCAGGATACCGTAAGCCATTAATTTTCAATCATATTTCTGTGATTTATTCATTATCTCACTTTTTTGTTTTATCTTTGTACATAAACCAAATATTTAATTCTTATGAATACTATCATTTCACAATTGCTTCCGCAAGAGGTCTGGAAGCATTTTTATTCGCTTACCCGTATTCCACGCCCATCCGGACACATGGAAAAGATAACATCTTTTTTAGTTGATTTCGGAAAGAACCTTGGTTTGGAATCATTTGTTGACGAGGTGGGCAATGTCATAATTCGCAAGCCGGCAACTGCTGGAATGGAAAATCGCAGGGGCGTCATTCTGCAAGCACACATGGACATGGTGCCACAAAAAAACAATGACACGATACATGACTTTACCAAAGACCCTATCGACGTTTATATAGACGGAGATTGGATAAAAGC
This sequence comes from uncultured Bacteroides sp., assembly GCA_964651035.1. Taxonomy (GTDB): domain Bacteria; phylum Bacteroidota; class Bacteroidia; order Bacteroidales; family Bacteroidaceae; genus Bacteroides. The sequence goes on from CAZYVE010000042.1 coordinate 4,645, forward strand.
CCGTGGTACTACGCTGGGAGCTGATAATGGACTCGGTGTCGCTGCTATCATGGCCATACTCGAATCCAAGAATCTGAAACACGGCCCATTGGAGGCTCTTATCACAAAGGATGAAGAAACCGGTATGTATGGGGCTTTTGGACTAAAACCCGGTACATTGAAAGGTGAGATTCTCCTTAATTTGGATTCGGAAGAAGAAGGAGAGCTTTATATAGGCTGTGCAGGTGGTATTGACATTACAGCCGTGCTGGAATATAAAGAAGAAATTCCCGAAGACGGATTTATAGCAAAGAGCCTGACTTTAAAGGGACTCAGAGGCGGCCATTCCGGATTGGAAATTAATGAGGGACGTGCCAATGCCAACAAACTGATGGCACGCGTGGTGCACGATTTATTGGTAGAGTTCGACTGTAGATTGGCAGACTTTGAAGGAGGCAACATGCGCAATGCCATTCCACGTGAAGCATGCACCACATTATTATTTAATCCCGATGACATCAGTGATTTGGAGGATTATATACGTGAATACGAGGCGCAACTCAATGCAGAATTTACCCCCATAGAGAGTGGCATTACCCTTACGTTGCAAGAGGCTGCAATGCCAGCACATGTAGTTCCACAGGCAATACAAGACAATATAATTGATGCACTGATGGCTTGTCAGAATGGTGTTATGCGCATGATACCTACCGTACCTGATACTGTGGAAACTTCATCTAATCTGGCCATAGTCACAGTGGGCAGTGGTAAAGCAGAAATCCGTATCCTTGCCCGCAGCTCTTGTGATACAATGAAAGATTTCCTTGCAGACAGTCTGGCCTCCTGTTTCTCGATGGCAGGCATGAAAGTAGAGTTCAGCGGTGCTTATTCCGGATGGCAGCCCAATGTCGATTCTCCCATATTGCATGCCATGAGGGAGTCATATAAACAGCAGTTTGGAACAGAACCGGCAGTAAAGGTCATCCACGCAGGACTTGAGTGCGGCATTATCGGAGCCTCTTGTCCCGGGTTGGATATGATTTCTTTCGGGCCCACTCTGCGTTCGCCGCATTCACCGGATGAGCGAGCCCAAATATCCTCTGTCGCCAAGTTTTATGATTTTCTAGTAGCCACATTGGAGCACATTCCGGAGAAATAACTTTATTATTCTGCCATAATAACATGCTGCCGACATAAAAGGCGTGTCGTATACCTGAAAATCTTGACATAAGTCAAGAAATGTGTTATAAAACATATTTTTCTTGCATTTATTGCCTGTATTCTCAATTAAGGCCCTACTTTTGCAGTGTCTGATATGGATTTCTATAAGGTTAACCATATTAAAAGAACAGGTAAAATAGAGATTGTTTTCAGGTATTAATTAAAAAATGGCAGATTATGAGAAAGAGAGTTGCAAATTCTATTAAACATTTTTTCTTAGCAATAGGAAAGAATTGGGTGGAAGCAATGCAATATTACAGGTATTCTGTATAAGATGGTTCCATAACAGATAATTGCAAAAGCAGTGAGGCTGTTCCAGAAAAATCTTGGGACAGCCTTTTTCGTTATCTTAGTTCGAATTCATCATAACAGCTACAAATTATCCGATATGCCTTGGCAGAGATAGGCTCAGTACAAAGGCTTGGAATCCCAGTTACAAGAAATAATCCTGATACAAGCGGTTCAAAGGCTGTTTATGAGAGTACAATAATTTTACTCTGCGGCATACGTTTGAGGAACAAGGGAAGGCAATAACAAGGAATCGAGCATCTCGCGTGTACCGTTGAAGACGTTCAGGTCCACACGCTCGCTTATCCCTGGCACTATCCCGATATCTGTATGTTGCCAGAAATGCCAAGCCTTGTCATACCGCACGGAGTCGACATAATAGTGTGCTATCCAATAAGGGTATATGTCAAAAGCAGGATTGTCGAGGAAACGTTTTCTGAATTTGTATGAAGTATAAAGTATTGGCTTCACGCCATAATGCGCCTCAACACGGTCAAGCCAAAGCTTGACTGCCGTCTGAATCTCCTCGGGAGATTTTCCTCCGCTGGTTTCCACGTCAAGTACCGGAGGCAGGTCGCCCGGCTCGAGCGGAACTGTACGTATGAAGAAATCTGCTTGGCGAACGGCGTCGGTACGCGGCACAAAATAGTGGTAAGCTCCTCTGATGAAACCGTAAGCATGTGCCGAATCGAAATTCTGACGGAATGTATCGTCCGTATAGTCACCGCCCTCGGTGGCTTTCATAAACACAAATGAAATAGGAAAGTCTCCACTCCCATTACGGTATAGTTCACTCCAACGCACATCACCCTGGTAGTGGGAAATGTCTATGCCATGCACATCGTAACAACAAGGCAGGCATACACCGAGACCTTTCTGTCCCTGACATGGCCTCCAGCGATATGCATAAGGGCGAATACAAAACATCCAAAAGGCTGCCGACAATATAATGACCAATAATGCGGCGATTACGTTGCGAACCCATACCGGCATGGTACGCCCCACTGCGACAGGTGTAGTGGCAACAACCTTGCGCTTCCGCCTGGAGATGGAACGGCGTCCGGACACCTTTCGGGTTGTCTGTTTTGGCATGTGATGAAAAAAAATGCAGAGACTCAGAAAAGAGGGCAGATTACTCTGCCCTCTCAAAAAACATAAGATGAAAAAAATTATTTCTGCTGTTCCAGTTTCAGAGTCTTGGTTGGTTGGTCGCATACTTCGGATGGACCGAAATACTGTATAGGACCCGGATATACGTAGTCAGACTCCATAGCCCAAATGTCACGCTTGGCGGCAAAAGCCTTGAAAGGTGCTCCGTCCAGTTTGACAAGTGCTTTCTGGATAACCGGTTTCATCTCCCCGTGTCTGCGTTCCATATTCATCATCATTGTGATAGGCACTCCGCCGGCAATCCACTCATCGGCCGGAGCCGTGGTATTGCGTATGGAAGACATATAGCCGGTCTTGCCGTTGGCAATCAGTGCCGAAGCTGCATATCCTAACGAATAGCAATAGTCCGCATCGAAGTTTGATGGAGCAGCACAACGTCCTTCATATCCGAAGAAGTGGTGTTGCGCCGCAAACTTGCCTGTATACTTGCCTTCCTCTTTCCATTTGGCCAGCTTGGCTGCTACCATTTCGGACAGCAGTTTCTCGGTCTCGATTAACGATACCTGTACATTGCCGTGCGGGTCTCTGTCAAGCGAAAGCTGGCGGGCAACACCTTCGGGCAGGCTGGCGTATATGGCCGAATTTTCCGGAGACAGCTTGCGTATTATATAATCGCGCTGGGCCGAACGTTTGATTTGGGCAAACTCCTCGGCATTGGAAGCCAGGAAATCGTTCAGTTCTGCGATGAGTCGCTTCATGGCAGGGATAAATTCTACCAGGCCTTCGGGTATGAGTACGGTACCGAAGTTGTTGCCTTGGGCGGCACGGTCGGCCACGACCTTGGCTATATAGGTCACGATGTCATCCAGCGACATGTCTTTGGCTTCCACCTCTTCGGAGATGATGCATATATTGGGCTGTACCTGTAATGCACATTCCAAGGCGATATGCGATGCCGAGCGTCCCATCAGTTTGATGAAGTGCCAGTATTTACGGGCGGAGTTACAGTCACGCTGTATGTTTCCTATAACCTCGGAGTACGTCTTGCAGGCGGTATCGAAACCGAACGAAGTCTCTATCATCTCATTCTTCAGGTCTCCGTCAATCGTCTTGGGACATCCTATCACCTGTATGCCGTATTGCTTGGCAGCATAATATTCGGCCAGTACGCAAGCGTTGGTGTTCGAGTCATCCCCGCCTATTATCACCAGTGCTGTTATGCCGAGTTCCTTCAATATCTCATATCCCTTTTCAAACTGGTCTTCCTTCTCCAGCTTGGTGCGTCCCGAACCTATTATGTCAAATCCACCGGTATTGCGGTATTCATCAATAATGTCCGCAGTCAGTTCTATATAGTTGTGTTCCACCAGCCCGCCGGGTCCAAGAATGAAGCCAAACAGACGGCTGTCGGGATTGAGTTTTTTGATGCCGTCAAAGAGTCCCGAAATAACATTATGTCCGCCGGGAGCCTGTCCGCCGGAAAGTATAACACCCACATTTATGGCAGGGAAGCACGCGGCATCGTCAGCAGTCTCAAACCTGATGACTGGCATCCCGTAAGTGTTAGGGAACAACTTCTGTATTGTTTCCCGGTCGGCTACGGACTGGGTAGCTGCGCCTGCTACTGCTTTCACATGTCCTTTCAATGCCTTGGGGAGTTTGGGCTGGTAGGCAGCCCGCGCAATTTGCAATGCACTCTTAGTCATTTTTCCAATTTTTATTTATATAACAACAAGTATGAGCAAGGGTTGACTTCCGGCCACGTACCATTCCGGAAAGCGTTGCAAATTTCGCTCTTTTCCATAAAAAAAACAAGACGGGGCAACATATTTTATGCCCGTGGGCATACTGTCGTAGCCACGGTTACGACACGTTTCCCATTTCCCGCAAACATATTCCCCGAGAGAGACTTTAAATATTTTACCATTACCCTGGCTGTATTGACACGTAAATCAGAAGACTAAAAACAGGCTCTGTTAATTTGCTGACACGCGGGCATTTATATTTATTGTCAAAAGAGAATTCCGGACAATCGATATACATGTCAAAAAAAACACTGTTTGGACTATGCCAACTCACCAAAAATATATACTTTTGCATCCCGTCTAAACAGCATTTTTATATATGATTAACAGGGTTCTTATTCGTCTAAAAATCGTACAGCTTGTATACGCTTATTATAAGAATGGCAGTAAAAATCTGGATGCCGCAGAAAAGGAACTATTCTTCAGTCTTTCCAAAGCTTATGACTTGTACAACTATCTGCTCATGCTGATAGTAGCAATAACAGACTATGCACAGAAAAAGATAGATATGGCAAAGGACAAACTGGCGCCTACTGCAGAAGAGTTATATCCTAACACGAAATTCGTTGAGAACAAATTCATACTTCAACTGGAATCCAATAAACAATTATCGGAGTTTGCAACCAATCAGAAACGCTCATGGGCCAATGAACGCAATTTCGTCAGGGAATTGTATGAAAAAATCACGGCTTCGGAAATCTATCAGGAATATATGTCTTCGCCTGACCGTTCTTATGAAGCAGACCGTGAATTGTGGAGGAAATTGTATAAGACTTTTATTTCCAACAACGAATCTTTGGATGCCTTGCTAGAAGATCAAAGCCTTTACTGGAATGATGACAAAAATATAGTAGACACGTTTGTGTTGAAAACCATAAAGCGCTTTGATGAAAATAACGGTGAAAACCAGCCTCTGTTGCCCGAATTCAAAGATGAGGAGGACAAGGAATTTGCAAGACGGCTGTTCCGCCGTACCATACTGAATGACGAATACTACCGCAATCTGATAAGCGGGAATATGCGTAACTGGAATCTGGAACGCGTCGCTTTCATGGATGTGGTAATAATGCAATGCGCACTGTCGGAGATTCTGAGCTTCCCCAATATCCCCATAAATGTTTCATTAAACGAATATGTAGACATTGCAAAATATTACAGCACAGCCAAAAGCGGCGGTTTCGTCAATGGAACGCTGGACGGCATAGTTAATTCTTTAAAAAAAGACGGCAAGTTAATTAAAAACTGATATCTTTGTCGAACAAACCAAATTTTAATTACTCGTTATGAACTTAATGACTGTTTTTTTATTGCAAGCACCCGATTCTGCCATGGGTGGCGGCACGTTTTGGATTTTTATAATACTCATGTTTGTCATCATGTATTTTTTCATGATTCGTCCCCAGAACAAAAAGCAAAAGGAAATAGCCAACTTCCGCAAATCGCTCCAGGTTAACCAGAAGGTCATAACAGCAGGCGGAATACATGGAACCATAAAGGAAATCAACGACAGCGACGTTATTCTTGAAATAGCTTCAAACGTGAAGATACGTATTGACAAAAATTCCATTTTTGCTGCCGCAGCCGATGCCAACAACAATAATACTAATGTGGCGAAATAAATCAGTACCTCATGTTCGGACATAAGAACATGCCCATATTATATTTGAAAGCAATCAACCGGATAAAAGACTTCTTGTTCAGTGAAAAGAGCAGGGAGTTCTTTATTTTTTTATTCTTCTTTTTTGTGGCTGCCGGCTTCTGGCTTTTACAGACACTGAACAATGATTACGAAAAAGAGTTCTCAATTCCTGTAAGACTGCGTGGGGTACCGGACAATGTGGTTATCACATCCGAACCTGCTACCGAACTACGGATAAGGGTAAAAGATAAGGGCACCGTATTGTTCAACTACATCGTAGGCAAAAGTTTCTATCCGGTAACACTCGATTTTAAAGACTACGCATCAGACAACAGCATACTGCGGATAACCGCCTCTCAATACGAGAAGAAAATTTCCGGCCAGCTGAAAACATCTACCAGCCTGCTTTCAATCAATCCGGATACATTGGAATACATTTATTCTACAGGAGATTCGAAACGGATACCCGTGAAGCTGGGAGGTGAATTAAGTGCAGGCAAGCAATACTATATACCGGATACCATTTTCGAACCGGATTCCGTGACAGTATATGCACCGAAAAATGTATTGGATACAATAACCGCAGCTTATACGAAACATGTCGTGATAACAGGCATATCAGATACACTGGTAAGGCATATTCCTCTGTCGGTCAGTAAGGGTATCAAGTTTGTTCCTTCTTCTACCTTGATGACAGTCCCCGTAGATATTTACACGGAAAAAACAGTAGAGGTTCCGTTGCATGGGGTAAATTTTCCTCCTGACAAAGCCCTTATTGCATTCCCCTCCAAAATACAGGTTACTTTTCAGATCGGGGCAGGACATTTCCGCATGGTCAATGCAGAAGACTTCCATATTGATGTCCACTATGAAGAGTTGTTGAACCTGGGGAACAACAAATATACAGTGAGACTGGACGACGTACCTGAAGGCATACGCAACGTACGCTTCAATCCCGAACAGATAGATTTTATCATCGAAGAAGTACAGACAGACAATGGCGATTAGGATAGGCATTACCGGCGGAATAGGAAGCGGCAAGACCGTGGTCTCACGCCTGCTCGGGCTGTTGGGCATACCGGTGTATATATCCGATACAGAGGCCAAACGCCTTATGATGTCAGACAGGATGATTCATAAAGAGCTGGTAGAACTGATAGGCCCCGAAGTCTATGCAGGCGGCATTCTCGACAGGCAATTGCTTGCATCATACATATTCGGCAACCGGGAGCATCTACGCAGAGTCAACGCCATTGTACATCCGCGTGTAAGAACCGATTTCAGGAAGTGGGCAGAAACACAGGCCTCATCCCACAAACTTGTCGGCATAGAGTCTGCCATATTGCTGGAGGCCGGATTTGCCGCAGACGTAGACGTGCTGGCGGTGGTCTATGCTCCGCTGGAAGTAAGGATAACACGTGCAATGAAGCGTGACGCTTCCACAAGGGAGGCAGTCGAAAGCCGCATCAGGCAACAGATGGATGACGAGCAGAAACTCGCTTCTGCCGATTTTGTCATAATCAACGACGGTGAGACAGCATTGATACCACAGGTTTTACAACTGGCCTCTTCGCTATGTGGGAAGGATTGTTTAACTTTGCCGCGCAGTTAACAGCTATCAATAACTTTAATACTTTATACGTGATTATGTTGAAGACCATATTGTCCATTACCGGAAAGCCCGGATTGTACAAACTTCTTTCTCGAGGAAAAAACATGCTGATTGTGGAGTCGCTGATTGACAAAAGACGCTTCCCCGCCTATGGCAATGAGAAGATTACATCCCTTGATGACATTTCCATGTACACCGACGACGGTGACGTCCCCCTGCGTGAGGTTTTCACCGCCATAAAGAAGAAAGAAGATGGAGGCGCGGCAGCTATCGACCCGAAAAAAGCATCGGCCAATGACCTGCGGGCGTATCTGGCAGAAGTATTGCCAAACTTCGACCGCGACCGGGTGCATGTTTCCGACATAAAGAAACTCATTTCATGGTACAACCTGCTTATAAACAACGGCATGGCTGACTTCGAAGATGCAACGCCGGACAGCAACGAAGCATCTCAATAAAGACCGGTACCTCCATATCCAACCGACGGATACGGTCGCATTACCCTGAACAGGAGAGACCAATCACCCTGAACGATACGATTAGTGCTTCTTTCCTGCAAAAAAAGTTGAAAA
>CAZYVE010000042.1:12970-16770 GCA_964651035.1 uncultured Bacteroides sp.
CCAATCACCCTGAACGATACGATTAGTGCTTCTTTCCTGCAAAAAAAGTTGAAAACGCATTGCTTTCGTAGAAAAGGAATACCTTTGGGAGGTGAAAACAAATCTTCAGGCAAAATGAAACATACGGTAAGGCAACGCCTGGCATCGCTACGGGCATGGATGGCAGACAAGGGAGTAGAGGCATTCATAGTGCCAAGCACAGACCCGCATCTCAGTGAATATGTGGCACCACACTGGCAGTCGAGGGAATGGATTTCGGGCTTCACGGGCTCGGCAGGGACTATTGTCGTGACACGCACCAAGGCCGGATTATGGACGGACTCGCGATACTTCCTCCAGGCCTCCCGGCAACTCGAAGGTACCGGCATCGAGCTATACAAGGAAATGCTCCCCGACACGCCTTCCATCACATCTTTCTTACGACAAGAGCTTGAAGCCGGCGACTGCACAGGCATAGACGGCAATGTATTTGCCACCGCAAAGGCACGGTCATTGCTCGAGGAACTCTCTGCAAACAACATAAAACTGCGCAGCTTGCCCGACCCCATGGATTGTATCTGGACGGACAGGCCGGGCATGCCGGACGGACAGGCGTTTGTTTACGGGACAGAGTATGCCGGACAAATCCGTGAAGAGAAGTTAGGAATACTGCGCGACGAAATGCATCGGGCAGGAGTAGGAAGCATGCTGGTCACGGCTTTGGACGAGATAGCATGGACTCTTAACATCCGTGGCAGCGACGTACACTGCAATCCGGTGGTGGTGAGCTATCTTGTAATTGAAGAAGACAATGCCCACCTCTTTGTTAACCCGCAAAAGATAACGCATGAAGTGGCCGGTCAATTGCGGAATGCCGGAATATCACTGCACGGCTATGAAGAGGTGAAAGATTTCCTCGCAAACATGAAGGGAAGCATATTGCTTGACCTGCATAAGACCAATTTTGCCGTATATTCATCCATAAGCTCTTCATGCACAGTGGTAGAGAGCGACTCTCCCGTGGGAATGCTGAAAGCTATACGCAACGAGCATGAAATTGCAGGCATACATTCAGCCATGAAGCGTGACGGAGTAGCTATGGTAAGATTCCTGAAATGGTTGGAAGAAGCTGTGCCGGCAGGCAGGGAAACAGAGCTGAGCGTGGAACGCAAGTTGCGCGAATGCCGCGCCGCCCAACCGCTCTACATGGGCGAGAGTTTCGACACCATTGCCGGATATGGGGAGCACGGAGCCATAGTACATTATGAGGCTACCGAGGAAACCGATGCGCCATTGCAGGCAAAAGGGTTCATCCTGCTGGATTCCGGAGCCCAATATATGGACGGCACGACGGACATTACCCGCACCATAGCATTGGGCGAACTTACCGATGAAGAAAAGACGGACTACACACTGGTACTGAAAGGACATATCGCTCTGGCAAGGGCTGTATTCCCGGAGGGAACCCGCGGTACCCAACTTGACGTGCTGGCCCGCATGCCGCTGTGGCAACACCGCATGAATTTCCTGCACGGGACAGGACATGGAGTAGGACATTTTTTAAATGTGCACGAAGGGCCGCAAAGCATACGCATGAACGAAAATCCCGTGACGCTGCGGGCAGGCATGCTTACCTCAAACGAACCGGGCATCTACAAAGCCGGCAGGCATGGGGTAAGAATCGAAAATCTGGTGCTTGCCGTGCCGGCGGGAGAAGGTATGTTCGGTAATTACCTCCGCTTCGAAACAGTCACCCTGTGTCCTATATGCAAAAAGGGTATAATCACAGATATGCTGGAACGTGAGGAAAGGGAATGGCTGAACGACTACCACAACACGGTTTACCGGGAGCTTACCCCGCTGCTGGAGGAGGCAGAGCGAGAATGGCTGGAAGAGGCATGCAAAGCTATCTGATGCCGACGGAAATGCAGACGACCGATATATGAACAACTTACATATCTTCTTATTTAGACTGAAATGGCATTGATAAAATCAGTAAGAGGGTTCACTCCCGAGATTGGAGACAAGTGTTTTCTGGCGGACAACGCCACCATAATCGGAGACGTGAAGATTGGAAACAATTGCAGCGTATGGTTCAACACCGTGCTGCGCGGCGACGTGAATTCCATACGCATAGGCGACGGGGTGAATATACAGGACGGCAGCGTGCTGCATACCCTGTACGAGAAGTCGGTAATAGAAATCGGCAACCACGTGTCCATAGGGCATAACGTGACACTGCACGGAGCCATTGTGAAAGATTACGCCCTGATAGGCATGGGAGCCACGGTTCTTGACCATGCCGTGGTAGGTGAAGGCGCTATCGTGGCTGCAGGCTCACTTGTACTAAGCAATACGGTAATCGAACCCGGCAGTATCTGGGGAGGTGTACCGGCAAAATTCATAAAAAGAGTAGAGCCGGAACAGGCAAAAGAGCTGAACAGGAAGATTGCGCACAATTACCTGATGTACTCACAGTGGTACGAAAACGACTGAACCAGAAGACCCATCCCTATTTACCCGATATACCTGTACGATAGGTTCTGCATCTCGCTTTTTTGCATTATATTTGTCAACGCATTAATTTAAAACAATATCAACGATGAAAAAATTACATTATCCACTATTAGCAATAGCCGCAATGTTTGCGGCTTGCAACAGCACAGGAGGCGGTTATACCGTGAATGGCACAATAGACGGAGCCGACGACGGTGACATGGTATTCCTGCAGACTGTGGAGAACAGGCAGTTTGTCAAGCTCGACTCGGCCACGGTGCAACAGGGAAAATTCACCTTCAAGGGGAAACAGGACAGCACCGTAAACCGCTACCTGACCTACAAGGCAGGGCTGGATGACGGACAGATGATGGACTTCTTCCTCGAGAACGGCAAAATCAGCATCACAATGTCACCTGCAGGAAACTCGGCCACCGGCACGCCAAGCAATGATTCATACCAGCCGTTACGCAGCTACCTCGACGATATTAACAGGCAAGTGCAGGATGTCTACGATTCGCTGGCCGACGCTACGCTGACCGACGAGGAGCGGGAAGAGAAGATACAGTCACTCGAGGCTTTGGAAGCACAGTCCACAAACGCGATAAAGGATGCCTTGAAGACCAACATAACCAATGCCGTGGGTGTGCATCTGTTGAAGCAGAGCTACTACTACATGGACGTGGACGAGCTCGAGCCTCTCATGGCGCAGATACCTGCAACCTATGACAGCGACAAGACAATCGTTTCCATAAAGGACAAGGTAGGCAAAATGCGCGCCACAGCCGTCGGACAGAAGTTCACCGACTTCGAGATGCAATCGCCCGACGGCAAGACTGTCAGGTTATCCGACTATGTAGGTAAAGGCAAGACTGTCCTTGTGGATTTCTGGGCAAGCTGGTGCGGACCCTGCCGCAGGGAAATGCCCAACCTCGTGGAGGCATACAAAAAGTATAAGAACAGGAAGTTCGAAATAGTAGGCGTGTCGCTCGACCGGAAAGTCGAAGACTGGCAGCAGGGTATCAAGATGCTTGACATGACATGGCCGCAGATGTCAGACCTGAAATTCTGGGACTGCGAGGGAGCCAAGCTGTATGCCGTGAGCAGCATACCTCATACGGTACTGATTGATGGCGAAGGCACTATCATAGCACGCGGGCTGCATGGTGAAGAATTGCAGGACAAGCTGGCAGAAGTATTGAAATAAATAACATAACATGAGTTCGACGAATTACAAGGGTTTGTAATTCGTCGAACATGCCTTTAAGAATGTATCTGGGCAGAGTCAACCAGCAAGTGCAACATTACGAAATATTCTTGAAAAA
>CAZYVE010000043.1:0-16270 GCA_964651035.1 uncultured Bacteroides sp.
AAGATTTTTCAAGAATATTTCGTAATGTTGCACTTGCTGGTTGACTCTGCCATTTCGTAATAAATTAGGTTGTACCCTCAAATCACATTCCCTTTTCATGGTTTTTACAATGAAAAGCGTATCTTTGCCATCAAACATATATCCATAGTTCGATTTATCAAGTATCTGTGAATTAAAGTTCATACAGTATCCGGAGAATAAGCTAAAAATAAAAATCTTTATTTTAACTGTAGCATAGAATAAAATATAAATAATCATGGAAAAGAAAAAGGAAGGAGATGAAAAACAGGACTTCATAAAGTTCCTGAAGGAAAAGAAAGCCAAGGATGGCAGACTGAGCAAGCTGGGCGAGTGGCTGCTCAGTGGCAAGGGCAAGCAGCTTGGGTGGAAAATTTTACCCGATGACATGAAATACATTCTGAAATGAGGTATTATCTTGACACCAACATCCTCGTGTTCTTCATAACAGAGCAAAAAGACGAGATTTATCCTGCCGTACAGGATTTGGATTAAAGTTTATACAATATTCGGAAACTAAAAACTTAAAATTTCAATTGTATGAAAAAAATATTCGCTACGACATTTATGGTAGTTTCTGCCATCCTTACGGCGCATGCCGATGAGGGCATGTGGATGCTGACCGACCTTAAAGAACAGAACGCGGCAGCCATGCAGGAGCTCGGTCTGCTGATACCAGTGGAGTCTATTTACACCCCTGACAGTCTGTCGCTGAAAGATGCCGTGGTGCACTTCGGGGGAGGATGTACGGGAGAAATCATCTCTTCGGAGGGCCTCATACTGACCAATCACCATTGCGGCTACTCGTATATCCAACAGCACAGCAGCGTGGAGCACGACTACCTGACCGACGGTTTCTGGGCCATGACACGCGAAGAAGAACTGCCGTGCAAGGGCTTGTCAGTCACCTTCATAGACAAGATACTGGATGTGACATCTTTCGTACAGGAGCAACTGAAGAAAGACCCTGACCCGCAGGGCACCAACTATCTATCACCCAAATACCTGAAGGAAGTGGCCCAGCGTTTCGCACAGGCCGAAGGCATCGCCTTGCCCGAGGGACGGAGCCTGGAATTGAAAGCTTTTTACGGCGGCAACAGATACTACCTCTTCGTCAAGACAACATACACCGACATACGTATGGTGGGAGCTCCGCCTTCGAGCATCGGGAAGTTTGGCGCAGACACCGACAACTGGATGTGGCCGCGCCACACGGGAGACTTCTCGCTGTTCCGCATCTATGCCGCCCCAAATGGCGAACCGGCAGAATACTCGGAGACCAACATGCCGCTGCACGTAAAGAAGTACCTGCGCATCAGCCTCGAAGGATATAAGGAGGGTGATTTTACCTTCATAATGGGATTTCCCGGCAGCAACTGGCGCTATATGATAAGCGATGAAGTGGAGGAGCGCATGCAGACCACCAACTTCATGCGCCAGCATGTACGCGACGTGCGCCAGAAAGTCCTGATGACAGAGATGCAGAAAGATGATGCGGTACGCATACATTACGCTTCCATCTACGCCAAGAGTGCCAACTACTGGAAAAACGCCTTAGGCATGAACGAAGGCCTGATACGACTGAAGGTGCTGGACACAAAACGTGAACAGCAGGATAAACTGCTGGCACGCGGCAGGGAGAAGGGCGACACTGCCTACCAGGACGCATTCAACCGCATACGCTCCATTGTACAGAAACGCCGGCCGTCGCTATACCACCAGCAGGCCATACAGGAAGCTCTTGTCACCGGACTGGAATTCATGCGCATACCCAATACCGCATCCTTTGTCACGGCACTGAAAAGCAAAGACAAGAAACGGATACAACAATCGGGCGACAGCCTGAGGCATGCAGCCGACCAATACTTTTCATCCGTGCCTTACCCCGAAGTGGAACGCGCCGTAGCCAAAGCCATGCTCCGCACATACGCGCAGTACATACCGAAAGAACAGAGAATAAGCATATTCAAAGTAATAAACGAACGTTTCAAGGGTGACACGGACAAGTTCATAGATGCCTGCTTTGACAATTCCATCTTCGGCAGCCGCGAGAACTTCGACAAGTTCATGAATAAACCGACCCTATACAAGATAACCAATGACTGGATACAGCTGTTCAAATACTCCATCACTGACGGACTGCTGCAAACCGCCATTGCCATGACAGATGCCAACAAAGATTACAACGCTGCACACAAGACATGGGTAAAAGGCATGATGGACATGCGGCTGGATGAGGGGAAACCTATATATCCTGATGCCAACTCGACTCTGAGGCTGACATACGGCAAGGTGGCGTCTTATTCTCCGGCCGACGGCATAGTAAACTGCCATTACACTACCCTGCGCGGCGTCATGGAGAAAGAGGACTCCACCAACTGGGAATTCGTGGTGCCGGACAAACTGAAACAACTGTATAAAGACAAGGATTACGGCCGCTATGCCATGGCCGACGGCGAAATGCCCGTATGCTTCATTGTGGACACGGACAATACCGGCGGAAACTCCGGCAGCCCCGTATTCAATGCCAAAGGGGAGCTGATAGGAACAGGATTCGACCGCAATTATGAGGGGCTGACCGGCGACATCGCTTTCCGGCCGTCATCGCAACGCGCAGCATGCGTGGATATACGATATACATTATTCATCATAGACAAGTATGCAGGAGCAAAACATCTGATTGAAGAAATGGAAATCAATGATTAGACTGTCTTCTGAAAACTATCAAACTAAAGACTTATGACAAGACTTACACTCATCTTTATCCTGATTTGGGCAGCCATCTGTGCCAATGCCCAGGAAGTGACGGTAATGGACAAAGCCATGTTCATAGACAGAGTATGGGACTACGAAAAAGACACCGAATGGAAGTACAAAGGCGACAAGCCCGCCATAATAGACATATACGCCGACTGGTGCGCCCCCTGCCGGCAAGTCGCCCCGATAATGAAAGAGCTGGCCGAGGAGTATGCAGGGAAAATCAACATCTACAAAGTGAATGTCGACAAAGAGAATGAGCTGACGGGGCTTTTCCACGTCACCAGCATACCGCTCTTCGTCTTTATCCCGTTATCAGGGGAGCCGCAGCTGTTTCGGGGAGCAGCCGACAAAGAGACATACAAGAAAACCATTGACGAGTTTCTGCTGAAATAATACGGGGAGGGGCATCACCCTTCCCTTAAATCCGGATATCTTGCCATACCCCGTCATGCA
Organism: uncultured Bacteroides sp.; assembly: GCA_964651035.1. GTDB lineage: Bacteria > Bacteroidota > Bacteroidia > Bacteroidales > Bacteroidaceae > Bacteroides. The sequence continues at coordinate 3,232 of CAZYVE010000043.1, forward strand.
GCTCTGCCACTGTGGTGAAGCCGCTGCCTGCCAGGACTTTCAATGCCTCCTCACGCCCGCTATTGATGCGGTCGGGATAATGCGCGTCGCTGTTCACCACCACGCGCGCACCAATATCGTGCAAGAAACGGAAATAACGTTTGTCGGGGAAGAACACGCCGAGGTCACGGTAAGATTTCGTATTCACCTCCATCAGATATCCGCGCCGCACGACCTCCGCGAGAAACTCCCGCACAAGTATGTCATACCACGGTTCGTCCAGCAAGCCCGGCCGGTAGAGTGCCGCATTGTAATGAATCTTGTCCGGATGAGCCACGATGTCAAACCCGCCCAGTTCAAGCAGCCTCAGCGAACGCTGGTAGTACAGGCGCACCACAAGCTCCAAGTCACCTGAGAAGCGGGTATTCACCATCTTACGGAAAGCACCGGCATCCACATCGGCATCCACTACCCTGCCCTCACCGTCGTACAGCATGTGCACTGCGCCTATCCGGTAATCCAACGGCAGGAGACGGAAACGTTCAACCGACGGGTTGCTCTCTTCATTCAGGTAATCAATCTCGAGCCCTACATATAACTCTATTCTCTCCTTATAACGTTCCTTCAGCCTCCGGAAGTCAGAAAGGTAATCATCCATTCTGTCCCACTCCATAGACCATGATGTAGGAAAAGGCAAAGGGGCATGCGAAGAAAAGCCATATGCCGTAAACCTGCTACCCAATGCAAAACGCACGAATACGTCCATATCCGCGCGCCCGTCGCAATACAGGCAATGGCTGTGATAGTTTGTCATGTTCATATATTACACTTATTCTTCTATTTCGCTCAATTCCAGCCAACGCATGGTCTTGACGTCTATCTCGTCAGCCAGCAATGGCAGGCGTTTAGACTTCTCCGTCAATTCTTCAACCGAAAGAGTGCCACTGCACAAAGCCTCCTCAATTATTTTCTTTTCATCCTCAAGGGCAGTGATTTCCTTTTCCAGCTGCCCAAGCTCAAGCCTCTCTTTGAAGCTCATGCGGCGTTTGCCATCCGTACGGCGGTGTTTAGGTTTATTCTCTTGCGGAACGGCATTCTTCTTATCTTCAGCCTTGTTCTGCTGGCGGCCGGCCTCCTTCCGGTCCCTGTACTGCGTATAGTTGCCCGGAAAGTCCTGTATATCCCCCTGCCCGTTAAACACCAGCAGGTGATCCACAACCTTATCCATGAAGTAGCGGTCGTGACTCACCACAATAACACATCCTTTAAAGTTTTTCAGATACTCCTCCAAGACATTCAAAGTCATTATGTCCAGGTCATTTGTCGGCTCATCCAACACAAGGAAGTTTGGGCTGCGCATCAGCACGGTACAGAGGTACAGGCGGCGGCGTTCTCCCCCACTCAATTTATAGATATAATTATGTTGTGTCTCCGGCGTGAAAAGGAAATGTTGCAAGAACTGCGAGGCAGTCAGCTGCTTACCGTTTCCAAGCTCTATGACCTCGGCAATGTTGCTGACAGCATCTATTACCTTCATCTGCCCGTCAAAGTGCAGGCCCTCTTGCGAGTAGTAGCCGAAGCGCACCGTCTCCCCTATGTCAAGCGTACCGCTATCCGGCTTCTCTTCACCCATAAGTATTTTCAGGAAAGTAGATTTGCCCGTACCGTTATCGCCGATGATTCCCATCTTCTCATAGCGTGAGAAAACATACGAGAAGTCTTCCAATATTTTCCGGCTGCCGAATGACTTGTAAAGATGGTCTGCCTCAAATATCTTGCTCCCGATGTAAGACGCTTTCACTTCAGGCTTCACTTCCCGGTTGTACATGCGCCGTTTTGCCACCTTCTCCAGTTCATAGAATGCTTCCTCCCGGTAGCGAGCCTTATGTCCGCGTGCCTGCGGCATGCGGCGCATCCATTCCAGTTCTGTGCGATACAGGTTCCTGGCCCGTTCTATTTCCGCATTTGCGGCATCCATGCGTTCCTGGCGTTTCTCTATATAATAGCTGTAATTCCCCTTGTAGCGGTAAAGGCGGCGGTCGTCTATCTCCATTATTTCCGAACAGACGCGGTCAAGGAAATAACGGTCGTGCGTCACCATCAGCAGTGTAAGGCTCTTACGACGCAGATAGTCTTCCAGCCACTCAGTCATGTCGAGGTCCAGATGGTTGGTCGGTTCATCCAGAATAAGCAGGTCGGGGTCGGTAATCAACACATTGGCCAAGGCCACACGCTTCAGCTGGCCGCCGGACAGCAGGCTGAGCGGCTTGTCATAATCCATAATATCCAGCTGAGAAAGAATCTGCTTTGCCTGCTGCTCATATTCCCATGCCTTTTCATGGTCCATGCGTTCCAATATGACGTCAAGCCCGGGATGGTCTTCCGTTGCCATGCAACGCTCGTATTCCTTTATCAGATTCACAGCCGCATTGCCATGATGGAAACAAGCCTCCAATACCGTCAGTCCTTCAGGATAGCGCGGGTTCTGCTCCAGATAGCCGACACGGACATCCCGTCTGAACGAAACAGAGCCGCTGTCATACCCCTCCCTGCCGGCAATTATGTCGAGCAATGTGGATTTTCCGCTGCCGTTTCTGGCTATCAGCCCCACACGTTGCCCCTCTGCCAACCCGAAAGATATGTCCTTGAACAATACCAGGTCGCCAAACGACTTGGTCAGGTTTTCTATTTGAAGTATCGGATTCAAACTCTTTTAATTTATTTGTCATCACAATTTGCAAGCCTCTCCCGTAACACATGGCATACCGGCCTTTACTCCCTCTACCCCGGTTTTAACGGAGGTGCATGCGTTGTCAATGACGCCTCTCTACGCAAAAAATATATTACGTTTCTTCTCCGCAAAAATAGCACACACCAGGTTAAAATGCAAGAAAAACATAAAAAAGCAGCTGATTCTCACGAACCGGCTGCTATGAAATCATTATTTTACAAATGAGGACCGCTTAGGTATTTTGAGTATATATATATCCGTTACTGGATTTCGCCTCCGCAGCCATTACTCCCAACCAGGGTTCTGCCCCAAGTTCGGATTCAACGTAATCTGGCCGCTCGGTATGGGATACAGGTAATATTTATCTTCATATATGCGGTCTTGCGAATAACCGTATATGTAACCCTCCGAAAGATCTCCGCTGTAAGTGCTGTAGTCAGCATCCGCCGAGAGGTTGGCGCCCAAGGCTATATCCGGATTTATGGTATTATCCAGCTTGTCCAACTGATGCCAGCGTATCAGATCCCAGTAGCGGAAGTTCTTGTCGAACATCAGTTCGCAACGGCGTTCGCGGCGTATCTCCCAAATCAACGGGCTTACATCCATGTCGTTGTCACCGGCATCTTCCACATCTGTTGTTATCGGCGGAAGGCCTGCGCGCGCTTTCAGCAGATTGATGCTGTTGTCGAGGTCGGTATTGGTAATTGTGCCCAGTTCGGCTTTGGCTTCGGCAAAGTCCAAATAGATTACAGACAGCCAGTACAACGGTGCGGAAGTGTAATTGTCCGTCGTTACCTGACGGTAAATGGCCTCGATACTTACATTGTCATACTTGCATACCGTATAGCCGGAAGAAGCTGTCATGGCATTGCCACCGTACACACGGGGCCATGAGTTGGTATAAGACAAATTGTCGTTAACAGCCACGGTAGCTCCCGGATAGCACAACAATGTATCTATCGTCTGCGCCAGGCGCTGGTCTCTTACATCGAGCAACGCCTTTATGTTGATGTGCCCTGCACCATCGTTTGCAGACACGGCCCATTCCCCGACATCCGTATTGTCGTAAGATGTATTGTCCTTGGTCTTCCCGTCGAGGAACAGGTATGAGTCGAAAGCATCCTTCGTCATACCGCTCTGCTGCGTACTGCTGCATGTATATGCTATCAGCGAATGGCCGAATACATCCTTTGCATACTCCTTGTAGAATATGACTTCCGTATTGCCCGACAGTGTCTCCGAGTTGTATATCGACTGGTAATTATCGCACAGCGAGTAGTCCGGCATTACCTGCTCGCAAGCCTCGACACATGCCTGCAGGAACTTGGTGGCACCGTCCGAATCCGGGGCCTTGCCGTTTACATCAAGCGTGCGGTATTTGCGGAACGTACCCTCCCACAGGCAGATGTGCGACTTCATGGCATTTGCCATGTTGCGCGACCAGGTAGTTTGCGAGCTGACATCATTTATGTTCTCGCAGGCAAAGTTCAGGTCTTCCAGCACATTGTCCATCACATAGTCGCGGTCATCGCGTTCCGCATACAGTATCGGGTCGTCGACATCGGGCACATGGTCTACCCACGGGCAGTCGCCGAATTTCCTCACCAGGTCCCAGTGTTGCCATCCGCGCATCAGGCGGGCCACACCAAGCCAGTGATTCTTGGTATCCTCGTCCATTTCGTCAGCCATGGTTTCCAACGATTCAATCATAATATTTGCGCGCCTGATTTCGTCCCATGTACTCGACCAGCTTGAGTTCGAAGCTGGTACGTTGATATAGGTCCAGTTCTGGAAAGTAGCCGGCAGCTGGTCATCCGAAAGATAATTGAAATAGAACTCTCCACTGCCGCCGCTGTTGCCGTATCCGGTAAACTGGTTATAAAAGGTGCCCGCATACCCCTCCACGCTGGACGAATTGTTCCAGAACAGGGAGTTGTTGCTGAAGCTGGTCAGAGGTTCCTTATTGAGCATTTCCGTACATCCCGATACGATAAAACCGCCCAGCAACGTCAAGCCATATAATAATGTTTTCTTTTTCATAATCGTCACATTTTTATTTTGTTAGAAAGAAACTTGTAAACCAAACGATATGGTACGCATCATCGGAGCCACACGTCCCCATACACCGTTAGAGAAGCTTCCCGTATCACTGTCGTCCACTTCAGGGTCGATGGGAACAAAACTGTTGTTTATAATCTCGCAGAGATTTTCTGCCGTGAAGTACACGCGCACTTTCTCCATATACCATTTCTTGGTAAGGGACTGCGGGAGCGTGTATCCTACGGTCAGGTTCTTGAAGCGCATATAAGAGCGGTCTATCAGATACCTGGTCTGCGGATAGAAGTTGTATCTTCCGGTACCTATGCCCGAAACCGTGCCGCTTGCACCGTTGGCAGCATACAGGCGCGGGTAGAAAGCATCGAGGTTATCCTCCGACCAGTAGTCCATCTGGTGTGAATAGATGCCGTCGGCACCACGCGAGAACGGAAGTACGAAGTCACCGTAAGACCATTGATCCCACTTGCCTACACCCTGGAAATACATGTCGATGTCCAGACCCTTCCAGGCACCTCCGAGCCTGAAGCCGTACTGGTAACGCGGGGTCGAATTACCTATTACAGTCAGGTCACCCATGTCGTCCTTGGTACCGCTTCCGCCGTCTATCACGCCGTCGCCGTTCAGATCCACGAACTTGACGTCACCCGGGCCATACACGAAGTTGCCGCTGCTTACCAGGCCGTCCTGGTCTGCAACACCGTCAGCATAACCTATTCTGTTGCCGTTTTCATCATAAACGAAGTCGTCCGTAGTAAAGAGGCGGTCGGTCACAAAGCCATATATATCGCCATAGACCTTGCCGGAGAAATAGCTGCTCAATATGCCTGTCGGATTGTTGTATTCCGTCACAACAGTCTTGTAATTACCTACATTACCGTTTACGTAGACATCGAAATCGCCGAAGCGGTGGTTCCAGCTTGCGCTGAGTTCCCATCCTCTGGTACGCAACGAACCGCCATTTACATAAGGCTCGGTAGTACCCAGCACGTCGGGCAAGGTAACGCTCGGTGACAGCATGTCAAGCGTCTTGCGCTGATACCAGTCGAACGAAACGTTTATCTCATTATTCATGAATCCCACGTCCAAGCCCAGGTCGATGGTGCGTATGCGCTCCCACGACAATGTGTTCGACACCAATGTAGGCATGCCGTACATACTCATCATTGCCGTTCCCGTGGAATCGAGCCAATAGGAGGTCACGGAGGAGATTGTGGAGACGAACATGTCTGAACCGACGGCTTCATTGCCTATCTCACCGTAAGAAACGCGCAGCTTACCGTTGCTCATCACATCGCGCAGCTTGTCGAAATAAGCCTCCTGGCTGAAGCGGTATCCTACCGAACCCGAGGGGAAGAAGGCCCAACGGTCTGATGCGGGGAAGGATGAAGAACCGTCATAACGTCCGTTCAGCTCCAGCAGCCAGATGTCATTCCAGTTGTAATTGATACGTCCGAAATAACCGGCCGTGGCCGAATGCGTATGATTTCCGCTGACGGTCTGCGTTTCACCGTTTGCCAGGCTGAATTCCGGCTGGTCCGGATTCAAAAGCCCTGTCCGGTATGAGCGGTGCCAGAGATACTCCTGCCCTTCGGCATTACCACCCAGCATGATGTTGAAGTGATGTTTCCCCTTTATGTCAAACTCATAATTCGCATACACGTTCAGGGCATACGAGTTGGTTTTCTCGCTCTGCTGCTGCAGGTAAGAGTCCGACGAGAAATATTCCACACTGTTGATGGTGCTCCAGCTGTTGTAACCGCTGACAGGCAGCCCCACCATATCCTGGAACAGGTTCTTCACGTTATACGTATAGTCGGCATTCAGGGTAAGTCCCTTTACGATGTTGGCTTTCAGGAAGCCCGTCATGCGGACGTAGCTGGTAGACGTCTCCGTGTCTCCCGCCTGCTTCAGGTAGGAAATGGCATTCCGCATGTCAGTCCCGTTGATGGTACCCAGCGGTTCGAAGAAGCTGCCCCACCGCCATAGGTACTGGTAAGTGTAACGTCTGGTGTTGGGCTGCGTATATGTCCTGTTTGTATAAGACATGCGTGTCCCCACCTGCAGCCAGTCCGTAATGTCAGTCGTAATGTTGGCACTTACATTGTAGCGGTGCAGCTGGTCGGTATTGAAGTTGAGCACGCCCTCCTTCTTGTCATATCCGAAAGACAGGTAATAATTGGTGCGCCCGCTCGTCCCCTGCACGTTCACGTTATGGCTCTGCGAAGGTGTCCAGTTGCGGAACATGATGCCCACCACGTCCCAGTCGGCATAATACATCGCGGTGCCGGTGGTCGGGTCCATGTAATAGTCGCCCACATCGTCCATGCTCTGGTAGGGCCTCATCTCTCCATAGCCTATCTTCTTGCCTCCGTTCTGTTCGTACCAGGCCTCGGCATAAGGCAACATCTGGTCAAGGTACATGCCGAAGAGTTCCGGGTCTGCCCCCATTCTCTCGTTGACCTCGATCAAGGCCCGCAGCTGCGAAGGCACGTCAGGATAATCGGGCATCATGGTAGGTGTGCTCCAGGCAAAGTTGTTCGAATAGTTGACGGAAACCCTGTCTTTCCTTGTTCCCTGCTTTGTGGTAATCAGGATTACGCCGAAAGCTGCCCTTGCTCCATAAATAGAGGTCGAAGCCGCATCCTTCAGCACCGACACGCTGGCTATGTCCTGCGGATTGATGAGCGAAAGGTCGTCCAACGGCACTCCGTCGACAATGATAAGCGGGTCGCTCACCTCGTCGTTGCTCAGCGTACCTACGCCGCGGATGGTCAGCTGTGGCTGCTCGTTGATGCCGCCCTGCGTGTTCAATACCGTCAGGCCGGGAACGACACCCTGCAACGCCTTGGCCACGTCCATCTGCGGCTTGGCTTCAAGTGTCTTGCTCACATCCACGGTAGACACGGCGCCCGTCAGGTTCGCTTTCTTCTGCGTGCCGTAGCCTACAACCACCACTTCATCGAGAAGCTCTGTGTCTTCCCGCAGCATTACGAGTATCGTCTTGCCGTCGGTCACAGTCACTTCCTGTGTCTCATACCCCACATAAGATATCTGCAGGACGCTGCCGGCAGACACGTTCAGTGTAAAACGTCCGTTCACATCGGTTACCACACCGTTTGTGGTACCTTTCTCCACCACACTGGCGCCGATTATCGGTTCGCCGCTTTCGGCATCCTGCACCACGCCCGTGGCAGCCACTCTCTGCTGCTGTTCCGTCACTTCGGAAAGCCCGGGTACTCCAACCGTCACGCCCATTACCGGGGAACTGCACCACAACAACACTCCCAATGACATGAGCATAAGACTCTTGCGGTTGGCTGTCCTTTTCTTAATACATTCTTCTTTCATAGACAACTGATGTTAAGTTAATAAATCAATAGGTTATCTTCACTTATAGCATTATGATTCTGAAAACAGAATCACAGGACTTCATACATAGGTTTATACATATATTTTATTCTGATAAGGTTTGTACACATAAATATGCCGCGCAATCAGGGGAAGCGGCACACCGGCAGATGTACTAACCCGCACACAGGCTATGTTTTCAAGGCAAACTTCTGTCAAAAATACAACAGAATACCTTCCACAGCACCAACCGCAATTCATTTTGTTTGCAAGTATATAAAAATATTCAGAGAAAACAAGTTAATTAATAGTGAAAAATAGAAAACAAACATTAATAAGAACCTCACAATCCATATACCCCGTTTTACCCCCCCCGAGTTAATAAAAAGAAAGCTATTTTTAAAGTTTTTCCAATACGAAAGAGAATGAAATCCGGCACACGTCAGAGCCACACGGCGAACGCACATTACGGACGGACAGTGTGTGTCGGAGGCAAGCGGCGAACGTGTTGCGCATCTGCTTCCGCTACATGCACGGGATGACAAAGAAATCCGGACAGGGCGAAGGAAAATAATAACCAAAGATTTGGATAGTGCGGAAATATTTCAGTAATTTCGCCAACTGGAAATATATTATTGTATAACCCAAAAACATTTTCTTGTATGAAAAAACATAATTTCAATGCAGGACCTTCCATCCTCCCGCGTGAGGTGATCGAGAACACGGCTCAGGCCATCATGGACTTCAACGGTTCGGGCCTTTCCCTGATGGAAATAAGCCACCGCGCCAAAGACTTCAAGCCGGTGGTTGACGAGGCTGTGTCATTATTCAAAGAACTGCTCGCCATCCCCGACGGCTACTCGGTGATTTTCCTCGGCGGAGGAGCCAGCCTTGAGTTCTGCATGGTGCCTTATAATTTCCTTGAGAAAAAAGCCGCCTATCTAAATACCGGCACGTGGGCCAAGAAGGCCATGAAGGAGGCCAAGGCTTTCGGCGAAGTGGTGGAGGTGGCCTCGTCGGCTGACGCCAACTACACTTTCATACCCAAGGGATATACCGTGCCGGCCGATGCTGACTATTTCCATATCACGACCAACAACACGATATTCGGCACCGAGCTGAAGTCTGACCCCGACGTCAACGTACCGTTGGTGGGCGACATGTCGTCCGACATATTCTCGCGCCCGGTGGACGTGTCAAAATACATCTGCATATATGGCGGTGCACAGAAGAACCTCGCTCCGGCAGGAGTCACCTTTGTCATCGTAAAGGAAGATGCATTGGGCAAGGTATCGCGACATATACCGACAATGCTCGACTACAAGACGCATGTCGACGCAGGGTCGATGTTCAACACCCCGCCCGTAGTCCCCATCTATGCCGCTCTGCAGACGCTGCGCTGGATAAAGGCACAAGGCGGAGTGGAAGAAATGCAACGCAGGGCCATAGAAAGGGCTGACATGCTTTACGGCGAGATAGACCGCAACAGGCTGTTCCGCGGTACAGTAACGGAAGAAGACCGCTCGCGCATGAACATCTGCTTTGTAATGGCTCCCGGATACGAGGAACTTGAAGGGGACTTCCTGAAATATGCCACCGACAAGGGCATGGTGGGGATAAAGGGACACCGCTCGGTAGGCGGATTCCGCGCATCATGCTACAACGCCCTGCCAAAAGAAAGCGTGCAGGCACTGATAGAATGCATGCAGGAGTTTGAGAAGACACACTGATTTGCTTGACCGCCAAAAATATTTGCTTATGAAAGTACTGGTTGCAACAGACAAGCCGTTTGCCAAAGTGGCGGTAGACGGCATACGTGAAGTAGTGGAAGCTGCGGGTTACGAACTGGAGCTGCTCGAAAAATACGGCGACAAGTCCAGACTGCTGGAAGCTGTAGCCGATGCCGATGCGCTTATCATCCGCAGTGATGTGGTAGACGCCGAAGTGATAAACGCTGCCAGCCGGCTGAAAATAGTGGTACGTGCCGGTGCCGGATACGACAATGTAGACCTGCAGGCCGCTACCGGCCGTGATATCTGCGTGATGAATACTCCCGGGCAGAACTCAAACGCCGTGGCCGAACTTGCGTTCGGGCTCATGGTGATGGCCGTGCGGAATCTATACAACGGCACGTCAGGCACGGAACTGAAAGGAAAGAAGCTGGGCATACACGCCTATGGCAACGTGGGGCGCAACGTAGCACGCATAGCCAACGGCTTCGGAATGGATATATACGCCTATGACACCTACACCCCTGCCGTGGAGACCATGCGGCAAGACGGTGTTACTCCTGTGGCCAAGATAGAAGAGCTCTACGCCACCTGCGACATTGTATCGCTGCATATCCCCGCCACACCGGAGACAAAAGGTTCCATCGGCCGCGGGCTGGTAGGACTCATGCCCAAGGGGGGCGTGCTGGTGAACACCGCCCGCAAGGAGGTGATAGACGAGGAAGGACTGCTGGGGCTGTTGTCCGAGCGCACCGACCTGAAGTACATGACCGACATCATGCCAGTGCGCCACGCCGAGTTCATGACTGCTGCCGAGGGACGATATTTCTCCACGCCGAAGAAGATGGGTGCCCAGACTGCCGAAGCCAACATCAACGCCGGCATCGCCGCAGCACGCCAGATCGTGGGTTTCCTGAAAGACGGTTGCGAACGATTCCGTGTCAACACTAAGATAACAAACTAAAACGGAAACAAAATGGCAACAGTTAAGCCTTTCAGAGGCCTGCGCCCGCCACAGGATTTGGTAGAGAAAGTAGCATCCCGCCCCTACGACGTGCTGAATTCCGACGAGGCACGCCGCGAGGCCGAAGGTAATGAAATGTCGCTGTATCATATCATACGCCCGGAGATAGACTTTCCTCCCGGTACCGACGAACACGACGAGCGGGTCTACCGCAAGGCGGCGGAAAACTTCCGCATGTTCCAGGAAAAAGGCTGGCTGGTACAGGATGACAGAGAATACTATTATATATATGCCCAGACCATGAACGGCAAGACGCAGTACGGGCTGGTGGCAGGAGCATACGTACCCGACTACATGGACGGCACCATCAAGAAGCATGAGCTGACCCGGCGCGACAAGGAGGAAGACCGCATGAAGCATGTGCGTGCCACGGATGCCAACATGGAGCCGGTGTTCTTCGCATACCCGGACAATGCTGTGTTGGACGAAATCATGTCACGATATACTTCGCAGAAGCCCGTATATGACTTCATAGCTCCGGGCGACGGTTTCGGGCACACGTTCTGGATAGTGGACAGACAGGAAGACATAGACACCATAACCGCCGCGTTTGCAGCCATGCCTGCCCTATACATAGCCGACGGTCACCACCGCAGCGCGGCAGCAGCCCTGGTAGGGGCGGAAAAGGCCAGGCAGAACCCGCACCACAAGGGAGATGAGGAGTACAACTACTTCATGGCTGTCTGCTTCCCTGCCGGACAGCTGACCATCATCGACTACAACCGTGTGGTAAAAGACCTGAACGGAATGACGCCCGCACAGTTCCTGCAAGCCCTGGAAGATGACTTCACGGTGGAAGACAAGGGGGAGGCAAATGTCTATCGCCCTGCATCACTGCATGACTTCAGCCTCTACATGGACGGTCACTGGTACCGGCTGTCAGCACGTCCCGGAACGTATGACGACAACGACCCGATAGGGGTGCTGGATGTAACCATCTCTTCCAACCTTATTTTAGACAAGCTGCTGGGCATTAAAGACCTGCGTACAGACAAGCGCATAGATTTTGTGGGAGGAATACGCGGTCTGGAAGAGCTGAAACGTCGTGTCGACAGCGGGGAGATGGCTCTGGCGCTGGCCCTTTACCCCGTCAGCATGAAGCAACTCATGGATATTGCCGACAGCGGCAACATCATGCCACCCAAGACGACCTGGTTCGAGCCTAAGCTCCGTTCGGGGCTGGTGGTTCACAAGTTGTCATAACTGCGGCGTTTGACAATACCAGCCGGGCGGCCTTCCGCCCGGCTTCTATTATTTCTCCGGCGCGGAAGAATTCCATCATGTCATAATCCTCACCGCAGAGCTGTATGAGCATATCGGGAGGCGTGACAGCCAGGTCGTGACGCGTTATCTCCTGCATCATCAGGCGCGAGGACCTGGCCACAAGCTGGTATGGAGTAAGGCGTCTACCGCCTTTCCCCGCAATCGGTGCATTGACATCCACGGCTGTAAGACATGTTCCCGGCAGGCGTACGACATGTCTTAGCGGCAGCGGATTCAGTATTCCGCCATCCACAATAAGCGTATTGCCCTTCCTGAACGGGCGAAACAGCAGAGGTACTGATATTGAAGCTCTTATCGCATCAAACAAGCTGCCGCTGTCCATCCTTACTTCCCGCTCATTCACTATGTCAGTACCCATGGCCACGTAAGGCAATGGCAGGTCTTCTATGGACATGTCGGGCAATATCTGCTTCAACTCCCTGATGAAGCGGTCTCCCTTCACCAGGCCGTAGCGGCTTGGACTGAAGTCAGCGAGATGCCACAATTTCTTCCTGTCCCAGGTGCACAGCCAGTCCTTGCACTCCTCAAGCTTGCCCGTGGCATACATCGCGCCGACCATGGCTCCCATCGAGCTGCCTGCAATGGAGGCTATCTCGAAACCATGCTCAAGAAGCTCTTCTATAACCCCGATGTGTGCAATGCCCCGTGCTCCTCCCATCGACAGCACGAGGGAGATTTTCTTATTGCGTATATTTTCTGTCTGCATAATGTCATTATATTTTATCAGATCCCTACACTTGAATTCTAAAGCAAATATACAGTTTTTCCACTATAAATATATATGTACATACGACATCCCGCAGCCTACCCGACGCGATGCACATAGACACATGCAGGACTTACAAACAGTATCCGCCCCTATTCGTCACAAATAGAGGCGGACTA
>CAZYVE010000044.1:0-15644 GCA_964651035.1 uncultured Bacteroides sp.
AGATGCTAGCCCGTTTGGCTAAATTAGAAAACGAAGAATAATCAGAGAACAGATAGTTCTTTCGGATTGTTTTTCAGATAAGCCAGCATCCTGTTAAGGCTGTTGTTAATGCCGCCGGATGGACAAACATACGTCTATTTATACAGAAAGCCTCAACTTAGTCACTGGCGAAAATCCTGATTATTCCGTTTATCCATGTTGCAAAGACAAAAACAAACTTTTTGCTGCTTTTGAAAACTTATTGAACGTAATATTAGCATGTTTGCAATAAATAGCTATTTTTGCACCCGATATGCCTGAATGTTGTAAAGGGATGGTATATTTAAAAGTCATTATCTCACAACAGATTTGGATTTAGGGCCTATTTGAAGGGTAGGACGTTGTATGCATATCTAATATTAGAGTGCAAGATATTGACCTATAAAATAAAACGTCATATTCAATTGAATCTTAATGAATGTAGCCATTATTAAATATAATGCAGGTAATTTGTGTTCTGTGGAATACGCCCTACGAAGGTTGGGGATAGAGCCTGTTGTTACGACCGACAAAGCCGTGATCAGAGCTGCGGATAAAGTAATTTTTCCGGGAGTAGGAGAGGCTTCCACCACAATGGAATTTTTATGTGCCGCAGGTGTTGACCGTTTGATAAAGGAGTTGCGCCAACCGGTTTTGGGTATATGTTTGGGGATGCAACTGATGTGTGCCCATTCAGAAGAAGGGGATGTTGACGGCCTCGGCATATTTGATATACCTGTACGGCGTTTTATTTCGCAGAGGCACGAGGATAAAGTGCCGCACATGGGGTGGAATACAATTGAAGAAACTCGTGGAAAGTTATTTGACGGCTTTGTTGGAGAAGAATATGTTTATTTCGTACATAGTTATTATGTCCCGATAAATGAACATACGTCAGCTGTTACAAACTACATATTGCCGTTCAGTGCGGCTTTGCAAAAAGAGAATTTCTATGCTACCCAGTTTCATCCCGAGAAAAGTGGCGGTGTAGGAGAGCGAATATTAAGGAATTTTCTGACGATGTAAGACCTCGTAGATTATTTAGAAATAAGTTATGATAGAACTGATTCCCGCTATTGATATTATTGGCGGCAAATGCGTCCGTCTCTCTCAAGGGAAATACCATAGCAAGAAGATCTATTCTGATAATCCGGCAGATATGGCCAGATGTTTCGAAGCGCATGGTATAAAGCGCCTGCACGTGGTGGATCTTGATGGGGCGGCTTCACAACATGTGGTGAATCTCCGTGTGCTGGAACAGATAGCTTCATCTACAAATCTGATAATTGATTTTGGAGGTGGGGTGAAGACTCTTGATGACTTGAATGCCGTATTTAATTGTGGGGCACAGATGGTTACAATGGGGAGCATTGCCGTAAAGCAACCGGAAAATTTCCTTCAATGGCTGAAGATGTACGGTTCGGAAAGGATAATTCTTGGTGCTGATATCAAGGGAGAAAAGGTGGCAATCAACGGTTGGATGGAAGAAAGCAAGTGCGGACTTTTCTCTTTCTTGGCTGATTATGTAGAAAAAGGGGTACGTAAGGTTATATGTACGGATATCAGCCGCGACGGCATGTTGCAAGGACCTGCCATATCATTATACATAGAAATAATGCATAGGCATCCTGACCTCCATCTGATAGCAAGCGGTGGTGTGAGCAGTATAGATGATATACGTAAGCTGTACGAAGCTGGGATTCCCGGTGTAATTTTTGGCAAAGCATTATATGAAGGCCGCATCACATTGAAAGAAATCGAAAACTTGATTCTTCATGGAGAATAATGGTTAACACCTTATATTGAAAATGTTCTTTTAGAAACAAGGTATATGTTGGCAAAAAGAATCATACCCTGCCTTGATGTCAAAGATGGGCAAACCGTGAAAGGAACTAATTTTGTAAACTTGCGTCATGCCGGTGATGCTGTCGAGCTGGCACGCGCCTATAGTGAAACCGGTGCCGATGAATTGGTCTTTCTTGATATTACAGCCAGTGTAGAGAAACGTAAGACTTTAACCGACCTGGTGAAACGTGTAGCAGCCAATATCAATATCCCTTTTACTGTGGGAGGAGGAATTGGCGGATTGGATGACATTGAGCTGCTTCTCACTGCAGGAGCTGATAAGATTTCTGTAAATTCTGCTGCCTTACGCCGCCCTGAATTGTTGACAGAGATAGCGGAACATTTTGGTTCGCAAGTTTGTGTCCTGGCTATTGATGCCCGCTATACGCCTTATGGCTGGCGTTGCTACCTGAATGGAGGTCGGGTACCTACGCAGAAAGATCTTTTTGACTGGGCTCGTGAGGGACAAGAACGCGGGGCCGGTGAGATACTTTTCACGAGTATGGATCATGATGGTGTAAAAGACGGGTATGCCAATGATACTCTGGCACAGTTGGCTGATATGCTTTCTATTCCGGTAATAGCTTCTGGCGGGGCAGGCAAGATGGAACATTTTATGGATGTTTTCTGTAAAGGGAAAGCAGATGCTGCTTTGGCTGCCAGTGTTTTTCATTTCGGAGAAATTAGAATTCCCGAATTAAAATCGTACCTTTGTGCTCGCGGAATCCCCATGCGCATGGTATGAAGATTTATTATACGCATATTTTAAAGTATTATACATGGTTGAATGAGTGAAAATGAATTTGGATTTTGATAAGATGAACGGGCTTGTTCCGGCAATCATACAGGATGCTGATACAGCAAAAGTTCTGATGCTGGGGTTTATGAATAGCGAGGCTTACAACAAAACGGTTGAAACCCGGAAAGTAACATTCTTCAGCCGGGCGAAAAATCGTCTATGGACTAAAGGCGAGGAAAGTGGGAATTTCCTGCATGTAGTTTCCATTCAAGAAGATTGTGACCATGATACGCTTCTCATACAAGTGCATCCTGCGGGGCCGGTATGCCACACTGGTACAGATACTTGCTGGGGCGATAAAAATGAACAACCGGTTCTGTTCCTCAAGACCTTGCAAGATTTTATATGCAAACGGAGCGAAGAGATGCCCGAAGGTTCTTATACAACAAGCCTTTTTCATGAAGGTATAAATAAGATAGCACAAAAGGTTGGTGAAGAAGCTGTAGAGACTGTAGTTGAGGCTTGTAATGGCTCCAAGGATCGTTTGATTTACGAGGGTGCGGATTTGTTGTACCATCTTATTGTACTGCTCACTTATAAAGGACTGCGTATCGAAGACTTGGCGCGTGAATTGGCAGGACGACATAACCCGAATTGGAATAAACACTGACTTCCTGTCAAAAGACGATGAATGAAACCTTGATAAAATATAAAGATGTATCCATATATCAGCAGGAACTGTGCGTGTTGAAGGATGTTAATCTTGAGATGCGTGCGGGAGAGTTGGTGTATTTCATCGGTAAGGTCGGATCTGGCAAAACGAGTTTGCTTAAAACTTTTTATGGAGAATTACCGATCTCTTCCGGTGAGGCTGATGTGTTGGGATATGATTTGTGTGGCATCAGGCGTAAGTTCATACCTAAATTGCGTCGCAAACTGGGGATAATATTCCAGGATTTTCAGTTATTGATGGATCGTAGCGTGTATAGTAATTTGGAGTTTGTACTTTGTGCTACAGGCTGGAAAGAGAAGGTCGAGATTGAAGAACGTATAGCTGAAGTCCTTAGGCTGGTAGGTATGGAGAATAAAGGATATAAACTGCCGAGCGAATTGTCCGGTGGCGAACAGCAGCGTATCGCAATAGCACGTGCCGTGCTTAATTCTCCGCAAATTATTCTGGCTGATGAGCCTACCGGCAACCTGGATATTGATACTGGTAATAACATTGCTAATTTATTGTATAATATTTGCCGTGCTGGTACATTGGTGGTGATTACTACGCATAACCTGCGTCTTGTGAAAGACTTCCCTGGAAGAGTGTATCGTTGTGCAAATCATGAGTTGGAAGAAGTAACGGATAGGTTTGGAACATGAAAATTGCTGCACTTATCAATTGTCATGGATGAACTTAATTAATTTAAAGAAACTAGAAAATGAAAGTTTTAAAGTTTGGTGGAACTTCGGTCGGTTCGGCTCAACGGATGAAGGATGTTGCCGGGTTGATAGCCAGTGGTGAGCCTAAGATTGTAGTGCTTTCTGCTATGTCGGGTACTACTAATACATTGGTGGAAATATCAGATTATCTTTATAAGAAAAATCCTGAAGGTGCCAATGAGATTATAAATAAGTTGGAGATGAAATATCGCCAGCATGTAAATGAGTTGTATAGTACGGCGGAGTACAATAAAAAGGGCTTGGAACTGATAAAATCGCATTTTGATCATATCCGCTCATATACTAAAGACCTGTTCACTCTGTTCGAGGAAAAGGTAATACTGGCACAGGGTGAGCTTATATCTACCGGTATGATGAATTATTATCTGCAAGAATGTGGCATTAACTCCGTCCTGTTACCGGCGTTGGATTATATGCGTACGGACAAAAATGCCGAGCCTGACCTGGCTTATATCCGGGAGAAGCTACAAGCGCAACTGGACTTGCACGCAGGGGCGGACGTATATGTTACGCAGGGTTTTATATGTCGTAATGCTTATGGTGAGATAGATAACTTGCAACGTGGTGGAAGTGACTATACAGCGTCTCTCATAGGGGCTGCAATCAACGCTTCTGAGATACAGATATGGACGGATATAGATGGCATGCATAACAATGACCCGCGCGTGGTGGATAATACGGCTCCCGTGAGACACTTACACTTTGAAGAGGCGGCAGAGCTGGCTTATTTCGGAGCCAAAATATTGCATCCTACGTGCATACAGCCGGCAAAATATGCCAATATTCCGGTACGCTTGCTTAATACCATGGATCCTACTGCTCCCGGAACACTGATTTCCAATGATACAGAGAAGGGTAAAATAAAAGCTGTGGCTGCCAAGGATAATATTACCGCTATCAAAATAAAGTCAAGCCGAATGTTATTGGCTTATGGATTTCTTCGCAAAGTATTCGAGATATTCGAAAGTTACCAGACATCGATAGACATGATATGCACGTCCGAGGTTGGCGTCTCGGTATCCATTGACAATGTGAAGCATCTGAACGAGATATTGAATGATCTGAAAAAGTATGGTACCGTGACAGTGGACAGAGACATGTGTATCATTTGCGTAGTGGGCGATTTGGAATGGGAGAATGTTGGATTCGAGGCCAATGTACTTGATGCCATGCGCGATATACCGGTGCGCATGATTTCTTTCGGCGGAAGTAATTACAACATATCTTTCCTTATTCGCGAGTGTGATAAAAAGGCCGCCCTGCGTTCGTTGAGCAATGTGCTGTTTGCGAAGAATGAAAACTGATATACTCCTTTAATTGCCTGACGCAGTACACTTTTATTGTTATAAATATCTGACTTACTTATGAAAGGAATATTTCCTATAGACAAGTTCTGCAAACTACGCACTCCCTTTTATTATTACGATGCGCAACTATTGCGTGACACATTGGAGGCCATAAACAGAGAAACTGCACTATATGATAATTATGTGGTACATTATGCCGTCAAGGCTAATGCCAACCCCAAAGTGCTTACTATTGTCAGCCGCTACGGTTTGGGGGCCGACTGCGTGAGCGGCGGTGAAATCCTTGCGGCCGTTAAGGCCGGCTTTTCTCCACAGAAGATAGTTTTTGCTGGAGTAGGTAAGGCTGATTGGGAAATAAATCTCGCCTTGGATTACGATATCTTCTGTTTCAATGTAGAATCATTGCCAGAACTTGAAGTGATAGATACTCTTGCAGCATCCTGCGGCAAAGTTGCCAATGTAGCTTTACGTGTCAATCCAAACGTCGGTGCGCATACTCATGCCAATATTACCACAGGATTGGCCGAAAACAAGTTCGGAATCAGCATGGCCGATGTGGAAAGCGTGGCAATCAAAACAGCCACTATGAAACATGTCAATCTGACCGGACTGCATTTTCATATCGGGTCACAGATCCTGGATATGGAAGACTTTGTTGCACTGTGTCACAAGGTGAATGCTTTGCAAGATCGCTTTGAGTCATGGGGCATTCGTATAGCCCATATCAATGTCGGTGGGGGATTCGGAATTGACTATAAAGAACCGGAATCTCATCCGATTCCAGACTTCAAGCTGTATTTCTCTACTTACGCTACCCATTTGAAACTACGTCCCTGGCAGACGTTACATTTCGAACCGGGACGTTCAATAGTTGGACAATGTGGGTCGCTCATATCCAAAGTATTGTACGTGAAGCAAGGTACCAACAAACAGTTTGCCATATTGGATGCCGGAATGACAGACCTTATCAGGCCTGCTCTATATCAGGCATATCACAAGATAGAGAATATAACGTCAGACGGAATCCAGGAGAAGTATGATGTTGTAGGCCCCGTGTGCGAGTCGTCGGACGTTTTCGGTAAAGATGTACTTCTCAACAAAGTAGAGCGCGGAGATTATGTTGCATTGCGTTCGGCAGGAGCATACGGTGAAATCATGGCATCTGGATATAATTGTCGTGAACTGCCCGTGGGCTATATTTCTGACGAATTGGTTTAAGGGATTCTGAGAGCTGAGAAGTGTATCCGATGTGTCCATAAGTATATTAGCAATGTCTCGATTTAGTATCAGGGGTATGTAGGTAGTCGGACCGTCACGCTAACAGCAGTCACAATAAACAGATATAAAAATAAATCTATCAAACATTTACTAATTTTACGCCTGTTATAATTATAATCAGTGAAGAAATGGAATTAGCAAGCAAATACAATCCCGCTGATGTAGAGGGGAAATGGTATCAGTATTGGTTGGATCACAAACTGTTCAGTTCGAAGCCCGATGGCCGTGAACCATACACCATCGTCATACCCCCTCCAAACGTTACCGGAGTGTTGCATATGGGACACATGCTGAACAATACCATACAAGATATATTGGTGCGTCGTGCCCGCATGGAAGGTAAGAACGCTTGTTGGGTGCCAGGTACTGACCATGCCTCTATAGCCACTGAAGCCAAAGTAGTTGCCAGACTATCGGAGCAGGGCATCAGAAAGTCCGATCTGACGCGCGAGGAATTCCTGAATTATGCATGGGAGTGGACGCGTGAGCATGGCGGCATCATACTAAAACAACTGCGTCGCCTGGGTGCCTCGTGTGACTGGGAACGCACTGCATTTACAATGGACGCGACTCGCAGCCGCAGCGTTATCAACGTATTCGTAGACCTTTACAATAAAGGGCTTATTTACCGTGGTGTGCGTATGGTCAATTGGGATCCTAAGGCTCTCACAGCTCTCAGTGATGAAGAAGTAATATATAAAGAAGAGCATGGTAAATTCTATTATTTAAGATATTATGTGGAAGGTGATCCCGAAGGACGTTATGCTGTGGTGGGAACTACACGTCCTGAAACTATCATGGGTGATACAGCCATGTGCATAAATCCTAATGACGAGAAAAACCACTGGCTGAAAGGGAAAAAAGTCATTGTGCCTTTGGTGAACCGCGTTATCCCTGTGATTGAGGACGAGTATGTGGATATAGACTTTGGAACCGGCTGCCTGAAAGTGACTCCCGCACATGATGTGAACGATTATGTATTGGGTGAAAAATATCATCTGCCGAGTATTGACATTTTCAACGAAGATGCTACTCTGTCCGAAGCGGCCGGATTATATGTAGGTATGGATCGCTTCGAGGTGCGTAAACAGATAGAAATAGACCTGAAAACTGCCGGCCTGTTAGAAAAGGTAGAAGCCTATACCAATAAGGTCGGCTTCTCGGAACGTACCAACGTGCCCATTGAGCCGAAGCTGTCAATGCAATGGTTTCTTAAAATGCAGCACTTTGCCGATATGGCATTGCCGCCAGTGATGGATGATAAGCTAAGGTTCTATCCCTCCAAATATAAGAATACGTACCGCAATTGGCTGGAGAATATCAAGGACTGGTGCATTAGCCGACAATTGTGGTGGGGACATCGCATTCCCGCCTATTACCTTCCAGAAGGAGGCTTCGTAGTGGCAGAAACTCCCGAAAAGGCATTGGAATTGGCCAAAGTTCAGACAGGGAATATGGCTTTGACGGTGGATGACTTACGCCAGGACGAGGATTGCCTTGATACATGGTTCTCATCGTGGCTGTGGCCCATATCATTGTTTGACGGCATAAATAATCCCGGCAATGATGAAATCAAGTATTATTATCCCACTACCGATTTGGTGACCGGACCTGACATTATCTTTTTCTGGGTAGCGCGGATGATTATGGCTGGCTATGAGTACGTGGACGATATGCCTTTCAAGAACGTTTATTTCACTGGTATCGTGCGTGACAAGCTGGGACGCAAGATGTCCAAGCAGTTGGGCAATTCGCCTGATCCCCTGGATTTGATAGATAAGTATGGAGCCGATGGTGTACGTATGGGCATGATGCTTTCAGCGCCTGCCGGCAATGATATTCTTTTTGATGAGGCTCTATGTGAGCAGGGGCGTAATTTCTGCAATAAGATATGGAATGCTTTCCGTCTTATTAAGGGCTGGAATGCAGATGAAGCAGAAAACATGCCTGAGGCTTCTGCACAGGCTGTCTGCTGGTTTGGTAACAAGCTTGGAGCCGTGGCTGCTGAAGTGACAGACTTATTAGGCAAGTACCGTATCAGCGAGGCATTAATGGCGATATACAGGCTATTCTGGGAGGAATTCTCTTCCTGGTACCTGGAGATAGTCAAGCCAGCTTACGGTAGGCCTATAAACAAGGATGTGTATGATAGTACAATATCATTTCTGGACAGCCTGTTGCATCTGTTGCATCCTTTCATGCCGTTCATTACAGAGGAGCTGTGGCAGCACCTCAATGAGCGCAAGGACGGAGAAAGCCTGATGATAAGCCGGCTACCGGCATTTCAAGCCTATGACGATACGTTGCTGAAACGTTTTGAGGCTGTGAAGGAGGTCATCAGCAATATACGCTCCATTCGCTTGCAGAAAGGTATTGCACAGAAAGAGGCATTAGAACTCCAGGTTTCAGGTGGAAATCCATTGGCAGACTTTGCAGCTATCATTATGAAGATGTGCAACCTCTCTGCTATCATAGAGACAAGTTCAAAGCCAGACGGTGCAGCATCTTTCATGGTCGGTGTTACAGAATATGCCGTCCCGATGGGAAACGTCATTGACGTAGAGGCGGAAATAGCCCGTATGGAGGCAGAGCTGAAACATAAGGAAACCTTCCTGCAAAGTGTGTTGAAGAAGCTCTCCAATGAGAAGTTCGTGAGCCATGCACCAGCTGCGGTTATTGAGCTGGAGCGTAAGAAGCAGGCTGATGCCGAAAGTATAATAAGCTCGTTGAAAGAAAGCATTGCGGCGTTACGTAAGTAAGGCTCATATCCTTAGTTCTGGTGGGGAGAAGGCCCCGCAATGTAATGGACTGCACTCTGAAAGTTGGATATAAACTTTCAGGGTGCAGTTTCTGTTTGTCGTGAACATGTCGAAGCATATAAAAGTGCAAAGAGGATTTTTTGATACCCTTTAATTACACTGGTATATTTTTATTATTGCATTAATTGTTGGTGTAGGAATGCTTGAAAGATGAGAGAACAAAATAATAATCTACGGTTTCATTCGGATATTAAGGAAAAACGTTACTTTTGTAGGAGTTATAATACCCATGAACAGATTATGCATAAGTCAGACAGTATCGTCATTATTCCGACCTACAACGAACGGGAGAATATTGAGAATATTATACGAGCCATATTCAGTCTCGAACATCCCTTCCACATTCTTGTTATTGAAGACAACTCGCCCGATGGTACGGCTGCCATAGTAAAAAGGTTGCAGTTGCAGGAGTTTTCAGAACGTCTCTTTATTGTGGAACGTCAGGGTAAAATGGGCTTGGGTACGGCATATATAGCCGGATTCAGATGGGCTTTGGAACATGATTATGAGTATATATTCGAGATGGATGCTGATTTCAGTCACAACCCGGCCGATTTGCCACGCTTATACGCAGCATGCCATGATGAATGCTTCGACGTTGCTATCGGCTCACGTTATGTCTGTGGTGTCAATGTTGTAAATTGGCCTATAGGACGGATATTGATGTCCTACTTCGCTTCTAAATACGTGCGCCTTATCACCGGATTGCCTATACACGACACTACGGCCGGTTTTGTATGTTATCGGCGTTGCGTGCTGCAAACTATACCTTTGGATGATATAAGGTTCAAGGGGTATGCTTTTCAGATAGAGATGAAATTTACTGCAAACAGATATGGTTTCCGCATCAAGGAGGTTCCTGTGGTTTTTGTGAACCGTGAGTTGGGGACATCCAAAATGAACAGTAGTATTTTTGGCGAAGCCATGTTTGGAGTTATACGCCTGAAGTGGGACAGCCTATGGAAAAAGGAACCTGCTGCTTGTAGAAGAAACAATATGTCTCAGGCTGAGTGATTGTGGTTGTCTGCGCAGAACAATGATAGTATGGAGAATTTGTCATTAAGATGAAAAGAACACTTATACATAATGCGACAATCGTCAACGAGGGGCGGCGTTCTCAAGGCTCCTTATTGGTAGAAAACGGTAATATAGTTGAAATATTGAATGATGACAGCAATATATTTGCCTCATGCGATGAGATAGTGGATGCTACTGGATGCTACCTGTTGCCAGGTATCATCGATGACCATGTACATTTTCGTGAGCCTGGACTGACGTACAAAGCGGACATATTTACCGAAAGTAGGGCAGCAGCAGCAGGAGGGGTGACCTCTGTCATGGATATGCCTAATACCAATCCACCAACCACAACCATAGAGAATCTTGAAAAAAAACAGTCATTGCTGAAGGAAAAATGCATCGTAAATCATTCCTGTTATTTTGGTGCGACAAACGATAATTATACTCTCTTCCGTCAACTGGATGCGACTCGCATATGCGGCATAAAGCTTTTCATGGGATCCAGTACGGGCAATATGCTTGTGGATAAGATGGATAGTTTGCGGCGCATATTCAATGGTACCGACATGCTTATTGCTGCCCATTGCGAAGATCAGGACATTATACGGCGGAATGCAGAAAAATATCGTTCCATTTACTTGAAGGAAGCACAAATACCGGTAGTAAAACATCCTGCCATACGTACATCCGAAGCCTGTTATAATTCGTCACGGCTGGCTGTTCAACTTGCCCGTGAAGCTGGGGCACGCCTGCATATACTACATGTTTCCACGGCAAAAGAGTTGAAGCTGCTCGATGATATTTCGCTGAATGAACGGAAGAAAATTACAGCTGAAGCTTGCATAGCCCATCTGCTCTTCGATATAAAAGATTATAAAACACTGGGTACGCGCATCAAGTGCAATCCTTCCATAAAGAGGCAAGTCGATCGAGATGCCCTGCGTCAGGCTGTAAATACCAATATGATAGATGTCATTGCCACAGACCATGCTCCACATCTGCTTTCCGAAAAAGAAGGTGGAGCACTACAGGCTTCGTCCGGTATGCCGATGCTCCAGTTCTCGCTGGTCTGTATGTTACAGTTGGTCGACGAAGGTTTATTCACACTGGAAACCATAGTGGAGAAGATGTGTCACAATCCGGCACGCCTGTTCCGCATCAAACAGCGGGGATTCATACGTCCCGGCTACCATGCCGATCTTGTACTCATACGTCCCGGCATACATTGGCAGCTGACTCGCGACAGGATATTAAGCAAATGCAAATGGAGTCCGCTGGAGGGACAGTCGTTCAACTGGATTGTTGAAAAGACATTTGCCAACGGACATCTCATTTACGACCATGTCACGGGAACAGATGATTCATATCGCGGAGAAGCATTACTGTTCCATGCATAAGCTTACTTACAACATACACGAAATCACACCCTATATTAACTGGATATATTTTTTCCATGCATGGGGCTTTAAGCCAAGCTCTACTGCTTCTCCGGAAGCTAAGTCTTTGTTGGCAGAAGCCGGAACGATGTTGTCCGAAATGGAGGGGAATGTTATTGTGCAGTGTATTTATCGGTTGTGCAGAGCCAATTCGGATGGAGACAACTTGTTGCTTGATAACATTGTTTTTCCGCTTCTGCGCCAGCAGACACCACACCCTGATGGCAGTCCTTACCTGTGCTTGAGCGATTTTGTCCGTCCATTGTCTTCCGGTGTAGAGGATACTGTTGGCGTTTTTGCCTCATCAGTCCCGCAAGAAATGGAGACATGCTTTCTGGGAGATCCTTACAAACATCTGCTTGTACAAACATTGAGCGACCGGCTGGTTGAAGCTGCAACGGAGAAGATGCACGAATATATACGCAAAACAGCCTGGGGATATGCGCAAAATGAATCTCTCAGTATGTCCGACCTTTTGGCTGAAAGATTCCAGGGCATACGTCCGGCTGTAGGATATCCTTCGTTGCCGGACCAATCTGTCAACTTCCTGATTGATGATTTGCTCGGTATGGAAAGTATTGGTATTACTCTGACTGAGAATGGGGCCATGCATCCCCATGCCTCTGTTTCCGGTCTGATGCTGGCCCATCCTGCCGCCCGCTATTTTTCGGTTGGGCGTATCGGGAAAGACCAATTGGAGGATTATGCACGCCGCCGCGGACTTACTGTGGAAAAAATGAAGAAGTTCCTTGCCGCATCAATAACTGAAACGTAGTCCGGCCTGCAAGGTAAAGCTCGAAGGATTTTCCTTACGTATGGTCTCAATATCCGAGCCATCATCAAAATAATAAGAAAAGCCCGGTTCAAAATATATACCGATATGCCGGCTTAAATTATATTGCGCTCCTAACGCTGTCATTATTGAGAACTGGAGTTGTTTTACCGTTTCTTTCTTGTCTGCTAATTTACCATATACGCACTTTTCCATAGCTCCGCCGCCAGATACATACAAGGTGAATAATTTACTGTCGAAGAAGTTCCAGTTAGCTCTTATGGGTATGCCCATGTAATGCAACTTTTGTGAAACCTCCTCTATTTCCCCTTCGAACAATATATCAGAAGAGAGGTAAGTGTATGTCAGACCCGTTTCTATAGAGAAGCCTTTAGGTAAATTCTTGCGCACGGAAAGTCCGACACTGACCGGCTGCCTATGGCGGGCTGAAGCGACACTGTAATCATCATCCTGCATCAGATATGGCATGCCGTTCCTGAATACAAGCTCATGGCCTTCAGGTATTACGACCACACCGTTTGAGGATAACAGACTCAAACTTGAAGAAGTAAGATACTGTGATGCTTCTGTCGAGATGTCTGTGCTCTCATCAATACTGTTGAAACCTCCTGTGTTTCCGACAGACAGTCCGAGCGTCCATCCTTTCGACCTGGAACGGGGTACATCCGCCACTGCCAGCAAAGATTCAGGACTATCCAGTGTTGTCTTCTTCTTTTTGACAGTTTTTTTGCGCCTGTCGTTTTCATTGGTATTTTCTTTGGGCATGTTTTCCTCTACAGGAATTTCCTGTGAAGAAAATTCGTCGCCAGCCTCATCTATTTCGTCCTTATCAGCCTCTGACACCTCGTATTCATCTTCATCAGTAACAGGAGTAGAAATCTTTTCGTCAACAGCTCCGGAGTAAGAAGGCTGTGGCAAAGTTAAGACTTCATTTTGTAAAGATTCATGCTCCGGAGTTATTTGCTGTGCGGTGGCTTCCCCTGCAGGAAATTCATCCATTACTGCGGCATAAGATGGCACATCGTGATGTTGAAACATTTCCTCATTCACAGTTGTGGTGTCGAACAGATACAGTCCTATGAGCGATACTGCGGCCAATACGGCTGCTGCTGCACCCCAACGATATGCAGTGGCAATCTTTCGAGGCTTGCTTTTAATTCTCATCGGGACAGGCAACTCTCTTTCAAGACGTTTCCAACCGGAAGTCGGTAGCGGCTCGGAGTAATCCTTAAGACGTTCCTTCACCTTTTCCAACCATGCTTCATCTTTCATTGTTTTGTTTTCCCTTATATTAAGCATATTTTTTCATCCATGTACGCACTTTGGCGACTAATGCGGCTTTGGCTCGTGTCAATTGCGACGCGGACGATTTCTCATTAATCCCCAATAGTGTAGCTATCTCCTTATGCGACTTGCCTTCGAATACATACAGGTTGAATACTGTACGGTATCCCGTAGGCAACTCACTGATAAACTGCATCAATACCCGCTGCGGTATCACGTCAATGTCAGAAGCTTCAGGCTCTTCATATGTTGCCGGCATATTATCCAGCGTGAAGGCATTGTTCAGAACATCGTTTTTCCGCAGATGTTGCAATACTGTATTTACCATCACCCGTTCCATCCATGCCCTCAATGAACCTTCTCCACGCCATGTGAATTTGTCAAATGAGTCAAATACTTTCAGAAATCCGTCGTGCAACAGGTCTTCCGCAGTTTCCCTGTCGCCGGCATAACGCAGGCACACTCCGAGCATGCGTCCAGCATAATGCTCGTACAGTTCCTTATAAGCAAGTCTGTCTCCCAGCTTACAACGTTCTGCCAGTTCCTGCTCTTCCATTCTTATATTCACACTGTTTATATAAATGCGAGACGGGCAAAAATACTGCATCACAAAGAATAAGAATGTTCGCTTTTATTTATTTAACAATAAAGGATGCAGTATATAATGGTAATTCTGTATTCTAATAAAGAATTTTATGAAAACAGTGGATTTGAGAGAATATATTGCCGGGACTTACATCCGGAATAAAAGATTTATGAGTCATCCTATGTCCGTGTATGTATTGCACGTGAGGGAAATGCGTCCGAAGCGGCTGCATAACACGTATCACACAGGTGTAGTGTATGTTCCGCACATAGTGCCAATCCGGTCTGTTTGTCATGTAACAAAAAGCGAACTGTCAGTATGAGAAGAAATGTAAAAAATATCACACATAATATTGTAGCCTTAATCCTCGTTGTGCCGGCATTATTTATGCAATCGTGTTCGGATGAGATTGAGCATGCAAACGATTTGTTTGCAATAGGTACGGTAAGGGTCATAGAAGGGCAGGATTATTATTTTGCGCTGGATGAAGGCAGTAAATTATATCCGAAGGACACAACCGCAATAGAAGGATACCAGGTCATTGACGGGCAACGGGCATTTGTATATTTTGAACTGCTCACTCCTCAGATAAAAGGATATGAATACAGTGCCAAAATAAAACACATTGAGAATATACTGACTAAAGACATATACTTTATGTCTGATGAAAAGGAAGACAGTATAGGGGATGACCGTATAAATGTGAGCGAGATATGGGCAATAGACAATTATATAAACATAACATACCAGTTTTACTATTCTGATAATCCGGACATTAAACACATGCTTAACCTGATTGTCAGGGAGGAAAATGTGGCCTCTGCTGATGATACCCAGGATTATATAGAAATGGAGTTCAGGCATAATGCATACAATGATACTCAAAATTATTCCGGCAACGGGGTAGTGTCTTTCAAAATGGATAATATTAACGACTTATTGCAGAATAAAAAAGGCATTATAGTACGTGTAAATCCTTTATATGGCAACGAAGAATATTTCACTGTAGACATAAAACGCTGATTAAGGAATAAATATTCGACCCGCGGAACGACAACCGCAAC
>CAZYVE010000045.1:0-15137 GCA_964651035.1 uncultured Bacteroides sp.
AGTTCGGTCTGACCATGGCCATCGCCATCTTCTTCTCCGCTGTCAACGCCTTGACACTTAGTCCTGCGCTCTGTGCCATCTTCCTGAAACCGCACAACACCGAGGGCGAGGAAGAAGGGGAAACGTCATTGAAAGAGCGTATAGGCGTTGCGACCAAAGAAGCACGCCAGATTATGATAGCCCGTTATACCCAGGCACTGGGACGTCTGATGAAACCGGTTATGACCATCATCTTCACTGTGGTAGCCATTTTCGGTATGATTTTCGGCTTGTTCAGTTGGGATAATCCGGTGGTTTGCATCCTGCTCATCATCATCAGCGTCCTGGCTGTGGCCGGCATGACGACTGCTCTGTTCAAGCATACGTTCAATACCAAATACGGCTCTATTCTGGAAAGCTATAAGAAGAAGGTTGATTTCTTCATCAAACACGGCTGGGTTACGGGCGGAGTGATTGCAGGTTCCATCATCCTGCTGGTAGTATTCATGCAAACGACACCGACCGGCATGGTGCCCAATGAAGACACCGGTACCATCATGGGTGCTGTGACCCTTCCTCCCGGCACATCGCAGGAACGGGCACAAAAAATCTTGGCTCGTGTGGACAGTCTGGTGGCAGCTGAACCGGCTGTGGCATCGCATACCGTGATTTCGGGCTACAGCTTCGTCGGAGGACAGGGCCCCAGCTATGGCTCGCTCATCATCAAGCTGAAAGACTGGGATGAACGCTCCACCATGCAGAACTCCAGCATCGTGTACATCACGCTGTTCATGCGTGCGCAGAAAGTAATCAAGGAGGCGCAGGTACTGTTCTTTGCACCGCCTATGATTCCGGGATATTCGGCATCGAGCGACATAGAGCTGAACATGCAGGACAAGACGGGCGGCAGCCTCGACCGTTTCTTCAGCGTAGTGAACTCCTATACTGCAGCCTTGGAGGCACGTCCCGAAATAACGTCTGCACAAACCACGTTCAGCCCCAGCTTCCCGCAATACCAGCTGGATATCGATGCCGCCGCTTGCAAACGTGCAGGCATCAGCCCCAGCGACATATTGAACGTGATGCAGGGATACTACGGCGGCCTGTATGCTTCCAACTTCAACAGCTACGGTAAGATGTACCGCGTTATGGTGCAGGCCAAACACGAAGCCACCAAGAATCTGGAGTCGCTGGAAAGTATCAAGGTGCGCAATTCCGACGGGGAAATGGCTCCCGTCAGCCAGTTCGTGAAACTTACCAAGGTGTACGGTCCCGACATCATCAGCCGTTTCAACCTGTACACCTCCATGAAAGTCATGGTGGCACCGGGTACGGGATATTCTTCCGGACAGGCTTTGCAGGCCATCGCTGAAGTGGCTAACCAGAACCTGCCTGCCGGCTTCGACTACGAGTTGGGCGGTATGGCACGTGAGGAGGCCGAAACGAGCGGCAGCAGCACCGGAATGATTTTCGTGCTTTGCTTCGTGTTTGTCTACCTGTTGCTGAGTGCACAGTATGAAAGTTATATTCTGCCTTTGGCGGTATTGTTGTCTGTTCCTTGCGGACTGATGGGCAGTTTCATCTTCGTGAACATCGCCAGCCTCATCGGCGGCATGCCTGCCCTGCAGCTGATTATCGGCACCATGTCCAACAACATCTACATGCAGATTGCATTGATTATGTTGATGGGACTGCTGGCCAAGAATGCTATCTTGATTGTTGAGTTCGCCCTCGAACGCCGCAAGATGGGCATGAGCATCACGTCGGCAGCCATCCTCGGCGCATCGGCCCGTCTGCGTCCTATCCTGATGACTTCTTTGGCCATGGTTATCGGCTTGCTCCCGCTGATGTTTGCCAGCGGTGCGGGTGCCAACGGCTACCGTACACTGGGTACGTCGGCTATCGGCGGCATGTTGATCGGTATGATTCTGCAGATTTTCGTCGTGCCTGCACTCTTCGTGTTCTTCCAGTATCTGCAGGAGAAAGCGAAACCGATGGAGTGGGATGATGTGGACAACACTGACGCGAAGTCTGAAATCGAACAATACAGTAAATAAATGTAAGAACTGAAAAGATGCAGGATACTGCCACAGGTGGCAAATGCATGATAAAGCGCCGCAACACGGCAGTATCCTTCATCTTCGGATTCTTAATTCTTGAATAAAGACATAGAGATAATAGTATGAAAGGAAGAATAATGATTATGCTGTGTGCCACTGCCTTGCTGAGCAGTTGCCACATCTACAAAGCATACGACAGACCGGACGACATTCTTGCTGAAGGCCTGTACCGCGATACGGCTGCAATGAACGACACCCTCGTGTCGGACACGGCCAACTTCGGTAATGTACCTTGGAGAGAGGTGTTTACCGACCCCCAGCTGCAAGCATACATAGAGCAGGCTCTCGAGGTCAATGCCGACCTGCGTACAGCCATGCTTAACGTGGAGCAGGCGCAGGCCTCGTTGATGTCTTCACGCCTGGCCTACCTGCCGCAACTGTCTTTTTCCCCGCAGGGTACCCTGACAAACTGGAACAAGGGAGAAGCTACGTCGAAGACATATTCCATACCCGTGGCCGCCAGCTGGCAGATTGACCTGTTCGGGCAGATTCTCAATCCAAAGCGTGCTGCGCAGGCATCACTCAAACAGGCTGACTACAACAGACAGGCCGTACAGACACAACTCATTGCCAGCACGGCTAATATATATTATACTCTGCTGATGCTCGACCGCCAGATAGAGATAACGAAAGGTACAGCCGAAGTATTGAAGAGGTATGTGGAAACACTGGAGGCTACCAAGGATTTTGGCACTACCACCAGTGCAGCCATTGAACAGAGCCGCAGCACATACGCGGAGGTTGTGGCGTCACTGTCGGACCTTCGCCAGAGCCTTAGTGAAACGGAAAACTCGTTCTGCCTGATACTGAATGAACCGGCGCACAGCATCGAGCGCGGAGTTCTGGAAGACCAGGTATTGCCGGATAACTTCTCTGCGGGCGTGCCGATACAGTTGCTCTCCAATCGCCCGGATGTAAAGTCTGCCGAAATGCTGCTTGCTGCCTGCTACTACAACACTAACAGTGCCCGTGCCGCATTTTATCCGCAAATCACGCTTAGCGGTTCGGCCGGCTGGACCAACAGCAGCGGTTCCGCCATCGTTAATCCGGGCAAACTGCTTGCCAGCCTTATAGGGTCGCTGACACAGCCTCTGTTCTACCGTGGGCAGAACATCGCACAGCTGCGCCAGGCAAGAGCACAGGAAGAGCAGGCCAAGATTGCTTTCCAGACATCACTGCTCAATGCCGGGAATGAGGTGAGCAACGCCCTCTCCCTGTACCAAAACACGCAGGAAAAGGTCAATTCGCGTATCATGCAAGTAAATTCCGCACGTAAGGCCGCAGAAGATACAAAAGATTTGTTTAACTTAGGAACGTCAACCTACTTGGAGGTATTGACGGCCCAGCAGAACTACCTCAGTGCGCAACTGTCGGAAGTATCTGATACGTTCGACCAGATGCAGGCCGTTATCAACCTCTACCAGGCATTGGGAGGAGGAAGAGAATAACACTAAAATCTTGATATCATGATAAGTCCATTAGCTTACGTAGATCCTGCCGCTAAGCTCGGCAAGAATGTCACAGTGCAACCTTTCGCCTACATAGAAGGGGATGTGGAAATAGGTGACGAGTGTGTAATAATGGCGGGAGCGCATATACTTAACGGCACCCGCATGGGAAAGAAGAACAAAGTGCACAATGGGGCAGTGCTTGCAAGCAAGCCGCAAGATTTTCACTTTACGGGAGAAAACAGCTTATTGCGCATAGGTGACGAGAATGAAATCCGGGAGAATGTGGTAGTGGCACGCGCAACCCACAGCAACGGGGAGACAAGCATAGGCAACGGCAACTTCCTGATGGACGGAGCCCATCTCTGTCATGATGTGCATATCGGCAACAATTGCGTATTGGGAATACGCAGCATGGTGGCCGGCGAAAGCCAGATAGACGACAGTGTCATATTGAGCAGCAATGTCATAGTGCAGCAACACTGCCATATAGGCACCCTGGTGCTGATACAGTCCGGATGCCGCATTTCGAAGGATGTGCCTCCATACATCATCATGGCGGGCAATCCTGCGCAATACCACGGCATAAATGCACTTGTGTTGCAGCACAAGAAGACTGTTGACGACCGTACCTTACGCCACATAATGAATGCATACCGCCTGTTATATCAGGCTAATTTCAGTCTGCAGGATGCTGTGCTGAAGATAGAAGACCAGATTCCGATGAGTGATGTGATACGCAACATCATTGACTTCATAAAGAACTCGAAAGGCATAGTGAAATAAAAGCCTTCCTGCTCAATATCAATACAAGGGTATAAAAAGGACGACACCCGCATACCGGACAATATGAACGGTTTGCGGGTGTCAGTTTTATTGTGTCCTACTGTCCCTGTGCTATTCAAAATGCAACATCCCGAAATATTCCGGCCGGTGGAAGTCCGGCTTGTCCGCAACTATCGCATTCCACGATAGATAATGCGGCTTTTGCAGTTTGTCACCGCACTTATAAAAATTCGCACGCATATCCAGTCCGGATAATGTTTCCGGATTATGCCTGAAGAATGTACTCCGTGGAATGACAAGGGCTACCTCCCAATTACATTCCCCGGCACGTTCTTCGAAAGGCTCGCGGCCGAGACTTGCCCACCGCTGTATTCCGTCGAGAATCTGCTTCGGGGCATCTGTCTTGTCGGTGCGGCTATATCTTGCGGCCAGCAGCAGAGTGCCGGTGCAATTACATTCCAGATTGTAATAAATGCCGTCTTCAGCCGGGGAGGAGAAGAATTCCACACAGGAGTCTTCCCATACCGGTCCTCCGTCTTGTGCGGCCACGGCACGTACCGAAGCCTCGCTTACCTTGAAGTGCAATATTATGGCGTCTCCCGAATGGGCGATGCGGAACAGCACACGCGGCCGGTATGGGTATGATTCCCAGTTGATAGTATCAATGGGTTGGAAAGTTACTTTCTCCTCATCCAGGAGGGCGGGTACCGCTGCTGCGGGTACACCCTCCATGCTCACTCTCTTTACATTAAGCTCTTTCATTGCAGTTCGTTTAATCATTTTTCAGCCAGACAAGACTTGATGAATGCCTGCATCTCAGGTGTATGTTGCTCCACGCTTTGCAGCAGCTTGAACTGCGTCTTCGCACGTACCAGGTTATGTCCCGCATAGGCGGTCTTGTAGTATGTGTCACCTCCGATATAGTCGGCCAGGAAACGCACGCACTGCATATACGGGAATAGAGTTGCCGCATACGGCAGATTCTCCAGCTCTACCGGTAGCAGGAAATCTTTTGCCGATTCTATATATCCCCTGGTGAATGCCCGGAATATCTCCATGTCGAACTCCACGCGTTCCAGGTCTTTATCATCTTCCTTGCCTGTATTGGCTGCTGTGCGGAGAAAGTCGCCATAGTCCGAAAAGATGAATGAGGGCATTACCGTATCCAGGTCTATCACACAGAGCACGCTCCCATCCTCGTTAAACATTATGTTGTTCACCTTCGTATCGCAGTGGCATACCCGTTTGGGCAGTTTGCCTTCGCGGTATAGGCGTTCACTCTTGCACATCTCTTCGGAACGCCGTCCTATTTCCTCCAGGTAAAAGCCCACTTCGGCCACCCGGCCGCAGGAATCAGCTTTGACAGCTTCGTCCAACTGGCGGAGGCGGAATTCGATATTATGAAAGTCTGGTATGGTTTCACCCAAATGGTCGGGAATGTCGGCAAGCATTGCCTCGAATTCGCCGAAAGCCTTGCCGGCATAATAAGAATATTCGGGATTCACCGTCTCGCAAGTCTTGGCGCGTGGTATGAACACCATCATCCGCCAATATCCCTGTCCGTCGTGCCAATAGGTCTTGTCCCCTCCGTCGGCAGGCAGGAAATGTAGCACTTTGCGGTCGATGTCTGTCTCGCCGCGTGCTTCCAGCTTTCTGCGTATATGCCGTGTGACGGCCTCTATGTTGGCCTGAAGCATGTCCACGTCCGAAAAGACCGCGTGGTTGATGCGTTGCAACACATAGTCCGGCATGTCTGCCTTCACGCTTTCCACTTTATAAGTGTCGTTTATCAATCCTGTGCCCAGAGGGTTTATGCTGCCTATAGCCTCTACAGGAACAAAATGGCTTACAATAGATAAAAGGTCTTGCATCTTTGTATTGTTATTTTAAGTTTCTCGACAAAGATAATGTTTTTGGCTGTTTCTGTTGTGATATGGAAGGGCAAAATGTTGCAAAAATTCATTTTGCAATCCTGCGTGCATGCGGGGAACAGGTTTTGGCGCGGTGCGGAAGATATTCGCCATTCTTACTCATTGGCCAATACCTGGCGGTCTGCCAATAGCCTGTCCCGCAGATGCGGGTATGATATCTCCTGCACTCCGCACATCCCGTCGATAGCCAGGCATGCCGCAGTGGCAGCAGACTGTCCCAATACCATAAATACAGGTTCCATGCGTATGGAGCCGAATGCTATATGCGAGGCACTCAGGCAAACCGGTACCAGCAGGTTGGTACATTCATCCGCGCGTGGAACGATGGCCCGGTAGCTGACAGGAAAAGGTTTGCCGACGGGCGCTTCCACATTGCCTTCGTTCTTCACGAAGCCGTTTACGTCGATATATCTCTGTACGTTATGCGAATCCATGGTGTATGCGGCCATTCCCACCGGGTCGGGGGCTATATCCAGTCCTTCGCAATCCCGCTGCGTGATGACATATCCGGCCACCATGCGTCTCGCTTCGCGGACATACAGCTGCCGTGGCCAACCGGCATCGGCGGTATCATACTCATCTTTGCAAGTGCCCCACCTGGATACTTCCTTGCGTACCTCTTCGGGTATGCGCGGATGGTTTGCCAATGTCCACATCAACCCCTGTTGGTAATCCAGGTGAGCCTTGACTATCTTTTCGCGTTCATCGTAGCTTGCCTCCGGATACCCGTGGTTGTGGCCGATAAAATCCGTGGAGAAACCGTGGCAGTTGTTGGTATCCGTCTTGCGGTTGGGCATAGGTGAGTTAATCCACGGGATGAGGTATCCTTTGTGTTTGTTTAATTGCCCGGTATCATTTCCGGCTGCATCGTAGTTCCTGAAAAGCAGCTCATAATCAGCTTCCCTGTAATTGTCCGGTTTCCGGAAAGGGATCCTGTTGTCCGGATGATCCGTGAGCGTCATGCGGAAACAGTATGCCTGTATCTTCGTGTCTCCCGCTCCGTCCACTCCCGGCGGACCGGCGCTGACAGAAGGCAGTAGTCCGGAAGAAGGATTTCCCTTTACTATATACGGGTCTACACCTTCTGCGAAATTATGGTTGTAGCCGTTCAGTGAGGTCTGTCCTTTCAGCGTGAGACCCAGCCTGTTGGCCTGTACACCGTTCAGCGTCTCTCCGTAAACGGCATTCGCCTCCCGCCCTACGGTATAACTGACGCCGGCAGCAGCCATCAGGTCGCCCTCATAAGTGGCGTCGATGAACATCTTCCCCCCGAATGAGAGTCCGCTCTCCATCGCGATGGACGATATGCGGCCATCCGCTATCTTCACGCCGGTCTCCCTGTCCAGACGCTGGTTGCAGAATATGTCTATATCCTCCTGCGATATCATTTCTGCAAGCACATGCAATGCGGCCGAAGGCTCGAACGTCCACATCGTTTCTTCGCCGCTCTCTGTCATAGACTGTCCCATGCTTTTATAGGAGTCTTTGGACTGCCATTTCCAGTTTGCCGGATTGTCGTAGTGCAGTCTGATTCTTCGGTAAAATTCGCGGGCTATGCCTCCTATGGCCTGTTTGTTGCCTATGTCCGTTTGTCCCAACCCGTTGGTGGTCATGCCGCCAAGGCGTTCCGACGGCTCTATCAATGCTACCGACTTGCCCATGCGTGACGTCTGTATGGCGGCAGAGATACCGGCAGCCGTTCCTCCGTACACTACAACATCATAATTTTGCGCACAGGCAGGAAGTGTTTTGAACAGGAAGAAAAAAGATAAAAGCAGAAAGGAATGAAATCTGTACATTTGCCGTTGATTTATCGGTTAGTAAATAGCCCATTGATTGGGTATATTTTGCTGAGTGCGTCTGTGTTAAGTCTTCAGCCCCTTTAGTTCTGCAAATATAGTCATCAAAATATTATCTGTATCTTTTTAGCGTGTATTTCTTCACTTTTCAGGTAGGTGAATATCTTTAATTGGGGGAGATGACGGGAAAGGGTATAAAAAAAGCGGAGAAGCATTACAGGAATGTTCTCCGCCATGTAGCCTTCCGGCAATAGCCGGTTACTTGCGCAAGCCGAGCTGCTTGATGATGGCACGGTAGCGCTCTATGTCGCGGTCCTTCAGGTAATTCAGCAGGGC
Source organism: uncultured Bacteroides sp. (assembly GCA_964651035.1). GTDB lineage: Bacteria > Bacteroidota > Bacteroidia > Bacteroidales > Bacteroidaceae > Bacteroides. The sequence continues at coordinate 8,400 of CAZYVE010000045.1, forward strand.
GCGCCGTTTGCCGACAAGCTTAGTCAGGGCTCTTTCTGTTGTATAATCTTTCTTGTTGAGCTTGAGGTGCTCAGTCAGATGTGCAATACGGTAGGAAAACAAAGCTATCTGCGACTCCGAAGATCCAGTATCAGTGTTAGACTTCCCGTACTTGCTGAAGATTTCTTGCTTTTTAGCAGCGTCTAAGTACATAATGTTTTTTGATTAAGAAATTAATGTTAAGTTTTCTCTTTCGAGTTTGCAAAGGTAAGCATTGTTTTTCATCCGGCAATGCTTTACTGCGTGAATTTACTCTTTCACAGGCTTTTTTCTTCCTTTTACGCAGTACGCATCCGGCGCATGCACGCTACATGTCGCCGCCGCCGGCATAACGTGTCGCTGGCAAGCCGGCAACGTGTCGCCCTCCGCCGCACTAAGCGGCCTGCCGATGTAGGAATTCTGCCGAATAACCGTTATCTTTGCACCCCGAAATAATAGGTACAGATATGCAGAACATTAGAAATATTGCCATCATAGCCCACGTGGACCACGGCAAGACTACACTTGTGGACAAGATGCTGCTGGCCGGAAACCTTTTCAGAAGCAACCAGAATACGGGTGAGCTGATGCTGGATAACAACGACCTGGAACGTGAACGGGGCATTACCATACTTTCGAAGAACGTATCGATAAACTACAAAGGGACTAAAATAAATATTATAGATACACCGGGACACAGCGACTTTGGCGGGGAGGTGGAGCGCGTGCTCAACATGGCCGACGGATGCCTGTTGCTGGTGGATGCTTTCGAAGGCCCGATGCCCCAGACGCGCTTCGTGCTGCAGAAGGCACTGCAGATAGGCCTGAAACCCATAGTGGTGGTGAACAAGGTGGACAAGCCCAACTGCCGCCCCGAAGAGGTGTATGAAATGGTGTTCGACCTTATGTTCAGCCTCGATGCCACTGAAGAGCAGCTGGACTTCCCGGTCATATACGGCTCGGCCAAAAACAACTGGATGAGCACCGACTGGCGTAAGCCGACAGACAACATCACAACGCTGCTCGACTGCATCCTCGAAAACATTCCGGCTCCTGAACAGCTGGAAGGCACGCCGCAAATGCTGGTCACATCGCTGGACTACTCATCCTATACAGGACGCATAGCCGTGGGACGTGTACACCGCGGCACGCTGAAAGAGGGGATGAACGTATCGCTGGCAAAGCGTGACGGCACCATCATAAAGACCAAAATCAAAGAGCTGCATACATTCGAAGGCATGGGACGGGTCCGTGTGCCCGAGGTCTCTTCTGGCGACATCTGCGCGCTGGTAGGGGTGGACGGGTTTGAGATAGGCGACACTATATGTGACTTCGTCAACCCGGAACCGTTGCCGCCAATCGCCATAGACGAACCTACCATGAGCATGCTCTTTACAATAAACGACTCTCCCTTCTTCGGGCGCGACGGCAAGTATGTAACATCACGTCATATACACGAACGCCTGATGAAAGAGCTGGACAAAAACCTTGCCCTCCGCGTAAGCAAAAGCGAGGAAGACGGCAAATGGATTGTCTCCGGACGAGGAGTGCTGCACCTGTCTGTCCTGATAGAGACCATGAGACGTGAGGGGTATGAACTGCAGGTGGGACAACCGCAGGTTATCTATAAGGACATGGACGGGGTGCGCTGCGAGCCGATGGAAGAGATTACAATCAATGTGCCGGAAGAGTATGCCAGCAAGATGATAGACATGGTGACACGGCGCAAGGGGGAGATGGTGAAGATGGAAAGCGCGGGCGACCGCGTGAATCTGGAGTTTGTCATCCCATCGCGCGGTATCATCGGCTTGCGCACCAATGTGCTGACTGCCAGTGCGGGCGAGGCCATCATGGCACACCGTTTCAAGGAATATCAGCCTTATAAGGGCGACATAGAACGCCGGACCAACGGCTCGATGATTGCCATGGAGACCGGTACTGCCTTTGCCTACGCCATAGACAAGCTGCAGGATCGTGGCAAGTTCTTCATCTTCCCCCAGGAGGAGGTCTATGCCGGACAGGTAGTGGGAGAACACTCGCATGAAAATGACCTCGTGATAAATGTCACCAAGTCGAAGAAACTGACCAACATGCGTGCCAGCGGTTCGGATGACAAGGCACGGATAGCACCGCCGGTGCAGTTTTCGCTGGAAGAGGCTTTGGAGTACATCAAAAGCGATGAATATGTGGAGGTGACTCCCAAGGCTATGCGCATGCGCAAAATCATATTGGATGAGACAGAGCGCAAGCGTGCCGGCAAGAAGGACTGAACAGGGGGTATTCATACATACTTTGCATGGGGCACCGCTCGTCATTTTGCGGAACGTGGGAATAAGCATGATACCGGTCTATTAAATTGGCCGGTTCGTCGGTTTTTCTTCTGTATATAGCCCGGGTGGCTTATCTTTGCAGAAGGAAAGAAAAGGTGCTTCTGTATGCAGCATCCCTTTCCCGCCTTTAATACTTATATAATATTCAATATTATGACAAAGAAATTCTTTATCTCTGTTGCGGCCTGCCTATTTTGCTTGTCCGGACAAATGGCAGTCCAGGCGCAGGATGCCCCCAACATGGCTCCGCGCGACACAACACAACGCCCGAAGCAGAACTTCGCTGAAGTTCCGAATCCGGAAAAAGCTGCCAAAAGGCAAACAGACCGTATGAAGGAGGTCTTGGAATTGACCGACAAGCAGTATAAAAAAATCTATAAGCTGAACCTCAAGGAACAGAAAGAGCTTTTGGAAAGCCGTATGGGAGGTGGTATGCCTGGCCCTGGCAGAGGCGGCAACATGCCCCAACGCTCCGGTAACGGCGGCGGTATGCCTCAAATGCCCGGTGGCGGCGGAGGCGGATTCGACATGGGCGGAGGCTTCCCGGATATGGGTGGCGGCAATGACGGCGGATTCCCGCAGATGGATGGCGAACGCCCCGGCATGTCTCAGTCGGATAGAGAATCCCGTGCCGAGCAGATGAAGAAGAATGCTGAAAAGCGGGAGAAGAAAATGAAGAAAATACTTACCGAAGAACAATATGCCAAGTGGAAGGCCATGACGCCTGAACGCCCGGAAGGTGGACGCGGCGATGGCAGAAGGCCGGAAGGTATGCCCGGTGGTGACATGCCGGAAGGTATGCCTATGGGCGACAGACCTGAAGGTCCGCAGCCGGAAAATTGACAAACAGATAGAAAGCTTACTCATACTGGTACACGGCATTTCGCGCGATGCACACAACAGTTGCATGACGCGGAGTGTCGTGTTTGTTTTTTATCCACATGCTTTAATTTATGCAGGGCATTGCATGGAGGAACGGCCTTAGTGTATATTTTTTATTAAATAACGCTTGAGGAAATGCAGTCTTTATGCCTGATTATTATTTCTTTCTATAGAACGATGCATTCTATAATTATTGTTTGCGGTCGTCAAATCATAAATACCAAAGAATATGAAACTTTACGCTATCATCTGCATCACAATGCTCGTCTTGGGCGTTAAGGTAAGCCAGGTATCTGCACAAAACGCCAAAGAAGAGCGGGATATGCTTCGGAAACAAGCCGTGGCCGAAGCATTGGACAAACGCGAATACACCGTCAGCATCAACTACATGATGCCACGGCGGGGCAGAGGACATGCCCTCAGCTCGCAATACAGCATCGAGGTGCGCAACGACTCGCTGTTCTCACACCTGCCTTATTTGGGGCGTGCATACAGCGTGCCTTATGGAGGCGGGAAAGCACTAAACTTCGATGCTCCTGTATCAGGCTACGCATCGGAAACGAGAAAGAAAGGCATAATACGAATCAGCATGAAGGTGTGCAACGAGGAAGACTATTATACGTATATATTAAACGTATATCCGGACGGAGATTGCGACCTGTACGTGCAACCGCAACAGCGCGAATCCATCTCGTTCCGTGGAGTGATGGAAACCAATGCAGACAAGGGAAACAATTAGCCTGATGTAGCCAGGACTTGCAACCTGGCCACAAGCATGCCTTCAGCCGGCCCAGTCTTCCCTGTCAAGATTGCGGTAGCCGATGGCTTCTGCCAGATGCCGGGATTGCAGGGTTTCGCTGCCGTCGAGGTCGGCAATGGTACGTGCAACCTTGAGGATTCGGTCGTATGCACGGGCTGAGAGGTTGAGCCGGTTCATGGCATTTTTCAGCAGGTTCAGCCCCTGCTCATCGGGGCGGGCATAGCGGGCAAGCAGGCGGCTGTTCATGCGGGCATTACAGTACACTCCCGGTATGCCGGCATAACGCTCTTCCTGCATGCGGCGTGCACGTATCACGCGTTCGCGCACTACCTCGCTCGGCTCTCCGGAACGTGCATCAGCCATTTTCTCAAAAGGCAACGGAGTGACTTCTATTTGCAAATCGATGCGGTCCAGCAAAGGGCCGGAAATGCGGTTAAGGTACTTCCGTACCTGCCCGGGGCTGCACACGCATGCCTTGGTCGGATGGTTGTAGTAGCCGCAGGGGCATGGGTTCATGGAGGCGACGAGCATGAAGCCCGCCGGATATTCGACGTTGTACTTCACACGGGCTATGGTAATCTTCCTGTCTTCCAATGGCTGGCGCAGCACTTCGAGCACACTTCTATGATACTCCGGCAGTTCATCAAGGAAGAGTATGCCATTATGCGCAAGGCTGATTTCTCCCGGTTGCGGATATGACCCTCCTCCGGTCATGGCTGTTGTGGATATGGTATGGTGCGGGTCACGGAAAGGGCGGGTTGAAATAAGGCCGCTTCCGCTGCCCAGTTTGCCGGCCACAGAATGAATCTTGGTAGTTTCAAGGCTCTCCCCCAGCGACAAAGGCGGCAGGATAGATGGCAGACGTTTTGCCAGCATGGACTTGCCGCTGCCCGGTGCGCCGATAAGCAGTATGTTGTGTCCTCCTGCTGCTGCGACTTCAAGGGCCCGCTTTACGTTCTCTTGTCCTTTGACATCGGCAAAATCGAGGTCGAAACTGTACTGCTTGGCATAAAATTCTTCCCGTGTATTGACGATGGTCGGTTCGATGTCGCGCTTGCCTTCGTAGAACTCTATGACTTCTCGCAGATTGTCCGCCCCGCAGACTTTCAGATTGTTTACCACGGCCGCTTCGCGTGCATTCTGTCGTGGTACTACCATTCCTTCAAAGCCATATTCACGTGCCATGATGGCAATGGGCAAAGCCCCTTTGATGGGGCGCAGTTCCCCGTCAAGTCCCAATTCGCCCATCAGCATATAGCCTGCGAGACGTTCTTCATTGGGGTGTATGGTTCCGGAAGCTGCGAGTATGCCGACAGCTATCGGCAGGTCGTAGACAGTGCCCTCTTTGCGGATGTCTGCAGGAGCCATATTGATGACTATGTTGCTCGTGGGCATACGGTAGCCCGCCACCTGCAGTGCCGACAGGATACGCTGGTGGCTCTCCTTGACTGCTGAATCGGGCAGGCCGACGAGGTAAAACATGCAGCCTCTCGAACTGTTTGCTTCAATGGTGATAAGCGTGGCATCAATGCCTTGCACGGCTGCAGCAAATACTTTTGCAAGCATGGTATTAATCTAACGGTTAACGGTGGCTAATCCACACAATAATAATACAGTTATTTCCTGTTGTCTTTCAGTATTTTCCTGACCTCGTCGGAGGTGACGTTGATGCCGGCTATGCGTCCTCGCGGGTCAAACAACAGGTTGGCGGGTAGTGAACGGACGGCAGCCCTCTGCACGGCATCCGACTCCCACGCTGCCAGGTCGCAGGTCTGTTGCCACTCCAATGTGTCGGCCTTGACAGCATTGAGCCATGCCTGCTTGTTGATATCGAGGGAAACTCCCCAAATAGCGAAATCTTCACTTTTCTTCTCCTCTTTATAAAGACGTTTCCATACATAATTGGAGTCGCGGCTTGTCTTGTCCCATGATGCCCAAAAGTGTACGAGGACATATTTTTTTGAGAAATCGCTGCGGCTTATCTGCTTGCCTTCGGCATCCGGACTCTGGAAGATGGGGAGAGGTTTACCCTTCTCCACCTTTTCATCATTTTCTATGCGCTTCATCAGTTCAGTCATATACGGGCGGTCTCTCACTTCTCCGGAAAGGCGCGAAGAGAGCTGCTTTATGCGTTGTATGTTCGGGTTGGGCTTGCGGACAAAATAGCGGTCCAGCAGGTGTATGCATGCCAGAGAGGACGGGTTGGCTGAGATAAAAGCCTCTGCTTTCTCTTCCAGAACCTTGTCCGAAGGCAGGACCATCCCCCCGATATCTTTACGGAAAGCGGTAAGCAGCTCGTTGGGAGCATTTCCGGTTATTTCGAGTGTCGATAGTTCCGCCGCCGACCCCTTGATGTGTATCTTGTCGCCATGATTCATGCATAGGGGTAGTTCCGTGCCGTCGGCAAACTGCAGCCAGGCCGTCACGATGGTATCCACCGACAGTGTGTCACTGAATGTCCCTTTCGTGACAAACAATGTGTCCACGCGGTCGAAGTAGCGGTCCATACCGTAAATGTATAGTGTGTCGTCGCCCATTCCGCTGATTTCTCCGCTCAGGCTGACGCCGTCCACCGTTTTTTCTCCGCAGCCCCACTGCAGCGTGATGCACAACAGCAATAACTGTAAGAGTGAAGCATCGGCAAGTCTTTTCATGTTCATTGTCTTCTCAAGGAATATACGACGCGAATGTAGGATTTTTTGCTCATATTGGAAAGAAATGGCTTACATATTTTAGGCGGTAGCGCAA
>CAZYVE010000046.1:0-9265 GCA_964651035.1 uncultured Bacteroides sp.
TAAGCCAGCAGATTTACAGTCTGCCCCATTTGGCCACTCTGGTATTTGCCCCACTAAGAAAAACAAAATTATATTAGACTCATAGAATCAACTTATATCTTGTTTCTCTATCGCGGTGCAAATATATAACTATTTTTCCATACTACAAACAAAATCTACCATTTTTATTGCAGCAATAGCATATTCATTTCCTTTATTCCCCAATTTACCGCCCGCACGTTCTTCAGCCTGTTGCATGTCATTGGCTGTTATAAGCCCATAAATTACAGGTTTATCACCTCTTACGTTCAGCTGCATTATCCCTTCAGTTGTTCCCATGCATACGTAATCGAAATGGGGTGTATCTCCTCTTACCACACATCCTAAAACTATTACCGCATGTACATCAGTATACTTGGACAATCTGGCTGCGGCAAATGTAAGTTCAAAACTTCCAGGAACCGTCTTTACCAGTATGTTCTCTTCCTTAACTCCATGCTTTTTAAGTGTATTTATTGCACCTTCCAGAAGGGCACCTGTTATGTTCTGGTTCCATTCCGATAATATTATGCCGAACTTCATGTCACGAGCGTCCGGCACAGAGTTTAAGTCATAATCTGACAAATTGTGATAAGCTGTAGCCATGATTATTATTCAATACTGAAGCGTTGCTTTCATTTATTTTTCAACAATTCAACCTTTTCAATATATTTATCAATACCGACTGCTTGGAATGAATTGAAATATTTTTCTTTTATAGTAGTGTATGCCTTGATGGCTTCATCATACTTTTCCAGTTTTACCAATATTTCTCCTGCTTGCATCAGGTACAACGGACTTAACGCGTTATTGTCAGCCTGACTGGCAGCTTCGAGTAATGTTGCTGAAGCTTTATCCAATTGCCCCAACTGTGCATAACAGTTGCCTACAGCAGCACGTATGGCTGGCGCAACCATCCGATCGTTGCCATCAAAACTCTCCAATGCTTTTACAGCTTCCTCGTTATTACCCAGTTTAGCATAGCATATACCCATGTATGCTTTGGCCAAGTTGGCAGCTTTGGTGCCACTGTATTCATCCGCAACCTTTATGAAGCCGGCAAACCCTATACTGTCACCGTTCAGAGCCTGTTCATATTGGTCGGATTCAAAATATTCTTGCCCTTTGAATAAGGCGATTTGAGCTTTCTCTTCACGTGGTTCTGCGTACAAGTGCTTATACATCATCACACCGGCTATAATTATTATGATACCGACTGCGCAGCCTATGATTCTCTCTTTGTTCTTGATGAGAAAAGCTTCAGATTGTGTAAGCGCATCTTCCACGTTCAAGGTCTCTTTCGTCTTCTTTTTTTCTACTGCCATTGTTGATATAATTTAAGTTGTTATTTCTTAATTGTATAGACTATTTTGACGTGCAAAATTAGTTCTTTTATAACTTACTGCGAAATTTAGTGGCATCTTTTTTTCTTTCTTGTCTCCGAAAACCCCAAATTTCTCTGTACTTTTGCATCATAACTCAGCATTTACCACAAAATGATACTTAAACGGATTTCTATCCTGAACTATAAGAATGTGGAGCAGGCAGACTTACAGTTCTCGACGAAGATTAACTGTTTCGTCGGGCAGAACGGTATGGGTAAGACAAATATACTGGACGCGATTTATTTTCTGTCTTTCTGTAAGAGTTCTATCAATCCGATTGATTCACATAATATATTACACGAGGCAGATTTCTTCATGATACAGGGCTTTTATGAATCAGAAGACGGCAGCTCTGAGGAAGTGTATTGCAGCATGAGACGACGGCAAAAGAAACATTTCAAACGCAACAAGAAAGAATACACACGCCTGTCTGACCACATAGGATTCCTGCCATTGGTGATGGTCTCACCTTCCGACACGACCTTGATAGACGGTGGAAGTGAAGAACGGCGCCGCTTCATGGATGTAGTCATATCACAATATGACAAAGAATACCTGATATCATTGATACGTTACAACAAAGCTTTGGAACAACGTAATTCTTTGCTGAAAAGTGAAGGTCCTGTGGATGAAGAACTGTTTGATATATGGGAAGATGCAATGGCACGTACCGGAGAAATTGTGTTTAACAAGAGAGAGACATTCATTCAAAAGTTTGTCCCTATATTCCAGTCGTTTTATTCTTTTATATCACAAGACAGAGAACAGGTGCAGCTGCTTTATAATTCGCATGCAAGGGAGGCATCACTGCTGAATGAATTAAGGGAAAGCCGTGCACGTGACAGCATTATGGGATACTCTATGCGCGGTATTCATAAGGATGAACTGGAAATGTTGATAAGAGGATTCCCTATAAAAAGGGAGGGCTCGCAAGGGCAAAACAAAACGTATTTAATAGCCTTGAAATTGGCACAGTTCCAATTTCTGAAGCATATAGGCTCCACTATGCCAATATTGCTGTTAGATGATATATTTGATAAACTGGATGCTAATCGAGTGGAGCAGATTGTCAAACTCGTAGTAAACGACAGTTTCGGACAAATATTCATCACGGACACTAACAGAGGACACCTCGCCAATATACTCCATGAAATTGGAAGTGACTACCGCATGTTCCGGGTAGACTGTGGCGCGATATCTGAAATAACAGAGGAGAAAACATGAAACAGCGCAATATCACAAAAATAGGTACCCTCATCCGCAAATATCTCAGAGAAGAGAGTCTTGAAACACCATTAAATGAACACCGCATCATCAGTGCATGGCCTGAAGTAATGGGGACATTCATAGCATCGTACACAACCGAACTGTATATAAGGAACCAGGTATTATACGTTCACGTTACATCGGCAGCATTAAGACAAGAACTGATGATGGGGCGTAATCTACTAGTACGCAACTTAAACAAGTATGTGGGAGCGCAGGTTATAAAGGACATTGTGATAAGGTAACTCTTATGTTCAGCGTATATTACAGCATTGTCAATATACGCTGGAATTATCTGTGTAGAATGATATAAGTACCTTACTCAGAACTTAATTTATTCCATACCGGCATTCTTCAGCCACAACTCTGCTGAAGCATCACTTGGCATGCGCCAATCCCCCCGCGGACTGAGCGATACACTACCCACTTTAGGACCATCTGGCAGGCATGAGCGTTTGAATTGCTGGGTGAAAAAACGCCGTATGAATGTATGCAGCCATTTATCTATAGTCTCTTCATCGTACATATTCCTGAAAGTGCGAGTTGCAAGGAAACGTATTTTTGCCGGTGAAAAACCGCAGCGTACGAAATAATATAAGAAGAAATCATGCAATTCGTATGGTCCGACCAAATCTTCCGTCATCTGCTTGATATTGCCTTGCTCATCTGCCGGCATAAGCTCGGGACTGATGGGTGTATTGACAATGTCGAGTAAAGTATCACGGGCAGTCTCGTCGATGCTGTTGTCTGCCATCCATTTAACTAAATGCCTGACCAATGTCTTCGGGATGCTGCAGTTTATGCCATACATCGACATGTGGTCGCCATTATACGTAGCCCACCCCAAGGCCAGCTCAGAAAGGTCACCTGTTCCCACAACCAGCCCTCCTGTCTGATTGGCAATGTCCATCAGAATCTGTGTGCGTTCGCGTGCCTGTGAATTTTCGTACACTACATCATGTACAGCCATATCATGCCCAATGTCTTTGAAATGGTTGACGCATGCTTCCCTGATATTGATTTCGCGTACAGATACTCCCAATAACGACATCAACCTCATGGCATTGCGATACGTGCGGTCTGTCGTTCCAAAGCCGGGCATTGTTACTCCTACAATATCTTTTCTTGACCGTTCCAGCTTATCACATGTCCTGATTGCCACCAGCAAAGCAAGAGTCGAATCCAGACCTCCTGATATACCTATTACAATACTTTTGGCATGAGTATGCAACAGTCTTTGCGCCAAGCCGGAGACTTGTATGGAGATAATTTCTTCGCAGCGTTCGTTAAGTTCATCACCCAAGGGAACAAAGGGATGAGTCGGGAAAGTCCGCGTAAGGTTCAACTCTCTCTCATTGACATGCTCCACGGGGATATGCACCGGGGTGAATGTGGCGGAATGTGCACGACAAGCCGAAAAAGTTGTATTAACCCTGCGCTCTGTGCGCAGACGCTCCACATCAATCTCGCTGATTACGAGTTGTTCCACTAAACTGAACCGTTTGCTGGAAGCCAGCATGACACCATTTTCATAAATCAGTCCATTGCCGCCGAACACAACATCTGTGGTCGATTCTCCAAAGCCACACGAACTGAATACATATCCGGCAATACAGCGTGCCGACTGCTGGCTGATGAGTGAACGTAAATAACTGTGTTTGCCGGTGCTTTCATTATCAGCGGACAGATTGAATATTATCTCCGCTCCATGCATGGCAAGAAGTGAACTCGGAGGAACCGGTGCCCACAAATCCTCGCATATTTCGATACCAAATGTAGCATCTCCTGCATCGAACAACAAACTGTTTCCCATAGGAACATTCTGCCCGCACAAATGAACGGAAGACGCGCTGATGGCAGGTGACGGAGTGAACCAGCGTTTTTCATAAAACTCCTTGTAATTTGGCAGATAAGTTTTGGGCACGACTCCAAGCACTTTGCCATGCTGGATTACAACCGCTGCATTGACCAATATCCCTTCCCCGCCGAGAGTCACCGGCATACCCAATATGGAAACAATATCCAACTGGCGGGTATTGTTCAAGATACGCATCAATCCCATTTCTGCTTCCTCGAGCAGGAGTTGATTGGAAAACAAATCTCCACATGTATAGCCGGTGATACACAATTCGGGAAATACAATAATTCTTACCCCTTTTCCTTCGGCTATTATAATCTGTTTTTCCACCTGGCATGCGTTATACCTGCAATCGGCAACCCTCACGCCAGGTACGGCAGCAGCAACTTTCACAAAGCCATAATTCATAAACAGTCCATCTATTTGGTTCGGAGAGCAAATATAAAACGTTTTATTGACAAAGGCAAAAAACGCCCCTGCAATGTATTGATGAGTTCCTCTCTGCATCAAACATATCGGTAGTGGCAATATAACATATTGAGCAGGTCGATATAGTATGTTGCAGGTACCGATAAAACATATTGTGCCGGACAAGGCAAAAATATACAGGTGAGGGCTTCCTGCTTAATCCGAAGAATGAACTCATACGTTATTTTTTCAGGAAATTATTTGGTGGATTAAATAAAAAGTATTTTCTTTGCAACGAGATTAAAAATGTAATAATTACAATATAGAAATATGGATGCCATCAAGTGGCTGCAGAGCCATAACATAAAACCTTCGGTGCAGCGTATAGCCATAATGAGCTATCTCATGGAACATCGTACACATCCTAGCGTGGAAGAAATATACACGGCTCTATCGCCGTCGATGCCCACCTTGTCGAAGACAACAGTGTACAACACACTGAAAATCTTGAGTGAAGAAGGGGCTATCTTCACGCTGACCATAGACGAACGGAATACATGTTATGACGCCGACATCAGCCCACATGCGCATTTCTTCTGCAAAAGCTGTGGAAAGATATACGATGTGAAAGTCAACGACAACGTATTCGAGAATTCTATAAACAGCGAAGGGCACAAGATACAAGAAATACACCATTATTATAAAGGAATCTGTAAACAATGCAATGAAAAGGCGCTCAATGAGCGAGAGAACACAATAATAACTAATTCATCAATCAATTAAAAAACGAAAGAAAATGAAAAAATTCAGATGTACTGTATGTGGTTACGTGCATGAAGGAGATGCAGCTCCAGACAAATGCCCGTTGTGCAAAGCACCTGCCAGCAAATTCGTAGAAGTGGAAGAACAGACGGCCAACGGCCCGTTGGTATTTGCCGACGAACATGTCATAGGCGTGGCAAAAGGCTGTGACGATGAAATGCTCAAAGACCTGAACAATCACTTCATGGGCGAGTGCACCGAAGTAGGTATGTACCTGGCGATGAGCCGGCAGGCAGACCGCGAAGGTTATCCTGAAATAGCCGAGGCCTTCAAACGTTATGCATGGGAAGAGGCTGAGCATGCGGCTAAATTTGCGGAATTGTTAGGTGACTGTGTATGGGACACCAAAACCAATCTCGAAAAAAGAATGGATGCCGAATGCGGCGCATGCGAAGACAAGAAACGCATTGCCACACGTGCCAAGGCTTTGAACCTGGATGCCATACATGATACTGTCCATGAAATGGCCAAAGATGAAGCCCGTCACGGAAAAGGCTTTGAAGGATTGTACAACCGTTACTTCAAAAAGTGATACGTACGATACGTATTGTAGAAGATGAAGAGGCCGTCTCAATTTTATTTTGAGGCGGCCTCCATCTTTATATGAGCGGTTTTAGCTAATTGTAAATATCCTCACATTGTTTCAGATAGGTCCATAAACTTTGCAGTAGGAAACTTGGCAAACACCGCTTGTATTATACGTACTCGTTATATTCACTTCTGTGATTTCCAGCCATACGTAGCGTGCGGTCACGGCTTCATCCAGTTCGATAATCTCTTCGGCCGGTACAAGCGGACTGTTGCCTGTCACGACTGTGCCATCTTCTGCGGTCCATGGAATCTCGAATGTAAATTCGCCAACCTTAGTGAAGTTCTCATTATCAGTGCTGACATAGATATCCATGTGTTTGACGGAGGGATAGTTGTTTTCTCCGTATTGACGACGCCCTATGTCGAAACGGACAACCTCATACTCTTCTTGCATGTCAATGTAGAGAGAGTGCGGGGGTGGGACAGTACCGCTGGAGTATGCACTGTGCCAGAAGGTTGTTCTATCTGTGGTAAACAGTGAGCTATAGCCTCCGCCATCACTTGCTTCCACATCCGAACCGGTGGCAGTCCAACTGCTCCAGTCAAGTTGTATGTATTCTTGTCCTTGGTATTTCTGCAATACGATGAAAGATGTTATCCAATAACCGTATCTTACGCTGACGGTAGCAGTACGTTCTTCGGTGCCGTCATTCGATTCTGTGGCGGTTACAATAATGTTCGTTCCGTCAATGGTGGCAGTGCACCATTCTGTCTCAGAATCTCCGAAATCAATAGACTCCACCTTGATGTTGTAATCTATATCCGTGTCCGGGATGACGGTAGCGGTAGAACCTGCTTCTGCGTCCAAGACTGTCCGCCACTCAATAGTGACATATCCCACATATGGTTGCTCAACGTCAGAGCATCCCCCAAACGTGAGGACAGACAGGAGCGTTATAAATAAATATGAAATCTTTTTCATTTATCTTTCTGTTTAATAGTTAGGTATTGATATTCAAAAAACAATATACGTCCGTCTTATGGATTCTGTTCCAATGTGTATGGATAGGCATCATATTGTGCTTGTGGGATATACTCACAAACGCAGTCATCGTTGTAGTTTACCTCCAGGAAGCGGCTTCCTTCCGTCAGAGTATGACCTCCCGGGTATTTCCGGTCCAGTGTCTGGCGACGGCGGAAGATGTCAAAGCGACGATGTCCTTCCCAGGCCAGTTCAAGCATACGCTCTTCTTCCACAATCTTATCAATATCCTTCGCTTGTCCGGACTCGGCTGTCTGCATATTCTGCATCGTCCACTCTGGGATACCGGCACGGCGACGCAATACGTTCACATCATCCAATGCAGCTTGTGTATCACCCATTTCGGCACTTGCCTCGGCACGGTTCAGGTACATTTCGGCCAAACGGCTGATGACAGGCGACCATAGGTGATAATATTGCTCCTGATATGAGCATTTGTTTATAGCATACACCAGGAACTGTGATTCTTTCTGGCGCAAGGTACTGGCATCGTAAACGCGCGGTTCGATACGGCCTATGTATTTCGTTCCATCGGTTCCAACAACATAGTAACGGCTACCCAGATTGTAGTCTTCTTCCTGGATAATGTTACTGGTGAAGCTCCCAGCTTCATTTTCAGCTATGACATATGTTCCGTCAGATTGCCGGGTAACAGAGAGTTGTGCGTATCCGTAGTTTGCACCTGACATGAAATATGGATAAGCGAAAGTCCAGTCACTATAGTCATCATGGCTGTCTTTCACAGTGGAAGTAATCGGATAAAGGTCTGCACCTGCATCTTCAACATAACGTTTGTTGATAAAATTACTGCGCAGGTCTGTGGCAAAGCCTTCGTCATCGCGGTAAAGCTCCAATAGCTCCAAATATCTGGAGGAAGCGTAGATTTCTTCCCATCCATTGCTATCCACTCTCAGATAAAGTCCACCCGGACGTGCATAGCTGGAGTCATCCATCAACCGGGTACGGCGCACGGCAAAAATGGTTTCACTGTTTTCTTCGGGTACGTGTTGCGGATAGGTAGAATAATCATCGCCTTCCAACAGGGTGAAACGACCGGAACTGATTACTGCATCGGCCATTTCGTATGCACCTTGCCAGTTCTCCATATAGAGGTACACGCGCGACAGCAATGCCTGTGCCGCTTCCTTGGTGGCGTAGCAGCAGTTTTTGGCCGTCTGGCTACTGGACAAGGTCATGTAGTCGATAGCATTCAGAAGGTCGGCTACCACCTGGTCATAAACCTCAGCCACGGTTGAACGGCTTTCCGGCAAATCATCAGTATCGCTGGTCAGCTTCAGTGGCAGTCCGGGATTGGTTGTGGGGTTATTAGAGTATGGCTGTGCAAACTCGTTTACCAACAAGAAGTAACTCAAGGCACGCAGGTAGTAGTTCTCCCCAACTATTACGCGTTGGTCGTCAGTGAGATCAGCACCCAATTCATCTCCCATCTCAATAATTTTGTTGCAGTTGCCTATAACCCGGTAGCCTAATTCCCACGTATATTCGGTCGTACTGCTGGTTATGCTTCTGCCATAGTCGTAATCTTTGAATTTTGAGTCGGTGGAAGTCCCTCCCCATGAAAGGTCATCGGCTCCATAAGCCCAGAATGAAAATCCGTAATCAATCAGACCTCCGTCGTTCTTAAGTAAGCGATACGAACCTTGAGACAGTTCCGTAAGGTTTTCGACAGTGACATCTTCAGCTGCCACTCCGTCATACATTTGTATATCCAAGTTGCATCCGCCCATGGCAAATGTAAACCCAAGAGTAAGTAATGTGTATTTGAGCTTCATAATTCGTAATCGTTATATCGGGTTAGAAAGTAACGTTTAGTCCTATAGTGAAACGTCTGACTGTTGGATAACCGTAGCCGCTGACATAACCGTTGTATGACGTTGACAGCAGAATTTCGGGGTCTTGTCCGGAATACTTGGT
>CAZYVE010000046.1:9365-15088 GCA_964651035.1 uncultured Bacteroides sp.
AACCGTTGTATGACGTTGACAGCAGAATTTCGGGGTCTTGTCCGGAATACTTGGTGATAGTGAAAAGATTCTCACCACCCAAACTGATAGTGGCATTATTCACTTTCAGCGGATTTAACCATTTTTGTGGCAGACTATAGGATAGAGTGAGAGACTTCAGTTTGAAGAAGTCACCGCTTTCCAGATAGCGGGTAGACGTACTCGAAGCACTGTTATTACCACCGGCTATCAGCTGCGGGTGTGTAGCGATATCACCCGGTTTTTCCCAACGGCTCCAGCCATCAGCCAGTTTCATAGCTGCTTGTGATGGACGTTCGGCATCGCGGTCGATAGAGCTGGCACGCATACTGTTATAGATTTTTGCACCTGCACTGAAGATGAAGCTGGCGTTCAGTGACAGCCCTTTCCACGACAGGTTGGTGTCAACGCCACCATTGACTTTGGGTGTAGGTGAAGCATCCAATAACACAAAAGTTGCTTCGTTGTAGTTGCTTGTCACGGTCTTTTCACCGGTTTCTGAATCTACCACGAACCACAGTGGTGTACCGTCCAGAGTATTGACACCGGCCCATTCGGGCATGTACCAGTTCAGGTAGGGATAACCCACTGCTACGGCTTGTGTACTCAAATCGTCTCCATCCGGCAGATAAGTAACCTTGTTGTTGTTATAGCCCATATTGAAACTAATATCCCAATACCAGTCCCTGGTCTTTACTATTTCCGGTGTAATGGTGATTTCAAAGCCCTTGTTCTCCATCTTGCCATCGTTGGCAGTCTGGCGGTTGAATCCTGTCACGGCAGACAGGTGGCGCAGGTAAATCAGATTCTTAGTTTTCTTGATATATCCGTCCACTACGATGCTCAAACGATCGAACAGACGTATATCCAAGCCAATATCCAAGTTACCGGTTTGTTCCCACGTAAGGTCAGAGTTACCGGCATAGTTGGAGTAGAAAGCGATTTCGTTGGCATATTCCTGCGTGATAGAATAAACTGTAGCCCACTCATAAGCTCCGTTCGGTTGGTTACCGCTGATACCGTATGATATACGCGGTTTCAGTTGGTTAATCCAGCCCAAGCGTTTAATCCATTCTTCTTCGTGCATGTTCCAACCTGCTCCGACAGACCAGAAAGTTCCCCAGCGTTTGTCAGCACCGAAACGGGATGAACCGTCGCGACGCACCATAAACTGGAAGAGGTACTTGCCGTCATAAGTATAATTACCGTTGAACAAGACGGCCATGTTCTTCTGTTCTGTCTTTGTTCCGGAAGCGGATGGGTCGTCGGCTCCTGCACTGATAATCTGGGCACCATGGGCTATCTTGTATGCCGTGGCGCTGAGATCCCAATAACGGTATTCGTCATATTCAAAACCCAGGTAGGCATTAACTTCGTGCTTATCGGCAAAGGTCCGTACCAGATTAAGCATTTGGTTAGAATATATGGAGCGTGTGTTGCTGTTGGCATCGTAATAAGAACCGTCTGTACCGGCACCCGAAGTACTTGAAGGATCTACATAACTGTCCGAGTATGCATTGGTGAAACCAAACCGGTTATTCGATTTGAAAGTCAGCCCCTCGATAATTTTGTAGTCACCACCCAGCACGATATCCATGGCGTTTTGCCGACTCCGACTATAGTTCAGGAGACGATCGTAAGCATAGTTGTATCCTCCGTCCGAATACCAGTAATCGCGCGGGTCGGCAGTGGCAGCCACATCGGCCGACGGACGTCCCTGGCTACCGTCTTTCAGGTTACCTTCCGAATCCCAAGGAGTATCCCACGGTGTGTAGCTGGTATATGACAGTGAGTGTTGTTGGTTGAACGTCTCACGGTAACTGGCAGCAAAGTTGGCACGCAGTGTCAGACGGTCGGTCACTATCCAGTCTGTATTGGAGCGCAGAGTGAAGCGGTCGTAGTCATATCCTATGATAGTTCCCTCTTCCGTATAGTAGTCACCTGAGATATAAGAACGCACCTTATTATTGCCGAATTGATAACCAATGTTGTAGTTCTGTGTCGGTGCACTCTGTGTAGCATAGTCCCACCAGTCGAAGTTCTGATCTCTCAGGTAAGATTGCAGCCATGTCTGACTATCCAGAGTGCCTGCATTCTTGTAAGCCTCATATACATAGTCATAGTATTCGGCACCGTTCATCATGCGTAGATTACCGCGTTGCAGTTGTGACACGCCGAATTTTGCAGAGAGGGTGACTTGCGAAGTGCCCATCTTGGCGCGTTTGGTTGTCACCTGGATAACACCGTTGGCACCGCGTGAGCCGTAAAGAGCTGTGGCGGAACCATCTTTTAAGATGGTGATGCTTTCTATATCATTGGGATTCAACTCGGCAGCAGCATCGCCAACCACACCGTCGATAACCCACAAGGCTTCTTGGTTGCCCTGAATCGAGCCGGTACCACGGATACGGATACTGACACCGGCACCGGGTTGTCCGGAAGTGGATGTAGCCACTACACCGGCCACCTTACCTTGCAACAGGTTGGATACGCTGGGAGTGGTGATGCCCTTCAGCTCTTCCGCCTTTACAGAACTGATGGAACCGGTGATGGAGCTTTGACGTTGCATACCGTAACCTACCACTACTACTTCATCCAACGACTGAGTATCTGGTAGTAAACGGATTGTCATGCTTCTTGCGGCGGTGGCAGTTTGCTCGGCTGCGTTATAGCCGATAAATGAAACTACCAGAACGGCACCTTGCGGTACATTGAGGTTGAAGTTACCGTCGGCATCACTCACCGTACCTATACCCGATAACCCTTTGACTGTTATGTTGGCACCCGGTATAGGTTCGTTGTTCTCATCTATGACGCGCCCTGTCACGCGGATGTTGTTGTTTTGCTGTTGGGATGCCGGAGCTTTCTTGGAAATTATAATTTGACGGTCGTTAATTTTGAAATCCAACCCGGCAGCAGCCGATAACTCTTTCAGAATCTCTTCTACCTGCTCACCCTTAAGATGGACATTTACCTCCCTCTCAAGATCGGACAGCAATGCTTTCGTATAGAGAATGACGTAATTGCTGTTCTGTTCAATATAGTTGAATACCTCTTCGACAGTCTGTGCAGTATTCTGCGCATCATCGGAACCGTGGTGCTCTTTCGCGTGAAGCGGGGAAAGGCTGCTTCCTGCCATAACTACCAATACACAGGCACAAAGAAACTGTAAAATCTCTTTTTTCCTGTAATAAGTTTTTTTCTGTTTCATACATTTATCGGATTAAAGATTGATTTTATTTGTTTATGGCGGAAGCAGCATACAGCATCCGTCATGTTCCTCCTTTCAGGAGAGTTAAGGTTACTAGTTCATTCTCATAATGTCATTAATTTTTATAGTTAATAATCTTATTCCTTTGTTATCTGTCAACTATCTGTAAATGGAATCGTTTTTCAAGTCTATCGTTTCTTGTAAGGTCTGTGTTATTACTGTTATTAACTGATTGACATCGTTGTGCAAATAAAGTTTCCCATAAACAGGTTCATCGGCTATGCCCGGCGTACAGCTTATTTCCTCACCAAAGTAATCACTCAGCATGTCCAGAACTTGTTTCAATGGTTGTCCGTCGAGCTTCCATACATTATTTATCCAATATATATAGTCGTGCACATTTACCCGTTCCAATTTTGTGACACCTTCGCTGTCAATCTCTATCCTTTCGTTGGGTGCCAGGGTAGTGCCTTTCACTCTCACTTTTCCATCAATAAGAACAACTGCATCATTGCAATCCTTGTAAGCCCGCACGTCGAAAGCTGTGCCAAGTACTTCCACCGAAAGCCTTTCTGTATGCACCGTGAAAGGGCTGAGTGCGTTTGGCGTCACCTCCAGATATACTTCACCTTCCACATAAATTTCCCGTTTTTCGGCATCAAACATGCGCGGATATAGCACTTTGCTTTCTGCATTGACCCACATCCTGCTGCTATCGGACAAAACCAATTGGATACGTTTTCCTTTTGGCACGATTATTTGGTTGTATATGTCCTTGGGAGCAACAGAACTTACGGCAGCATGGTTGCCTGGACTGTTTGCTTCCGCCGTTTTGCGGCATATACTGATTTGACCCGTGGGCGAATACACGATTTTCGAGTGTTCGTCTATCTCGATATGCTCATTTTCCGAAACGATAAGGGTAACTTCCTGTATATCTTCCGGATATACATCAGCCAGCAGAAGCTGCGAAATCGGAGGTTCCTTTGTATCCTTTCCCTGCCAAAACAAGAAGCCCGCAATACCTATCGTCAGTACAATTACCGCGGCCACGCCTGAAAGGATTCGGCGGATGCGGATTCTCCTGCCTGCGGAATGTGTGACAGCCGTTATTATCCTGTCGTTATTCCGGATTTTCTGTGAGACTTTTTCCCAAATTCTTCCCGTATCTGTTTCGGGAGGATTACACTCGTCCCATACAAAAAGCAGTTTCTTGTCCGTTTCATCCTTGGGCTGTTCTGGCTTACAAGACTGCATATCAAGCCGCTTGTCGAGGAATGATGCCAACAAACTGTATTTACTTCCGTTTTTTTCTGGATTTTCCATATTAATGGTTTATATAAAAATGGCGCATTCTGTGTGAAAATCTCCTACTTGGAATGTGGGTTTTAGTATTTTTTCAGAATTTCTGTGATTTTAATCAAAACGTTGGCAATATGGTTGTTGATGGTTTTCACGGAGATACCAAGGATTTCAGATATTTCCTTGTAAGGCAAGCGTTCTATTTTTGCCAGAATAAATACCTGCCGGCTGCGTGGTGGCAATTGGTTTATGGCGTGGTTTATACGGGCCATCTCTTCCTGACTTATCATCCGTTCGTCGGGTGTCTGCAAATCGTCCGGTAAGAAGCTGTATTCCACCTCATCCAGAGACACAGCATCCGGCCGGCTACATTTTTTCCGCAGGTAGGAAATGCTCCTGTTATGAGTCATAGTGAGCAGCCATGCTTTGATGTTTCTTTTCTCATGCAGTTTGTCGCGCATCATCCATACATCAACAAATACATCGCTCACAATTTCTTCCGCTTCTTCCTTCGAGTGGATAATGTAGCGTGCATAATAGAGCAAGTCATTCGAATACGCCTCGACGAATTCTTTAAAAGACAGCTCATCTGTTATGTTATATGTTTTATTGCGCTGTTGTATTTTCATAAAGAAGTAAAATCACAAGCAAAAATAATAATAAATCATATAAATACGTATACATAAATTATCAAATTATACATAATGTCGGATTTGTGCATTATTGACAGCCTGAATGGAATGTGGGGGAAAACAGGTTTGAGTTAGACAGAATACCGGTTTGCACGGAACACATCGTAGGAATGTGCGGAATATGCTGCGTATATACGGGGAACGTATTGCCTGAAAAGTTATTTTGCAATGGCTTGATATATAGAAGATACTCTATTCCTGTAAAAATTTAGAGGCGAGACCGTACACCTGTTTTATCTCTTTTGATGAGATATCCCACTTACTGATTTCTCTGGAAACCAGTTCGGGAAACTTTTTGCTTATGACTTTTCCTATTTTGGCTGTCACCTGACGTATATCTTGCTATCACTGAATCATAAAACTTGTAAAAGACATCAGCCATACAGAATATTTCAGTAACTTTCTCCTCGGTGATAATAGTGTTAACTGTTTGTAGTTCTTTGTATTTCAATACTATAAAGTTACGACAGTTTTCGCTGATCATCCGATTTTCAGATACT
>CAZYVE010000047.1:0-14409 GCA_964651035.1 uncultured Bacteroides sp.
TGATGGTGGCCAGGGCGTTGGACGTGCCGGGAGCGGCATCGTTGGACACGGGCACACCGTCGATGACAATCAGCGGGTCGTTGCTGGCATTGAGCGAAGCACCGCTACGGATGCGGATTGTCTGTCCCGAACCCGGGCCTCCGTCACCGCCCGTCACCGACAGTCCCGGTATCTTTCCCTGCATCAGCTCCTGCGGGGAAGTAACGGCACCACGGTTGATTTCTTCGGCTTCGATGGCCACAACCGAACCGCTTAAATCACTCTTCTTCACCGAACCGTAACCAATGACCACAACTTCTTCCAGCAGCTCGCTGTCATCTTCCAAGACAATTCTGAGCAGATTTTTACTTGCTGCAAACTCCTGTGGTTTGAAACCAATATAAGAAACAACAATGATGTCACCTTCTTTGGCTTGCAGCGTAAAATTTCCGTCGATGTCGGTAATCGTACCATTAGTCGTCCCTTTTACAAGAACGTTAGCTCCTATGACTGACAAACCCGTGTTGTCCGTCACAATTCCTTTTACCGTAATAGCCTCTTGGGCAAAGGCATGTACAGTCAGCAACATTCCCGCCAACCATAGCAGCAGGAATCTGCCCGAAGTTTTCAGAATCTTCATTTTCATGTTATTAAATTAAATGTAAGTAAAGTTGATAATATGCTCTCAGTGGTAAATAAGCGGGGAAAGCCGGTTTGTATAATATGTACAATGCCCGCTTAATATATGTGTTGTGCATCCCGCGTACACATTCCGTGCATGCGCAGTACATGTACGCGAGAAAAGGTCCTCTTACCGTCAGTCCAGCGGCTTTATGCTGATGGCATATCCGCCACCGACAGCTGCTTTCAGCTTAAGCCTGCTTTTAGACGTTACTTTCTTTTTGGTGATAGTGTAGGCCTGCGGATTGGTTTCCCAATGTGCATCCTTGGCATCGGCATAGATTGTGGCCTCGTATTTCTTGCCCGGCGTAAGGAAGTCCAGTATCAGGTCTGACTCATGCCCGCCATATCCTGCAGTACATCCCACATACCAGTCGTCCGTTCCCTTAGCCCTGCGTGCGATTGTTATGTATTCTCCCGGTTCTGCCTCAAGATACCTGCTTTCGTCCCAATCTATTGCAACATCTTTAATAAACTGGAAAGCATCGGCGAAACGTTCATAGTTCTCGGGAATATCGGCAGCCATCTGCAAGGGGCTGTACATGGTAACGTAGAGAGCCAGCTGGCGTACCAAAGTAGAACGCGCGCGAGACGTATTTGTGGGATTCATCTTGCTGCAATCTGTCTCGAAAATGCCCGGTGTATAGTCCATAGGACCACCGATGAGGCGGGTGAAAGGCAATATGGTGGTATGGTTGACATTGCTGCCGCCAAAAGCCTCGTATTCCGTACCGCGCGCCGACTCATTTCCTATCAGATTGGGGTAAGTACGGCATAAACCCGTGGGACGCACGGCTTCGTGGGCATTGACCATGATTTTATAATCGGCAGCTTTGGTAACGGCATACAGGTAGTGGTTTACCATCCATTGCCCGTAGTGGTGCTCTCCACGGGGAATTATGTCACCCACATATCCGCTCTTGACAGAATTATAACCGTGATCGACCATAAATTGGTATGCCTTGTCCAAATGCCGCTCGTAATTGCGCACCGATGCCGAAGTCTCATGGTGCATCATCATCCTGATGCCTTTGGATGCAGCGTAATGCTGAATCTCTTCCACATCGAAATCAGGATACGGGGTGATGAAATCGAATACATAGTCCTTGCTGTTGCCAAACCAGTCTTCCCAGCCTTCGTTCCAGCCTTCCACAAGTACGGCATCAAAACCATTGGCTGCTGCAAAATCTATATAACGCTTCACATTTGCGGTGTTGGCCGAATGTTTCCCGTTTGGTCTGGTCTTGTTGTAGTCGGTTTCTCCCAGTTTCACGCTATACACATCATCGGTGTATGCCCAGCTGCCTTTACCTGTTATCATATCCCACCAGATACCGATATATTTTACAGGCTTGATCCATGAAACATCTTCATACTTGCATGGCTCGTTAAGATTGAGTGTTATACGGGATGCCAATATGTCGCGGGCATCATCACTGACTATGACTGTACGCCAAGGCGATGTGCATGGCGTCTGCATATAACCCTTATCCCCATTGACATCAGGAGTCAGCCAGGACTCAAATACCATGTTGTTATCGTCCAGATTAAGGCTCATGCAGGCATAATCGACCAGTGCAGCCTCGTGCAGATTAATGTAAAGCCCGTCATCGGTCTTCATCATTAACGCAGTCTGGACACCCGTAGGCGAGAACGGTGTCTGTGAAGAATTGGGGGTTATGGCTTTCTTCATCAGACCGCGTATTTCGGAAAGACGGGAAGTGTGATAGTCATACTCCTGGGTATCATAATCTCCGGGAATCCAGAAAGCCGTATGGTTGCCGGTCATGGCAAACTGAGTATGTTCTTCCTTTATAATAAAATAGTTGAGATTCTCCTGCTGAGGAAATTCATAGCGGAATCCCAGTCCGTCGTCGAACAGACGGAAACGTATAATAATGTGGCGCCCCGTAGCCTCCTGGTTCAGAGTAACAGCCATTTCATTGTAATGGTTACGGATTTCGCTTTCTTCGCCCCACACCGGCTTCCACGTTTCATCAAAAGTCGACATTTGGGTATCGGCAATGACAAAACCGTTCATCAGGTTGGTTTTCACATCGAGCAGGTCTTTGTCCGTCCGCTCCGTCCATTCGAAATCGGTCTTCTTGTCTGCATCTTCTTTCTTCAGTTCCAATCCCAGCATACTCGGCTTGATAACTGTCTTGCCTTTATAAGACAAATCATAAACGGGTGTGCCGGTTAGCTGGTCGATGGTAAAAGTCATTACCATATTCCCATCTGGGGAAATCAGTTTCTGTGCATTGGCAAAAGTTGCTGCCAGCAATACGGTAAAGATTGTCAGTTGTTTTTTAAGGTACATGGTTTTTTGCATTATAAGGTTATGCTAATCTCTTAAGCATTGCTAATTTAGCCTGCAAAGTCATATTAAAGAACCTATTAGAATTAAATTATAAGTCAATATAAATTCAAGGAACAAGCAATAATTTAGATATCAATATTTTGGCATCGTGAAACATAAGAATAAATAATAATGCACCTAAAAGCAGAGCAGAAGGGATTCACGTTTGTCAAGATGCAGACTGCCTCCCAGTTCTACTGTTTTGCCACTCAGGAAATCCGTTGCCTGAGATGCCGGAAATATTTCTTTGTAAGGTGCAAGTTCCAGTTCCTGTGGCCTGTCTGTACCGTTCATTATGACAACTACAGACTTTCCTTCGTAGCTGCGTTCATAAACGTAGACCCCGTTAGATATGGAAAAATGCTTCATGCTTCCTTTGCCTATTATATCGTTATTCTTACGCCAATTCAGCAGTTTGCGAGCATAATCGTATGCTTCGTTTTGCAGGGCGGTACGTCCCTCTGCTGTAAAACAGTCGTTTGCATCACCGTCCCATCCTCCGGGGAAGTCACGGCGTAAAGTCCCGTCACCATCGCCTTTATCGGCTGCCATAAGAATTTCTGTACCATAATATATCTGCGGTATGCCACGTGTGGTCAGCAGGTATAGCAAGGCTTGCTTATACCGGGTAATGTTTTGCGTATCTTTCTCCTTGGTATAGAAACGCGATGTATCATGGTTGTCAAGAAATATCAGCAAGTTCATAGGATTGGCATAGACCAAATCCTGAGTGGTATAATCATACAATGAGTATAGCCCGCCACCCCAATCGGTTGTTTCCTCATCAAATGCCTTGTTCATCAGCACCTGCAACGGAAAATCCATCACAGTCGGTAAATTCGAGTTTAATGGAGCTGCCAGCTTGCTGTCCTTTTGCCAAAAAGATATAAGTACATTACTGTTGAGCCATGTCTCACCCACTATATTGAAACGCGGGTATTCATCCATGACCTCTTTGCACCATTCTGACATGAAATCAAAATCAGCATAAGGGTGTGTGTCCTGGCGTATTCCGTTAATTCCGGTGTACTCAATCCACCAGATACTGCTTTGGATAAGATAACGTGCAACGTGACGGTTACGTTGATTAAAATCGGGCATCACTTTTGTAAACCACCCGTCTGTGGCAATTTTCCTTTCATAATCGCTGGCATGTATGTCTTGCACACTTGCAGTCTTGAATGATGTCTGGACATATTGCGACTTGAAATTGAACCAGTCTTTGGAAGGTTTATCCTTAAACAGATAATTCTCACTGCCACAATGATTAAATATCATGTCCATCACCACCTTCAAGCCTTTTGTATGTGCCTTGTCCACCAATAGTTTGAATTCTTCGTTCCCGCCAAAACGCCTGTCTATCTGATAATAATCTGTGATGGCATAACCATGATAAGAACTGTTAGGCATGTCGTTTTCCTGAGTCGGATTCAGCCAGACAGCTGTTACTCCCAAGTCGGATATATAATCAAGATGGTCAGCAATCCCTTTCAGGTCTCCCCCATGACGACTGTATTGTTTATTACGATCCACTTTGTCTTCAAGCATACCAGGAACAACATCATTCTCCGGACTCCCGTTTGCAAAACGGTCGGGCATAATAAGGTAGAGGACATCGGAGGCAGTGAAGCCTTCTACATCATAACCGGCACGAGTGCGTTCTTTTAATTCATAAGGTACCGTGACTGTATTTTTGCCATGCTTCAACAGAATATTGAAAGTCTGCGGCGCCGCTTCGGATAAGTCTACGTATAATATAAGGTAATTAGGATTTTCTTGTTTTACTACTTCTTTCAACTCTATTCCCTGACTTCCAGAAATACTTACATCAGAAGAGCTGATGTTATCGCCATACAAGAGGATTTGCAATTCAGGGTTCTTCATTCCTGCCCACCAAAAGGTGGGGGCGATTTTTTTGATGTTATTCACTGTAGTATTAGCTTTGGTGGTATCTCCCCAAAAACCGAACAATGCCACAATAAAAAGAATGATCTGTTTCATGATATCTTTGTTAATGGTTTCGTACAAATGTAAGCTGTTAGCAGACGGCTTTATATTCCATAAAGCGAAAATATAAAGGTGTGCAAATGTTATTTTATTGCTAATCAGCTATAACGGTATATAATGTATCTGCATAAAATATAACTGACTTCAAACATTTTATTCCCTTTTTTTATTTTATATTCAAAGAATTTCCTACATTTGTAAATCCCATTATTAATATATTTGTCATGATGAAGCGCTTTAATATATTGATATTTTGTATCCTGTTTTTCTCACCCGATTTGTGGGGGAGACAAGATTCCTTGCGACAAATCCTGAAAGAACTGGATGACGTGATTGCTCAAAAAGGTGTTTATCACGCAGAGAAAGAAAATCGTATAAGGAGTTTGGAAAAGCACTTGGAACGTTCTTCCGATATCATGCAGCAATATGAATTGTATGGCAGTTTAGTAGAAGAATTTCTCCATTACCAGGCAGACTCCTCTTTATATTATATCGAGAAAGAAAGAGAAGCTTCTATCATCTTGGGACATAAAAGTCCAAATCCTAAAATTATAATAAACCGTGCAGAAGCAATGGGAGTAATCGGCATGTACCACGAAGCCCTGGCAGAACTTAAACAATTGAATACATCCGAACTTGATAACGATGACCTCCGCAATTACTACTACACAGCACGTGCATGTTATGGTTGGTTAGCCGATAATACTTTGGAAAAAGATATCAAATGGGAATATATGAGAAATACAGATCTATATCGGGATTCCATATTAAATATTCCACACAATGTAGGCGAAAGTGAAGTAATAGAGGCGGAAAGGTGGGTATTGCTCGGACAGCCGGACAGGGCTATAGCATTGCTCTCAAAATATCTGGACAGCATAAATGACCTGAAACAGCTTTCATATATTAATTATACAATATCCGAAGCATATTCTGCCAAAAACGATATTGAAAAAGAAATGTATTATTTGGCACGTACCGCTATTTGCGATATAAAACGTTCGGTACGTGAATATGCTTCATTGCAGAAACTTGCCCGATTGGTGTACAAACAGGGTGACATAGAGCGTGCTTACCAGTATCTGACTTGTTCTATGGAAGATGCAGTAGCATGTAATGCACATTTGCGCTTTATGGAAGTGACAGAATTCTATCCAATCATAAACAAGGCATACAAGGCGAAGGCAGACAACGAACGTTATACGGCACGTATCATGTTTATAAGCGTCAGCACATTGACCGTTTTGTTAATTATCACCATTTTTTATCTGGGAGTTTGGATGAAAAAGTTGTCTGCAATGCGCAAACATTTGCATGAGATAAACAGACAACTGGTATCTACTAACCATCAGTTAGAACAAACCGGGAAAATAAAAGAAGCCTATATAGCACATTATCTGGAACGTTGTGTCGGGTACTTGGAGAAATTAGAACGGTACAGACGGTCACTGGAAAAGCTGGCAATGGCATCGAACATAGACGAACTGTTCAAGAACATACGCTCAGATCAGTTCTTAAGGGATGAGAGAAAGGCTTTCTATATGGAATTCGACAAAGTTTTCCTTGATTTGTTTCCTAATTTCGTAGAAGACTTTAACCGGCTTCTAGTTGACGAAGCTCATATTATACCCAAATCAGGTGAATTGCTAAATACGGAACTGCGTATTTTTGCCTTGATTCGTTTGGGAATAACAGATGCAACCAGTATAGCCCATTTCTTAGGTTATTCTCTTGCTACTGTATATAACTACCGCAGCAAAATAAGAAACAAAGTCATAGGTAATAAGGAGAACTTTGAGCAAGAGGTAATGCAGCTGTGAAAAAATCATTATCTGTCACCTGACTACTACAAATTGTAATGACATACGCCCGTCGTCGTATATCTCACGAAAACCTATACGCTGTTCAGACAGATAGAGTTTCAAATCTTTAAAAGCTGCAACATCGTCCATTATTATCTCCAGAGTCTCTCCATCTTCTGTTTCACATATCGCTTTTATGGCAGGAATCAGAGGGCTATATTCCCTGTATCCGCATGTATCTATAGTCTTCATTGTACATTATCAGTATTCTGTTCCGACAGCCAGCGCAAATAGAGGCGAACAAGCTGTTGTAATCCAAAAGCTTTCATATTACCATGATAGATTACGTCAATGCAGAGGTCAAGCAAATCTTTACAATCTTTCTCTTCCTGTGACACAATCAACGAACGAATATTCAGTTTCAACTTGTCAAGTACTGTCTCGTCTACAATACCATTACTATCTATAAGATGACGAAACAATCCATACTTTTCTATCGTTGCAAGATTGGCTTCTGAAACCGAGATATGGCGTGTTCCGCTCGGATTAGCTTGTATATTAAACATAATATGCAGATTTAAAATTCTCAATTGACAAAGATAATATAAAAAAGCGGGATGCTGCACATATTACGAAAATATGATTGGGGGTATCGGTGTTTTGTGAGACCGGTTTGCCTGCCATTATGCTACAATCACTTTAGCGGATTCCATCCTTGTGCTTTTAGTTCAAATTCCTGTCCGTCGCGCGTAATAAGAGCACATCCTAATTCAGATTTTGTTATATGGCCAATGAGTTTTACTCCTTCTATTTCTGATATTTTTTCATGGTCAGTTATCGGGACTGTGAATAGAAGTTCGTAATCCTCTCCTCCGTTGAGAGCGCATGTCGTGAGATTCATATTGAATTCTTCTGCCATGACTGCCGTCTGATAGTCTATGGGGATATGCTCTTCATAAATGCGGCATCCGACTTTACTTTGTGTGCAGATGTGTAGCAATTCGGATGAGAGGCCATCGGAAATATCCATCATAGCGGTGGGGAGTATGTTTGCTTGTGCCAGCTTGTTTACGATATCCTTCCGTGCTTCGGGTTTCAGTTGTCTTTCCAACAGATATTCTTTACCAGCGAAGTCTGGTTGGAGGTCTTTCTCCTTACCTTGTAGAGCCACTTTCTCACGTTCTAATAGTTGCAGTCCCATGTATGCTGCTCCCAAGTCCCCGCTTACGCAAATAAGGTCGGTCTCTTTCGCACCGTTACGATAGACAACCCGGTTCTTATCTGCTTCGCCTATGCAAGTGATGCTTATGGTAAGTCCGGTGTATGAGGATGTGGTATCACCTCCCACTATGTCGACTCCGTATTCCACGCATGCAAGGCGGATGCCAGCGTATAGTTCTTCCATATCTTCCACGGTGAAACGTTTTGATATGCCTAACGACACGGTAATCTGTCTGGGTTCTCCGTTCATGGCATATATGTCAGAAAAATTAACTATTGCCGATTTGTACCCAAGATGCTTCAGAGGGACATATGTCAGGTCGAAGTGCACCCCTTCCATCAGTAAATCTGTAGTTATCAGCACTTCTTTGCCGGTTGGGTAGGAGAGTACGGCTGCATCATCCCCTATGCCGTATTTGCTCGATTCGTTCTTGAGGTCTAATCCCTCGGTGAGATGACGTATCAGGCCAAACTCGCCGAGGGTTGCTATTTCTGTTCTCATTAGATTGGTTTTTTAAGTTCCACTTTTTGAGGTGCATCTGCTTTTTATCAGATCCTGTTTATCAGTTCACGCATAATTGCCGTCATTTTTGGTTGGGCGGCATCGGCTGCTTTCTGCACTTCTTCGTGAGAGACTTCCACTATTTTACCCTCTACCCCCAGGTCTGTAATGACCGAGATACCAAACACTTTGATGCCGCAATGGTTGGCGACTATGACTTCCGGTACGGTAGACATCCCCACAGCGTCTGCTCCCAGTATGCGGAACATTCTGTATTCTGCCGGTGTTTCGAATGTAGGTCCCTGCGTGCCTAAATAAACACCGTGCTGCACCTTTATGCCCTTTTCGGCTGATATTGCATTTGCTTTCAGTATAAGTTCCCGATCGTATGCCTCACTCATGTCTGGGAAACGGGGGCCGTAGGGAATATTCTTTCCTCTCAGTGGGTGTTCGGGGAAGAAGTTTATATGGTCTGTGATGATCATTAGGTCCCCAATCTCGAAGTCCGGATTAGTACCTCCACTGGCATTGGATACGAATAAGGTTTTGATACCCAGTTCGCGCATTATTCTTATGGGAAATGTAACCTCTTTCATTGAATATCCCTCATAATAATGAAATCGTCCCTGCATGGCCATGATGTCCTTGTTCCCCAGTTTCCCGAAAATGAGTTTGCCGCTATGGCCTTCTACTGTAGATATCGGGAAATTGGGTATATTCTGATACTTTATCTCGTACTTCCCGGTGATTTCTTCCGCAAGGCTTCCTAATCCTGTGCCGAGTATTATAGCCGTTTCAGGAGATGTGTGCATTTCTTTCCTCAGGAAAGCAACTGTTTCTTGGATTTGTTCTAACATAGTTGATAATATTTTGATTAAATATGTCTTGTTGATTTTGCAGAATCTCTATCTCTATTGGCATCACATAAATGTATGGTTTCAATGTATTATCCAATTGAGGGTGGTTTTTCAGTCGTGCGGCATCTTTTTCCGTCGTTATAATTCTTTTCTCCCTATATCCGTTTTGTTGGCCTAATAGTTCGAAGCGTTTTTTTATTCTTTGTAAATCTTTATATGTAAAATCATGATGGTCTGCGAAAGCTATTACTTCGAAATGTGTGGTCTGTTCCCTGATTTTGTATATCAGCGGGGTGGGGGAGGCTATTCCTGTTACTAACAGTACATTGTCATCTTTGTGAATTACTGCGGAAGAGGAATCATTTTGTGGAAACAACGAGTAAAGGATGCCATATCGGAGACGCGAGAAGTACAACTGTTGGTATGGAT
Source organism: uncultured Bacteroides sp. (assembly GCA_964651035.1). Lineage (GTDB taxonomy): Bacteria > Bacteroidota > Bacteroidia > Bacteroidales > Bacteroidaceae > Bacteroides. Next base: position 9,838 of record CAZYVE010000047.1, read on the forward strand.
ATAACTGCAGTCGTTTGGCTATGATATTGAAATCTGTAGGTTTTATATGTTCGGGACATTTTGTTACTACAACTATCTGTGCCCGTTTTCTCCCGCTTGTAGGCTCCCTGAGCTTTCCTGCCGGTATTAAAGTATCATCACACCATAGACGGTGATAGTCTGTCAGCAGTATGTTCAATCCCGTTTTAACATGGCGGTGTTGGAAAGCGTCATCTAACACGATTACATCTACAACAGGATTGTCCAACTTTAGCAGTTGGACAATGCCATGACAGCGGTCCTCATCAACGGCCACTCTTATGTCTCGGAATTTGTTATGTATCTGGCAAGGCTCATCTCCTATTAGTCTGGCGTTACTATTCCCGTCTGCCAGCATATAGCCTTTTGTCTTTCTTTTGTATCCGCGGCTTAGAGATGCTACATTCAGACCATTACTTTTAAGCAGTCTTATCAAATATTCCGTATGTGGCGTTTTCCCTGTTCCTCCCACCGCAATGTTACCTATGCTGATTATGGGTATATCAAAACTCTTGGATTTTAGCCATCCTAAATCAAAGAGCTTGTTGCGGAGGCACACCCCTGCACCATATAACCAAGCTGCAGGGTATAACCACTGGCGGATATAGGTGTTATACCCCTTCATGTTCATCGGATGTTCGGGATGAAAGGCATTATTGCCTGTATGCGGTCGCAGTTATCCATTCCGTCTATTGTGTGGAACAGATGGTATAACTCACCCATACTTCCTTTCAGAAGTCTGGCTTTGATATAGTCTCCTTGGGTTGTTTTGATCAAACTTTCCAATATACTTTCTTTATCCGGTTGGTTTATGATTGTGTAAGATTGTACTCCTGCTTTTTCTGCTGCTATTTCAATAGCTTTGTCCAAACCACCCAGAACGTCGACCAGCCCCAGCTCTTTGGCCATTGTTCCTGTCCATATACGCCCTTGGGCTATTTTGTCTATTTCTTCCTTATCCAGACCTCTACCTTCGGCACATCTTGAAATGAACAGGTCGTATCCTCGGTTGACATACATTTGCATCAGCCCTTTTTCTCCTTCGTTCATGGGACGTGTCATCATCATGCTGAAATCTGCATAGTCGTTGGTCTTGACTACATCGAAGTCAATGCCGATTTTATCCGTAAGTTTCTTTATGTTGGGCAATATGCCGAAGATACCTATGGAGCCTGTCATGGTTGTAGGTTCAGCTACGATAGTATCTGCGCTACAGGATATGTAATAACCTCCTGATGCCGCATAATCTCCCATGGAAACAATCACCGGTTTTTCTTTTTTCAGTTCATTCATGGCATACCATATTTGTTCTGAACCATATGCACTGCCGCCGGGAGAATTGACACGCAGTACAACTGCTTTGACATCTTTATTATCTTGCAGTTTGCGTAAGTCTCTTATTACTTTTTGGGACTCTATGCCACTATCCATGCCTGAATCCATGTCTATATTACCGTCAGCATAATATATGGCGATGAGATTTCCGCTTTTGTCCTTGGGTACATTTTTCTTTATGTTTATCATTTGCTTCAGGCTAAGCACATTAATATCGTCTTCATTGTCTACACCGACCATTTGTTTCAGGTAGTCGCGTACGTCATTTTTGTATATCAAAGTGTCTGCCAATCCGTATTCAATGTACTCTGTGGCGGGTCGGAAATCCATCATGCGATCTGCGGCTTTGTCCAGTTCTTCTACCGTAAGCCGGCGCGATTCAGCAACATCGTTTTTTATCTGTTCCCAGATAGATGATACGAATGCATATTCCTGCTCTCTGCTGGCCTCGCTCATTTCTTTTGATGTAAACATTTCTATTGCAGATTTGTAAGTACCAACTCTGAATATTTCAGTTTCGATACCTACCTTGTCGAGCAGGTCTTTTATGAATATTGGTGAAGAAGCCAGTCCTTTCCATTCGAGCATTCCGTATGGGTTCAGCAGAATTTTGTCTGCCACACTCGAAAGGTAATAAAGTCCCTGTGTGTATGCATCGCTATAAGCCACGATAAACTTGCCTGTCTCTTTGAAATCGAGCAAAGCGTCACGTATCTCTTTCAGAGAAGCGAAGCCGGCCTCCAAAGCCGTTGCCTGTATATAAATGCCCTTTATGTCATCGTTTGTCTTGGCTTTGCCGATGGCTGAAAGTATGTCATCCAGTCCGTATGATTCATTATTTCTTTCCCCGGTCAGGAAGTTGAATAAGTTATCCTGGCTGCGTTGGCTTAACGTGCCGTCCAGATTGAGCATCATAATGGAGTTTTCTTTGACTTTCGTTTCCGATTCCGTGGAATATAGCATCCCGAACAGCATTACGATGCCAAACAAGAAGAACAAGATCGAAACCGCTATAATACCGGTTATGGTAGCAAGCACGAATTTGAGGAAATCTTTCATTGTAAATTAAACTGATTTAATTGTTAATCTTAGTGGACAAAGATAAATTTTTGGTTGATTATCTACAAATTCTCAGCAGGAATTTTTGCTGCGCTCGCTCATACATCTTTTTCTATTGAATCATATATTACCATGTAATGAAATGCATATTTAGGTTAATAAAGGTACATTCATGGGAGTAAACACTTTTCCCTAATGCGAACTATCTGGCTGTCACATGTAATACAGCCGATGATATACGTCATATTGTACAGCGGCAGGGATTCTGTTTTACTCAAGTGCCCGATGCAATGCCGATATTCAGGAAATTTGTTGTAAGCTCTATGCCTCTCACAGTAGTGATAGATAAAGGAGGTATTATCCGCAAGATTGTGGAAACTACCAGTCCTCAGAAACATGACCAGCTATTGGAGTGCATAAGGTCGGTAACCGCTCAGCAGTAATATTATTCGGAACTGTCCACTTTTGTCTTGCTACTCTTAAATAAAGTAAACTCCATTGCTCATAAAGTACAATATAGGTAGATAGTTCCGTTAATTTTTATGCTCGCTTATCGAGACCTCAACGCCGTAAAGATAGGGATGTCTTGATTCTTTCTTATAACACTGGTATATAAATCGCGATTTATATCTAAATTTGCATCATGTAAATAATGTAGTTCACATCATGGATTGAACCACTCATTTAGATGTAAGATGAAGCAATTGTTCATCTTCTTAGTTGTAAGAATTAACGTTTTAAACCCATTAAAGACAAAACAAAGTGGTAGAAAAGAAAATAACAGCCAGAGCGCATACAAAATACACAGGCTATATGGTGACAGAACCCATGGAATTAATGAACTTCCTTTCAGTAAAAATGCCTCAGGCAAGTCGTACGAAATTGAAAACATTATTGAGGAAGCGTGTCATCTTTGTGGATAATGTCATTACTACACAGTATAATTTCCCGTTAAAACCAGGAATGAAAGTACAGATCAGCCATAATAAGAGTACCAAGATTTTTCATAATAGGTTGCTTAAAATAGTATACGAAGACGCCTATCTCATAGTAGTGGAGAAGATGCCAGGATTGCTGTCTGTTAATACAGAGAGGCAGAAAGAACGCACAGCCTATACCATATTGAACGAGTATGTGAAACGTTCGCGAAAACAGAACCGCGTGTATATAGTGCACCGTCTGGATCGTGATACATCCGGGTTGATGATGTTTGCCAAGGATGAAAAGACACAACATACACTGCGGGATAACTGGCATGACATCGTGTCCGACCGTCGTTATGTGGCAGTTGTCACTGGTGAGATGAAGAATGACGGCGGAACTGTAAAGTCATGGATTACCGACCGTACTTTCTATGTGCATTCCAGTCCGGTAGATGATGGAGGTAAAGAATCTGTTACACATTATAGGGTCATCAGGCGTGGCAACGGGTACTCGCTTATAGAGCTTGTGCTTGAAACCGGCCGTAAAAATCAGATACGTGTGCATATGCTGGATCTTGGACATCCGGTTGTGGGTGATGGACGTTATGGGCTGACCGATGTCAACCCGATAGGGCGCCTTGCTTTGCATGCTTTCAGGCTATGTTTTTATCATCCGGTTACAGGAGAAGCGATGCGTTTTGAAACGCCTTATCCTACTGATTTCAAGAGGCTGTTACAGAAATGATATACGGTTTATGTATGGTATAAAGCGATTTTGCAGTTTCAGTTTATATGATCCATGTCTACAAGCATAATGGATTCCCCATCCAATAGACCTGATAGATAATGATTTCGTACCAATACATTTTCAAAGTGCTTAATACTTCCATCATTGAACGTCATGTACAAATCTTCTTTGCTGCTGTCTCCCCATTTCCATGAAAACTCCCGGTCAAAAGTATGTGTTCCGCCCCCTTCAGAATAAGAAGTTATTTCTTGCCCTTTATAATCTTTCTGATAAAAACGGAGTTGGTAGGTACCTTCATATCCGTCTTCTGTGACATAGTTCTGGTCTATCCATAGCTTATCACATAGATTCTGTTCATCATTCTTCAGTGTGTAATAATCATCCCCGCATGACATAAGTCCAAAAGTTACGAAGCATATCAAGAATGACTTCACTATATTTATATAATTCATGTTCTTATCGTTAAGATTGATGGATTGTTTCAGCAAA
>CAZYVE010000048.1:0-14376 GCA_964651035.1 uncultured Bacteroides sp.
GTATAAACGAGAAAAACTGTATATTTGCACGCAATAAATTTAAAAGTACATAGCCTTATGTCATTTATTGCAGATAAAGTTGTAATGGATGGGTTGACGTACGATGACGTATTGTTGATTCCCGCATATTCTGAAGTCTTGCCTAAAACAGTCGTGCTCACGACAAAATTCTCACGAAACATCGAACTGAAAATACCTTTTGTAACTGCTGCCATGGATACCGTGACAGAAGCAAAAATGGCTATAGCCATTGCACGTGAAGGAGGTATAGGTGTCATTCACAAAAATATGTCAATAGAGGAACAGGCACGGCAGGTAGCCATTGTGAAACGTGCCGAGAACGGCATGATTTATGATCCGGTGACAATTAAGCGCGGTTCCACAGTAGCTGATGCACTTGCTCTGATGGCAGAATACAAAATAGGTGGAATACCCGTAGTAGATGATGACAGACATCTGGTGGGCATAGTAACCAATCGTGACTTGCGTTTTGAAAAGGATGTAACAAGACATATAGATGGGGTGATGACCAAAGACAACATAGTCACTACTAATCAGACTACAGACTTGGAAGATGCCGCCCAGATACTGCAGAAACATAAGATAGAGAAACTGCCAGTGGTAGATAAAGACAACCGCCTGGTGGGACTTCTTACATACAAGGACATAACAAAAGCCAAAGACAAGCCGATGGCTTGCAAAGACAGCAAAGGGCGCTTGCGTGTGGCAGCCGGAGTAGGTGTGACAAACGACACATTGGAACGCATGAAAGCTTTGGTGGATGCAGGTGCCGATGCTATTGTGATTGATACGGCACATGGACATTCTAAATTTGTAATAGATAAGCTGAAAGAAGCCAAGAAAGTATTTCCGGATGTCGATATTGTGGTTGGTAATATTGCTACCGGCGAGGCTGCGTTGGCATTGGTTGAAGCTGGTGCCGATGCGGTTAAAGTTGGTATCGGTCCCGGGTCTATTTGTACTACACGGGTGATTGCCGGAGTGGGTGTACCACAACTGACCGCGGTTTACGATGTTGCAAAGGCTTTGGAGGGTACCGGCATACCTTTGATTGCAGACGGCGGATTACGTTATTCAGGTGATGTTGTGAAAGCATTGGCTGCCGGAGGGTATAGCGTGATGATCGGCTCTTTGGTGGCAGGAACGGAAGAGTCGCCAGGCGACACTATAATATTCAATGGGCGTAAGTTCAAGTCCTATCGTGGCATGGGTTCATTGGAAGCGATGGAGAACGGTTCGAAAGACCGTTATTTCCAAAGTGGCACGGATGACGTGAAAAAACTTGTACCAGAAGGAATTGCTGCCAGAGTACCTTATAAAGGGACGCTATATGAAGTTATATACCAATTGGTAGGCGGTTTGCGTTCTGGTATGGGCTACTGTGGAGCAGCCAACATAGAAGAGTTGCACAATGCCAAATTTACACGCATAACAAATGCAGGCGTGCAGGAAAGCCATCCGCATGACGTATCCATAACAAGCGAGGCACCCAATTACAGTCGTCCGGAATAATTATTGTCCGACAGCGCAAAACATACCGGCAAAGGTTGAGTATTGTACTCATAGTTTTCTGCAAAGAACTTTATAGTCATATACTTGCTGTTTGCCGTCTTTCCATTATAGGAGCATCTTATAAGTAAATCTGGTTTCAAAGATAATGAGAATTTTAGGTATATTCATTGTCTGTTTGTTGTGGAGTATTGTGTTTCGTGCCCAAGATGATCCTGTGCTGATGCGTGTAAATGGGAAAGAAGTGCGACGCTCGGAATTCGAAAACCTGTATGGTGATTATCTGTCCTGCAAGCTTGGACATGAAGAAAGGGACAGTTTATTTAATGCTTTTATTATCAGGGAACTGAAAGTTTCCGCAGCAGAAGCAGCAGGAATAGATACATTGAGTTCCTTTCGTAATGTTTTAGAAGCCTATCGGAGAAGCCTATCTGTTTCCTTGCTTACCGATTCTGTTGTGCTCCATTGCAAAGCACGCGCATATTATGATGCTTTACGTAAAGAAGGTAAGGACTGGGAAGCGCGTGTGGCTTGCATCTACAAACATTTACCTCAAAATGTAACAAGCACTGCACTGAAGGAGGCCATCCAAAAGATGGATTCTGTATATGGACGCATTGTGAAAACACCGGAAGAATTTGAAATCTGTCTGAAAGCTTATTCTGACGAGCCGGAACAGTTTTTGCTGAGGCCGTTGCAATATTTGTCCGAATTGGAAAACACGGTGTGTTCTTTAAAAGCAGGCGAGATTTCTGCACCTTTCTTTACTCCATCAGGATTGTATATAGCCAAAGTGTATGACAAGACACCTCTTCCACCTTTCGCTGAAATAAAAGAAGAGCTTATCCGTATCAATCCTCATTGGCTTGCGGAAGCAGCCGATTCACTAACCAAATATCTGAAACAGAAGCACGGCTTTCGGCTCAACGCTGAGGGATATAGAGAATTATTGTCACACGGTCATACATCACATACATTATTCACGTTAGATGGAAAGAAATATGACGGTGTTTCGTTTTCTCGTTTTTTGCAGAGTCATCCACTGAGTATAAACAAAGCATTTGAACTGTTCGTGACAAAAAACGTGTTGGCATGCGAAAGTGCTTGCCTGGAGGAGAAATACCCCGGATTTAAATCACAAATACATAAGTTCCGCACACAACTGTTAATAGACTCCATTACTGCACGAGAGCTACCAAAACCAGAAACTATATACTCTGATGAAACCGGTCTTAAAGCCTATTTTGAAGCTCATCAACAACATTACTATTGGGATAAGCCTCGCTATCGGGGTATTGTCCTGCATTGTGAGAACCGACGAACAGCCCGCCGCATTCGAAAGTTATTGAAAAGCCTGCCGGAGAATGAATGGATGGATGCTATACGCTTGATATTCAATAATAGAGAAAAGCTATTAGTGCATGCAGAACAAGCTGTTTTCTCACCAGGCGATAATCCTTATGTGGACGAACGGGTATTCAAGCAGGGAAGTGCACCCAGGAATAAAGATTTTCCAACTACAATTTTACTCGGACGAAAAATGAAAGGCCCTGACAACTATTGGGAAGTAAAAGACTTATTGGCCTATGATTACCGATGCTTTCTGGAAGAACATTGGGAAGCCAGCTTACGTGCATCAGGTAAGGTTGAAATAAACGAAGAGGTTTTAAAAACAGTTAATGGCTACTGATGAAATTGATTAAAGCAGTATCTTCGTAACTTGTAAGGAAACAGGATGAAACGTCTAATGACGATGACTACAATAAGTGTAGGGCTTTCGGTGCTTTTATTCTTTGATTCGTGTACCGAGAGAATCGACCATAAAGGAAAGACTCCTTTGGCCGAAGTAGATGGCAACTTTCTGTATATGGAAGACTTGTTTGCGGTATTTCCTACCGGCCTTACTGATGATGACAGTGTAGGTTTTGCCAACGACTTTATCCGTCGGTGGGTAGAAGATATTCTTTTGTATGAGAAGGCACAGGATAATATTCCGGATAATAAGTGGATAGAGAAACAGGTGGAAGATTACCGCAAAACACTCATCATGCAATCATACCAACAGGCTTTGATTTACCAGAAATTGGCAGAAGAGGTCTCTGAACAGGAACTGGAAACTTATTATAATCAAAACCGGGAACTTTTTACGGTAGAAAGTCCTATTATTAAGGGCTTGTTCATAAAAGTACCTTTGACAGCCCCACGTATTGCTGACGTGCGCCGATGGTATAAGGCCGAGAATAATGATGCTGTGGAAAAATTGGAAAAGTACAGTCTTCGCAATGCAGTTAAGTATGAGTATTTTTATGACAAATGGGTGTATGTGTCCGATATATTAGACCTGATACCTCTTAAGCATTCGGACGCAGAAACTTACCTGCAAAGAAACCGTAATATTGAGTTAAAGGATTCTGCATTCTATTACTTCCTGAATATAAGTGATTATCGCGCTGCAGGAGATGCCGAACCTTACGAAGTTGCACGTGCCCATGCCAGAAAACTTCTGCTGAATGTAAAACAAGTGCAGTTTATGAAGGACGTGCGGACAGATTTATATGAACAGGCTGAGAAAAAGAACAGAATTAAATATTATAATATAAATTAACGATAGATATGTACATTAAATTTAAGATGTGGTTTTCTCTTATGGCATTTGCCATGCTATTTGTACCGGCTGTTTATTCACAGGACAACGTTATAGATGAAGTAGCTTGGATTGTGGGTGATGAGGCTATACTGAAGTCTGAAATAGAGGAAGCACGCTTAAGTGCCTTGTATGAAGGGCGAAAGTTCGATGGAGACCCATATTGTATGATTCCCGAAGAAATAGCTGTAAACAAATTGTTTCTTCACCAAGCTGAATTGGACAGCATTGAGGTTTCCGAAAGTGAAGTATTGCAACGTGTGGACATGCAAACCAACATGTTTATTACAAACATCGGATCGCGGGAGAAAATGGAGGAATATTTCAACAAGACTTCCAGCCAAATACGCGAAATGTTGCGAGAAAACATACGAGAAGGCTTGAAAGTGCAAAAAATGAAAGAAAAATTGGTCGGTGAAATCAAAGTTACACCAGGTGAGGTGCGCAGATACTTCCAGAATTTGCCTCCTGACAGCATACCTTATATTCCGACTCAAGTCGAAGTTCAGATTATCACTCTGCAGCCCAAAATTCCGATTGAGGAGATAGATGATGTAAAGAGTCGTCTGCGTGAATACACAGAACGCGTCAACAGTGGCGAAACAAGTTTTTCAACTTTGGCGCGCATGTATTCTGAAGACAGAAGTACAGCCGTGAATGGAGGTGAATTGCCATTTATGGGACGTGGACAACTGGATCCTGCTTTTGCAAATGTAGCATTTAACCTGCAGACACCGGATAAGGTATCTAAGATTGTGGAATCGGAATATGGTTTCCACATTATCCAGTTGCTGGAGAAACGGGGAGACCGTATTCGTGTACGCCATATTTTGCTTAAACCCCATGTACCGGAAGCCTCTCTCACTGCCGGCATGGAAAGATTGGATTCCATCGCAGACTTTATCCGGGAAGGCAAATTTACTTTTGAGGCTGCTGCAGAAAATCTGTCAGATGATAAGGATACACGTAATAATTACGGTCTGTTGCCCAATCCGTATAACAACACCTCCAAGTTTGAGATGCAGGAGCTTCCTCCGGAGATAGCAAAAGTCGTTGATAACATGAAGGTAGGTGAAATATCTGAAGCTTTTACCATGATACCGGAAAAGACTGGTAAGGAAGTATGTGTTATAGTAAAGTTGAAAAGCCGGATCAACGGCCATAAGGCTACTATCACCGAAGACTACCAGAACCTGAAAAATATCGTGTTAGAAAAGCGTAGCTCAGAGGTATTGGAAAAGTGGATACGTGAAAAGCAACGGCATACCTATGTCCGGATTAAGGATAATTGGAAGCATAATTGTGCTTTCAGGTATCCTGGTTGGATTAAGGAATAAGCCCACAGGCGGCAATTCTTGAAGAGAACTAATCATATATGCATAAGGGGAATATAAGGTCTCGTATTCTATACAGGCATAGATACTTTATAGGTTGTATTCTATGCCTGTTTGGCGTATGTTGGCTCAGTGCACAAGACAAGACCGGTAGAAATGACGGCGATAAGAAGATGCGTGTTGATCTGCTGTACGCTGATGAAGCACAAGCAGATAAAGAAATGCGCCCCGATGTACAGGTGCTTATCGGCTCAGTAAAGTTGAGACATGACAGCATGTACATGTTTTGTGACAGTGCTTTGATTTATGAAAAAATAAATTCCGTAGAGGCTTTCGGCAATGTACGTATGGAGCAGGGAGATACCCTATTCATTTACGGGGATTATCTTTATTATGACGGTATGTCACAGTTGGCTATGCTGCGGAATAATGTTCGCATGATAAACCAGGGTACCGTACTCACTACCGACAGTTTAGATTTTGACAGAGTCAGGGATTTGGGGTATTATTTTGATGGAGGCGAGTTGGCCGATTCTGTAAATGTACTGACTTCCATCTGGGGCGAATATAGCCCATCTACCAAACTGGCTATTTTCAACCATGAAGTGGTGCTGGTCAATCCAAGTTTTGTTTTGACATCGGATACCTTGAAATACAGTACACTTACAAAAATAGCCACCATACTTGGACCTTCTGACATAGTAAGCGACAAGAATCATATCTATTCCGAACGAGGAATCTACAACACCATAACAGAGCAAGCCGAACTATTAGAACGCTCTGTATTGACCAACGAGGGTAAGAGATTGACTGGAGACAGCCTTTTTTATGACCGTATATTGGGTTATGGTGAAGCCTTCGATAATGTTCAGATGAATGATACTGTGAATAGGAATATGCTTACAGGAGACTATTGTTTCTACAACGAACTGACCGGCAATGCGGTTGCCACCAAGCGTGCAGTTGCAATAGACTATTCGCAAGGAGACAGCCTTTTTTTGCACGGCGACACCCTGAGATTAGTAACATATAACCTTAACACAGATTCCATGTATCGTGAAATGCGTGCTTACTATAAGGTAAGAGCATATCGTACGGATGTACAGGCTGTATGCGATTCCCTGGTGTACAACTCCAAGGATTCTTGCATGACTATGTACAATGACCCTATCTTATGGCAAGGACATCAGCAACTGCTGGGCGAAGAAATAAAGGTGTACATGAATGACAGTACCATTGATTGGGCGCACATCATAAACCAGGCGCTTGCCGTGGAACAAATGGACAGTATTAACTATAATCAAGTCAGCGGTAAGGAAATGAAGGCGTTCTTCAGTAACGGCGAGATGCGGCAAGTGGACGTTAACGGCAATGTTCTGGTTATATACTACCCTATCGATGACAAAGATTCGACCAAGATTGGTATGAACTATACGGAAGGAGCTTTCTTGCGCATGTTGTTAAAAGACCGCCGCATGGAAAGGGGAGCTTTCATAGGAAAGGCTAATGGCACCATGTATCCCATGGATCAGATACCGCCGGATAAGCTACGGTTGCCTTCTTTTGCATGGTTTGATTATGTAAGACCGCTGAACAAGGAAGATATTTTCGAATGGCGGGGGAAAAATGCGAACCAAGTATTAAAGAAGAGTGACCGTAAACCACCAGCATCTCCCAGGAACATGCATATAGAACGAAGCAAAAAGTAACAGCATGCAATGAAGCTATACGGACTATTTACTGTACGTAAACCACGGAGATACCATCACACATATATATATGTGGACGAACGGAAGGAGAAGTTGGACAAAATGCGTGAACATGCAAAACGCGAACTTGGGATGTTACCGGAAGAAAAAATCTTGCCGGAAGATATCCGCGGAAAATTTGTCGAGCATACAGTACATCTGAAACGTCGCAAAGAGAGTAGACGCAAGCCGTTGCATTTTGCTGTAATTTTGTTCTTCATCGGACTTCTGCTATGTTTATGGTATGCCATTAGTCATGGTATTATCTGATTGTGATTAATAAGCCGGCATAGTTTGGGAGATGGCACATGATACAGATGAATCCCGCTGTTATTTTATTTTCCTTAACTTTTTGTCAGCTTAAACATAAGACCTGTAATAGATTATTATGAGTGATATTATTCATTTGTTACCTGATTCGGTGGCCAACCAGATTGCTGCTGGTGAGGTGATACAACGTCCGGCATCCGTTGTCAAGGAACTGGTAGAAAATGCTATTGATGCCGACGCAAAAAAAGTGCATGTTTTGGTTACAGATGCGGGGAAAACCTGCATACAGGTGATAGACGACGGCAAAGGCATGTCGGAGACGGATGCACGCCTGGCATTCGAACGGCACGCAACTTCCAAGATACGCGAAGCCACCGACCTGTACTCCTTGCGTACCATGGGATTCAGAGGTGAAGCATTGGCCTCGATAGCTGCTGTTGCTGAAGTCGAACTGAAAACACGCCTAACAGGAGAAGATTTGGGTACACGATTGCTCATATCCGGTTCGAAGCTGGAAGTACAGGAACCTGCAACATGCCCGAAAGGGAGCAACTTCTCAGTGAAAAATCTCTTTTTTAACGTACCCGCACGCCGTAAATTCCTGAAAGCGAACTCCACAGAATTAAGTAATATACTGGCTGAGTTTGAAAGAATAGTCCTTGTACACCCAGAAGTGGCATTCTACCTTTACAGTAATGATGCTGAAGTATTCAACCTACCGGTTTCGCCTTTGAGGCAACGCATCATAGCGGTTTTCGGCAAAAAGATGAACCAGCAGCTGTTATCGGTGGATGTAGATACCACGCTGGTGAAAATATCCGGCTACGTGGCAAAGCCGGAAACAGCACGCAAGAAAGGTGCACACCAATATTTCTTCGTCAATGGCCGATATATGCGCCATCCGTATTTCCACAAAGCTGTGACAGATGCTTACGAACATCTCGTCCCCCCAGGAGAACAGATATCATACTTCATCTATTTCGAAGTAGACCCTGCCAATATAGATGTGAACATACATCCGTCTAAAACAGAAATAAAATTTGAAAATGAGCAGGCTATATGGCAGATACTCTCCGCAGCAGTAAAAGAATCGCTGGGCAAGTTCAGTGCTATTCCGTCTATAGATTTTGATGTCGCAGACATGCCCGACATTCCGGCTTATGAGCATACAGCGCCTGTAGAACCGCCTAAAGTGCATTACAATGCCGATTTTAACCCGTTCAAATCGTCTACATCTTCTCGCTATGAAGAAGCAGGGTGTGGGCATTCACCACGTAATTGGGAAATCATGTACGAAGGACTGGCAAAAGCGAGTAAAATGAATTCTGCTGAAGAGTTTTCCCAGGCTCCTCATGAAGAAATCCCTTCCATAGAGTCAGGAACACCGCCAATCATATCTGGCGGCATGAACAATGGCACACAGCATTACCAGTTCAAAGGACGCTTCATCATTACCTCCGTCAAGTCGGGACTGATGATTATAGACCAGCATCGGGCTCACATCCGGGTATTATTTGAACGCTATATGGAACAAATCAACAATAAGAAAGGTGTGTCCCAAGGCGTACTCTTTCCAGATATTGTGCAATTGCCGGCTTCCGAGGTTACTGTGCTGGAGGATTTAATGGACGATTTCTCTGCTGTAGGATTCGATCTCAGTTCTTTAGGTGGAGGCAGTTATGCTATCAATGGAATTCCTGCCGGCATAGAAGGACTCGACCCTGTGGCATTGGTAAAAGATATGGTACACACTGCCATGAGCAAGGGTAGTGATGTCAAAGAGGAAGTGCATTCCATCCTCGCCCTTACATTGGCACGTGCTGCAGCCATAGTATATGGCCAAGTGTTGGGCAATGATGAGATGTCATCCCTTGTAGATGCTTTGTTCTCATGTTCCACACCCAATCACACACCCGACGGCAAGACAATAGTAGTAACCATCAAGGAAGACGATATTGAGAAACTGTTTACCAAGTAGGCCATACCCGACACACATTTAATATCTCGGACTTATGTGCCAACAGAATATCTATTGCTCTTCAGGCATTGCGGTCCTTTTATGCTTCAATACTTCGGCATCAATGTAAAATACAGTTTCTTCTGCCAAGTTGTTCACATGATCTCCGGCACGCTCCAGTTTGCGGAATATTGAAGCTATCTCCAGGCAGAGGCGTATTGATTCGGGATGTTCTGCGGCATACGTCGCCAGCGTTTCCATCACGTTGCTGTTTATTTTGTCCAGCATTTCGTCTTTCTCGAATACTGACTTGGCCATACCTATGTCGTGACGCTGCAATGCCTCATAGGTAGTGTTCAGCATGGACAGCACAGTGTCGAACATGTCCTGCAGTTGCAGTTCGTTAAATATAATCTTGTTTTCCGGCTTCACTTCTGTCCGTATCACAAACCGGGCAATACTGTCAGCATAATCACCTATGCGTTCCAGGTTGTTGTTGATTTTGAGCATGGCAAGTGCAAAGCGCAGGTCAACGGCAACGGGATTGTACAGAGCTATAAAATCCTCAATATCACTGTCTATCTTCAGCTCAAAGGCATTCACCCGTTTCTCGCGGGATACAACCTTGTCCGCCAGTTCATAGTCGGCATCCAGCACGGAACGGTAAGCATCATCCAACTGTTGGTACACCAATGACCACATGTCTTTTACCTCAGCATTGATATTCTGCAGTTCATTTTCAACAAATTTCACCATATCGATAATGTTTATGTTTTTATTGCATATGTCAAATCAAATGAAGCTCCTTTATCCGAAGCGTCCGGTTATATAGTTTTGAGTTGCTTCTTTCTCCGGATTAGTGAATATCTTCTTAGTGTCTCCGTATTCCACCATCTCCCCCATATAGAAAAAAGCCGTTTTATTGCTTACCCGGGCAGCCTGTTGCATGCTGTGTGTCACTATGATTATGGTGGTCTGTACACTCAGTTCGCATATAAGCTCCTCTATCTTGGCTGTTGATATGGGATCAAGGGCTGATGCAGGCTCATCCATCAACAGAACAGACGGTTCCACCGCCATGGCACGTGCTATGCACAGTCGTTGTTGCTGCCCGCCTGAAAGAGCATAAGCAGATTCTTTAAGCTTGTCTTTCACCTCTCCCCAAAGAGCAGCTCCCTTCAAGGCTTCCTCTACCCGGTGTCGTATGAAGTCTGCATCTTTGATGCCATTGACACGCAAGCCGTAAGCTACATTCTCGAAAATGCTTTTCGGGAAAGGGTTGGGTCGTTGAAACACCATTCCTACATTTTTACGTAGTATATCCACGTCAACCCCTTTATCATATATGTCTTTCCCGGATATCAGTATCTGTCCTTTCAGGCGGGTACCCGGTATCAAGTCATTCATACGGTTGAACAGACGCAGGAATGTAGATTTTCCGCATCCTGATGGACCAATGAAAGCAACCACTTCGTTGTCGGGTATGCTGATGTTGACTGCTTTCAGCGCATGAAAGTCGCCGTAATAGAAATCAATATTTCTGGCTTCAATCTTATTCATATTAATTACAGGAGTTATTTCTGTTTCAGTTTATTTTCAAAGAATTTGCGCAGTCCGTTGGCTGCCAAGTTCATAATCAGGACAATAAGTATAAGCACGAATGCTGTACCATAGGCTATCGGCGTTTGCGCTTCTATGTCGGTACCGCTGGTGGCCACCACATACAGATGGTAAGGTAAGGCCATGCACTGGTCAAATAAACTTGCGGGCAGTTTTGGAAGGAAATAGGCTGCACAGGTAAAAAGAATTGGAGCCGTCTCTCCTGAAACACGCCCCAACGAAAGTATCAGTCCTGTAATAATCCTCGGCATAGCCATAGGCAACAGGACTTTGCAGATGGTCTGTATCTTGCTTGCCCCCAATGCCAGGCTGCCCTCACGGTAGCTGTCGGGTATGTCTTTGAAGGCTTCTTCTGTAGTACGTATCACTATGGGCAGTGCGAGCAGGCCTAAAGTCAGCGAACCGGCCAGTATGCTGTCTCCGAAGCCCATGTAATTTACGAAGAAAGCCATGCCGAATAAGCCAAACACAATGGATGGTATGCCGGCCAGGTTGTTGGTCATCATGCGGATAAAATCCACCAACCTGCCTTGCGGGGCATATTCGTTCATGTATATACCACTCATCACACCTATTGGGAAAGAGAACAGTGCACTGCCCAGCATGAGGCAGAAAGTTCCTACTATGGCAGGCCAGATGCCGCCCTTTGTCATGCCGTCGCTTGGCGCGGACGACAGAAACTCCCAATTGATTACACCGATTCCCTTTACTATGATGAATCCCAGTATGAATAGCAGCAATGCCGCCACTCCATAGCTTAACAAGCAGAAGCACGAGAACACGATGCGTTGTATACAGTGCTTGCGTCTGTTGTACGATGGATTTGTTTCTACAACCATGATTGTATCTATTTAATATGTTTATCGTTTCATCTTGTTGCGGGCAGAAACAAATTCCACGCATGAATTTATGAACAGGGTTATGAAGAAGAGTATCACCCCCAACAGGAAAAGCGACTGGTAATGTGCCCCGCCCGCAGGAGCCTCGCCCAGTTCGGCAGCGATTGTGGCCGGTATGGTGCGTAGCGGTTCCAATATGCTGCCGGGCATGACTGCCGCATTGCCCGTAACCATAAGCACAGCCATTGTCTCGCCAATAGCACGTCCTATACCAAGCACTACGCCGGACGTTATGCCCGATATGGAAAATGGTATGACCACTTTGTAGATGGTCTGCCATTGAGTGGCACCAAGGGCGAGACTTGCTTCGCGCATCGTCCGCGGACAGCTGCGCATTGCATCCTCTGCCACTGTTATTATGGTAGGCAGGGCCATGATGGCGAGGACTATACTTCCGGCCAGGCCCGACTCGCCTACCGGCAATCCGAATGTATGCTGCAGGAACGGCACTATTACCGCCAGACCGAAGAAGCCGTATACAACGGACGGAATGCCGTTAAGCAATTCTATCATCGGCTTGAGGATTTTGCGCATCTGCGGGCCGGCCACCTCGGCCATGTACACAGATATTGCCATGCCGAACGGCAATGCTATGAGTATGGCAAAGATGCTGACCAGGAGAGTGCCGCTAATCAAAGGGAGTATGCCAAATATGGGTGACGGGGTAGCGGTAGGAAACCACTCTGTACCCAACAGCACGTCTCTCACCTGGATATCACGCTCTTCCAACAAGCGAATGTCGTCTTCATACCCGGCAAGCAGGACGGAGGGAACAAAGGCCACCATGCCCGGATGCTCCTGCAGCATGGCGGCGATCAAAGCACCGGCATGCTGGTACTCATCGCCAAGCTCTTCTTCGGTGTAGAGTACGTTCAGGTCCTCCAGACGGAATACTTCGACGGGCAATGACGGGCCGCCCAACTGCTGCCAATCGGTGATTTCCTCATCGAAGAGGCGTTTGATGTCTTGTGCATTAAGGGGGCGGACATCATTCTGCCGGTTCAGTGCCAGGACGTAACCTTCCTCGACTATCGGGTTGTCGAAAAGCCCGACTGCTTCTTTGAACAGGAACCCGATGATGAGCAGTATGGCCACACTTGTGGCAAATCCGCTTACGGTGAAGATGCGCCGTGCGATTAAGTCTACCAACTTTTTCATATCATAAATATCAGGGGATTGATGGCTATATACGATGATGCCGTACTCAACGCGGAATAAACCCTACCTCGAGCGTCTTTCCCCTGCCGAGGTCGGAGTCAATGAAGTCGATGAACGGCTTTATCAGCTGTTCCTTTTGCCTGTCGTAATAATAGTATAGGGGGCGGACGATGGGATATGTCTTCTGCAGCGCATTGTCCACCGAGGGGGTGACGTAGTTGGCGCCCCCGTCGTAGGATATGGCCAGGGGCTTGACGGCCGGATTGAGGTATGCCAGCCCCACGTATCCTATTGCGCCGCGCGTCTGGCGAACGGACTGTATTATGGCTCCGGTGGCCGGCATGGAGAGGACGCCACTCATGTAGTTCTTGTTGCGCAGCACGCTCTCCTTGAAGAACTCGTAGGTGCCGGACGATGTCTCGCGCGAGTAGACCACGATGCGTGCGTCTTCGCCGCCTACCTCTTTCCAGTTTGTTACCTTGCCGCGGAAGATATCCTCCAATTGCTCGCGCGTCAGCCGTGAGACGGGATTGTCGGGATGGACGATGACGGCCAGGGCATCGTAGGCCACGATGAACTCGCGGAGCTCGTGGTGTGCCTGCTTCATCTTCATCTTTTCGCCGAACTTGATGGCCCGCGAGGACATGGCGATGTCTGTCGTCCCGTCGAGCAATGCCGATATTCCCACGCCGCTGCCGCCCCCGGTGACGGTAATGGTGGCGCGCGGATCGAGCAGCATGTAGAACTCTGCCAGCTCCTGCGTCAGGGGCAGCACGGTATCGCTGCCCTTTATGCGCTGTGCGTGAAGGCCGGCTGCCGGCACGGCCAGCAATGCCAAAAGTAAACAATGGATGAGTATTCTTGCCATACCTTGCTGCATTTCGTTGATTGATTGCGGTGCAAAGGTATGGATTTGCGGGCGGGATGGGGGTTACGAAGGTGTTACAAGGGTGTTAAGATTCGGTTACAATGCAGGCGGGATAGATGAAAGCTCATAGCGTGCATAGTCGTCCAGCTTATGGCGTGGCAGGACGGCCTGTCGGGGATAAGTCTCTGCCATAGGACAGCTCTATCAGACGGTGCAGGGGATTCCAGCCCATCACGGCATTTATCTGCTTGAAGAACTCCGGTTTCATCTTGCGCCTTTCCAACTGCAAGTTACAAAAAAACAGTTGGAGTATTTCTTCACGTTTCATGACTTGAAGGCACAACTTTT
>CAZYVE010000049.1:0-13759 GCA_964651035.1 uncultured Bacteroides sp.
AAGCTCTGATATAAAAGAAAAAGGTCCTCATTGCTGAAGACCTCTTCCTGGTGATTCGCTTGGGGCTCGAACCCAAGACCCCAACATTAAAAGTGTTGTGCTCTACCTGCTGAGCTAGCGAATCAAAAAAAGATGTTTTCTGCTGTAAGCGGGTGCAAAGGTATGCTTTTTAATTAGATTATCCAATGTTTAATGGAAAAATATTTTGGACTTTGCACACAAGAAAAGCATAACTGATTGGGATGCAGAGTTTTTCCGGTTTACTTTGTCATTAGCTTGTTCCCAACAAAATCGGGCAGTATATCAATTTCTCTGTTGACATGTACTACTCGCGTGGGGAATGCGTACGAGTCATGTGTAGTATATGTTTCCCTTAAACCGGGTCTGCGTTGTAATAAATCATGGTAGAGCGAAGCTGTTCTGTCGTCATGCCTTAGTAGTCGTTGGTCATAACCCGGATGATAAACGGGTGGCCGATGTTGCGTGTCTGCAGATACACCGTGTCCTGTCGTTCCCGCCTTTTTACGGGCACCTGCACCATCAGTTGGAAGGCACGTTTGTAGGTACAAAAGTCGTTTAAAAGAATGTCTTTTCCCCGAATATTGTATTTTTTGTCCATAAAGTCGGTAAATGTGTCATATCTGTTATATTTGTATCATAATATTGTAATACATATTATATATTTACAAATAAATCCTTACTTATGGATATGTCTCCTCACAATAATAAGCTGACTGTTATTATTCCTTTTCTGAATGAAGGAATAGAAGTAAAACGAACAGTGGAAAGCGTATGCCAGCATATTAAGAGGGATGTAGATATTTTGGTAATTAACGATGGATTGACATTTGTTTTGGGCGGTGCTACCATGAGTGGTGCAGGTAGTGGGTTGTGGATGTGATGGAAATACTCCGGATGGCACAACTCCCGCCTGATAAGTTCTAAAAAATACTGGTTTCTGGTATTTCTTCTTGTTCAGCTTCTCTCTTCATAAAAAGGAGATTAAACAAATATAATAAAAAAGTACGACAAATGTTCTTTTTATGAAGAGAGAACCTTATTTGATTTTTAAAACTAAAAACTGACAGTTATGGCTAAACAGAAAAAAGTTCACTATTGCCTCTGGATAGTATAGAGCTGATGGGCGATGAGTTGATGTTTGTTCATGGCGGTTCTGCCACAAGTGGTGCAAGTAGCGACAGTGGCTGTGATTGCAATGCCGGCAAGGACTGCGGTTGCGATTGCTCTGCCGGGAAAGGTTGCGGCTGCGGATGCGGAGAGGGCAGCGGCTGCGGTTGCGGATGCACTGCAAACATTAAAGAATAGCCTGCAATCGGAAAAACAAATTGTGCAGAGAAGGTGCCGGGCAAGTAGCCATGGTACTTTCTCTATTGCAATGGAATCCGGATGAGGAAGCAGTGGCAAGTGTGAGTTCAGAGAGCCTGGAGAGATTGTTGGACTGAAAAACTTCGTAATAATGAAATATCTTTTTTTTGTGGCAATGGGATTATTCTATTGCTTTCATATACATGGGCAGACGCTTGTAAAAGGGAGCGTGGAAGAGCGGCAAGGCATACCCTTGCAAAGTTGCAGCATCTGGTTTTTGCAGGCCGACACCCTGGCCGGTGGAACGGTGACAGACCAAGACGGGAAGTTCGAGTTGAAAGGGCTGCCGGCCGGTGAGTATGTGTGCAGAGTGTCGATGATAGGATTCAAAATCGCGGAACAACTTTTCAGCCTGACGGGGAAAACAGAACTGCCGACCTTTGCGTTGGAAGAAGACCTGACGCAACTGAACGAAGTGACGGTATCTGGAGACCGCAGAGATCTCGTAGTGACCAATGCCGGGAGCACAACGTTTTATCTGTCTGAGCAGGCTAAAAAAGCAAACAATGCTTATGATGCTTTGGTGGAAATCCCTCTTCTGAATGTGAATCCTGTGGAGCGGAAAATTACTTTGAACACAGGAGAAAGCCCTCTGATTTTGATTGACGGGGTGAAGCGTACAGGCTACATCGATGTGCTGAACCCGGAACAGATTGAATCGGTGGAAGTGGTGGAAGTCCCTTCGGCACGCTACTTGGGAGACGAAAGCGTGACCTGCATATTGAACATACGCCTGAAGCGAACGCGCGCGGCTCTCTATGTCAACGGTAATGGATACGCACAGCACTCACTGGCCAGCAAATATGGAGTAGCAGCCTTCAACTTTGAAGTGGGTAACAACCGGGCTTCTCTGTATACCAACCTGCAATATTTTTATTTTGATGATGACAAAAGCCATACTTATTCGGAAACACAGTCTGGTGACCTGCTGCAGCAGTATTCCAATACCCAAACCTATGACACTGACATGTTTTATGCCAATGTGGGTGGAGACTATGTGTTCTCGGACAAGGATTATGTGTCATTTTCGGCATCTTATATCGGCCAACCTACGGACATTGCAAACGACAGGGAAGGAACTGTAGGCTATGTATCTGACGAGTATTACACAGAGGCCTACAGCCATCAGCAAAACGACCAGACATATCAATCGGCCAACGCCAACCTGTATTACAAGCATGACTTCAGCAACGTGCAGACACTGGAAGTGACGGGGAATTATTCGTATAGCAATTCCGACTCATCGGGAGAACGGACTGACGAGAACGGGCTTTACACTAACCGGCGGGATTTGGACTTCGACAGCTACCGCCATCTTGGCAAGCTGGATGTGGACTACGCCAACGTGTTCAACGGGAAGTATTCGCTCACGGCGGGGTCAAATACTTCATACACCACCAATTACATAGATGACCGGACTGACGACCTGTCGGCTTTCCGCTATAACCGATGGCAGGAGTACCTATACGTGGGATTCGACAACAATAGGGCTGGCAGCAAGTTCAAATATACGCTGTCGCTGGGCATGGACATGATGTTTTCGGAAGCAGACGGCGTAAAGAACCACTACATCGATTTGCTGCCGGCAGTGGGGCTGAGCTATCGCTTCAGCCAGATACATACACTGACACTGAATTACAACCGTTTCCGCTACAGCCCATCGCTTTCGATGCTGAACCCGCGAAACACCTCCACCGACAGCCTCTATGTGCAGCAGGGCAACCCGTACCTGACACCCAGCTTCCAAGACAGGGTGAATCTCAGCTATCGGCTGAACTATAAGAAGCTCTACCTGGAACCCTACGTGCGCTACACCTATTCCTCTGACCTGATTTTGGCTGTCGGCACTGTGGAGGACAACATCTATACCAATACCTACCGTAATTTTCTGTGCGCGCACTTCATCACAGCAGGCGGCAGTATCAACTACAACCTGCCCTTTGGCAACCTCAACCTGAATGGTTATTACCAACGCAGGTTCCAGAAGGACATGGCATTCAACGGTAACTCATGGAATTTGATTTTTTCAGGGAATTTCTTTTACAAACAAGTGTCTCTGATGCTGAATGCCGGATATCAGAATGCTTCGTATGATCGCAATTCCATGAGCAAGGGGACACCTTGGAGCAACGCCACGTTCACCTGGAATTTGCCCAAAGGATGGCAACTCAGGCTTATGGGGCAAAATTTCCTCTGGACCGGCATGAGAGTAAAGTCCTGGGTACGGGAAGAAGATTACCGCGCCTACAGTGCATCGCGCATGACAGACCGTACCCCGCAGTTTTTAATCGGCTTCTCATACTCTTTCAAGAACAAGGTGGAGAACAAAGGGAGACAGAAAAAACTTTTCTACAACAATGACAGCGAGCTGGAAAACATCAAAGTGGACTGACAGGAAATTCGCACTTGCCTAATACCTTCAAATAACAACATGAAAGCAAGTTTTTACAATATCTATACCCGGGATAAGGACAAAGTAATCTGCTACAATACCAAGTGGGATTCGTTCTGCCTACTGACGACGTGCTATTGTGAATGGCTGAAAAACGACCTGGCACAGCTGGCGCAGCAAGCACCTAAGGCTTACGAAGGTTTGGTGGAGAACCATTTTATAGTGGATGACAATGTGGACGAATACCAAGAGTTGTGCGACGAATACCGGGCCGCCATACAGGCACCATACACTTATTACCTTACACTGCTTCCATCGCTGGATTGCAACCTGCGTTGCTGGTATTGTTTCGAGAAGCACATTAAGGGCAGCCACCTGACTGAGGAAAACGCAGAAGCCATTATGGAGCATGTGCGGCAGTTGTTCAGGGAACAGCCGGAGTTGAGGCTTCTCAACGTGGAACTGTTTGGTGGAGAACCGTTGCTTTATTTCAAGACAGAGCTCTATCCGCTGCTGAAGCAAATAAAGCTGCTGGCTGAGAAACAAGACAAGCGGGTATCGTTTTTTTTCGTTACCAACGGCGTTTGTATCACACCTGATACCCTGCCACTGTTTGCCGAGTTGAATGCCTCTTTCCAAATATCCATAGATGGCTACAAAGACCGCCACGACCAGATAAAGTACATCCCCGGAACGAATGAAGGCACGTATTACAACATGATAAAGACTATCCGTGCACTTGTCGGACAGCTGGATAATACATACATCAACCTGCGCATCAATTACGACGATGACACCCTGCCGCACATGAAAGAACTGATAGATGACCTGTCAGACGTTGACCGGCGTAAAATAGGCATCCACCTGGAACGTGTGTGGCAGACCGGGAACTTTATCAACTACGACAACGAGGAACTGAAGGAAGTCATCGATCTGTGGATGCTGAACGGTTTCAAGGTCTCCTACATGAATCTGGCGCGCAGGAGTTTCTCATGTAAGGCATCAGCCAAGAACCAGGCAGTTATCTCGTATGACGGAGCGGTGTATAAATGCACCGGGCGTGACTTCACGCCGATTCATCAGGAAGGCTGCTTGGCTGCAGACGGAACTATCCGATGGAACAGGGAGAAGTTGACCAGACGGATGGACATTGTCACCTATGACAACGATATGTGCCGTTCATGCAAATTTATGCCCTTATGCTGGGGACCCTGCTGCCAAAAGCAGCTGGAAGCCGTGCCGCAAGATTTCGGCAGATTCTGCCAGAAACGGCACATGGAGCTAAGCATGGCGGACTACATGCGTTACCGCTTCAACAATGCCTATATCAGCGCGATGTCACACGACACTGGCCACACAGCCTCATGACGGGGCGGGAAAGGTGACAACCATGCTGTTCAGACACCAGTTTCCTTACATTAAACAGCCGGATTCCATGGAATGCGGTGCCACGTGCCTGCGCATGGTTGCGCGCTATTATGGCAAGATGTATTCCGCAGAGGCCATGCGACGACTGTGTGCAGTGGGGCACAACGGGGTATCCATGCAAAGCATGAACGAGGCGGCGCGAAAGATTGGATTCAGCACGGTGTGCGGGCGGATGACGGTTGAGAAACTGGTGGAGCGACAGCCATTTCCCTGTATATTGCATTGGAACCAAGAGCATTTTGTGGTGCTGTACCGGGTGAAAAAGGACAGACGGCGATGCCTGGAGTTTTGCATTGCCGATCCGGGACGTTACTTGAAAACAGTGGATGAAGAGGTATTCCGCAAAGCGTGGACCGGTGGAAGTGCCATCGGGCAAGGAAAAGGTATCCTTATGGCCCTGCAACCGACGGAGAGTTTCTATGCCCAAAAGGAGGAGGTGAGCACGGGATACTCATTGGTATTTCTATGGGGATATCTGAAGAACTATAAACATCTGTTCGGGCAGCTTCTGATGGGATTGCTCATCGGATGTGCGCTGCAGTTGGCATTTCCTTTCCTGACACAGGCCATTGTAGATAAAGGCATTGCCGGAAAAGACATGGGCCTGATTTATCTTATCCTGCTGGGACAGCTGATGCTGGTCATCGGAAGAACTGTGGTGGACTTTATACGGAGATGGCTACTGCTGCATATCAGCATACGGATTAATCTGTCACTATTGTCGGATTTCTTTCTGAAATTGATGAAGCTGCCGATGTCTTTCTTCGACAGCAAACTGAAAGAGGATCTGATGCAGCGCATCAACGATCATCAGCGGGTGGAACAGTTTATGGGCACACAGACGCTGAACATGTTGTTCTCGGTGTTCAGCTTTCTTGTATTCGGAGGTGTGCTGCTATACTACGATAAGGTGATTTTCACAATATTTCTTGGAGGATGCCTGTTGTATGCGTTGTGGATAAGCACGTTCCTGCAAAAGCGTAAGGCTATGGATTATGAGTTCTTCGATCTCTACGCCAGGCGGCAAAGCAAGACTATACAGATGCTGGACGGCATGCAGGATATAAAGCTGCAAAACTGCGAACGCCGCAAGCGTCTTGAATGGGAGGATACTCAGGCAGACGTGTTTCAGACGCAAATGTCTTCCATCAAGTTGCAACAGACGCAGGAACTGGGAAGCTTGTTCATCAACGAAATAAAGAATATTGTCATCACAATCATGACGGCGGCGGCTGTGATTGACGGGAAACTGACGTTGGGAATGATGCTCTCCATCCAGTACATTATCGGCAGCTGAATGTACCTATTGAGCAACTGATGAGGTTCATCTATGCCTGGCAGGATGTGCAACTCAGTATTGAACGCATTAACGAGGTGCACCAGAAGGAAGATGAAAATGTACATAGGCCGGTGAAAGATGCCCGGTGTGGCGAGTGGGATATTCGCTTGGAGCATGTAACATTTTGCTACAGCAGTTCGCCTCTGAAGGTACTTGACGACATCTGTCTGGAAATCCCCCACGGAAAAGTTACTGCCGTGGTAGGTGCCAGCGGCAGTGGGAAAACTACACTGCTGAAATTGCTGCTGGGCTTCTACCAACCAGAGGAGGGAAGCATACGCATAGGGAAATATGGGCTGAGCGAGATAAACCTGCAATTTTGGCGCAGCCTGTGTGGGGCAGTGATGCAGGATGGCTACATCTTCTCGGAATCCATTGCCCGAAACATAGCATTGGACAACATGGAAATTGATTACGGGCGTATGGAGCAGGCAGCAAGGATAGCCAACATCACGGAGATGGTGGAGAAGTTGCCGCTGAAATATGACACTGTTATCGGAGCCAACGGCCAGGGCATCAGTCAGGGACAACGGCAGCGCATATTGATAGCCCGTGCTGTTTACAAGAATCCGGCATTCCTCTTCTTTGACGAGGCTACCAACTCACTGGATGCGAGCAACGAAAAATTGATTGTCAATAACCTGCAAGAATTTTACCGGGGAAAAACAACCGTCATCGTGGCACACCGGCTAAGCACAGTGAAGCATGCAGACCGTATTGTGGTGTTGGAACAAGGGAAGATAGTGGAAACCGGCACTCACGGAGAACTGGTGGATAGGGAGGGAGCCTACTATCATTTAATCAGAAACCAATTGGAATTAGGCAATGGATGAGGAAAACGAACGTGATGCGCATAGTAAAAAAGTGCGTCGTATTATGGAACAGAAACCAGCCTTCTTGGTAAGATGGGGAAACTCTTTGCTGCTGCTAATCCTGTTATTGCTACTGGCAGGATATGCTATGTTGAGTGAATAAATCTGTTAATTCAGGATAGCCTCATTGGGGAACCTCTATTCTTCGTGCCTGTTGACATTTCCCAGGCAAAAATGCACGCGGTATCCGGAATCCTCTTATCTTTGCACCCCGAAATTAAGTTAATGCAGTTATGAGTTACAATTTGTTGAAAGGAAAGAAAGGCATCATCTTCGGTGCACTGAACGAGCAGTCAATCGCATGGAAAGTGGCTGAAAAAGCCGTAGATGAAGGTGCCTCTATCACTTTGTCCAATACCCCTGTTGCCGTACGCATGGGCGAGGTTTCGGCGTTGGCAGAGAAGCTGGGTTGTGAGGTGATACCTGCCGATGCCACCATAGTGGATGATTTGGAGAATGTCTTCAAACGTTCGATGGAAGCATTGGGAGGTCAGGTCGATTTCATACTGCACTCTATAGGTATGTCTCCCAATGTCCGCAAGAAGCGCACTTATGATAATCTGGACTATGACATGTTGGAGAAAACACTTGATATATCGGCCGTATCATTCCATAAGATGATACAGACGGCCAAGAAACTGAATGCAGTAGCAGAGTACGGTTCCATAGTGGCCTTGAGCTACGTAGCCGCGCAGCGCACCTTCTACGGCTATAATGACATGGCCGACGCCAAGGCCTTGCTCGAGTCGATAGCACGGAGCTTCGGCTATATATACGGCCGCGAACACCATGTGCGCATCAACACCATATCGCAGTCGCCCACGATGACCACCGCGGGCTCCGGTGTGAAGGGAATGGACAAGCTCCTCGACTTTGCCGACCGCATGTCGCCACTGGGCAATGCCTCTGCCGATGAGTGCGCTGACTATTGCATCATGATGTTCTCCGACCTTACCCGCAAAGTCACCATGCAGAACCTCTACCACGACGGCGGCTTCTCCAGCGTGGGCATGAGCCTCAGGGCCATGAATACTTACCAGAAAGGTCTGGAGGAGTATATGGATGAGAACGGAAACGTGATATACGGTTGACGGACTATCGGACAATCGGACTTCAGACAATTATCACCTGTGGAAACAGCTCTCTACCTTCTGCCTACCGTCTTGGGTGACACACCTGTGGATGCCGTGCTGCCCGCACGCAACATCGAGGTGATGGCCGGCATACGGCATTTTATAGTGGAAGACGTGCGCTCCGCCCGCCGTTTCCTGAAGAAGGCGGACAAAGACAGGAATATCGATGTGCTGACATTTTACACGTTGGACAAGCATACCTCGCCGCAGGAGGCCGCCTCTTATCTCGAACCGCTCGTCGCAGGCCATCCCATGGGGCTGATATCGGAGGCCGGATGCCCTGCCGTGGCCGACCCGGGAGCCGATATCGTGGCACTGGCGCAGCAGATGGGCTTGCATGTAGTACCTCTCGTGGGGCCTTCGTCCATAATACTGGCGGTCATGGCATCAGGCTTCAACGGACAGAATTTCGCTTTCAACGGATATCTGCCCATCTCCCC
Organism: uncultured Bacteroides sp.; assembly: GCA_964651035.1. Taxonomy (GTDB): domain Bacteria; phylum Bacteroidota; class Bacteroidia; order Bacteroidales; family Bacteroidaceae; genus Bacteroides. The sequence continues at coordinate 8,991 of CAZYVE010000049.1, forward strand.
CGCCGAACGTGCCCGCAAGCTCAAGATGCTGGAACAACGCATATACGCCGAGCAACAGACGCAGATATTCATCGAGACACCCTATCGCAACGACCGACTGGTGGAAGATGTCTTGCGCCACTGCCTCCCGCATACCAGGCTGTGCATAGCTTCTGGCATAACCTGCGAGCATGAATATATTAAGACAAGGACAGTGGCCGAATGGCGTGGACATGTACCCAAGCTGTTGCGCATACCCACTATCTTCCTGTTGTACAAGTAGCCTGCCGGCTTTAATGCTGTTACCCCTGCCATGTCGCATGAAGAACCCTTCCTTTACAAAGACTTCTCTGCCTTCCTGAGACAATATTTCCCGTACAAGGTGCAGAAGATATCCTTAGATGCCGGCTTCACATGTCCAAACCGCGACGGCAGCAAAGGCTATGGCGGATGCACATATTGCGACAACCGCACTTTCAACCCCGTTTATTGTCGTGCCGACAGATCGGTGACGTGGCAGTTGGAAGAAGGGAAGCGTTTTTTCTCATGCAAATATCCTGACATGAAGTACCTTGCCTACTTCCAGGCATATACCAATACATACGCTGCCGTGGACAGGTTGAAACGCGTTTATGAGGAGGCTCTTGCCGTTGATGGTGTGGTAGGCCTGGTGATAGGCACGCGTCCTGATTGTATGCCAGATACCCTGCTGGATTATCTGGAAGACCTTCACAGGCATACATTCATCTTGGTGGAGTATGGCATAGAAAGTACCGATGATTTCACGTTGCACCGTATCAACCGTGGCCATACATTCCGCGATGTGGAGGATGCAGTACACAGTACGGCACAGCGTGGCATACCGGTGGGAGGACACGTTATTCTCGGTCTGCCCGGTGAGACTGCTGCAGATATTATAGCACAGGCCGTAGCTATATCCCGTCTACCGTTATCTACGCTGAAGATGCACCAGTTGCAGCTGATACGGGGTACACGAATGGCTGGCGAATATTTGGAACATCCTGAAGATTTTCATTTCTTTGATTTTGACGCTTATCTTGATGTGCTGGTAGAGTATATAGAGCATCTGCATCCCGATATTGCCTTGGAACGTTTTGTCTCACAGTCTCCCGGCGACTTGCTTCTGGCACCTGCATGGAGGATGAAAAACTATGAGTTCAACCATCTTCTCCGGAAAAGGATGAAAGAACTTGGGGCATATCAGGGCAGGAAGTATGATATGTGAGAAAAAAAAAGTATTTTTGTCCCGTTATTTTATGTGGAATAAATCTAAATAGACAAATGAAACCTATGAATCCTAAAAGCTTGATTAAAGGAAAAATTCATTATGTAGGGGTGAATGATCGTAGTAAACATCTCTTCGAAAATATATGGCCATTGCCGTACGGGGTGTCATACAACTCATACCTGATAGATGATGACATTGTAGCATTGATAGACACAGTTGACATTTGCTATTTTGAGGTTTTCCTGAGGAAAATACGCGGCATAATAGGAGACCGCCCCATACAATATCTTGTCATAAACCATATGGAGCCTGACCACTCCGGCTCGATAAGACTTATAAAACAGCATTATCCAGATATAATAATAGTAGGCAACCGGCAGACGTTTGGGATGATAGAAGGCTTCTACGGTATGACGGGCGAGCGTTATGAGGTAAAAGACGGCGATTCCCTGGATTTGGGGTATCATAAATTGCGTTTCTATCTTACCCCTATGTTGCACTGGCCGGAAACAATGATGACTTTTGACGAGACAGATGGCGTGCTGTTTTCTGGCGATGCTTTCGGATGTTTCGGTGCCCTCGACGGAGGTTTTCTCGATACCACTATTAACATAAAGAAGTATTGGGATGAAATGGTACGTTATTATTCCAATATTATCGGTAAATACGGCAATCCGGTGCAAAAGGCTTTGCTGAAGCTGAAACATCTGTCCATCAGTGTGATCTGTAGCACACACGGTCCGGTGTGGACTGACAGTATAAGCAAGGTGGTGGGGATTTACGACCGCCTGAGCCGTTATGATACTGACGAAGGTGTGGTGATAGCCTATGGTAGCATGTATGGTAATACTGAGCAGATGGCAGAGGTTATCGCTTCGGAACTCTCTGCGCAAGGCATACGTAACATTGTGATGCACAATGTCAGCAAAAGCGATTTGTCGTATATATTGCGGGATATATTCAAATACCGTGGCCTGATAGTGGGCGGTCCTACATATAGTAATCATCTTTATCCCAAGATAGAGTCTCTTATTTCCAGCATATTGCTACGGGAGCTGAAGGGACATTATCTCGGCTATTTTGGTTCTTTATGTTGGGCTGGAGCGGCTGTTGAGCGTTTGGCTGAATTTGCCGGAAAGAGTGGACTTGAACTGGTAGGTGAACCGGTTGAAATGAAGCAGTCCATGAAAGACATTACTTTTGAGCAGTGTGAAAATCTGGCCCGTGCAATGGCGGCCCGTCTGATTAAAGACCGGGAAGCATCTGTGAGTTAACTAATTCCTTTATAATTCTTGATTTGCATTATTAACTAAAGATTACTACAATGAGACTAATTATTCAGCCGGATTATCAATCCGTATCAAAATGGGCGGCATGTTATGTTGCAGCTAAAATCAAGAGTGCTAATCCAACTCCTGATAAACCTTTCGTGTTGGGATGTCCTACTGGTTCTTCGCCATTGGGCATGTATCGTGAACTGATTGATTTGAATAAGAAAGGTTTCGTGTCTTTCAAGAATGTGGTAACTTTCAATATGGATGAATATGTGGGGTTACCTAAAGAGCATCCGGAGAGTTATTACTCTTTTATGTGGAATAACTTCTTCGGGCATATAGACATAAATCCTGAAAATACAAATATATTAAATGGTAATGCAGCCGATTTGAATCTCGAGTGTGAACGCTATGAAGAGAAGATAAAATCTTACGGGGGGATAGACCTTTTTATGGGAGGCATAGGTCCTGACGGACATATAGCTTTCAATGAGCCGGGTTCTTCTCTGTCGTCGCGCACTCGTCAGAAGACACTTACCACGGATACTATTATAGCCAATTCGAGATTCTTCGAAAATGATGTAAATAAGGTTCCCAAAACTGCTCTTACTGTAGGCGTAGGTACTGTGCTTGCGGCCAAAGAGGTGATGATTATCGTTAATGGGCATAATAAAGCTCGCGCTCTTTATCATGCAGTGGAGGGACCGGTAATGCAGATGTGGACTATCAGCGCTTTACAAATGCACGAAAAAGGCATTATTGTCTGTGATGATGCAGCTGCCGATGAATTGAAAGTGGGAACTTATCGCTATTTCAAAGACATTGAGGCTGACAATCTGAATCCGGAAAGTTTGTTGAAGTAAACGGGAATCGGAATATACCTGATACTGTGATATAGCTGGCTGACTCATATGTTAGTCGGCTTTTTTTGTTATGTCTTACCGCCTGGCTTGTTGTATATGCGCTTTTATTAGTTTCTCCACAGTGGCTGTTAATCGCTGGCGGGCATAATCAGGCTGAATGGCGGTAGCTAATGGTGTACATGGATGATTGATGGGTAGGACGTAACGGAAACCAGCCAGGCTAAGTGCTCTTTCATCTTCCACTTGACCCGCCAATAATGCAACTGGTATGTCGGCAGCACGACTCTCTGTCAGTATGCCAGCCGGGACTTTTCCCATTAGTGTTTGGCGGTCGGCTTTTCCTTCGCCGGTTATAACAAGATCGGCATCATGTATCTTTTTTGCAAAGTCGGCAGCCTTCAGTGTCAGCTCGATACCAGATGTCAGTTCTACATTAAGGGAAGCATACAAACTCCCGCCCATGCCTCCGGCTGCACCAGCACGCGGTAGTCGGGAGATATCATGTTTTGTATATTGTCTTAATATTTTAGCAAAGTGACGAAGCCCGCTGTCAAGTGCGGCAACCATTTCAGAGTTTGCTCCCTTTTGCGGTGCAAATACAGATGCTGCTCCTTGCGGTCCGAAGAAAGGGGCAGAGACGTCGCATGCCGCTATTAAGTTGCTGTCATACAATTCGGGCATTACCGCAGAGGTATTGATAGATGTTACGTGTGCAAGAGCTTGTCCTCCAATTCCGGCATCTCTTCCTTTATTATCAAGAAAGCGAAATCCAAGTGCTTGTAACATTCCCATCCCAGCATCGTTTGTGGCACTACCTCCCAGGCCGATAAGTATGCGGCGACATCCACAGCGCAGGGCATCGCGCACAAGTTCTCCTGTACCAAATGTAGTGGTAAGCATTGGGTTACGCTTGTCTTGCGGTACAAGCGGTAATCCGCTTATACGTGCCATTTCGATAAAGGCTGTGCTACCGTCATGTGATATCCCGTAGCAAGTATCACGAAAATTCATAAGAGGATCGTGTGCTTTGAGATATCTCATATTTCCACCACGGGCATGCAACATGGCTTCCAGCATTCCTTCACCTCCGTCAGTCACCGGTAATACGAGCATCTCGCATTCGGGGCATGCTGTACGCACCCCTTGGGCTGCGGCTTGTCCCGCCTCTTGCGAGGTAAGGCAACCTTTAAAAGAATCTATGGCGATGACAATTTTAGGCATGGTATTTGCATCTTTCTATGGCTGTATAGGAACCCTTTTAAAGGATAAAAATGTGTTGTGGAGTATATAAAGATATAAGTCAAAAAGGCAAAATTACCCGATACTTTGTTGACTGACTTGTGTATGGAGTGATCGCGACAGGATTCAAACCTGTAACCTTTTGATCCGTAGTCAAATGCTCTA
>CAZYVE010000050.1:0-13578 GCA_964651035.1 uncultured Bacteroides sp.
GCTGATGACTCTCAACATACGCACAAGAATACAGGAAGCCATATACAAAGCATTGAACACAAGGAAATAATCCCAACAAGTAACACACAAACATCCCGCATACAATAAAATAAAAAACACATACTTTTCAAGAAACGATAACATTATAATAGAATATTTACTACTTTTGCAAAAGATCTCCGCTGTCATACAACACCATGCCTGGCAGCCTGCATGACTTGCTGACAGAAGGTTCAATACGACGGAAATCACTATATATAGGAAAAGCGTTTATCACGCTTTGTTCTTGACTGCTTGAAACTTCGCAACTTTCAGATGATGTCATGAACATGGCAACGGTAGATGCCTATGGGATGTTTTTATGGCATTCCCAATACCGATGTTTTCAGATGCCAGAGTGGATCTTACCACTCTGGTTGAAAATCTGGTGGGAATGATTGTATAAAACCATCGGCGTGGGTTTCGCGTTGCTCGTTCAACATCATCGGGCAATGCGAAGGCCTCAAGCAGTGGAGCGAGCAATTGGTACGGATCTCCACGCTTTTTCTTTGTATAGCCTGCATCTTTTTTATTAGCAATGCCGACACAGGGAGATCGGATAGGCAAGTAAGAAACAAAGAAAATGAACAAGTTGAAGTATTTAAGTGCAGCATTCATCATGATGCTTGCCTGTATGAATTTCACCTCATGCAGCGATGATGACGAAGAACCGAACTCGGGAAATTCAGTGTTCGGAAACGGGAAGAAACTGAGCGCGTGGTATTATAACTACAACTACAACGGCCGTGAAGAATATTATTATAGTTTTGCCAATCCTGTATGGAACGGCAATATGCTGACATCGTTCAAATGCGACTATAACGAAGATTTAGGTGTATGGGACGAATACAACATAACTTACCTTAGCGACAACGAGGCACAGATTGCGGACATAGATTCCTATTACGGACTTTCTACTTTCAATATATATCTCAACGAACAGGGATATGCGGAAAGTATGGATTTAGGTGGTGGCTATTCAATCTACGACTTCACTTACAACAGTGATGGACAGATGACAGCATGGAGTTGGGGGAACTGGTATTGCAATATCTATTATTCCGAAGAGGGGGACATCACCCAACTCGTCAGCAACAATGGGGTTTACTCTTTTTCGTACACCAATTCTACAGTTACTACCCCCATAGAGAACAAGGGGAACATAATGCTGCTGTCCGACTGGAAAGTCATGGATGACTACGAATATTTTTATTGGTTCGGCATTTATGGCAAGGCAATAAAACATTTGCCCGTCAAAGTGGGTGATGTGACTTTTGACTGGACGCTTGACAGCGAAGGCTATCCTGTGGAGTGTGAACGCGGTGAAGGAACATATACAGAATCAAGAATCTATTATTTTGAGTGGGAATAACCTAAAGGGATTAACGAAACCTTTTAGGCAAAGTGATTGCGCAACAAATGCTTATTGATGCCCAATCACCCTTACAAAAGGCCGCCGTTTCTCGTCCGGATGACGGCCTTTATTTTTTCTTACGTCGCATGCATGCAAATCGTGATTTATATCTAAATTTGCCCCCCAAATACGGATACTGATGGGAATGGTAATAGGTATAGACGTGGGTGGAACTACCACCAAGATAATAGGCATGGAGGACAACCACATGAGGTCTCCCCTGTCAATCACAGCAGCCGACCCGGTGACGTCGCTGTTCGGCGCTTTCGGCAAATATATCTACGACAACGATATCTCCCTTTCCGATGTGGAGCAGGTGATGATAACCGGCGTGGGCAGCGCTTTTGTGGACAGTCCGCTTTACGGACTGCCTACGGACAAGACAGACGAGTTCCTTGCCAATGGACTGGGAGCACGCCATGCCACAGATATTGACAGCCTGATTGTAGTAAGCATGGGCACCGGCACATCGTTCGTCCGCGTGGACGGCGACAACATAAGACACATTGGCGGAGCAGGCATTGGCGGAGGAACACTGCAGGGGCTGTCACGGTTGCTGCTGAAAACCCACAACATAAGTCAGGTGGCCGAACTGGCACAACGGGGTAACCAGAACCACGTGAACCTGCTCATTGGCGACATCTGCAACACGGCCCTGCCTGACCTGCCGGTGGATGCCACAGCATCGTTGTTCGGGAAGGCAGACAGCGACTCGACAGAGGCCGACATAGCATGCGGGATAATATACATGGTGTTCCGTACCATAGGCAACTCTGCCGTGCTTTCAGCTCTCAACAGCGCGGTAAAAGACTTCGTGCTCATCGGCAAACTTACACAGCTGCCACAGTGCAGGGAAGTATTCACGCAGATGGAAGATTTCTATGGAGTGCACTTCCACATTCCACCTTATGCAGAATACCGCACGGCAATAGGTGCAGCATTGGCCTATATGAGAAAAAATGAAAGGGTATGACTTTGTTATACAAGAAAATACTCCTATCTTTGCACACGATTTTTGAGTCAACATAATGTCTCACTTAACTAAAACTTTATTTCAAACTAATTATTTCTAAATGGAAAATCAAAAGAACACCGCTCCTCTGGAAGACTTTAACTGGGAGGAGTACGAAAACGGCAGTGTGGAATCCAACGTAAGCCACGAACAACAGGAAGAAGCGTATGACAAGACCTTGAACAAGGTCAACGAATGCGAAGTGGTGGATGGCACTGTAATCTCTATGAACAAACGCGAAGTGGTGGTAAACATCGGCTATAAGTCGGACGGTATCATCCCAATGAGCGAATTCCGCTACAACCCCGACCTCAAAGTGGGCGATACCGTTGAGGTGTACATCGAGAACCAGGAAGATAAGAAAGGACAGCTCGTACTGTCGCACCGCAAAGCCCGCGCAAGCCGCTCGTGGGAACGCGTAAATGCCGCTCTGGAGAACGAGGAAATCATAAAGGGCTACATCAAGTGCCGCACCAAAGGAGGCATGATAGTGGACGTGTTCGGCATAGAAGCTTTCCTGCCGGGTTCGCAGATAGATGTCAAGCCTATACGCGACTATGATGTATTTGTTGGAAAGACCATGGAATTCAAGGTTGTTAAGATAAACCAGGAGTTCAAGAACGTGGTAGTTTCGCACAAGGCACTCATCGAGGCCGAACTGGAACAGCAGAAGAAGGAAATCATCAGCAAGCTCGAGAAAGGACAAGTACTCGAGGGAACTGTCAAGAATATCACCTCTTACGGCGTATTCATAGACCTGGGAGGTGTGGATGGACTTATCCATATTACCGACCTGTCATGGGGACGGGTAAGCGACCCGCACGAAGTCGTGGAACTCGACCAGAAACTGAATGTTGTAATCCTCGATTTCGACGACGAGAAGAAACGCATAGCACTTGGCCTGAAGCAACTCACACCGCACCCATGGGATGCATTGAATCCCGACCTCAAGGTAGGCGACCACGTGAAAGGAAAGGTTGTAGTGATGGCAGACTATGGTGCATTCATAGAAATAGCTCCGGGCGTAGAAGGCTTGATTCACGTATCCGAAATGTCATGGTCGCAGCACCTGCGTTCTGCCCAGGACTTTATGAAAGTGGGCGACGAAGTGGAAGCCGTTGTACTGACACTGGATCGCGAGGAACGCAAGATGTCTTTGGGTATCAAGCAGCTTAAACCCGATCCATGGGAAAATATCGAAGAGAAATACCCCGTTGGCAGCAAACACACGGCCAAGGTGCGCAACTTCACAAACTTCGGTGTATTCGTGGAATGTGAAGAGGGCGTTGACGGCCTGATTCATATTTCCGACCTGTCGTGGACCAAGAAGGTAAAGCATCCTTCCGAATTTACGCAGATAGGTGCGGACATAGATGTGCTGGTATTGGAAATAGACAAGGACAACCGCCGTTTGAGCCTCGGCCACAAGCAGCTTGAAGAGAATCCCTGGGATGTATTCGAGACTGTATTCACAGTCGGCTCCGTACACGAAGGCACTATCATAGAGATGCTGGAGAAAGGTGCAGTTGTGGCTTTGCCCTACGGTGTAGAAGGTTTTGCTACTCCCAAACACCTTGTCAAGGAAGACGGTAAGCAGGCACAGGTAGATGAGAAACTGTCTTTCAAAGTCCTCGAGTTCAACAAAGATGCCAAACGCATAATCCTTTCTCACAGCCGCGTATTCGAAGATGCAGCCAAAGCTGAAGAGCGTGCTGAAAGGAAAGCAGCCAAGAGGAACAATGCCTCACGCAAGGAAGAGACTCCGGCCATCCACAATCAGGCAGCTTCGACTACCTTGGGTGACATTGATGCGCTGGCAGCACTGAAAGAGCAGCTTGAAGCCGAAAGCAAAAAGTAACCCATATATAATTTGCTTTTAAACAGACAAAAGAGGATGTGTCAGTAGACATATCCTCTTTTTTTGCAATTTTAATGCAACAGGCGAATCATCAATTTACATAATCCGTATCTTTGTTCATCGTTAATGACAAAACAAGAATGTAGCTCATGAAAAGTACGGTCTGGCACCTTGGAAATACAATGCTGATAATAGGCATGGCGATGTTGCTACTTACTGCGTGCAACCATCGCACGAAGCTGAAGATTGCCGTCGAAGCAGCCAATAAGCAATGCCCAATAGCGATGGGAAAGAGCGCTGAAGTGACAAGCATAGCTTTCGACGGGGAAAACGTGGTGTACACTTTGCTGATGAAGGAAACACCGGTCGGCATCAGCATACTGAATAAAAGTCCGCAAGCAATGCAGAACGTTATCTCCACCGGGTTGAGCAACGCATCAGAGGATGTACGGAAAATGGTTGAACTGGTGGCAAACGCAAAAGCGGGACTGAAATTTATCTGCCGTGACACACAGGGAAACGAAGCCGTATACACGTTGGCTGCAAACGAACTGCTCCCCGCCATAAACTCCACGAAAGTCCGCGAGGAAAACAATTTACGCCAGCTGGAAGAAATGCTCGACATAGCCAACACGACATTCCCTATACAGATAGACGAACTTACAAGAGCAGACCGGGTGACACTGGAAGGAAACAATGTGGTATATGACTACACCATAGATGACAAGCAACTGGATATGAATCTGATGAGAGAAGACAATGGCAGGCTGATGAAGGAAACGTTACGGGAGTCTTTCGACTTATCAGACAAGACGCTCCGCATGTTCCTCGAAGCCTGCATAAACTGTGACAAAGGGCTGCACTACCGGTACAGATGCAGCCATTCTGGCGACACGTTGCTTGTGACATTCAGCGCCGGCGAACTGAAAGATATGCTATGAACCGCAATCATGCCGGATAAAAGAGACCGTACTGATGGAAAAATTCGAACTTTACATACTGGGATGTGGTTCTGCATTGCCTACCACAAGACATTTTTCCACGTCCCAGGTAGTGAACGTGCGTGACAAACTCTTTATGATTGACTGCGGCGAAGGGGCGCAACTGCAGTTCAGAAGGGCACGCCTCAACTTCTCCCGCCTGAATCATATATTCATTTCACACCTGCACGGAGACCATTGTTTCGGGCTGTTCGGGCTGATATCTACACTTAACCTCCTGGGCAGGACGGCTGAGCTGCATATCCATTCCCCCAAAGGACTTGAAAAGCTGATGTCGCCCATGCTGGAGTTCTTCAATAAACAGATGACGTACAAAGTCTGCTTCCATGAATTCGATACCACGGAGCCGTCACCCATCTATGAAGACCGTACCCTGATGGTGACGACCATACCCTTGCGCCACCGGCTGCCATGCTGCGGGTTCCTGTTTGCCGAAAAGCCTTCCCCCAACCACATAGTGCGAGAGATGATAGACTTCTACCGTGTGCCGGTTTACGAAATAAACCGCATAAAGAACGGGGCCGACTACGTGACTCCGGACGGAACTATTGTCCCCCACGAACGCCTCACACGGCCGTCAGCACCGCCAAGACGGTATGCTTATTGCTCGGACACCGTCTGCCTGCCGGAAGTGGCCGCACAACTGGAGAAGGTCGACCTGCTGTTCCACGAGGCTACATTCATGCAGGAACATGCGGCACGCGCCAAAGAGACTTTCCACACCACAGCCGCGGAAGCTGCCGGCATTGCACGCCGCGCACAGGCGAAACGCCTACTGATAGGCCACTTCTCAGCCCGCTATGAAGACGAGGGCAAACTCCTGGCCGAAGCCTCGGCCATTTTCCCGAATACAATGCTTGCCAACGAGATGCTGCGCGTCAGCGTATGAGTTTTTTATCGGTTGCAACTTTGGTTTATCGGACGGAATGACTTACCTTTGCCTTGAGGTACAGATAATATGAGCAGAAGTTTATGAGTATTTCATATAACGAACGCGAGGTGCTGTCTCTTCTGCAAGACGAAAGCACACTGAGACAGGGATTCGAAAAGCTGGTGGCACAGTACAGCGAACAGCTGTACTGGCAGATACGCCGCATGGTATTATCGCACGAAGATGCCAATGACCTGCTGCAAAACACATTCGTCAAGGCATGGACAAACATCGACTACTTCAGGGGAGATGCCAAACTCTCCACATGGCTGTACCGTATAGCCCTGAACGAATGCCTGACATTCCTCAACAAACAACAGGCAACGGTAACGATTTCGCTCGACTCACCGGAAGCGGACACCCTGTTGCACAAACTGGAGAGCGACCCTTACTTTGCTGGAGACGACCTGCAGAAAAAACTGCAGAAAGCACTGCTCACACTGCCCGAAAAGCAACGCATGGTATTCAACCTTAAATACTACGAGGACATGAAGTACAGCGAGATGTCGGCCATCTTCGGCACTTCGGTAGGAGCATTGAAGGCATCATACCATCACGCCATAAAAAAAATAGAGAAGTTTCTTTCCGAAGAGTATTAAACCTTTAGCAAAAAAACATGTCTAAATTATGACAAGGAGGATAGCCTATGAAAGAAGAAGGTAAGATATTGAAAGAAGCCGGCAAGGAGAATCCGTTCCGGGTGCCCAAAGGATATTTCGAGCACTTTACGGAAGAGCTGATGAGTCGCCTCCCGGAGAAAGAGAAGACCTCCGTACATACCCCGACATTATGGGAGAAGGTCAGGCCCTTGGTGTACATGGCTGCCATGTTTGCAGGCGCGGCACTGATTATACGAATCGCTTCATCATACTACACACCAGCCGACAATGCCATGACAGACGAAGACTTTGACCAGGAAATGGAGTACATCAACATGGCAATGGAATGCTCGATGATGGACGATTACGCCATGTATGTGTACCTGACCGATGCCGAACAAGAACATTAGGGATGGCTTTACTTTATAATTATATGTGAAAACAATGAAAAGACTTATTGTTCTTATAGCAATGGCATACTCGCTGATGCCTATTATATTGGCTTCCGACGGCTGCGACCAGCGACTGTCACAGGACGAATTCCGCGCCAGGCAGCAGGCTTTCATAACCAAGGAAGCAGGACTGACGGAAGCGGAAGCTGCCGACTTCTTCCCGCTGTATTTCGAATTGCAGAACCGCAAGAAGGCCTTGAACGACGAGGTATGGAAATTGCTGCGCGAAGGGAGGCATGAAGATACCACGGAAGCATTGTACGAGGACATAATGGGAAAGGTATACGACGCGCGCATATCGTCCAACCAACTGGAAAAGTCTTACTTCGAGAAATTCAAGAAGATACTGTCGTGCAAGAAAATCTACCTCGTGCAACGGGCGGAGATGCGCTTCAGCAGAGACCTGCTAAGAGACATGCGCAATAACGACAAAGCCCCGAAAGGCCCTCCGCACGACAGATAACCGAAAATACAGGATATATCAGACATTTTCGCACAATACGTACTGCACGCCTGCATATTATGTATTAAAGGAGTGCAGTACTTGTATGCGCCATACAGTATCTACACAATAACCGCCCGGGCTGCAGAGGGGGAATGCTCTTACCAGGCCTGGGCGGAGATGTTTTCTTGAAGCCGCTTGTTCTCTTCTATCAGCTTCATGTTTTCCCGCGCCTTGTCGACAAAATCCTTCACCAGCGAGTCTTCCTTGAAGTATGAAGGTGCCATGCTAATGATATCTTCAAGCACCGGGGTCATCAGCGGGTAAGGCATGGTACTGCAAATCATCATAAACACGCTCGTACCGAGCACATTGTCAAAGTTACTAATGATGAACTGCTTTATGTATTCATCCATCTCTCTGGCCTTGTTCTCGCTTTCTATCCTCAGGCTGTCGTGTATCTCGTCTATGTTGACACCCTCAAGCACCATGCGTGCTTCTTTCCGCTCCAGTTCTTCAATAGAGTTTTCAAAGGCATTCCGCTTCTCGATGAAGTCGTACAGCTTATTATTAAGGGGAGTCCCCTTGGCTTCAAGTCCCGTGGGCATGATGGATACTTTCACCTTTCCACTCTCCAGCACCAAAGGCATCAGGCTCTCGTCATCCATATAAAGTGTCACCATGCGAACCGAATCGGCATTTCCTTTCATTTTGAACAACCCGTGGATTACCTCTGCCGAATCAACTGACACCAGTTCCCCGTTCTCCACCGTTTTAAGGTAAAGCATCTTCCCATCCAGACTGACGACTGAAGTGCTTCCTTCTACATGGTAGCTGTGACTGCACGAAGTCAAAAACGCCAACGACATCAGAAAAGTCCCAATGACATCCACATTTATCTTAGCCATATCGTAGCCAGTTTTTTATTGAAGTATATGCAGCAAAGGTATTAATATTCCTTATAAACGGAATATGAAGAAAGGTATTTTCAGGTGGTTTACGTATTTTTGCACAATCAATTGTTAAACATCAACCATACTTGCGTATGAACATAAAAAAGTATCTGTCAGCGGCGTTTGCCGCATTGTTTGCCTGCTCCGTCCAAGCTGACGAAGGCATGTGGTTGCTCCAACTCCTGAAGCAGCAAAACTCCATCGAAATGATGAAGAAACAAGGACTGAACCTGGATGCCGATGACATCTACAACCCGCAAGGCGTATCGCTGAAGGATGCGGTGGGCATATTCGGCGGAGGATGCACGGGTGAAATCATCTCGCCCGAAGGCCTTATCCTCACCAACCACCACTGCGGCTATGCCTCCATCCAGCAGCACAGCAGCGTGGAACATGACTATCTGACGGACGGCTTCTGGGCCATGAGCCGGGAAGAAGAATTGCCCACACCGGGACTGAAGTTCCGGTTCGTGCACCGCATTGTAGACATCACCGACCTGGTGGACAGCAAGGTGAAAAGCGGAGAGGTTGATGAATACGAGGCCATGACACGCCCTTTCCTCAACAGGCTGGCTAAAGAAGAACAGGAAAAGAGCGACCTGGCCGGCAAACCGGGCATCGAACCGCTGGCACTCCCTTTCTATGCCGGAAACAAATATTACCTCATATATTATAAGGTGTACACCGACATCCGAATGGTGGCGGCACCTCCATCGTCAATAGGCAAATTTGGCGGCGAGACAGACAACTGGATGTGGCCGCGCCATACGGGAGACTTCTCCATGTTCCGCATCTATGCCGACAAGGATGGCGAACCGGCCGAATACAGCGAGGACAACGTGCCACTGAATACACCTAAATACTTCTCCATCTCCATAAAGGAGCTGAACGAGGGAGACTACGCCATGATTATGGGATTCCCCGGCTCAACGGAACGTTATCTTACCGAAAGCGAAGTCAGGCAGATGATGACCTGCTCCAACCAGGCCATGATAGACATGCGTACCGTCTACCTGGACGTGCTGAAGAAGTTTATGCGCGAAAGCGACAAAATACGCATACAGTACGCCAACAAGTTTGCAGGCAGCAGCAACTACTGGAAAAACTCCATCGGCATGAACAAGGCCATTGCGGACAACAACGTCTTGGCAGCCAAAGCGGAGCAGGAAAAGCTATTCGCTGCCTATGCACAGGGGAAACCCGAATATGAAGGCGTGGTAGAGAAGCTCGATGCACTGACGGAGAAGATATCGCCCTTGCAGCACAATCTCAACTACATAGCCGAAGGCCTGAACCGCACCATCAGCTTCGGTTGTCCACCTGCCATAATGGACAACATCAGGGAAGCACTCGAAAGCAAGAACGACTCACTGCTCGAGGCATCGAAGCAACGGCTGGAGGCCGCATACGAAAACATCTTCAACAAAGACTTTGATTTCGACGTAGACCGTGCCGTGGCCAAAGCCATGTTACCAGCCTTGGCACAATCGCTCGAACCTGACAAGCTGCCCGCCTTCTACCAGACCATACAGAACAAGTTCAAGGGCGATACGAACGCTTTCATAGACGACATGTACGACAACTCCATCTTCTCAAGCCGCGAGAACCTCGACAAGTTCCTGAAAAAACCAAGTGTGAAGGCCATAGAGAAAGACCCGGCTACCCACTACAGCCGCACCAAACTGGAGAAGATACAGGCACTGGCCAAAGAACTGGGGCAATATGATGAAGAACTGGAGTTGCTGCACAAAGCCTATATACGGGGACTGAACGAGATGAACCTCCCTACCCCGTCTTACCCCGATGCCAACTTCACCATCCGCCTCACCTACGGCAACGTCAAGTCGTACAATCCTAAGGATGGCGTGCACTACAAATATTATACTACAACAGACGGTATCCTGGAGAAGGAAGACCCCGAAAATCCCGAATTCGTTGTGCCGGCCAACCTGAAGGAGCTGATCCTGAAGAAAGACTTCGGCCGCTATGCCATGGCAGACGGCACAATGCCCGTATGCTTCCTGACGACCAACGATATTACCGGAGGCAACTCGGGTTCGCCCGTCATCGACGGGGACGGCAACCTCATCGGCTGCGCATTCGACGGCAACTGGGAATCGCTGAGCGGGGATATCAACTTTGACGACAACCTGCAACGCTGCATCGCACTCGACATACGCTACATGCTCTTTATACTCGACAAGCTGGGCGGCTGCAAGCACCTGATTGATGAAATGACCATCATCGAATAAAAGCAGCATCCTGACACAGCACACAGCTTATCCCAAACGGGCGGACGGCAAGGATACGTTCCATGCTGCCCGCCCGCTCCATCCAATGGCATTTCGTTGTAAGTTCCGATACGACACATTGTATCTGCCCCTGCAACAGGTCGCAGCCCTCCATACAACATGTTGCAGTTTTCAGAAATGCAGAAATTCACCCGGGAACAGAAGAAAATCATTCAACGATAACAGATTATTGCGGAATTTCCCTATTTTTGTGAAACGGATAAGGGCAACCCTCTCCGTGACATTTGAAAATATTGAGGCGTTATGTCTTCATCTTGTATGTGAAAAGCCTAGGAAACTTACTCACAATGGAAACAAGAAAGGATGTAATGGCTTCCACGCATATAGCGTGGGGCTGTTATCCCACATCTGTTTCCAAAAGGTATTCCTAGCACCTTCACATTAAGACGTGGTACATGCAGTTCCCACGCTTCGTGTGTTTAAAACATCTCTTTGGGACTGGGAGATAAAAAATATATGAGTCATGTCTAAAATGATCAAAAGGGGAAAAGAATTGATTCGCATATCCCCAACAAATGCGACTAAAATTGAGTATTCAACAAGTGATGGTAGATATTGGATAACGCGTTACAACAGCTCTACATGTGGTGATTTTTATGATTTGACAGATAATGGTAAAGAAATTTTAGCACAAACGTCAAAAGGACTTTATTATTCAACAAGTGAAGGTAGATACTGGATAAAACGTCGTTAATTTCAATGGAGGTGTGCCTTCAATATCAGTGGTACACCTCTTTTTCACCACTCATAACATTAACACTACTATTCTATAACACTACTATTCTATGAAGCCAACATCACAAAAGAAAACCGTTTTAATTGTAGTTTCTTTGGTTATTATTGCATGTTCCTTTGCAGTTTTCCTAAGATTATTTACGGTAGGTGAACTGTGGTATCAAATGTTTGCCGCCATCTTGGGGGTTATCATTACGGCAGTCATAACCATGATACTCCTTCAAGGACAGAGTAACAAAGAGGCTGACCTCCAAAAAGATACAAAAGTCTTTGAAGAGAAACTCAGAATTTACCAAGATTACCTTCACACGTTATGTGAAGTAATCAAAAACCAAAGTTTATCTAAAGAAAAAAAGATTAATCTTGAATTTCAGACTTCCTATGTCGCAATGCATTGTGATTCTAAACACATAGCAGCAGTGAGCAGCGCGGTCAAAAGACTTATCAAAAATTGCTGCTCTGATGAAGAAAGTGAGAACTTGGGGCCGAAAAGCAAGAGTGGATCACCAGAAGTTTTATTGAAAGAACTTTTCTGTGTTGTAGAAGCTTTCCGAAAGGATTTGTACGGAGATGATTCCCAACAATTTGAACAAGAGCATAGAGACAGAATACTTGCGGATTTCTCTGATGCCTATCGTAATGCCAGAAGCAATGATTGCATTGCGAAACAAGGGCAACAGCGTATTACCGTTGATTTGAACGTGCTTTCTAATTCTCTGACCAATGTTGCAAGTATAGAAACTGTTTCCGAAAACAAATCCAATGAAAAAGATTCTGAACAACAAGCAAATTCCGTTCATACAGAAGATACAAGTTTATGGGATGAAACTTCTTTGAAATGGGAAGAAGAAGGTTGGCATGTTGAAGGTATGTCTGAGCAATATGACGGGTTTAAAATGACAAATACGAATGGGAATCCCGGAGTTATCAACGTTGGATTGCGGAAAGGGCATTATTACATTCAAGCCGCGTATGGCACATATTCTGATTTCTCAAAACCGTTGAAATGGGAAAAAGGAGGACGCAGGAATTGGGGAGAATGGTGGCAATACTTGGCGGAACCTTATTACAACATACCTGAAGGAAAATTCGTAGAGACGTTCAAGTCAGACAAGAATTTGCAGCGATACATTAAAGACAATGTAGAGCAACTGAAAGATATAATAAACCGCTATCATCGTACTATGACATGGAAAAATGAAGTAGGCTCTTATGATAATTGGAAAATGGGTATTTGGTATTGGGATACGTTAGTTTGTGAACTGTCTTCAGAAGAAAAAGGAACTCCTTATATGGACATCATCGAAGATGGGAACAGTGGAAAAGTTCTGATACAATTCGCCAATCGAAAAAATGATAAGGAACTATTGAATAGCGTTTTAAAGCGGATAGAATGCCAAGACAAAGAGATTAATGAGGACTGTTACGTTGATTTAGAAACTGTGTCATCTACCGATGCAAGCATCGTATCTGAAAGGGTGAAATATTGGATAGACAAAATAGACGGCCGACTGACAAATAAAACATAGGGAATCAAAACGAAAATAGAAATGATTTGCAATACAGTAACATTATCTTCTACAAGGAATGTTACTGTATTAATATTCCAATAAAATATCGAGATTATCCACTTAAAGCGTATAGCTTCTTAATGCATTGATTTACGACCATAAACCTGAATGAACTAAAGTCTCTGATGAGCGAAGGCGCACTACCCAAAACGCTACACGTTATGACTCACACATCACAAACTTTAAATAGATGATTTCGTAATAAATGTTACTGTCAAGTTAGAAGTGCAACCTCCCACCGCCTTCCTCCGTCCTTGGA
>CAZYVE010000051.1:0-13547 GCA_964651035.1 uncultured Bacteroides sp.
GACCGTGTCTCAGTTCCAATGTGGGGGACCTTCCTCTCAGAACCCCTACCCATCGAAGGCTCGGTGGGCCGTTACCCCGCCGACTGCCTAATGGGACGCATCCCCATCCTCCACCGGCGGACCTTTCGCCTTAAGGACATGCATCCCAAAGGCGGCATCCGGCATTAACCTCCCTTTCGGAAGCCTGTGCCGGGGTGGAGGGCAGGTCGGATACGCGTTACTCACCCGTGCGCCGGTCGCCATCATACCCCGAAAGGTACATGCTGCCCCGCGACTTGCATGTGTTAAGCCTGTAGCTAGCGTTCATCCTGAGCCAGGATCAAACTCTCCGTTGTAAATTGATTGTTTCGATACCGTGAATATACACGGCTGTTGCCTGGACCCGGCCAAGACCCCATAAAACTATGGAGCCCGTGGAACAATGCCGCAAAAACTGCGGCAAACGCGCCTTTCCTTTTCTCTTGTACAATATTACATAGATCTCTTATTCAATACTGCCCCAGGGCTCTTCCCCGAAAGCGGATGCAAAGGTAGAAAACATTAACGGAACAGCAAAAAATAAACGGAACTTTTTTACAAAAAATTTAATCACACACAAAAAAACAAAAACAAAATACACTGAAAGACAACATATTGGCACAAAAACGGGAACATACAATACTACAGACTACAGACAAACATGACACATATTTATATTATATATACCAATGAAACACGGAGACGGAGAGACTGCAGCTTCCCCGCACGTGCAGAACGCATCCGCGGCGTGGCGGCAACACATCGCCCGCAGGCGCTGTACACGTTATGCGCAGGGAGGATTTACGTTGTATCCGGACAAAAATGTGTGATTCAAAAGCTACAATGATGATGGCAGAGATGCATGCTTGTGGGAATGGAATTTATTTACCAGGAAATAAAAAAAACTATTCAAGTATCCACTGAGATTGTTGCATGAGCGGATTTTTGAATAAATTTTTCTATTTTTTGGTGAGAGATTACTAACAAAATATATGTACACCTTTTTATTTTTGCATTAGCCGGATGTGAAACATAGCAAATGCGACCTTTATATTACTAATTATCATAACTAAAAATCAATTTTAATGAAAAAACTACTTATCACTTTGTTGGCTGCGGGTATGGTCAGCCAGATACAGGCAGACAGTCTGTTTGAGCCGGTACAAGAGACGGATTTGCGTGCACCTTCCGTTCCTCTTGTGACTTCGGACCCCTATTTTTCCATCTGGTCACCTTATGACAAACTGTATGAAGGTTGCACCACCCATTGGACCAATACGGAACATCCGTTGTTGGGGGCACTACGTGTGGATGGCAAGGTGTACCGCTTCATGGGCAAGCCCAACCTGGAGACGCTTCTGCCAATGGCCGGTGCCGATGCATGGGAAGGTGCTTACACTTTTGAAGAGCCGAAAGGTAATTGGATTGACGTGAACTATGACGACAGTTCGTGGAGGCGCGGTAGAGGAGCGTTTGGCACTCCGGAGCAACCAGTTGTCGGTACACTGTGGAATACTAAAGATATCTGGGTACGCCGTTCGTTCGACCTTGACGAGATACCCGATGGGAACGTATGGTTGCAATATTCCCATGACGACGTTTTTGAACTATACCTCAATGGAGAGAAACTCGTGGCAACCGATTATTGCTGGAACAACAACGTGCGCCTTCAACTGACAGAAGAGACCCGTAAGAAACTGCGTGCAGGAAAGAATGTCATTGCAGCCCACTGCCACAATACTACAGGCGGAGCATACGTAGACTTCGGGCTTTATACTCCCAACCGTCAGGCTGCCGCATTCGAAAACCTGGCAGAACAGAAGTCGGTATATGTACTCCCTACTTCCACTTATTACACATTTGTTTGTGGCCCGGTGGAACTTGACGTGGTGTTTACGGCTCCATTGCTGCTGGACGACCTCGACCTCATGTCCACACCTGTCAATTATATATCTTACCGGGTACGGTCCACAGACAAGAAAAGCCATGAAGTGCAAATTTATGTCGAGACCACGCCACAACTCTCCATAAACGAGATAACACAGCCTACCGTGGCCGGTGTGATGCGTAAGAATGGCATCGAATATGTACATGCCGGCTCCATAGACCAACCTTATACCGCCCGTAGAGGCGATTTGGTATGTATCGACTGGGGGTATGTCTATCTGGCCGGAAATAGCAGTGCTTCCACTTCTGTAAGTCTGGGGGACTATAACAAGATGAAAGCATCTTTCGCCAATGAAGGGAGCCTTCTCACCCCAAAGTCGAAAATTGTTACACGTAACCCTCAGCTGATGCCTGCCATGGCGTATATTGATGACCTTGGCAACGTTTCTGCATCCGGGGAAGAAGGTTTTCTGATGCTTGGATATGATGACATATATTCTATAGAGTATATGTACCAGCGCCGTATGGCTTACTGGAAGCATGGAGGTGAGGTCAGCATATTCGATGCTTTCGAGCGTGCTGCAGCCAATTACCGGAATATCATGGAGCGTTGCCGTGAGTGGGATAAGATGATAATGCAGGATGCCGAGCGCGCCGGCGGCCGTAAATATGCTGAAATATGCGCAGCTGCTTATCGCCAGGTCATTGCTGCCCACAAGCTGTTTGAAGACGAGAAAGGCAATCTGCTGTTCTTCTCCAAGGAAAACAACAGCAACGGATGCGTCAATACCGTGGATTTGACTTATCCTTCCTCTCCTCTATTCCTGTGTTATAACCCCGACTTGCAGAAGGCTATGATGACCAGCATTTTTGAATACAGTGCCAGCGGGCGTTGGAATAAGCCCTTCCCGGCTCACGACATAGGCACATACCCACAAGCCAACGGACAAGTATACGGAGGAGACATGCCGCTTGAAGAAGGGGGAAACATGGTGATTCTGGCAGCTGCCATATCCAAGATAGAAGGAAATGCCGACTACGCCAAGCGTTATTGGGACCTGTTGACAATATGGACCGACTATCTGGCAGAAAACGGTCAGGATCCGGAGAACCAGTTGTGTACGGACGACTTTGCCGGGCATTGGGCACATAATGCAAACCTTTCAATCAAAGCCATCATGGGAGTAGCCGGCTACAGTGAAATAGCCCGCATGCTTGGACTGGATGACGTGGCCGAGCGTTACGCCGCCATAGCCAAAAAGATGGCCGTAAAGTGGGAGGAAACCGCCAGGGATGGCGACCATTACCGCCTTGCTTTCGACCGTCCCGGCACATGGAGCCAGAAGTATAATATTATATGGGATAAGATGTGGGGGCTGAACCTGTTTCCCAATAATGTAATCGAAAAGGAGATAAAGTATTACCTGACCAAGCAGAATGCCTACGGACTTCCTTTGGACAGCCGCAAAGAGTACACCAAGTCCGACTGGATTATGTGGACTGCCGCCATGTCAGAAGACATTGCAACTTTCCAACAATTCATTGACCCTTTGTACAAGTATGTTGACGAAACGACTACACGTGTACCCATCAGTGACTGGCACCATACCGACAGTGGCCAATGGGTAGGTTTTCGTGCCCGCTCGGTTATCGGTGGCTATTGGATGCAGGTACTGATGCAAAAAATGAAGCAATAAAACATTCAAGCAATTTTTAGCAACCATTCCTCCACGCTGTAGGAGGAATGGTTTATGCAAGAAAACCCGTCGAACATACTAATATTTTGCCGATGGCAACAATATAAAAGCTTATCCATACTGTTTTTACTGTATATTGCTATTCTTTGGTGAAATATTATTATTTTATTAAGCAAAAATTGTGTTATTTTGTGAGAAATAAGTTCAATTATCCTAATCAGTTTTACCTAATTTAATCAAATCATGAGGAATATGAAAAAAGAAATGTTCAAAAGTCTTTTATGGCTATTGCCTGCGGCATTTGCATTTTGCATGAGCAGCTGCAAGGATGATACAGAGGATGCGACAAATGTTCCTTTCGATGCTTCCAAACCTGTGGTGATTACCGATTTTACGCCTAAAGAAGGCGGGGCATACCAGAAATTGTTAATCTACGGGGAGAACTTCGGGACAGATGCATCCCTGGTAAAGGTTACCATCGGCGGGAAAGATGCCGTGGTGATAAGTGTAAAGAGTACCTATATTTATTGTTTCGTACCTTCGGGGGCTTTCAGCGGGGAAATCGTGGTATCAATCGGAGAAGGCGACAATATTGTGACAGCCACGGCCTCCACCATTTTCAACTACGAAAAGAATATGGTTGTAAGTACACTATGCGGTTTTCGCAATACCCGTGACGACCAAGGTTGGAGGGATGGCCCGTTCGATGGAGAGGATAATGTCAGGTGTTGTGGTTTCGCTGAGGACGGACGCCTGTATTTCGACCCACTGAACAAGAACCATCTTTATATATGTTATGACGGACATAAAGCCATACAGCTGATAGATCTGGAGGAGCGTTATCTATCCTCCCCGTTGAGCTTGAATACAGTTCCAAACAGCCGTATCCGCAGCATCACCTTCAACAAGGCCAGTGAATATGCCGATGAGGCAGAATACATGATTGTGGCTATCGACTATGACGGTCAGGGGACTAGCAGTCCCAGCGTGTACATTATTAAGCGTAATGAAGACGGCACGTTCGATGACAATTCAGACATACAATTGCTGGCATCCTACAAGCAATGCAATGGTGCCATCGTACATCCCATAAATGGGGAACTTTACTTCAACAGTTACGAGAACGGCCAGGTATACCGTCTGGATTTGGACGAGTATTTCAGTACCGTACAAAGCGGGCAGAGCTGGAATGCCAATGTAACAGACCGTCCGGAGGTGTTCAGGCAGCTGTTTACCATTGCCGACCCTTCCTGGGAGTTCCAGATATTTATCCATCCCACAGGCAAGTACGCTTATTTTGGCGTGATTAACAATCACTACTTTATGCGTTCTGACTATAATGAAGAAGCTCAAGAGTTTGTGACGCCTTATACTGTATTTGGCGGATATAAAATATCAGGTTATCAGGATGATGTGGGTACTGCAGCCCGTTTCAACGAGCCTTCGCAGGGCGTATTCGTGTACAATGAAGAATATGCGGGCAGTGAAGATGAATATGATTTCTATTTAGTAGATAAATATAATTACTGTGTACGTTTGGTTACGCCAGATGCTATCGTTTCGACATACGCCGGCCGTGGCACTTCTACCGCACTGGCTGATAATAATCAATGGGGGACAGATGACGGTGACCTTCGCGAGGTAGCGCGTTTCCGGGATGTGACAGGTCTTGCCTACGATGAAGAAAATAACATATTCTACATACACGACTACGTAGGACGTACAATCCGTACAATATCCATGGAAACCGAAGAAGATGAGACTTCGGAGGAAAGCGAAGATACATCTGACGAAGAAGAGACAGAGACAGTAGAAGAGGAAACAGAGGAATAATCCCTACCAACATACACAAAATAACTATCATATGAAAAAGTACATAGCCATCTTATTGCTGGCCTTGTCCACTTCATTGTGTGCATTGGCGCAGCAGACTGTCACAGTTACAGGTACTGTGACTGACGAAAACAACGAACCTTTAATCGGGGCAAACGTTACGGTAAGGGATGTGCCAGGACTGGGTGCCATTACCGACATCAATGGGCGCTATACCATTACTATGGAACCTTTTAACCGATTAATATTCAGTTATATAGGATACGATAGAATAGAAGTGCTGGTGAAAGAGCAACGTGTGGTCAATGTGGTGATGAAAGAAGCCGATGCCAGTATATTGAATGAAGTTGTGGTAACCGGCTTAGGCACACAGCGAAAACTTACCGTTACGGGTGCGGTGACCAATGTAGATGTAGAGGAATTACAACATTTTTCCACTTCCAATCTTTCCAATGCTTTGGCAGGCCAAGTCCCGGGACTCTTTACCATGCAGACTTCCGGCCAGCCGGGTAAGAGCACATCGGAATTCTGGATTCGCGGTATCTCCACTTTTGGTGCCAGCCAGAGTGCCCTGATTCTGGTAGACGGTTTTGAACGCGATAATCTGGATGATCTTAATATCGAGGATATAGCTTCGTTTACCGTATTAAAAGATGCTTCAGCTACAGCTATTTACGGTACCAAAGGAGCCAACGGCGTTGTGCTTATTACCACCAAGCGCGGCCAGGCTGGGAAAATACATATAGATGCCAAAGTTGAAACTTCGTATAATACGCGCACCATTACTCCGGAGTTTGTAGACGGTGTGACTTATGCCAATCTGCTTAACGAAGCGCTGGTGACGCGTAACCAGAGCCGTTATTACCAGCCGGAAGAAATAGAGTTGATACGCACGCAGATGGATCCGGACCTTTATCCAAATGTAGACTGGAAGGACCTGATTCTGAAAGACGGAGCATGGAGTTACCGCGCAAATCTGAATATGAGCGGTGGTGGTAACACTGCACGCTACTATGTCTCGGCAAGCTATGTGGAAGACCAGGGTATGTATAAGACCGACGAAACATTGCGCAATGACTATGACACGAATGCCAACTACAAACGTTGGAATTATACGATGAATATTGATATTGACATAACCAAAACCACGCTGCTGAAGCTGGGTGTACAAGGCTCGTTGGACAAACGTAACAGCCCGGGACTTGGCGACGATGATTTGTGGGGAGAACTTTTCGGTTACAATGCAATAGCATCTCCAATATTTTATTCCAATGGTTATACTCCCGCAGTAGGGCGTAACCAAAATCAAATGAACCCGTGGGTGGCTGCCACGCAGACCGGTTACAATGAAGAATGGAATAACAAGTTCAACGGCACAATTGCACTGGAACAGGATCTCAAATTTATCACCCAGGGGTTAAAGTTTACCGGACGTTTCGGTTTCGGCACAAGTAACTATAACTACATCAACCGCCGCCGTAAACCGGACATGTACATAGTCAACGGACGTAACCAGGAAACGGGTGAATTAATATTTGACAAGATGCAGGATGCTGTAGACATGTACGTGGAGAGTGGAGCCAGCGGTCAACGCTATGAGTCGCTGGAGCTGTTGTTGAATTGGGAACGTGATTTCAAACAACACCATTTGGGAGCGACATTGCGCTATACACAAGACTCAAGAAGAGAAACAGTTGATGTCGGCACTGATATAAAATCGACTGTAGCACATCGTAATCTGGGTTTAGCCGGTCGTGCCACTTATAATTGGGCATTCCGATACTTCATAGATTTCAATTTCGGCTACACCGGATCGGAAAATTTCGCACCGGGACATCAGTTCGGTTTCTTCCCGGCTTTCTCCATGGCTTGGAACATAGCAGAAGAGCCATTTATTAAGAAAGCATTGCCGTGGATGAACATGTTCAAACTTCGTTATTCGCACGGTAAGGTAGGTAACGACTACCTTACGGACAGTAGTGGAAATGAGTACCGTTTCCCGTATCTCTACACCATTTCTACCGGTGCATCAAGTTATAACTGGGGATTTGGCGACTATGGCAATTCTTATAGCGGGACACATTATACCCAAATGGCTTCAACATACATAACATGGGAAATTTCTACCAAGGATGATGTCGGCGTTGACCTATCGTTCTTTAATGATAAATTTACGGCAACCGTGGACTGGTATCGCGACAAACGTACCGGCATATTCTATCAGCGTTCCTACTTGCCGGAAATCACAGGTTTGGAGAGCTCACCCTATGCCAATGTTGGAGTAATTCTGACAAAAGGCTGGGACGGCAACTTTGCTTATAAACAGAAATTCGGCAAAGTAGATGTAACTGTACGTGGCAATTTATCATACTACAACAGCGTAGTTTTGGAGAAGGATGAGCAAAGTCAGGTATATCCTTATCTTTATGAGGCAGGTTACCGCGTGAATCAGGTAAAAGGCCTGGTGGCATTGGGACTGTTCGAAGATTATGACGATATCCGAAATAGTCCTACGCAACAGTTTGGCACTGTACAACCCGGAGACATCAAGTACAAAGACGTCAACGGCGACGGTATAGTGGATGACAATGACCAGGTGGCTATCGGCACAACTTCCCGTCCGAATCTCAGTTATGGTGTAGGCGCTTCTGTCAATTGGAACGGTTTTGATATCAATGTCCATTTCCAGGGCGTAGGCAAATGTTCATACCTCATCTACGGAAAATGTGTTTATGCTTTCAGCGAAAGCACTTGGGGAAATATCTTCAAAGGCATGGTAGACGACCGTTGGATAGATGCCGATACGGCAGCCGAGTTGGGGTTGCAGGCCAATGAAAACCCCAATGCCTCATATCCGCGCCTTAGTTATGGAGGAAATTCCAACAATTACCGTGCCTCTACATTCTGGCTGCGCAATGGCCGTTATATCCGTTTGAAGAATATCGATATAGGTTATACATTCTCCAAAAACATAGTAAGCAAGATGCGGCTTAACAGTCTACGCGTCTACGTGACCGGTCAGAACCTGATTACATGGGCGCCATTCAAGACCTGGGATCCCGAGATGACCGACCCGCGTGGAGAAAGTTACCCGCTCAGCAAGTCATTTACGATAGGTATGACAGTAAGTTTGTAAAAACATAAACAATCAATACTATAATAATTATGACAAAGAATAAAACATATATTCTGCTGATTGCTACGACGGTGATCACCTTGCTGTCATCGTGCGCTGACCAGCTGAACTCAGACAGATATTTCAGAGACCGCCTGACCATAGAATCGGTTTTTGCAAGCAAAACGCATTGTGAAGAATGGCTGGCCTACGCTTATTCGTTCCTGAACAGTGAGAATTTTGAGGTGACCACAAAGGAAACCTCTTATAACCCTTTCTGCTTTGCCGATGATATGTATTTCGGCGACCGCGATGATGCGATAGACGAAACGAAAGACGAACTTTCTTATAACAGGTTCAAGCTGGGTGAATATGATGAAAATACATATAATGTAGGTGCATGGTCACAATGTTATAGAGGTATTTATCAGGCTTCCGTGTTTATCCACAATGTGCATCTGTGTACGGAAATGGCCGATTGGGAAATACAGGATTACAGGGGGCAGGCCCGTTTTGTACGTGCTTATTTTTACTGGCTGCTGTTGCGCCGCTACGGTCCTGTGCCTATCATGCCGGACGAAGGAGTGGATTACATGCAGAGCTATGAAGATCTTGCTACCCCACGCAGTTCTTACGAAGAAGTGGCTCAATACATAAGTGACGAAATGGTTCAGGCGGCACAAGAGTTGCAGCAATATCCCGGTGGTTCGAGTGGCAGGGATAATTATAACATCACCCGCCCTACTCAGGGGGCAGCACTGGCTACCCGCGCGTATGCCTTGATGTTTGCAGCCAGTCCATTTGCCAACGGCAACGACGATTCTTATGCCCAACAGTTGCTGGATGATGAAGGCAACCGTTTGCTGTCGTCGGTTTATGATGAAGAGAAATGGGCCAGGGCTGCAGCCGCATGCCGTGACGTCATCGAACTTGGCGTATATGACTTGTACACATACAACGCTTCTACTACCGATAATGGCCCGGCCAACCGTCCTACCGTCTCTCCGCCGGACGATGGAGAGTTTGCAAACCAAAGCTGGCCTAACGGATGGTCGAACATCGATCCCCTGCGTTCATATCGCAACATATTCGACGGCACCATTCTGCCTGCAAACAATCCGGAGCTGATATTCACGCGCGGTAGCACGAGCATAAACATGATGGTACTCCACCAGATGCCGAAAGATGACGGAGGTTGGAACTGTCATGGCATGACACAAAAAATGCTTGATGCCTACTACATGAATGACGGTACTGACTGTCCGGGCATGAACGATATGTATTCCGGCGTTACGGAATATGCCGGACGGGTAGATTCGCGTTCCCGTCTTACAGGCTTTACTACAGTGCAAGACCTGAAAGATGGCAAGTATCCGGAATTGGGATGGGTGTATGACTCAAGCCTGGAAGATGATGAACAGGCTGCTATAGGTATGAATGTTTCTTTGCAATATGTAAACCGTGAGCCGCGTTTTTATGCAACTGTATCTTATAATGGCGGCACGTGGTATTATCTGAGCCAGGAAGAATCTACCAACAGGCGTAACCAGCAGGTTTGGTATTATTTCGGCAATGCTGACGGCTACCGCAACGACGGTTTCTACCTTCGTACAGGCATAGGTGTAAGGAAGTGGGTTCATCCCAATGACTATCCGGACAATTATGTGGAAAAAGCCGAAACAGCCATACGCTATGCCGATATCCTGTTGCTCTACGCTGAAGCCCTGAACGAGCTGACATCCAGTTATAGCATTTCTTCATGGGACGGCTCTACAACTTATACTGTCAGCCGCGACAAGACAGAAATGGAACGTGGGATACACCCGGTACGTATCCGTGCCGGTCTACCGGACTACAGCGATGCCATATATGCCGATGCCGATGCAATGCGCATAACCTTGAAGCGCGAACGCATGATTGAACTGATGGGTGAAGGGAAACGTTATTTTGACCTGCGCCGCTGGAAAGACGCCCCTGTGGAAGAAGCACTGCAGATTTACGGCTGCAACGTCTTCGTCGGCGAAAGTAACAGTGAAGAGTTCCACACGCCTATCCCTGTTTACAACCTGCCTTCCACATTCTCGGAAAAAATGTGGCTTTGGCCCATTACACATAGTGAGCTGAAGCGTAACCTGCGTTTGACCCAGAATCCAGGATGGACGATGTATGATTAAAACCGACAACTGTCTTTAACGTTAAAATATAAACTGTATTTATGAAAAAGATATATACTTTGGCTGCATTGGCCGCACTTACTGTAGCAGGGGTATCTTCCTGCAACGAAGACTGGGTGGGGGAACAATACGAACACTATATATCATTCAGGTCGCCACTGAACGACCAGGGAGTGTATGAACTATATGTACCATACAGCCGCACCGATACACTCGGCAACTATACCGCAGGCGGTGAAGGGCGCTCAAACTACGAACTCCCCTTGATTGTGAGCGGTTCTACGACTAACCAGAAGAACTTTACCGTGCATGTGGCACATGACCCTGATACGTTGGACGTTCTGAACTATTCCCGTTTTGCAACACGTACAGACCTGTATTATCAGGACATGGGAGCCGACGGGTTGACTTATGCGTCTTATCCGGAGACAGTGCAATTCAATGCAGGGGAAGATGTGGCGTTGCTGGATCTCAGTTTCGATTTCCGCAACATCGATATGTCGGACAAGTGGGTATTACCGTTACAGATAGTTGACAGTCCGGAGTATGACTATGTGTCTCATCCCCGCAAGAATTACGCTAAAGCCATCCTGCGTGTATTCCCCTTCAACGACTTTTCCGGCGATTATTCCGGCACACTGATTACCAACAAGGTAATTACCGGATATGACGATGACGGCAATGCGGTAGAAACGGACGAATCGATTACCAAATCTACCATCCGAGCTTATGTGGTGGATGAAAATACCGTATTCATATACGCCGGCATTGTCGACGAGGACTATACTGACCGCAAGCTGTACAAGATTAATCTCTACTTCAACGGCGATACAAACGGAACTGTGGAGTATTCGTGCGACAATGCCGACCAGATAGGCTTTGAGCCGAATTCGGAGGTCACGCCTTCTTTCCGTATATCATCTTCCATGGATGCCACACGCCCCTACCTGGAGCACCGTTATGTGATAATAAACAACATAGATTATTATTTCAACTACATACCTGTAGAGGGTACGACCATACGTTACCATGTAGAAGGCTCCATGACGATGTCTCGCGACATCAACACCCAGATACCGGATGAAGACCAGGCCATAGAATGGTAACTTGACACAAGATAAAGGTTCTTTGTTTGAGAGAGGGGCTGTGCTGCAAAACCCGCGTTTTGGCACAGCCCCTAACGTGTGTAAGAATGCGTGATTTACGCATGTGCTTCTGTCCTTTTGCAGGAACGGGCATCTCCCCGTTGCAACCTTGTACGGATTCAACCAGGCAATGCTCTTACCGATACCTGTTCAGAAACGGTACATGGCCGTAACGAGCGGCACAAACTGGCTGTCGCTCATAATTTGTCCTTTTATCTCGGCACCTATCTTCCAGTGGTCGTTGATGTTGAACATTATGCCTCCACCCAGGTTGACTCCGAAAAACGTATCCTTGTGGCCGCCATGCCATTTCTGGTGGAATATGCTGATACCAGCCAGCGGGTAAACCTCAAACAGGTCTTCGTGATACACGTTCCAGTGGAAGTCGGCATTGATGTCCCACGATTTCAGGCTATGGTCTTTAAAATAACGGTTGAAGCTACCTACAACATCGAAACGCTCGTCTATGTCATATAACACACGTCCGCCCAGAAATCCTTGAGAGAGATCCGTGCCGTAACCCAGGTTCAGACCGATGCCCCATTTGCCGTCTTGTGCCCACAAGGCTGCGGAAGCCATGAGGCATGCCACCATTGTAACAAATAACTTTTTCATGATTCTTTTGTTTTTAGTTGAATATTATATTATTACTCATGGCAAAGTTAGAAAGATTATTTTTTTACAGAAAATGCATCCTGTTTTTTTAGTTCAGTTGCAGCCATTGCTCTTATTGAATAACTCCTCGGATATATTGCATGCGGAATGAAAAAACCGGCATTGCGTTTCGTGCTAAATACGGTAATCATTAATTTTGCTGCCGGCATAGGTATAATATCCCGCATGCGGGATATGCGTACGCGACATGCACGGTATATGTATTGCACAGGCACAGTACATGTCATGCAAACGCTGTCGTTTTTACCTGCCTGCTTATTGCAGAAATCTGCACATTCATTAAAACATTCTTTATGTATGAAAACCATCCTATTGGCTGTGGGGCGCACCGTGGAACAGCATTTCATTACTGCAATAGAGGACTACGTACGGCGTACAAGGTATTATATACCGTTTGATATTGAAATCATACCGGAGCCTAAAAACAGCCGGAAACTGCCTAATGAACTGCAAAAGGAGAAAGAAGGCGAACTGATATTGAAAGCGCTCCAACAGGGAGACTACACTGTGTTGCTCGACGAAGGAGGCAAGGAAATGCGTTCGCTGGAATTTGCCGAATACATGAAGCATAAGATGAATACGGTAAGCAAGAGACTGGTATTTGTCATCGGAGGGCCGTACGGCTTCTCACCCGATGTATATAGGGCTGCGCACGAAAAGATTTCATTGTCGAAGATGACATTCTCCCACCAGATGGTGCGTCTGATATTCGCAGAACAGCTGTACCGGGCCATGACGATACTCAGCGGCAGCCCTTATCACCACGAGTGATAATGCAGGAAATGAGGATTTTTGCATCATGGCGGGAAATACTATATTTGCATGGCGGAAAATTATAAACAGCATAAAGAAGTAGACCCCAAATATTTCCGCCCTGCCGAAGTGGAGCAACTGTTAGGAGACCCAAGCAAGGCAAAAGCATTATTAGGATGGAATCCACGGAAAACCACATTCGAACAATTGGTACATATAATGACCGCCCACGACATGCAATATGTGAAGC
>CAZYVE010000052.1:0-13222 GCA_964651035.1 uncultured Bacteroides sp.
TTTCTGCGGGCTTTAATAACCCCTATTCCAAGCGAGATAAGAGCACCTATTGCCAGAAGAGAGAGTCCGGCATAGGCGATGCCCTCGGTGACATGCAGGCTCGGCGGGTCGAAGCGCATCTCTACGGTGTGTTGCCCGGCGGGTATGCGCAATGCCCGCAGCACGTAGTTTGCTCGAGCCAATGGTACGTCCTGCCCGTCAATTGTTACTAACCAGCCGTCGGGATAATATATTTCGGAAAATACGGCTACTCCGTCGCCTGGATTGTCAGTTTCGTACACTAACCGGTTTGGTTCATAACTTATCAGTCGTATACTACCGGTGCTGAGTATGCCGTTCCCCTCCGTATTTTGCAGGGCATCGGCAAACCGCTTATCGGTTACGGCCGTCTTTGCCGGGTCGATGTAGTGCAGTGCGTCTATTTCTTCATTTGCGTTGGCCACGTATAGCACACTGTCCACAAACCATGCATTTCCCATTGCGTAAGGATTGCGTATGGGGACGGTTTCTCCTTTTGTACCGGCCTGGAAAATGAAGTAGCGTGTGTTAAGCATGTTAAGCACACGGAATGTCGAAGCATCCACACTGTCCATCACTCCGCCGGTGGCAATAATCTCGTTTTGTGCGGCTTGCATTTCCGGCTTTATGTGCCGGTCTATCAGTTCCTGGTAGCGTCGCAGCTTTGCGGCATGATATCCTCCCACACTCTTGTGCCAATATGCAGTGTTATTTTCGTTAAAAGGATCCACGGTAAAGTTCAGTACGCGGTAGTTTGGGTCAGTATCTCTCAGTATCAGCTTGTCTGCTTCGCTTTGTCTGAAGGCTGCAGTGCGTGTGGTTTCCGGTACGAACTGTGCATCGTTAAGGTAACGTTTGTTAATGCCCCACATGTCCACAAGACAAAGTGCGGTTATGCCTGCTATAGTGAGCGGCCTGCTCAGCTTGCCGGTATGGTTCAGCCACAGCAACGCGCATCCTATCAGTATAATGAAGCAACTGCGCAGAGCATCCGCACTTACCATGGCACCACGCACTTCCGCCAGGTTTCCCAATATGCCTTCCATTTCCTCTACCGGTATGTAACCCTTTTCTGCGGCATTTTGCAACATGTACAGTTCGTTAGTGGAGACAAAGCCGGTAAACGTGCCGGGCGTTATGCATATGAAGAAAGCCAATACGGCAGTCAGTGCCAGGCTGATGTACAAACCCTTGCGGTTTTTCTTCAATACTGCGGGGTCTTTCATTATTTTGACAAGTGCAAAAACTGCCAGTAGCGGGATGGCAAACTCGGCTATAACGAGTATGGAAGATACGGCGCGGAATTTGTTGTACATGGGCATATAGTCGATGAACAAGTCGGTCAACGGCATGAAGTTCTTGCCCCACGACAGCAGTATGGAAAATACCGTTGCCACTATCAGTGCCCACTTCATAGGACCTTTCACCACAAAGCATCCTAAGATGAACAGAAACAGCACGAACGCCCCGACATATACCGGGCCTGAAGTCCCCGGCTGCTCCCCGAAGTATTGAGGGAGGCTGCTGTACAGGCCTACATACATCGGGTTGGCCTTCTTCATTGCTGTCTCACTCTGCGCAAGAGCCGCCCCCGACGACCCTCCCTTGAAATTGGGCACGAGCAGTGTCAGCGTCTCTCCTATGCCGTAACTCCAGTTGGTGATATAGTCGCGGTCCAATCCGCTGCTGGTCTGTCGGGCCGCATCACCAGTCTGCACCAGTTCGCTTTTGCCGCGCATGGTTTCTTTGCTATACGAATAGGTGTGGTATAGGTTGGACATGTTGACGGCCACGCCAACCACGCCTGCCAGCAGCAGTACAGCTGTAGCCTTCAGAAATTGGGGAACAGCCTTGTTTTGCACTGCCTGGACACCGTAGGCGATGGCAATGAACAGCATGACGAACAGGAAGTAGTATGACATCTGCACGTGGTTGGCCACTATCTGTAGGGCTGTGAAAAGTGCCGTAACTACTCCCCCCGCAAGCAGTTTGCCCCTGTATGCCAGCACCATGCCGGCTATTGTGGGCGGTATATATGCCAGGGTGATGAATTTCCAGATGTGTCCTGCAGATATAAGAATGAAGAAATATGATGAGAATGCCCAGAGAACACCTCCAAGCCCTGCGTACCATGCCGGTATGCCGAATGCCCTGAGCAGTATGTAGAAGCCCAGCATCATGATGAATGTCAGGTAAACACTACCGGGCAGGAACAGACGGTATGCCTGTTGTATCCACGACAGTGGTCGTGTGGAGTCATACGACGGCGAAATCTGATATGTGGGCATGCCGCCGAATATGGAGTTGGTCCAACGCGTGCGTTCGCCGGTCTCTTCGTAATATTGCAGCGCTTCCTGCCCGGCACCCACACCCGCTGCCGTATCGTGTTGGAAGAGTATGCGTCCCTCAATGTCTGCAGGGAAGAAGTAGACAAACGATATTAATACGAAGGCCAGTATGGCCGCCAGGTCGGGAAGAATCTTTTTCATTTGCTGTCTGGTTGTTAAAATGGTTGTTTTCTTTCGGGGAAGCAACGGCGCAACTCTGCGGTTACCTTTCTGCCGTTCTGCTTTCAGCAGCATGTTTACCGGACGACAAAGATAACGGAAACTGCAAGCAATAGGAAATAAATTTATCTTTATTACAGAATAAATGTAGTACATTTGCCAACACAAACCAACAGATTCAAACTGTATGATATGAAAGTCGGAGTAATATGCGCAATGACCAGTGAATACGACCGCCTGGCATTGCATCTGTCTGAAGCTCGCAGCCTACGGGTCGGCTTGTATGAATATGTGGAAGGTCGTCTTGGCGATAATACCATAATACTCACCCTTTGCGGCATAGGCAAAGTGAACGCCGCCCTCGGTACATCATGGCTTATTAGCAGTTTCTCTCCTGAATGCATTGTTAGTACCGGCGTTGCCGGAGGGGTAGACACCTCACTGAATGTGGCGGATGTCGTTGCCGGAGCGCAGGTGGTTTATCACGATGTATGGTGCGGCGAAGGTAATGCCTACGGGCAAGTGCAGGGCATGCCTGCCATGTATGCTGCATCCGAGCCATTATTGCGTGCAGCCATAGCCATAGACGGTGAAGATGGCGTAGAGGGGCATGTCCGTCCGGGGCTTATCTGTACAGGCGACCGCTTTGTCACCCGTCCCGAAGAGGTGGATATAATCAAATCGCACTTCCCCGAAGCCTTGGCTGTCGATATGGAGTCGGCAGCCATAGCGCAGGTATGTTGCCTGTACGGAGTGCCGTTCATCAGTTTCCGTATCATCAGTGATACTCCGGGAGCCGAGGGGCATTGGCAACAGTACGAGAATTTTTGGAAGACTATGGCCGACCGTTCTTTTTGTACTACACGAAGGTTTCTGGAAGAGCTTAAACCGTTCTCTGCTCCTTCATCCCATGCGGCCGAAGACGTGTCAGACAGAATACAATAACAATATTATAATTTGAATGAAGAAGATACCAAGTTTTACAATCGACCACACACGCCTGTTGCGTGGCATCTATGTCTCCCGCAAAGACAGGGTAGGAGAGGAGACAATCACAACTTTCGACATCCGTATGAAGGAACCTAATCGGGAACCGCCGCTGCAGCAAGGGGCATTGCACACCATAGAGCATCTGGCTGCAACCTACCTGCGCAACTCCCCTGAATGGCAAGACCGCATTATCTACTGGGGGCCTATGGGCTGCCTGACGGGCAATTACCTGCTGCTGCGGGGCGACCTTCAGCCGGCAGATATCCTACCCCTCATGCAAGACACATTCCGGTTCATAGCCCGGTATGAGGGCGAAGTGCCGGGCGCATCTCCCGAAGATTGCGGCAATTACCTGCTGCACGACCTGCCGGCGGCGCGTCTCGAATCGGCAAAATTCCTGGATGAGGTGCTTGAGCGCATGACAGAGGCCAATATGGCCTACCCTGCTGTCCGGAGCGATATGTCGTATTGACATTTCAGATATATCTGATGCAAACTACTGAAAATATTTCCTCCGGTGACATGTTTTGTCGTCATGCCTGTTTATCTTTGCCTCCATGAATGAGAAAAACACTTTGCATAATGGGTAAACGTATGGAAGGGCTGCAACGGGATAGGCTGTACACCTACGAGAACGGTACAATACTACGAAATCATCTCTCCTACACCTCTTACCACCAAGCAATGCGATGACCTCATCCGGCAAGGGAAGGCGAAGCTGATACCCAACCCAAAACGGGGCAAGTACAAAGAACTGGATTTGTGGAACCGTACCAATATGACGATGGACGACAACGAAGACATTAATCCTTGGGATGCCGAACTTACCGAGTACGACCTGATGTACGAAGCCCCCGACCTGTATGTTTTCATTGCAGACTGAAAGGATGTTGCCTCTGCACGAAGATGTTTATTATAAAAATCATAATAGTATGGACGAGAAACTGGAAAACATAAGCATACTGAATGTTGTCAATTATATTCTATTCATGTCTGGAGACATATTTGACAAGCCGACCCTGATGCACATAAGCGTTGTGGGTATATTAATCTCTTTTTTCTTCAGCCTTTGGATGTGTATCCGGGCACGTCATCTGAAAGACGAAGGCGAAAAAAGAAGGCTGGTGAGATGCATCAACTCGCTGATATTCTGCTCCTTCTTCGTAGTGTTTTATTTCGTCAAAGTATGGTGAAGTTTAGAGAAAGCCCAGCTCCAGTTTGGCTTCCTCGCTCATCATGTCCCTGTCCCATTCGGGTTCGAACACAAGGTTGACTTCGGCAGACTTCACGCCCTCCACCGATTCCACCTTCTGGCGCACGTCTTCAACGATGAAGTCTGCCATGGGGCAGTTGGGAGCCGTAAGGGTCATGTCAATGGAAGTTTCACCGTTGTCACCAACGTCTATTTTGTATATAAGTCCCAGATCATAGATATTGACCGGTATCTCGGGGTCATACACAGTCTTGAGCACTGCCACAATCTTCTCTTCTGTTTCAAACTTGGTCATCGGTTCGGTATATATCTGTTGATTCAAGTGACAAAACTAAAGATTTTAATCGAGACCACAAATTATATCTGCCGGTTAAAATACTAAAAATACCCTTTACGACATGCAGTAAGCATTGCGTCCAGGCGTTTCCTTACATAGATGCATGACTAAAATATGCCGCATGAACAATATTATCAATATCTGTATAAAGTATTTGCGATGTTTCTTTCTGTATCTTTGTGTTGCCTTGACGGGTTTTACTTTCAATGCATGCGATGATGACGGTTATTCTGTGGGTGACTTTACCGCCCCGCTGTGGGCAACCGTGCGTACAATATCCAGCAGCGGATTCTACCTCGATTGCGATGAATGGGGCACATGCCTGCCCGTAGGCAGCAAACCGGACTGGTATGTACCGATAAACGGACAGAGGGTTATTGTGGTCCTCGGACCGTTGCAGGATGATTATGAAGGATTCGACCATGCCGTACACATACTGAGTATGCAGGAGGTACTGACCAAGAATGTAGAGATACTTACCGCAGACAATGAATCTGATTTTGGCGAAGACTCTGTGTGGGTCAC
The DNA here is from genome assembly GCA_964651035.1 of uncultured Bacteroides sp. Taxonomy (GTDB): domain Bacteria; phylum Bacteroidota; class Bacteroidia; order Bacteroidales; family Bacteroidaceae; genus Bacteroides. Next base: position 5,591 of record CAZYVE010000052.1, read on the forward strand.
CACAGACGGTATAAGTCTCGGCAAAGGCTACCTCAACATCACATATTCTAAGGAACTGCCGCATACAACGCAGGTAGACGTAGTACAGATACAACAGACGGATACGACACATACTGCCCAAACCTCATACGACGACGGGTATTTGCAACTTGAGCTTAGGGGAAACAATCAGACCACTACACAGATGTCCGGCAGTTATTCTGTGGCTTCCTACTATCTGGGAGGCTTGACGATGCCCTCCCCTCTCAAAGGCATCAAGGTGAAAATGAATTCGTATGTAACCGGGGAGGAAGAAATAGTGTTTGACCTTTCCTGCGAATGAGAAAACCTCATACGGAGAATGCACATTGCATTACTGCCGCAGCTGTTCTTTTAACATACGGATGGCCGATTCGGCATCTCCCTCCATTTCATTAAGCAACGTAACAAAGCGGCTGCCTACTATTGCCCCGGAGGCATTGGCACAGGCTGCCTCGAAAGTCTGCCTGTTGCTCACTCCAAAGCCTATCATGCGCGGGTTGCGCAGGTTCATGGCCTGTATTTTGTGGAAGTATGCCTGCTTGCTGGCATCGAAGTCGTGTTGCGCGCCTGTGGTTGCCGCGCTTGATACCATGTATATGAACCCGTCCGTATTCATGTCAATCTCACGGATGCGCGCTTCACTTGTCTCGGGGGTGATGAGCATTATCATTTTTATGCCGTAGTATTGCGCCGTTGCTCTGTAATCCTGCAAATACTCTCGGAAAGGCAGGTCGGGAATTATTACCCCGTCGATACCGCATTCTGCACATTGCCGGCAGAATTGTCCGAAGCCGAACTGCATTATAGGGTTCAGGTATCCCATAAGCACGAGCGGTATGCCCACGTCGCGGCGTATGTCACGCAGCTGGTCAAACAGCAGGCGTAAGGACATGCCGTTGCGCAATGCCCGCGTAGCAGCATCCTGTATGACTACGCCGTCGGCCATAGGGTCACTGAAGGGGATGCCTATCTCTACCATCCCGACACCGTTGCGTTCGAGTGCGCGGATGACTTCGGCCGTACCGTCGAGGGTAGGACAACCGGCGCAAAAATAAATAGAAAGCAGATTATGCGGATTGCTTTCAAAAAGTTTGTCAATACGATTTTCCATATTATGTTGTTTTTTATGAATTTGTCATTAGGACGTGTGTGCAGACGGCAGTTAACCTCAGAGTTCTACAACTCGGCAATAAACCGGCGCAGCATTTCCACATCTTTTATTCCGGGAGCACTCTCAAACCTGCTGTTGAGGTCTATGCCGGCAAATGCCGGATGGCTGAATGCCTTTACAGCCTCCGCGCTGCAAGCATTTATTCCACCGCTAATAAGGAAAGGTGTTGCTCCGTTGTATTGGCTCATAATCGCCCAGTCAAACATGACTCCGGACCCTCCATATTGTCGGGTCTTAGTGTCAAACAGATAATACTCGCACAGTCCCTCGTAGTCGTAAACGACTTCAAAGTCTTTGGGAGAGGCCACGGAGACAGCTTTGATTAAGCGGAAACCACCGAGTTGCAGCGAGCGGCAATATGCGGGCGGCTCGTTGCCATGCAACTGGATGTAGTCCAGCCCGAAACGGTCGGCATACATGGCCACGTTCTTCTTGTCCTCATTTACGAACACTCCTACCCGTCCGGCTCTCTCCGGCATATACGATGGCATCTGGCACAAGCAACGTGGCGACTTGGGATAGAAGATGAATCCGATGAAATCAACTCCCAGCATTTCCACCTCGCGGATGTTGTCTCCCTGCGTCATGCCGCATACTTTTACAATGCAGTTGTTCTTCATAAATCTGTTCTGCTTTTGCTTCATACTTCGAGACTGCGGATAAAATCTGCCAGTGTATCGCCCGGCGAGATGGTTCCCATGAATGTCTCGCCGATGAGGAAGCCGCGGAAACCGACTTTACGCAGCTTGTGTACTATGTCGGGATGTGATATGCCGCTCTCCGATACCGGTAGCGGATTGTCTGCTCCGCAGGTGGCTTCCTGCAATGCTGCGGCAAGGAGAAATGAGTTATTGACATCCGTATGGAAGCTGCCAAGGTTACGGTTGTTTATTCCGGCCATGTCTATTGCAGGAGTAATATACTGTAATTCATCAAGCCCATGGACTTCGAGCAAAACCTCAAGCCCGAGCATGTGGGCCTGCTCTGTCAGTACGGCACACTCTTCCTGCGACAGGCATGCTGCAATCAGAAGCACTGCATCAGCCCCGGAGAGGCATGCCTGCAAAAGCTGATACTCATCTATGATGAAATCCTTGCGCAGTATGGGCAAGTCTACACAACCGCGTATGGCACGGAGGTCTGAGAGCGAACCACCGAAAAAGTCATCATCTGTCAACACAGACAGGGCTGATGCTCCTGCCGCTTCATATGCACGAGCTATGGCAACCGGGTCGGCGTCACGGTTTATCCATCCCTTTGAAGGTGAACGCCGTTTGAATTCTGCTATGATGCCAGTGGATGAAGTGGCTAAAGCCTGCTTCATACTGCGGCGTGTGTACGGCCGGTGTATATGCTTTTCTGCTTGAAGACGGAGCTCTTCAACGGGTATTTCCTTTTTCAGGTGTGCCAGTTCGATGCGCTTGTGGGCTATGATGTCTGATAATATGTCTTTCATTGTGGCAAATGTCAGTTTGTTTATTCTGTCAAAACAGCATCATGCAAATCTGCGTCAGCTGTTGATTTCGATGAATTTTTTCAAGCACGTCAATGCCTTGCCGCTCTCCAGCGATTCACGGGCTATGCTGATACACTCTTCTATTTCTTTCTGCGGCTCAATCACTTGTATGGCAAAGGCTGCGTTGACGGTGACGCACTGCGTCTGTGCCGGCGTAGCCTTGCCCTGCAGTACATTGTCGAAGATACGGACGGCATCTTCCTTGCACGAACCACCGGAGAGTTCTTCCGGAGAAGCCGCACTGAAGCCGAGGTCCTGCGGACGGTAGATGTGTTCGTAGCAGCGCGTCATCACCTTAAACTCATCTGTCAGTGAGATTTCATCATAATTATCCAGGCTGCTCACCACGGCGAAGTCTATACCCAGTTTATAAAACACATTTGTATATAGCCTCATCTGCGTCAGATCGGCAACGCCCAGCAGCTGGTATACCGGACAGCAGGGATTGACCAGCGGGCCGAGCAGGTTGAACAGGGTACGCACACCCAAGGCTGTCCGTACGTAAGCTACGCTTTTCATGGCCGGGTTGAACAGCTGCGCGTGCAGGTAGGCCATATTGCATTCATCCATGGAGCGGCGCAACCTGTCGGAAGAGTTTGTAAAACGTACTCCGTGCGCCTCTATGACATTACTTGCTCCGCTCACCGACGTAGCCCCGTAGTTGCCGTGTTTTGCCACCTTGTAGCCGGCTCCCGCCACTACGAAACAGGCGCAGGTAGAGATGTTGAACGTATTCTTGCCGTCTCCACCGGTACCCACTATGTCTATAGGGCTATACGGGGAGAAATCGATTGGTATGCGTGTGTCCATCAATGCCTCGCGAAATCCTATCAGCTCGTCCACCGTTATGCCACGCATCTGGAATGCGGCAAGCAATGCCGCGATCTGTACTTCGGGATATATGCCCCGGTCAATGTCCATCATCAGGGCACGTGTCTCTTCCTTGTTCAGCTCCTCATGATTGAAAAGCCTGCTCAGTATGGTTTTCATATTTTTTCTAACAGTTCTTTTAATGTGAAATAATCAGGTATATGCACACAATTACCCGTTGAGCCAGTTTTCCACAATGTTCCTTCCGTCGGGAGTAAGCACCGACTCGGGATGAAACTGTATGCCATGCACATCGAAGGTGCGGTGTTTCAAGGCCATGATATGCCCTTGTGGACTGAGGGCTGTTACGGCAAGACACGAAGGAAGTCCTGCCATATCCACTACCCATGAATGATAACGTCCCACGGCAATCCTGTCCGGCAGTCCGCAGAAGATATAATCATCCTCCATGTCTGTCTGCCTGTCGGTATCCGACGACGTACCATCTTTCTTTTTTATATGCACAACATCCTGCACCCCATGAAATACCTCCTGCAAGTTGACGAGTTTCGCCCCGAACACTTGCCCGATAGCCTGATGGCCGAGACAGACGCCAAGCATCGGTTTGCTGCCCGCATAGGTACGGATAACGTCCAGCAGCAGTCCGGCCTCCTCTGGGATGCCCGGTCCGGGAGACAGAATTATCTTGTCATATTCCGCAAGGCTTTCTAACCGGAAGCAATCATTGCGCAGTACATCCACTTCCGCTCCAAGCTCCTTCACCAGATGAGCCAGATTGTAGGTGAACGAGTCATAGTTGTCTATAATCACTGTCTTCATAGCAATCACATCCTTTCCGCCATTTCGATGGCTTTCCTTAATGCTCCCAATTTATTGTTTACTTCCTGCAGCTCGTACTCCTCGTTGCTACGTGCTACTATACCGCCTCCCGCCTGAAACCATAATGTGCCGTTGCGGCTGACGAAGGTACGTATGGTAATGGCCTGGTTGAGCGAGCCGTCCAATCCTATGAAACCTATGCATCCTCCATATGCGCCACGGTTGTGTGGCTCTATTTCGCTTATGAGCTGCATGGCTCTGACTTTCGGTGCGCCGCTAAGCGTACCTGCCGGGAACGTGTCGATGAAAGTGCGTATCGGGTCTGCGCCATCATCCAGCGTACCACTCACCCTGCTGACCAAGTGTATGACGTGACTGTAATACTGCATGTCTTTAAAGAAGTCTACTTGCACATCGTGGCAGTTACGTGAAAGGTCATTGCGCGCCAAGTCGACAAGCATTACGTGTTCGGAGTTCTCTTTCGGGTCATCCCGCAAATAACGGGCTGCGGCCTCGTCTTCATCATGACGTCCTGTTCGCCGCGTTGTTCCGGCTATAGGGTCTATATATGCCCTTCTGCCTTCTATCCGGCAATGGGTCTCCGGCGACGAGCCTAAAAGGCGGAAACCGCCGAAGTCGAAATAAAACAGGTATGGCGAGGGATTTATGCTGCGCAAGGCACGGTATAGTTTGAAATCGTCTCCGGTGAAATGTTGTTCGAACCTCCGCGACAGCACAATCTGGAATACATCTCCCCGCAGGCAATGTGCTATGCCACGGCGGATGTTGGCCTTGTGCTGGTCATCGGTCAGAGGAGAAGTCACAGGGCCGCAGGCATGGAAATCATAGGCTGTGTAGTTGCGGTTGTGTATGACACGCTGCACTCTGTCCAAAGTATCATTCCCGTTTTCTTCCCCCATCTCTACAAGCACCATCTCATGGCGGAAGTCATTGAATATGATAATATATTTGTACAGGATATAAAGCATGTCGGGTGCGTCGTTGATATCGTCACGGGTATCTTTGACATCAATGTTCTCGAAGTAGCGTACGGCATTGAAAGATGTGTAGCCATAAAGTCCGCAGTAATTGCTATATTCACCCTCCACTTGGAAGCGGCTGAGGAAATCGTTCAGCGCATCCTCCACACGATATTCTGCAGAGAGAGGCTTTTCTTCGCGTCCGCCGTCGGGCAGACAAAATAGTACAGTGCCGTGTCCTATGCTGACCGATGCCATCGGACACAATGCAATGAACGAACGGTTGTTCTCACTGCCGTGGTAATCGGAACTTTCCATAAGGGCGCTTTGCGGAAAGATGTCGCGCACTTTGAGGTATGTACTTACGGGAGTATGCAGGTCGCCCAGCAGCGTACGGAAATTGGTATGGTAAGTGTATCGTTTCATAACTTGTCGGGATTGTTGTTCAGATATGTATCAAGGTCTTTATCTCCGCGTCCGGACACGGTAAGCACCACCACACAGTCCGAGGCGAAGCTGATTTTGTGCATGGCACCGAGTGCATGTGCGCTTTCCAATGCGGGGATAATCCCCTCGAGACGGGTAAGTTCGTAGGCGGCCGCTATGGCTTCGTCGTCATTGATAGGTATCACTTCAGCACGTTTCCGGCTTGCCAGATTGGCGTGCATGGGACCTATACCCGGATAATCAAGCCCTGCCGATATGGAATAAGGCTCCTTTATCTGCCCGTCATCGTCTTGTATGACATACGTCCGTGCCCCATGTATGATACCCATGCGCCCCAGAGCAATGGTTGCTGCGGTGAGTCCGGAGTGTACGCCTTTACCTCCGGCTTCGGCCAGCACGATTTTCACGCGCGGGTCGTCAACATAGTGGTATATGGTACCGGCAGCATTGCTCCCTCCCCCCACGCAGGCAACAAGGTAATCGGGATAGTCACGCCCTTCGTGTTGCATGAGCTGTTGTTTTATTTCTTCACTGATGACCGACTGCAATCGTGCCACCATGTCGGGATAAGGATGAGGCCCTACTGTAGAGCCAATTATGTAATAAGTATCGGCAGGGTGGCAGCACCAGTCGCGGATGGCCTCGTTGGTGGCATCTTTCAGAGTCATGTTGCCGGAAGTGACCGGTACCACGGTGGCACCCAGCATCTTCATCTTCTCCACATTGACGTGCTGGCGTTCAACATCAGTCTTTCCCATGTAAACCACACATTCCATGCCGGCCAGTGCGCATACTGTGGCTGTAGCCACACCATGTTGCCCGGCTCCCGTCTCAGCTATGATACGGTGCTTGCCCATATGGCGTGCCATGAGAATCTGTCCCACCGTATTGTTTATTTTGTGCGCCCCGGTGTGATTCAGGTCTTCACGCTTAAGGTAAACCTTGCAACCGTGGCGTGCAGAGAGGCGGCGTGCCAGGTACAGTGGCGATGGACGCCCCACGTAGTCGCGCAACAGCCTCGCATAGTCTCTGCGGAAGTTCTCGCTTTGCAGGACGTTAAGATATGTCTGCTGCAGTTCTTCCACACATCTGTGCAGGATTTCGGGGATATATGTTCCGCCGAATTCCCCGTAATAACCGTTTTTGTCTGTCAAGAAGCTCATCTTTTATCTTATTGTAACAAGTTTTGTTTGATGCCAGGAGTCTGTAAAATACAGACTGAAAAAGTAAAGGGTTCTGCCGCAAGTGCGGCAGAACCCTTTACTTTATATTATTATACATAGGGGGCTGCTCCCTTACGACTGTAGCAGTTGTAATGGGTGCCACCACCAATATGTATTTGTTATCTGATTATTCATAATCTCTTGTTCGTTTATGGCGGCAAATATAGACATATTGTTTTAATCTCCAAAGAAAAAGCTTACATTTTTATCTTATTTGCCATAATTTCATGCTACAGGCTTATTCCAGCTCCTTAATTTTGATATTGCGGAACCAGACCTCATCGCCATGGTCTTGCAGCAGAATATTCCCATACTCCGCATTGCCGAAGTCCGGCCAGTCCCTATACTTGCTATAAGCCACCAGTGCATTCCACATATCATTGCGGCGTGTATATTCCATCAGCTTCACTCCGTTCAGCCAATGTTCCACATGATTATCCTTAACGATAATCATCGCCGTATTGAAGCTGCCCTTGTTAAAAGGTTTGCCTTCTGGGGCTGGAATCAGATCATAAAGCGAACCCAATTTGCGGTTACCCTTGACTCCGAGTTTGGCATCGGGGTGATTGTTATCGTCAAGTATCTGAAATTCACATCCGATTGCAGAACCTTCTCCTTTGTTCA
>CAZYVE010000053.1:0-12872 GCA_964651035.1 uncultured Bacteroides sp.
GAGACTTGCGGGGAAGATACAAAAAAGGCAGGCAACCGCATGCCGCAGGATAAGTCCTGCACACTGTAGCGGTTGCCTGCCCGTATATGCCGTACCATGGACAGGGGATTATTCTTCCCCTTTCTCCTCCATGGCGTAGTCGAGCACGGTTTTCTTGTTGGCAATCATGCGGTCGTATTCCTCTTTCGAGGCAACTATTATCTTGTCGAATTCGCGCTGTCCGGTACCGGCCGGGATGAGATGTCCGCAGATAACGTTTTCCTTCATGCCTTCCAGCTTATCCACCTTGCCGTTTATCGCAGCTTCGTTGAGCACTTTGGTCGTCTCCTGGAACGATGCAGCCGACATGAAGCTCGACGTCTGCAATGCCGCACGTGTGATACCTTGCAGAATCTGCTTCGACGTGGCCGGCATGGCATCCCTCACCTCTACCGGCTTAAGGTCGCGTCGTTTGAGCATGGAGTTTTCGTCGCGCAACTTGCGGGCTGTCACAATCTGTCCGGGCTGCAATATCTGCGAGTCGCCGGCGTCCACCACGACTTTCTTTCCCCAGATGCGGTCGTTCTCATCCATGAACTCTGTCTTATCCACCACCTGCTGTTCGAGGAAGCGTGTGTCTCCAGGTTCTTCAATCTCGACTTTACGCATCATCTGGCGCACTATTATCTCGAAGTGCTTGTCGTTTATCTTCACTCCCTGCAGGCGGTACACATCCTGCACCTCGTTTACGATATACTCCTGCACGGCTGTGGGGCCCTTGATAGCCAGTATGTCGGCAGGCGTTATGGCACCGTCGGACAACGGTGTGCCGGCACGCACGTAGTCGTTCTCCTGCACGAGAATCTGCTTGGAGAGGGGCACGAGATATTTCTTTACTTCGCCCGTCTTTGACGTTACGATGATTTCGCGGTTGCCTCGTTTCACCTTGCCCATCGTCACCTCTCCGTCAATCTCCGATACCACTGCGGGGTTCGACGGGTTGCGTGCCTCAAACAGCTCGGTGACGCGCGGCAGTCCACCGGTTATATCGCCCGCCTTGCCTACGGCGCGCGGTATCTTGACAATTACCTCACCGGCCTTAACGCGGTGTCCGTCTTCAACAACGACATGGCCTCCTACCGGCAGGTTGTACGTGCGTATCAACTCGCCACCCTCCGTCAGTATCTGTGCTGTAGGCACCTTGGTCTTGTCTTTCGACTCTATTATAATGACTTCACGCAGTCCGGTCGCCTCGTCGGATTCGACCTTGTAAGTGACATTCTCTATCACGTCCTCAAATTTGATGATACCCGGCACTTCAGTTATGATGACGGCGTTGAACGGGTCCCAGCGTGCTATCAGCTTGTCTTTCTCCACTACTTCGCCTTCGGATGCATACAGAGTAGAACCGTAGGGCACGTTGTGTGTAGACAGTACGATATCGGTATTGACATCGACGAAGCGGACTTCCGCCAAACGTCCTACCACAACTTTGGCAGATTCGCCCATCTCGTCCGTGATGTCCACCGTGCGCAGTTCCTCGAACTCGAGGCGTGCGGTATTTTTGGCCACGATGGATGCGTTGGCGGCAATGTTGGCTGCGGTACCTCCGGCATGGAAGGTGCGCAACGTCAGCTGCGTGCCCGGCTCACCGATAGACTGCGCCGCGATAACGCCCACGGCCTCGCCTTTCTGCACCATACAGCTTGTAGCCAGGTTGCGTCCGTAGCATTTTGCGCAGACGCCTTTCTTCGACTCGCAGGTCAGCACCGAGCGGATTTCCACACTTTCGATGGGCGAGTTTTCAATCTTTTGGGCAATCTCTTCGGTTATCTCCTCTCCGCCGGCAACGATAAGTTCACCGGTGGTCGGGTGAACGATGTCATGCACCGAGACGCGTCCCAATATACGTTCGTACAACGTGGCTATCACCTCGTCGTTGTTCTTCAGAGCCGTGCATACCAGTCCGCGCAGTGTTCCGCAGTCCTCTTCATTAATGATGACATCGTGGGAAACGTCGACCAGACGACGGGTCAGGTATCCGGCATCTGCCGTCTTCAGGGCGGTGTCTGCAAGTCCCTTTCGTGCACCGTGTGTGGAGATAAAGTACTCAAGCACCGACAGTCCCTCCTTGAAGTTGGACAGAATCGGGTTCTCGATAATCTGGCCACCTTCGGCACCGGCTTTCTGCGGCTTGGCCATAAGGCCACGCATGCCCGACAGCTGCCTGATCTGCTCCTTCGAGCCACGAGCCCCTGAATCGAGCATCATATATACGGAATTAAAGCCTTGGTCGTCGTTCGAGATAGTCTTCATCAGTATGTTGGACAATTCGGAGTTGACATGCGTCCAGATGTCGATTACCTGGTTGTAACGTTCGTTGTTGGTGATGAAGCCCATGTTGTAGTTGTTGATCACCTGTTCCACCTCATCATACCCTTTCTGCACGAGAGCTTCTTTCTCTTCCGGTATGATGATATCGCCCAGGTTGAACGACAATCCGCCCTTGAAGGCCATGTAGTAGCCCAGGTTCTTTATGCCATCCAGGAAATTTGCCGCCTCCGACACACCACATACCTTGATGACATGGCTGATGATGTCCCTAAGCGACTTCTTCGATATGATGGTATTGATGTATCCGGCCTTGTCAGGCACAATCTCGTTCACTATGACACGGCCGACAGACGTTTCATGCATCATCTTTTTGACGATGTTGCCATTCTCATCCACATCGTTTACAAGGACACTTACCGGTGCATGAATGTCGCATTTGCCCTCATTGTAGGCAATCAGCGCCTCTTCAGGGCCATAGAAGACAAGCCCCTCACCCTTGGCTCCCTTGCGCAACTTGGTGATGTAATACAATCCGAGCACCATGTCCTGTGCCGGCACGGTGATGGGTGCGCCGTTGGCAGGATTCAATATATTGTGAGACTGCAGCATCAACATCTGCGCCTCCAGTATAGCCTCATTGCTTAAAGGCAGGTGTACAGCCATCTGGTCGCCGTCGAAGTCGGCATTGAATGCGGTACATGCCAGCGGATGCAGCTGGATGGCCTTGCCTTCAATCATCTTGGGCTGGAAAGCCTGTATGCCGAGACGGTGAAGCGTCGGGGCACGGTTCAGGAGCACCGGATGTCCCTTCATCACATGCTCCAATATATCCCAGATGACCGGCTCCTTGCGGTCTACAATCTTTTTGGCACTCTTCACCGTCTTGACGATGCCTCGCTCTATGAGTTTGCGGATAATGAACGGCTTGTACAATTCGGCCGCCATCAGCGTGGGTATGCCGCACTCGCCCATCTTCAGTTCCGGCCCGACGACGATAACGGAACGCGCCGAATAATCGACACGCTTACCCAACAGGTTCTGGCGGAAACGTCCTTGCTTACCCTTCAGACTGTCGGAAAGCGACTTGAGAGGGCGGTTGGCATCGGTCTTAACCGCGCTCGACTTACGAGAATTGTCAAACAGCGAGTCCACAGCCTCCTGCAACATACGCTTCTCATTGCGCAAGATGACTTCAGGAGCCTTGATCTCGATAAGACGTTTCAAACGGTTATTGCGAATTATGACACGACGGTAGAGGTCGTTCAAGTCTGATGTGGCGAAACGTCCCCCGTCGAGCGGCACAAGCGGACGCAGCTCGGGAGGAATGACCGGAATAATGCGCATTATCATCCACTCCGGCTTGTTGCGGTCACGCGATGCCCTGAAAGACTCCACAACCTGAAGGCGCTTCAGAGCCTCGCTTTTGCGCTGCTGTGAAGCATCGTTATTGGCACGGTGGCGCAACTCGTACGACAGGGCATCAAGGTCAAGATGCGACAGCAGGTCATATATTGCCTCTGCACCCATCTTTGCAATGAATTTATTGGGGTCGGAATCTTCAAGGAACTGGTTGTCCTTCGGGAGTTTATCCAGATAATCCAGATATTCGCTCTCTTCAAGCAAATCATACTTGGCGAGGTCGTCGGACAGCACGCCCGGCTGGATTACCACGTAACGCTCATAATAGATTATCGCATCAAGCTTCTTGGTAGGAAGCCCCAACAGGTAACCAATCTTATTGGGCAGGGAACGGAAATACCAGATATGCGCCACGGGAACAACCAGCTGGATATGCCCCATACGCTCACGGCGGACTTTCTTCTCTGTGACTTCGACACCGCAACGGTCACACACTATCCCCTTGTAACGAATGCGTTTATATTTGCCGCAATGACATTCATAATCTTTGATAGGGCCAAAGATGCGTTCACAGAACAGGCCATCGCGTTCAGGCTTATACGTCCGGTAATTGATGGTTTCAGGCTTTAAAACTTCACCACTCGAATTCTCCAATATCTCTTCAGGAGAAGCCAGACCTATGGAAATCTTCGAGAAATTACTTTTTATCTTATTATCTTTTCTAAAAGCCATGCCTTTTATTTTTTATGAATAATACTTCTATAAAAGCTGCAAAAATAAGAACTTACGCACCATCCTGTCATTCAAGATTGATACTCAGGCCCAGGCCGCGCAACTCGTGCAGCAACACATTCAAAGACTCGGGGATGCCCGGCGTAGGCATAGGTTCGCCCTTGACTATCGCTTCGTAGGCCTTCGAACGTCCCACGACATCATCCGACTTAACAGTCAGTATCTCCTGCAGGATATGGGCTGCGCCGAATGCCTCCAGTGCCCAGACTTCCATTTCTCCGAAACGCTGGCCTCCGAACTGGGCTTTACCACCCAGAGGCTGTTGCGTGATGAGTGAATACGGACCTATGGAACGGGCGTGCATCTTGTCTTCGACCATGTGTCCCAGTTTCAGCATGTAAGTCACCCCGACAGTAGCCTGCTGCTCAAACGCTTCGCCGGTACCTCCATCGTAGAGCGTCGTCTTGCCATAACGTGGCAGGCCGGCTTTGTCGGTCCATTCGTTCAAATCGTCCAATGTGGCACCGTCGAAGATTGGCGTGGCAAACTTGACTCCGAGTTTCTTGCCGGCACTGCCGAGCACTGCCTCAAAAATCTGGCCTATGTTCATACGTGAAGGCACACCCAGCGGGTTCAATACGATATCTACAGGAGTGCCATCTGCCAGGAACGGCATATCTTCCTGGCGTACCACACGTGAGACAATGCCCTTGTTCCCATGCCGTCCTGCCATCTTGTCGCCGACACCGATTTTGCGTTTCTTCGCGATATACACTTTGGCCATCTGTATTATGCCCGCCGGCAGCTCATCGCCAATTGTTATGGCAAATTTCTTGCGCTTCAGCTCGGCATCCAGTTCCTTGTATTTCTTGATGAAATTCATTACCAATGCACGGATAAGGGAATTGGTATGCTCATCCTTCGTCCAGCCGCTCAACTGTACGGAGGTAAAATCGAAGTCGCTGAAATCGGATGCAGAGAATCTGGCACCTTTTGCTATGAGATCAGCACCCATATAATCTTTCACGCCCTCTGAGGTATAGCCGGCTGTCAGTTTCAGCAGTTTATTAACCAATATTTTCCGCAGTTCATCCCCCTTGGCCGCATATTCTTCATCAATCTTCGGCAGCAGGGCTTTGTCTGCCAGCTTCGAGCTGCGTGTCTTGATAACGCGCGAGAAAAGGCGTTTGCCAATAACCACACCTTTCAGAGAAGGAGTGGCTTTCAGGGAAGCGTCTTTAACATCGCCTGCCTTGTCTCCAAAGATGGCTCTCAGCAGCTTTTCCTCCGGTGAAGGGTCTGATTCACCCTTAGGTGTTATTTTACCTATCAGGATATCGCCCGGCTCAATATTGGCGCCAATGCGTACAATACCATTTTCGTCCAGGTCTTTTGTCGCATCCTCACTTACATTGGGTATGTCAGAAGTCAGTTCTTCCATGCCACGTTTCGTCTCACGGACTTCGAGGGAATATTCCTCGACATGCACGGAAGTCAGGATATCTTCACGGACAACACGTTCGTTCAACACGATGGCGTCTTCATAATTGTATCCCTTCCACGGCATATAAGCGACCAGAAGGTTCTTGCCCAGAGCCAGTTCGCCATCCTGGGTTGAATAGCCCTCTGTCAATATCTGTCCTTTGGTAACACGCTGGCCTTTTTCACAGACCGGGCGCAAGTCAATAGTCATATTCTGGTTGGTCCTGCGCCATTTAGGAATAACGTACTCCTTCAGGGCCGGCTCAAAACTTACGAATTCTTCCTCTTCCGTCCGGTCATACAATATGCGTATTGTCGTAGCGTCTACAAAATCGATGACTCCGTCACCTTCGGCAGTTATCTGGGTACGCGAGTCGCGTGCCAGCTGCCGTTCTATACCGGTTCCTACGATAGGAGCCTCTGTCCTAAGCAGAGGCACGGCCTGGCGCATCATGTTCGAGCCCATCAGCGCACGGTTGGCATCGTCATGCTCCAGGAAAGGAATCAGAGAAGCGGCGATGGAGGCAATCTGTTGCGGCGATACGTCCATCAGCTCCACTTCGTCAGGAGAGACAACCGGATAATCAGCATCCTGACGTGCCTTCACCTTATCGCGGATGAAAGTCCCGTCATTATTCAACGGGGCATTGCCCTGAGCTATGATCTTGCCCTCTTCTTCTTCCGCGCTCAGGTATAGCAGCCCATCGTCCGAAAGGTCGACCTTTCCGTTGGCCACCTTACGGTAAGGCGTTTCGATAAAGCCCAGGTCGTTAATCTTGGCAAACACGCAAAGCGAAGATATCAGTCCGATGTTCGGTCCTTCCGGAGTTTCAATCGGGCACAACCGTCCATAATGTGTATAATGCACGTCACGGACCTCGAAGCCGGCACGCTCGCGCGACAGGCCGCCCGGTCCCAGGGCAGACATACGGCGCTTATGGGTAATCTCAGCCAGGGGATTGGTCTGGTCCATAAACTGCGACAAAGCATTCGTCCCAAAGAATGAGTTAATGACAGACGATATGGTTTTTGCATTAATCAGATCTATCGGAGTGAACACTTCATTATCACGGACATTCATACGTTCACGAATGGTGCGGGACATGCGTGCTAAGCCTATTGCAAACTGGTTGGAGAGTTGCTCACCTACTGTACGGACGCGGCGATTGCTCAGATGGTCTATATCGTCGACAACAGCCTTCGAGTTGATAAGTTCTATCAGGTACTTGATAATCTCTATTATATCCTCCTTGGTAAGCACACGGACATCCATGTCGGTCGCAAGGTTAAGTTTCTTGTTTATCCTATAGCGGCCCACATCCCCCAGGTCATACCGTTTTTCCGAGAAGAACAAGTTGTTGATAACCTCGCGCGCACTTGCATCGTCGGCAGGATCCGCATTACGCAACTGGCGGTAAATATACAGCACAGCTTCCTTCTCCGAATTGCTGGGGTCTTTCTGTAAAGTATTGTATATGATAGAATAGTCAGACTGGTTCTGCTCTTCCTTATGAACTAATATATTCTGGACGCCGGACTCCAGTATCACAGGAATATGCTCCGGCTCGATAACGGTCTCACGGTCTATTACCACCTCATTACGCTCGATGGAAACCACCTCGCCGGTATCTTCATCCACAAAATCCTCTATCCAGGTCTTAAGTACACGTGCTGCCAACTTGCGTCCTACCACCTTCTTCAGGCTCGTCTTATTTACCTTGAAGCTTTCTGCCAGGTCAAAGATTTCGAGGATATCCTTGTCATTCTCAAATCCTATGGCTCTCAACAAGGTCGTAACGGGCAATTTCTTTTTCCGGTCGATATATGCGTACATGACATTATTTATGTCAGTAGCGAACTCGATCCATGACCCCTTGAACGGAATTATCCGCGCCGAATACAGTTTGGTGCCATTGGCATGCAAACTCTGGCCGAAAAACACACCCGGGGAACGATGCAATTGGGAAACAACCACGCGTTCAGCTCCATTTATCACGAAAGTAGCCTTGTCCGTCATGTAAGGAATCGGTCCCAAAAAGACATCCTGAATCACCGTATCAAAATCCTCATGGTCGGGATCGGTACAATACAACTTCAATTTTGCCTTCAACGGGACACTATAAGTAAGCCCCCGCTCTATGCATTCGTCGATACTATAACGCGGCGGATCAATATAATAATCCAGGAATTCGAGGACAAAATTGTTTCTTGTGTCAGCTATGGGAAAATTCTCGGCAAATACTTTATACAATCCCTCATTCTTACGTTTTTCGGGAGGAGTATCCAGTTGTAGAAAGTCTTTGAATGACTTCAATTGCACTTCCAAAAAATCCGGGTATGCAAGCGGATTCTTTGTCGAAGCAAAATTAATTCTTTGATTTACAGTACTTGAGGACATTGGATATGGATTTGTAGAAGTGAATTTTAAATATATACACAAAAAGGTTAAGAACCCTTCTCAACAAGGATTCTTAACCGGAATACCCGATTTAACCAGGCAAATATTATTTAAGTTCAACTTCAGCTCCAGCTTCTTCCAATGTTTTCTTCAATGATTCTGCCTCGTCTTTGGCCAAACCTTCTTTTATTACGCTAGGAGCACCGTCAACCAAGTCTTTGGCTTCTTTCAAGCCGAGACCGCACGCTTCCTTAACTGCTTTTACAACCTGCAACTTGGCCGTACCAGGACTCTTCAATACAACATCGAAAGATGTCTTCTCCTCTTCAGCTGCTGCACCGCCAGCCGCAGGAGCAGCCACAGCTACAGCAGCAGCCGCAGGTTCAATACCATATTCTTCTTTTAAAATTGTAGCAAGTTCATTAACTTCCTTTACTGTCAAGTTAACTAATTGTTCTGCAAAAGCTTTCAAATCTGCCATTTTTGTATAATTTTAATTGTTTAATCACTAATTTATTTGTCTGAATGTCCCATCCCAATCCAAAAGGATAAAGACTGTTTTTTTGATTAAGCCTCAGTACGTTCACCAAGAGTTTTAAGCACTCCATGGAGTATATTGCCACCGGACTGCAAAGCCGAAACAACATTCTTGGCCGGCGATTGCAACAGAGCCACGATTTCAGCAATAACTTCATTCTTGCTCTTAATTGCTGCAAGAGCATCCAACTGGTCAGCCCCGATATAGAAACCTTCTTCGGCATATGCAGCCTTCAGTCCCGGTATACCATCTTTGGCTTTATCCTTAATCAGCTTAGCCGGTGCATTGGCCACATTGCAAAACATGACTGCGGTCGTGCCTTTCAAGCATGAATACAGCGGGGAATAGTCTCCTTCCAAGCTCTCCAATGCCTTATGCAGCAATGTATTTTTTACAACCAGCAGTTTTATATCAGCCTTGTAACATGCAGCCCGCAATGCACTTGTTGCTGCAGCATTCATCGAAGATATGTCCACCAGATAGAAATGGCCATATTCTTTTGCCGTAGCAGCAATGCTGCTGATTATCGCATTTTTATCTTCCTTTCTCATCTTCGTACATTTTATCAGATTTCATCCACAGATTTAGGGTCTATTTTAATACCCGCGCTCATTGTACTCGAAAGATAAATACTCTTAATATACGTACCTTTGGCTGCAGCCGGTTTCAGTTTAATCAATGTGGAAATGAACTCCTTCGCATTATCACGGATTTTCTCTGGGGCAAACGAGACTTTGCCTATCGAAGTATGGACAATGCCGGTCTTATCGACTTTAAAGTCAATCTTACCCTGCTTAACTTCCCTGACAGCCTTTGCCACATCCATAGTAACAGTACCACTCTTCGGATTTGGCATCAGCCCACGGGGACCAAGCACACGTCCCAAGGCTCCGATTTTTCCCATGATGGAAGGCATGGTAATAATAACGTCCACATCAGTCCATCCACCTTTGATTTTCTCAATATAATCATCCAAGCCAACATAGTCGGCACCAGCTTCTTTCGCTGCAGCCTCAACATCCGGCGTACAAAGAACAAGAACACGTGTCACCTTACCTGTTCCATGAGGAAGGGAAACGACACCCCTCACCATCTGGTTTGCCTTACGCGGGTCAACGCCTAAACGCACATCAATATCCACCGAAGCGTCAAATTTGGTATAGGTAATATCCTTCACCAACTGAGTGGCCTCTTTGAGAGAGTATATCTTCCCTGCTTCAATTTTCTCTGCAGCCAACTTTTGATTCTTTGTCAGTTTACCCATTCTAATTGAAGTTTATTAGTTATTAACCGGGAACTCCCCTTTAACTTTAATCCCCATACTTCTTGCCGTACCGGCCACCATCTTCATGGCAGCCTCAACGGTAAAGCAGTTCAGGTCAACCAGCTTATCCTGCGCAATCGCACGAACCTGGTCCCAAGTAATCTCGGCCACTTTCTTACGATTAGGCTCAGCGGACCCGCTTTTCAACTTTGTCAACTCAAGTAATTGAACTGCCACAGGTGGAGTCTTGATTACAAAGTCGAAAGACTTGTCTGCATAATAAGTGATAATGACGGGAAGAATCTTCCCGGCCTTGTCCTGAGTCCTGGCGTTGAATTGCTTGCAAAACTCCATTATGTTGATACCTTTCGAACCCAAAGCAGGGCCTACCGGGGGTGATGGGTTTGCTGCGCCTCCTTTAATCTGTAATTTGATTAGTCCAGCAACTTCTTTAGCCATTTTCTTATCTATTTATAATTACACTAATGAGACGACATGACACAGCGTAACATCTGCATCATTCTTTCTCTACTTGCATAAAGCCTAATTCAAGCGGAGTCTTCCGCCCGAATATCTTTACCATGACCTTCAGCTTCTTCTTTTCGCTATTTACTTCTTCTATAACTCCGCAGAATCCACTAAACGGGCCATAATTCACTTTTACAGTTTCACCGACCACGAAAGGAATACTTACGTCTTCACCCATATCCTGCAGTTCATCCACGGTACCAAGTATCCGGTTGACCTCCGATTGCCTCAAGGGCACCGGCTTATCCAGGCCGCCCAGAAAACCGATAACATTAGGAGTGTTTCTCAAGCGATGAGCCACCTCACCTACCAAGGCTGCCTCCACAAGGACATACCCCGGGAGGTAACTTCTTTCGGTCACGACTTTCTTACCATTACGAACATGGTAAACTTTTTCAGTGGGGATCAAAACCTGAGATACATAATCGCCAAGATCACCGTTTTTCATATCAGCTTCAAGATACTCCTTCACTTTAGCCTCTTTCCCGCTTATGGCACGCAGTACATACCATTTCTTCTCAATCTCAGACATCAGTGCAAAACCTTTTTAGTGAGGATAAAAAAACTCCATGATGTTTTGGAAGCAGAAGTCCATAACGAACACCACTAATGCAATAAGCAGGGAAGCATATAATACAGCCACTGCACTACTGGTAAGTTCGGCATACGTCGGCCACGACACTTTATGCACAAGCTCGTCGTAAGCTTCTTTTAAATATGTCACAATCTTTTTCATTACAATAATATTAGCACGGGAGGAGAGACTCGAACTCCCGACACCCGGTTTTGGAGACCGGTGCTCTACCAACTGAGCTACTCCCGTGTGAATATCAGTTCCTGAGATTCAATTCAAGAACTGATATATATTGATTCGTGAAATCAGTCAAGAATTTCAGTAATCTGTCCGGAACCTACCGTACGTCCACCCTCGCGGATAGCGAAACGCAGACCGACATTCAATGCCACCGGATAAATCAGTGTCACTATGATTTCTACGTTATCACCCGGCATTACCATTTCTACGCCTTCCGGCAGAGAGATTTCACCGGTGCAGTCCATAGTGCGGAGGTAGAACTGGGGACGATACTTATTGTGGAACGGAGTATGACGGCCGCCTTCCTCCTTCTTCAGCACATAGATAGAAGCCTTAAATTTGGAGTGAGGCTTAATCTGGCCGGGTTTGCAAAGCACCATACCGCGCTTAACCTCATTCTTGTCAATACCGCGCAGCAGCAGACCGACATTGTCACCGGCTTCACCTGTATCCAACAGCTTACGGAACATTTCAACACCCGTAACGACAGACTTCTTGTCTTCTCCCAAACCGAGGATTTCAACTTCATCACCAATCTTGATGACACCAGTCTCGATACGACCCGTTGCAACCGTGCCACGACCTGTGATAGAGAACACGTCTTCCACCGGCATCAGGAATGGCTTATCAACATCACGCGGAGGCAGAGGAATCCAAGTATCGCAAGCATCCATCAGCTCTATGATTTTCTCTTCCCACTTGGCCACGCCGTTCAATGCACCCAATGCAGAACCCTGGATAAACGGAGTATTGTCGCCATCGAATTCATAAGCAGACAGCAGTTCGCGCATCTCCATCTCAACGAGTTCGAGCATTTCGGGATCGTCAACCATATCACATTTGTTCATGAAGACAACCAGCCGAGGAACGTTCACCTGACGAGCCAACAGGATGTGCTCGCGAGTCTGCGGCATCGGACCATCGGTAGCAGCCACCACGATTATCGCACCGTCCATCTGGGCAGCACCCGTAACCATGTTCTTCACATAGTCGGCATGTCCCGGGCAGTCTACGTGGGCATAATGGCGGTTCTTCGTTTCATATTCCACGTGAGCAGTGTTGATTGTGATACCCCTTTCCTTTTCTTCGGGAGCATTGTCAATCTGGTCGAAAGTCTTAACTTCAGAAAGGCCTTGCTTAGCCAATACCATAGTGATAGCAGCTGTCAAAGTGGTCTTACCGTGATCCACATGACCAATTGTACCAATATTTACGTGAGGTTTGGTACGTTCGAATTTCTCTTTAGCCATAGCTTTACTTGTTATTTTTTATTTATTTGATTAATAATCAGCATTTCATCATCAAGAGCTGTTACCGGGACTTGAACCCGGGACCTCTTCCTTACCAAGGAAGTGCTCTACCGCTGAGCTATAACAGCGAACAGCAACCGTGGGCAAAGATGGATTCGAACCACCGAAGGCGTAAGCCAGCAGATTTACAGTCT
>CAZYVE010000054.1:0-12689 GCA_964651035.1 uncultured Bacteroides sp.
ATATTATTCACTCTCCCGAACCAGCCACCACTATCACCATCTCGCCGCGCACCCCGCATGCCGTGAAGTGTTCCACCAGCTCGGCCAGCGTCCCCCTCACCGTCTCTTCATGCACCTTTGATATTTCGCGCGAGACAGATGCCATGCGTTCCGGGCCGAAGTTTTCGGCAAACTGCTGCAAGGTCTTCAGCAGTCTGTGGGGCGACTCATAGAACACCATCGTGCGGCATTCCCCAGCCAAGGCCTTCAGGCGGGTGGCACGCCCCTTCTTGTGCGGCAGGAATCCCTCGAAGCAGAACCTGTCGGCAGGCAGCCCCGATGCCACAAGCGCCGGCACGAAAGCCGTGGCGCCGGGCAGGCACTGCACCTCTATGCCCTGCCTTACACACTCGCGCACCACCAGGAAGCCGGGGTCGGAGATGCCGGGAGTGCCGGCATCGGATATCAGGGCCACTGTCTCCCCCGATTTCAGGCGGGCGACAACGCCCTCAAGCGTCCGGTGTTCATTGAACTTATGGTGCGGCAGCATGGCATTCCTTATCCCGAAATGTTTCAGCAGTATGCCCGACGTGCGGGTGTCCTCCGCCAATATCAGGCCGGCTTCCTTCAGGATGCGGACGGCACGGAAAGTCATGTCCTCAAGATTGCCTATGGGAGTAGGCACTATATAGAGTATCCCCATATTCCTTTTTCTACGTTAAAGGCGGTCAGGTGAAATATTTGCGGAGCAGCTCCATGAAATCTGCGGCAGCCTGGTTATCCTCAGCCGGGGCAGCCTCTTCCTCAAACAGGCTCACGGCCTCTTTCAGTGAAGACACCGTGCCCAGACGGAGCAGGAAAGCGTCAAGCCGCCCGCCGTCGCCGTTGAACAGCTCGCGCGAGAAGCGGAAAGAATCGTTAAGGCTGATGGCATGGCGCAGGTCGAACGCAGGCCTGATGCTCTCCGCCAGTATCTGCGGGGCTTTCTGCTCCTCCGCGGCTTTCTGCTCCTCCGCGGCCTCCGCAACCTCTTCGCGCGGGGATTCTGACGAAGGCGGCTCTTCAACATAACGGACAGGCGGTTCCGACATGTCGTCCAGACGGGCAAGCAAGGTATCCAGGCGAGCCCGCATCTGCAATATGCCGCGCCGGGCCACAGACTTCAGCGCCGGGCTGCTCCCCGTCCCGATGGCCTGCATCACACACTTCAGTTCTTCTACATCCAGTTCTATGTCTTTCAGGATAGCCAACATATATCTTCTCTCACTATAAAGCATACCGTTAATGCCACAAATGTAGAAATAATTACCGGAATCTTGCAAGGAAAAAGCCGCAATCTTCTTGCAAAAGATTGTGACGGAAGCGGATTTTCGCTAATTTTGCGGATGTAACGCACACAGTAAGGAGATATGACTGTATTTTCGGAAGACCACATACAGGAGACCAGGCGCAGGGGACGGATAGAGGTCATCTGCGGGTCGATGTTCTCCGGCAAGACGGAAGAGCTGATACGCAGGCTGCGCCGCGCCCAGTTTGCCAGGCAGCGGGTGGAGATCTACAAGCCGGCCATCGACACGCGCTACTCGGAGGGGAGCGTGGTGTCGCACGACAGCAATGCCATCCCGTCCACACCGATAGACTCGTCTGCCAGCATACTGCTGTTCACCTCCGAAATAGACGTGGTGGGGATAGACGAGGCACAGTTTTTTGACGACGGGCTGATAGACGTCTGCAACCAGCTGGCCAACAACGGTGTGCGCGTCATCGTAGCAGGGCTGGACATGGACTTCCGCGGGAGGCCGTTCGGGCCGATGCCGGCACTGTGCTCCATCGCCGACGAAGTATCGAAGGTGCATGCCATCTGCGTGAAGTGCGGACAGCTGGCTTCGTTCTCCCACCGTACCGTGAACAACGACAAGCAGGTGCTGCTGGGAGAGACCGCCGAATACGAACCCCTGTGCCGGGAATGCTACCTGAAGGCTACGGAAGCCGACCGCAGGAAAGACAACGCCTGACAATAACCTGACAACAAGATAACAAGTGCGGGGCAAGACGAGACTATGGAACGCAAGAAAATCACATTCGACAGTTTCATCCGGGGCATCATACTCACGATAATCGTCATCGGACTCATTATGCTGCTCAGGCGGCTGAGCGGCGTACTGCTGCCCTTCTTCATGGCATGGGTGATAGCATACCTCATTTACCCGCTGGTGGCATTCTACCAATACAGGCTCAGGCTGAAAAGCAGGATTGTCTCAATATTCTGCGCGCTGCTTACCCTGCTGGCCATAGTGGGAGCGGGCTTCAGCCTGCTCGTCCCGCCGATGGTGCAGGAGTTTGGCAGGGTAAAAGACCTGCTGGCGGCATACTTCTCCGAGGGAATGCACAACGGGAGCGTCCCGCAGCTGTTGTCCGAATTCCTGCACGAGCATGTCGACTTGCAGGCCATCTCACAACTGATGGACGTGAACAACATCGCACATGCGCTGAAAGAGGCGCTCCCGCAGGTATGGACCTTGCTGTCGGGGTCGCTGGACGTACTGCTGGGCATCTTCACACTTTTCATCGTGCTGCTCTACGTCGTCTTCATACTGCTGGACTATGAAAGCATAGCCAACGGATGGGTGCATCTTATTCCGGAGAAATACCGCCCTCTCGTGGTGAACATCAGCAACGACATAAAAGACGGCATGAACAGGTATTTCCGCGGCCAGGCTCTCGTGGCACTGTGCGTGGGGATATTGTTCTGCATCGGGTTCCTCATCATCGACTTCCCGCTGGCCATCGGGCTGGGACTGTTCATCGGCGTGCTGAATATGGTGCCATACCTGCAAATCATCGGCTTCATCCCCACCATAATGCTCGCCATACTGAAGGCTGCCGACACCGGCGGCAACTTCTGGCTGATACTGGCATCGGCGCTTGCCGTGTTTGTAGTGGTGCAGGTCATACAGGACGGCATCATAGTGCCGCGGGTCATGGGCAGAATCACCGGGCTCAACCCCGCCATAATACTGCTGTCACTGTCGGTATGGGGCTCCCTGATGGGCATTCTGGGAATGATTATCGCCCTGCCGCTCACTACCCTGATACTGTCTTACTACCAACGGTTCATCATCAACAAAGAAGACATCTACAAGCCGAAAACGCCCGGAAGCTGAACCGCCCACGCGCATTCACTGCACATGATACACATCGTCATAGTACCGCTTCTTGTCGTTAAGGCTGCACGTGGCATCCACACCGGCCCTGCGTAGCATGGCGGTGATTTCGCGCAACCGGGTGCGTGGCGTGCCGCCTATGTAGAACAGGTAATACCTGTACTCGTCGTCGAGCACCTCCAGCACATGCGTGAAGTTGCGCTCGCGGGCAAAGTCGAAGTTCACTTTCAGCAGGCAGCTGTAGGGCAGCATCACCCTCCGCCCCAGGCTGATGACCGCCATCTCGTCGCCGGTAAGGGTGATATGGCAGAAACGGGTCTGCAGGATGTAGAGTTCGTATGCCGCAACGGCAAAAAGCGGGATGCACAGGTATGGCGTCACCCTGCCTTCGGAGTACATGGCCAGGAAAGCGAGCCAGATACAGACAAGGCACAGCACTGCGTTCCAGAACATGTATAGCGACGGCCTGCGGAATGTGGTCTTGCCGGCAACGGGCTTCGCGGCCTTCAGCCCCGTGTCGAGATTGAGAAAAGGTATCTGCTCCATGCACAGGCACTGCACCACACGTCCGGGACGGTGACGGCGGTGAAGTATGAGCACCCGCTCCGTGCCGTTGCCGAGGTGCAGGGTCAGTATGCCCGCGCCGTACTTATTGCGCCTGCTGTGGGTATTTCCGTCGGGGGTGTACCTCTTCATAAATTCGAAGCCCGCTATGTCGCCTATCCTTATGCCATGCCGTGCCAGCAGGCACTGTGTCCATTTTCTGGCTTTCTCTTCCGATGTCATATACTGTTATTGTTGTCAGATGAATATATTTATTGTTCCGGTTTTGCCTGTTGCTTCAGTTCCGGATAACTGATACGTGTGTGGTACATGGTCTTCAGCTTGTCCTTGAAAACAGCCTTCACCGTCGCTATGTCGCGGAAGGTAATGGGGCACTCCCTGAAGTAGCCCTCCTTCACCTGTGCATCGACAATCCTGTCCACCAGCGAGCCGATGCTCTCTTCCGTGTATTCGGGCAGGCTGCGGCTGGCTGCCTCCACGGAGTCGGCCATCATCAGTATGGCCTGCTCACTTGTCTGCGGGTCGGGCCCCGGGTAAGTGAAGAGCTTGTTGTCCGGTTCTTCGCCGGGATGGTCGTTCTTCCACGAGACGTAGAAGTATTTTGTCTTGCCCCTGCCGTGGTGCGTGCTGATAAACCCTTTTATTACGGACGGCAGGTTGTATTTGTCCGCAAGCCTCAGCCCGTCAGTCACATGGCTTATGACAACCTGCGCGCTCTGCTCATAGCTCAGGTTCTTGTGCGGGTTCAGGCCTACCGACTGGTTTTCGGTGAAGAACACGGGATGTTCCATCTTGCCGATGTCGTGGTACAGCGCCCCCGTACGCACGAGCTGCGCCTTCGCACCTATGGCATTTGCTGCCGCCGCGGCAAGGTTGGCCACCTGCATGGAGTGCTGGAACGTGCCGGGTACGGTCTCCGACATACGCCTCAACAGCGGTGTGTTTATGTTGGACAGCTCCACCAGTGTCACGTTGGAAGTGAAGCCGAATGCCTTCTCGACCATGAAGAGCAACGGGTACGTGAACAGCAGCAGCACCCCGTTGACGGCGAAATAGACAAACATCCAGCCGTTAAGTTTCGAGAGGTCGTTCTCCATGACGAGCCCGAAGGCTAAATAAGTCAGGACATACGTCAGCATGACATACCCTGCCGTGCTGAACAGCTGCGAACGTTGCGACAGCTCCCTGAGGCTGAATATCGACACCAGTCCGGCAGGCACCTGCAGCAGGATGAAGTCATGCGGATAGCGCAGGCAGACGGAGCAAATCAGCACCATGGTGACATGCGTGATGAACGCCGTGTGCGAATCGAGGAATACACGTATGATTATGGGCAGCATGGCGTAGGGCAACATATATACGTTGAAGAAGTTGTTGGCCACCATGCTGCCTGTCACCGCGCAATATATGGTGATGCCGGCAAACAGCAGCGCCATACCGCCCTTATGCTCGTAGTATTCTTTACGGAAGAGGTTGAGGTACACCATGAAGCAAAGCATGAATATGCCCACGTACAATATCTGCCCTATCAGCATCAGGTGCTTCTGTCCTGCCGACTCGCTCCGCTTTATCGACTCTTTCCTGAGGCTTTGCAGGATGTCGTAGGTCTCCCGGTCCACTATCTCGCCGCGGTCTATTATCTTCTGTCCGCTCTGCACCACGCCGCTGGCCCACGAGTAGTTTGCCAGCAGTTCTTTTTTGGCATTCTCGGTCCGCTCCCCGTCATACACGAGGTTGGGCGTCAGGTATTCGTTGAGCGAGCACCGCTGCAATATGTCCCCCCGATAGTGCACCGTATCCCCCGTAATGATTTCCTGATAGGCGCTCTTCACGGAATACAGCCTGCCGGCATCCCTCTGCACCGCAATCTTGCCGTCGACGAGCATTATGCCGCCGATACTGTCGGTCAGCAAGGCCTCCAGCCCTTCGGTGGACAGCACTCCCGCATCGTATATCCGCGACAGCTGCTTTTCGATGTAGCGCAGGTAGTCGGCAGACGGCAATATGTTCTTCAGCCCGGCCGCATAGTCCTTCCGCAGCTTCTGCAAGGCATTGCGTTCTACGTCTTTGTCCAACGTGTAGTAGGGATGGAAACGACTCAATATACTGTCCTGTTCATACTGTACAAGTTTCTCATCCTTGTATATGGGGAAGTCGAATGTCGCCATGAGTTGCCCGTACCTCCACGGCTTGTCGATGTCGAACTGGTAACTGAACTTTCCGTCGCGCGGCAGGAAGTAGACAATGACAGCCACCGTACATACAAATATAAGCGCTTTGTACAGCAAATCTTTCAGCTGATAATCCTTTATCTTGTCAAAGTAACTCATAAAGCACGAAATTTTCGCGAAAAGTACAAAAAAAAACATTAGTATGGGGAAAAAGGCTTAATTTTGCCGCCAAAATATACATAAAGTAAGGTTAATTATGACAGAAAGAAAAGTCAGAGTCCGTTTTGCCCCCAGCCCTACCGGTCCGCTGCACATCGGCGGCGTCCGCACGGCATTGTATAATTACCTCTTTGCCAGGCAACACGGAGGCGACCTGATTTTGCGCATTGAAGATACTGACAGCAGCCGCCTGGTGCCGGGGGCTGAAGAATACATTATCGAATCTTTCAACTGGCTCGGCATCCGTTTCGACGAAGGTGCGGGCTGCGGGGGCGACCACGGCCCTTACCGGCAGTCTGAACGCCGTGGCATTTACAGGGAATATGTAGACCGGCTGCTCGACGCCGGAAAGGCTTACATAGCTTTCGACACTCCGCAGGAGCTGGAGGCCAAGCGTGCCGGGATACCCAACTTCCAGTACGACGCGTCGACCCGCATGCAGATGCGCAACTCGCTCACCTTGTCCAAGGAAGAGACCGAAGCCCTGCTTGCACAGGGGAAACAGTACGTGGTCCGCTTCAAGGTGGAACCGGGCGAGAGCGTGCACGTCAACGACCTTATCAGGGGTGAAGTGGTAATCAACTCTTCCATCATCGACGACAAGGTGATTTACAAGTCTGCCGACGGCCTTCCCACCTACCACCTGGCCAATATCGTCGACGACCACCTTATGGAGATATCGCACGTCATCCGCGGCGAGGAGTGGCTTCCCTCCGCCCCGCTGCACGTGCTGCTGTACCGCGCCTTAGGCTGGGAGGACACAATGCCCGCCTTCGCCCATCTGCCGCTGCTGCTCAAGCCCGAAGGGAACGGCAAACTGAGCAAGCGCGACGGCGACCGGCTGGGCTTTCCCGTATTTCCCCTGGAATGGCGCTCACCCGACAGCGGAGAGGTGTCTTCGGGCTACCGCGAAGCAGGCTATTTGCCTGAAGCCGTAATCAACTTCCTCGCCCTGCTCGGCTGGAACCCGGGCACCAACCAGGAAATCATGTCGATGGAAGAACTGGTACAGCTGTTCGACCTGGCACATTGCAGCAAGTCGGGCGCCAAGTTCGATTACAAGAAAGGGATATGGTTCAACCACGAATATATCTTGCGCAAAACCGATGCGGAAGTCGCAGAGATGTTCAAGCCGGTGCTCCGGGCCAACGGCATTGACACCGGCCTGTACACGGACGATTACATCACCAGGGCCGTATCGCTGGTAAAAGGCAGGGTGAACTTCGTCAGGGAACTGTGGGAGCAGGCCCGCTTCTTCTTCAAGGCTCCACTCACCTACTCCGAGAAAGACGTGAAGAAACGCTGGGGCAACGACACGCCACGCATCATGGAGGAACTGACGGAACTGCTGAAAAGCATCGAAGACTTCTCGTCAAAGCCATCCGAAGATATCGTGATAGGTTGGATTACCGACAAAGGTTACCACATGGGAAATGTCATGAACGCCTTCCGCCTTGCTGTCGTGGGAGAGTGTAAAGGCCCTCACATGTTCGACATCACCGAACTGCTGGGCAAGGAAGAGACAATAGCCCGCATACTCCGCGCCGTCGAGACACTGGGACAGCACAACTCATGATTAATCCGGGTACGATATGCTCTACGAACTGGCCATAATACTTTACGACATTGTGGTGCATCTGGCAGCGCCTTTCAGCCGCAAACCACGCAAAATGATGAAAGGCCATTGGGTGGTGTACGAACTGCTGAGGCACGAGCTCAAGAAAGACACCCGCTACATCTGGTTTCATGCCGCTTCGCTGGGCGAATTCGAACAGGGAAGGCCGCTGATTGAAAGAATCCGTGCAGAATACCCGCACTATGGCATAGTACTGACTTTCTTCTCGCCTTCGGGCTATGAAGTGCGCAAGCATTACCGCGGGGCGGACATCGTGGTTTACCTGCCCTTCGACAAACGCCGCAACGTGAAGAAATTCCTCGACATTCTCAATCCCTGCATGGCTTTCTTCATCAAGTACGAGTTCTGGAAAAACTATCTGGACGAGCTGCACAGGCGGCAAATCCCCGTGTATAGCGTCTCGTCCATCTTCCGCCGCGGACAGATATTCTTCAAATGGTATGGAGGGACATACCGGAATGTGCTCCACGACTTCGACCATCTGTTTGTCCAGAACGAACGTTCCAAGCGTTATCTGGCCAAGATAGGAATCGACAATGCCACCGTTGTGGGCGACACGCGCTTCGACCGTGTGCTGCAAATCCGCGACGAAGCCAAAGACCTGCCACTGGTAAAGCTGTTCAAGGGAAGCTCTCCACTGCTCGTCGCCGGAAGTTCATGGCAACCGGACGAAGACCTGTTCATAGAATACTTCAACAACCATAAGGAACTGAAGCTGATTATCGCCCCGCACGTCGTGGACGAGAACCATCTCGTCGAAATCATACGCAAGCTGAAGCGGCCGTACATACGCTATACCCGTGCCGACGAGCGCAATGTCGCCAGAGCCGACTGCCTTATCATCGATTGCTTCGGACTGCTTTCTTCCGTCTACCGCTACGGCGAAGTGGCCTATGTGGGGGGAGGCTTTGGCGCAGGCATCCACAACACCCTCGAAGCCGCGGTGTATGGCATCCCCGTAGTGTTCGGCCCGAAATACCAGATTTTCCAGGAGGCGGTAGAACTGATACAGGCCGAAGGAGCTTTCTCCATAAAGGATTATGAAGAGCTTTCCACCGTGTTCGACCGCCTGTTTACAGACGCCGGTGCGCTGGAAAAGGCAGGCAGGCAGGCGGGGGCATACGTCACGGGGCATGCCGGGGCTACCGACAGGATTATGAAGATGATAAAGCTGTAAGGAGGAATGAACCATGAAAAGTTGGAAAACCGAAGCGACCATTATTGCCATTGGGATGCTGTTGCTGGGAGGGACTGTCAGAAACGGCATACACTACGTGAAGAACAAGGAACGTGTCGTTACCGTGAAAGGACTGGCCGAGATGGAAGTCCCTGCCGATAAAGTGACATGGCCGTTGATGTACAAGGAGATAGGTAACGACCTGACTACCCTGTACACGGAAATCGGGAAGAAGAACGAAGCCATTGTCGGTTTCCTGAAGTCCAACGGCATCAAGGACGAGGAAATCAGCGTGGTCCCGGCCGAGATTGTCGACATGAAGGCCGACCGCTATTCAAGCGAAACAACCAGCTACCGGTATAACGCCACATCGGTCATCACCGTCACCTCGCGCAACGTGGACAATGTGCGCAAGCTGATGTCCGGACAGACCGAACTCCTGAAGCAGGGCATCGCGATTTCCAGAGGAGACTACCGCTACAACGTATCTTACGAGTTTACCGGACTGAACGACATCAAGCCACAGATGATAGAGGAGGCAACCAAGAATGCACGCGCCGCCGCCGAGAAGTTCGCCAAGGATTCGGACAGCAAATTAGGCAAGATACGCGACGCCTCGCAAGGACAGTTCTCCATTTACGACCGCGACAGCCATACGCCTTACATCAAGAATGTGCGTGTGGTGACTACCGTGACATATTATCTTACAAACTGATATCCGCGGAGGAAACAGGCATCGTGGACCGCACAGACAGCCGACATGGCTTCACGATTGTGTGGCGTGCGGCTGGGAACGGTCATGCAGGATATCTGTCATCTGTTCTTTAGCCCAGTCTATAAGAGCATTGAGGTATGGCAGGAGAGAAAGCCCCCGTTCTGTCAGCGAATATTCCACTTTGGGAGGAATTTGCGCGTATGCCTTGCGGTGCACGATGCCATCTTCTTCCAGCGTATGCAAGGTAGATGCCAGCATCTTCTGCGAGATGTCGGGAATCATCCGGTGCAACTCGCCGAAGCGCATTACGGGGAACTGCTCTAGAGTGAAGATGATCAGGATAGACCATTTGTCGCACACGCGGGCCAACACATTGCGTATGGGGCAGTTCTTGATGTAGATTTCGTTATTCAGCTTGTCTATATCCATAAATTCCTCCTGATTCTTGATGCAAAGATAGGCAAAAACCGCCTGATACAGGCAGGCCAGCAGGGGAATTTGTGAAATAAGTTTAAACTGCCGGACGCTAAAAGCCTTGTCCACAGCATTTGTTTCTTCATGGTAAGTATCTGAGGATAAAGAAACTACTTGTCCCTTAAAAGAAGATATGATACCTTTGCACTGTATAAAGACCAACTAATAAAGAAGATTATGAAGCAAGTAGTTTTGATTGGAGCCACAGGACTGGCGGGGAATGCCATCCTGAACGAGTTGTTGGACAGAGGACATCAGGTAAAAGCCATCGTGCGCCATCCTGAAAACATCAAGGTCGTGAGTCCGCTTCTCAGCGCCCTGGCTCTGGATGTGGAAAAGAGTGACAAACTGACAGAGGCTTGCCGCGGCATAGACACCGTCATCAGTGCCTACAACCCCGGCTGGGCGAATCCAAACATGTACGAAGATACCCTGCGTGTCTATCCCAAAATCCTTCAGGCTGTAAAAGCAGCCGGTGTGCGCCGTTTCCTGGTGGTGGGCGGAGCCGGAAGTCTTTTCGTGAAACCCGGTGTGCGCCTGGTAGATACCGGCACGTTGCCCGAGGCCTGGCTGCCCGCCGTGAAGTCGATGGCCAAATTCTACCTCGAAACGCTGATGAACGAAACGGATGTCGACTGGGTGTTCCTTTCGCCTGCGGCCAACCTGGGCAACCTGCAACCCGGCGTACGTACCGGCAAGTTCCGCATCGGTAAAGATGACCTGCTGGTAGACGAAAAGGGCGAAAGCTTTATCTCCGTAGAAGACTATGCCGTGGCCATGGTGGATGAGATGGAGCAGGAGAACCACCATCGTGAACGCTTCACGGTGGCTTACTGACCATACAGCTACTGCGTCCTTGAAGAGGTTATGACAAGAATACTTCACCCTGATAATGGAAGAGGCTACCGCACAGACAGCCGACATGGCACTGCCCGACAGACATACCCTGGATTTTGCATACGCACACCGGCTTGACGACGTGCGGCAGCTGGCCCTGCAAGCCGCACGGCATACGGGCATCGACATGACTGCCGCCCTGGAACAGATATCCGGATGGCAAGCGGCACGGCACAAGATTCCCTCATGGGCCGGCAACAAGGGCATCATATACCCGACACATCTCAGCATGGAGCAATGTTCGTCCGAAGCGACGGCACGATATAAGCGCGCCGTGGTGGAAACGTGTACAAGCGGACACCGGACAATGGCAGATCTGACAGGAGGCTTCGGCATAGACTGCGCGTTCATGGCGCCGGCATTCGGGAAGGTGACATACGTTGAGAAGGACAGCCGGCTGTGCGAGATAGCCCGCCACAACTTCCCGCAGGTGGGCATTAGGCATATCGAGGTGGTCAACGGCAACTGCGCCGGCTTTCTGGAGAAGATGGAGGAAACCGACTGGATATTCCTCGACCCGGCACGCAGGGACGGGCACGGCGGCAGGGTGACGGCAATGACCGACTGCGAGCCCGACGTGACAGTCCTCGAAGAGGCTCTGCTGCAGAAAGCGTCACACGTGCTGCTCAAGCTGTCGCCAATGCTGGATTTCCACCTTGCCGTCAACACGCTGAAGCATGTGGCAGAGGCATATATGGTTTCCGTGGAAAACGAATGCAAGGAACTGCTGCTCGTCCTGAGGCGCGGCGAAGCCCTGCCTCCCGATGATGTACCCATACGCTGCGCCATGCTCGCATCAGGCACGGGCAAACGGACGGATACGCTGTCGTTCACACGGCGCGGCGAGCGCGAAAGCCCATGCACGTATGCCACGCGTCCCCTCGCATACCTGTACGAACCCGACGCGGCAGTGCTCAAGGCAGGGGCGTTCCGCAGCGTGGCATGTACATATAATGTGGAGAAACTCCACCCTAACAGCCACCTTTACACATCCGCACAGCTCGTGGTGAACTTTCCCGGCAGGACGTTCCGCATTGACGACTGCATGGGGTTCGGCAAGAAAGAGCTGCGCCGACTGTCGGACCTGAAACGGGCCAATATATCCGCACGCAACTTCCCCGCCTCCACCGCCGCACTACGCTCACGCCTGAAGCTGGAAGAAGGAGGGGATACTTATCTCTTCGCCACGACACTGGCCGACGGGAAGAGGGTGCTGCTCAGGACAAGCAGACCCTAATCAGCCGGAGGGAGAACCGGCAGGCTTGCTTGACATCACGATGTACGCGCCGCCGTCAACGTATGACAAATGAGCCGGAAAGCTCAATGGCTTCGGACGAGCTCCCTACCATCACGGCAAATTCTCCCGGTTCCACCACACGGCGCATGTCCCTGTCCCACAAAGCCAGTTCGTCATAAGGCAGGCAGAAAGTGACTGTCTGCGACGCTCCGGCCGGCAGGCTGATTTTTTCGAATCCTTTCAATGACCTGACAGGCGTGGTGACAGAACTTACAACGTCGGTGACGTACAGCTGCACCACCTCTTTGCCGTCACGTCCTCCCACATTCTCCACACTGGCACTTATCTTCACAGTACGGTTGTCTTCATCATTCTCTATTTCAAGCCCTGAATACCTGAAGGTGGTGTAACTCAGCCCGTGCCCGAAAGCAAACAGCGGTTCGGGTGATGAAAACA
>CAZYVE010000055.1:0-12538 GCA_964651035.1 uncultured Bacteroides sp.
GAGTGTGTGTCCCCCTTTCCGTTGCCGGTCTGGGGGACTCACTTTTTTTGCCTGTACCGCCATGCCGACCGCACCCGGGAGGATATACTTACAGTGAACAGGAATTCACCATGTTACTTGCTGTTCCGGATATATAAGCGATGATATTTTTCTCTAATGTAGACATAAGTCTGAGGCGAGCTTCAGTCGTGGCCCAAGCTATATGTGGGGTGATGTGACAATTGCGTGCACTAAGCAGCGGATTGTCAGGATGGGGAGGTTCTTGGGAGAGTACATCAATACCTGCAGCTCTTATTGTGCCGGTATTTAATGCGTTTGCCAATGCCTGTTCATCTACTAATCCGCCACGGGAAGTATTGATTAATACTGCATCAGACTTCATGAGTGTCAGTCGTGCGGAATTTATGATATGGTGCGTTTTATTATTAAGCGGGCAATGCAGGCTTACTATATCGCTTCGTTGGAACAGTTCGTCCAATTCTACTTTTTCGATTCCTCCCGGTAATGCTGAAGCCTGTTTGGATGTGTAGGCCAGAACTTTCATTCCAAAGGCGAGAGCTATGCGCGCGGTTGCTTGTCCCGTGCGACCGAAGCCTACTATACCTATGTTTTTATCGGCCAGTTCTATTAGTGGAGTGTTCCAGAAACAAAAGTCTTTGCTGTTGCTCCAACGTCCTTTATGCACCTCTTCGGAGTGTTGCCGAACTCCTTGCGTTATGTTTAAGATGTGTGCAAATACCATCTGCGCCACTGACTCTGTGCTGTATGCCGGAACGTTTGTTACCATTATTCCATGCTTGGTGGCTGCCTCTATGTCTATAATATCATATCCTGTAGCCATAACACCTATGTAGCGCAAATAAGGTAGAGCGTCTATATGTGCGGCAGTCAGGGCAGTTTTGTTGGTCAGTATTATCTCTGCCTTTGCGGCGCGTTCAACCACTTCATCAGGTGAAGTCCTGTCGTATATGGTACATTGGCCAAGGGCTTGTATGCCTTTCCATGATAAATCACCAGGATTAACCGTGTATCCGTCCAGAATTACTATTTCCATGTCAAATTGTTATTGTGTTAGGGTTATGTAGTTACGTCAGTTTTAATGAGAAATGTAAAGGGGCATGTGTTGGTTGTCGGCCAGTGGACTGTTGCCATCATGCGTCTTTTTCATCGAAACGCTCTCCCCATAAGCCACGCATTCTTTCACGAAGTTTATTTTCTGCGGCATTATGTTGAGGGTACCAGATGCGTTTTCCTTTTAATGTGTCGGGCAGATATTGTTGCTCAACGAAGTGTCCGATATAGTCGTGTGCATACTTATAATCTTTGCCATATCCAAGCTGTTGCATAAGCTTGGTCGGTGCATTGCGGAGGTGCAGTGGAACAGGCAGGTTGCCGGTAGAGTCTACCAGCTTCAGTGCATCGTTTATAGCCATGTATGCAGAGTTGCTTTTAGGGCTTGTTGCTAAGTATATGGTTGTCTCTGCCAATGGGATGCGTCCTTCGGGCCAGCCAATCTTCATTACCGTATCAAAGCATGCGTTAGCCAATAACAGAGCATTAGGGTTGGCCAGTCCTATATCTTCCGCAGCCGATATGACCAGGCGTCTGGCTATGAATGCCGGGTCTTCGCCCCCCTCTACCATGCGTGCCAACCAGTATATAGCACCGTCGGGGTCACTGCCACGAATGGATTTTATGAAAGCCGATATTATGTCATAATGCATCTCTCCGTTTTTATCATAAGCCAAAGGGTTCTGTTGCAGATGCTCGGCCACCATATTGTCTGTTATGACCACCGGGTCTGCAGTCTCTGCTCCGACTACCAGTTCCAGAATGTTCAGAAGTTTTCGGGCATCTCCGCCACTGTAACGCAGTATTGCGTCTGTTTCACGTATATCTATTGTCCTTTCTTTCAGTATGATGTCGGTGTTGATTGCACGGTGTAACAGGGCCAGCAGGTCGTCATCTTCGAGTGGCTTTAGTACATAGAGTTGGCAGCGTGACAACAGTGGGCGTATTACCTCAAACGAAGGATTCTCCGTAGTAGCTCCTATGAGCGTGACTGTACCTTGTTCTACGGCTCCCAGTAGCGAATCTTGTTGTGACTTGCTGAAGCGGTGGATTTCGTCGATAAACAGTATCGGGCCGGTTTGTGAGAAGAAGCGGTTTGACTTGGCACGTTCTATCACATCTCGCACATCCTTCACTCCGCCAGAGACTGCACTGAGTATGTAGAATGGTGTCTCCAGTCTGTTGGCTATGATTTGTGCCAAAGTTGTCTTCCCGACTCCCGGCGGCCCCCACAGTATGGACGAGGTCATGTGTCCAGCCTCTATCATTTTGCGCAACACAGCTCCCGGCCCTACCAGATGTTTCTGCCCCACATATTCGTCTAATGTTTTAGGCCGCAGCCTTTCTGCCAATGGTTGCATGATGTGTTTGTATGTTAGAATAACGTAAGTATCATGAATCGAATACCCCAGTTTTTCACCCCGGGAATATCCGTATAGGTGAGACGGCGCACATATTCTATGTGCAGTAGTTTGAAGATATTGTATATGCCTATGCTGGCCTCCACATAAGGTTTCTTGTCCATGACGTAGCTTGTAGATACACCGTCACGCATGGGAAACAGAAACAGGTTCGGGTTGTGACTCTTATAAGGGTTATTTTTGTCTGTCAGTGTTCCATAAAGTCCCCTGATACGAAACATCTCCCTCCACTTCAGTTTCTTGATGAGTGGTATGCGGTTGAACAGCTTTCCATTCATGTCATAGCTTAGTGCTAACGAAACGTACCTGTCGTTGAGGAACTCCATGTTGTTAATGAGGTTGAAGGATTCGTTATTCTGTGTAATGTACGACAAGTTGGCCATCGGCAGATTGAGTAGGGGAAAGGGAACCGTATTCCATTGTGCACCTGCACGCATGGTGGCATCGAGTTTGCCCCATGATCCGAACCAGAAGCGTTTACGCATGCTCAGTTCTGTCAGGTTAAAGCTGTAATCACTCCCAAGCACGCCTTTGAAGCCGGTCGTATGCGACAGGCTGAATACGGGTGCGTCGAGCGACACAGGTATCCGGCGCTGCTTGCTGTTGACGAATGTTTCGCCGGGAGCATAGCGCAATGTCACGCCCATCTCGGCTGTGGTCATGTCATTCACCCGTGTGTTTACATTTACATCTAATACGCCAGCCTCCGTACCGTCATTGAGCCAATATTCCAACGCCCCTCCAGGACGGTCATTACGATGGCGCATCATGGCCTGTAAAGAGAAACCGGTATTCATCTCCAGTTCGTATGTGAGGGTAGCATCCCGTATGTAGGACATTTGGTCCACAGTAGCCCATTTCCAACCGACGAACATGTTATCCTTGTCGGTCATCAGGTACTTGTCCATGGGCGACATCACATCGTATGTATAGCGAAATGACAGATAATGCTTTGGAAACTCCCACAGCACATGTTCCCTTTTGTTGAACGAGTAGGCTGCTTGAGCCGAATAGAACCACTTCTTATCTTTAGTTCCGTAGGCTCCGTATCCGTTGAATATCCAATGAGGACTCAGTTTGCCGGTCGTGGTTCCGCTCAGACGGAAACGTGTCCCGTTAAGATAATTACTTGTTATCATGGTGTTAATGGGACCTATATCGAACTTACTGGGATGGTTTTTGCTACCCGTTTCTACGAAATTTTCGATAAAAGCCTTGGTGACGAAGATTACATACTTGAAGCCCGGAATCTGCTCTATGCGGTTTATGAATACATCCATGGAACTCTCCTTGCTGGTAAGCGGTACATCGCGTATCTGTGCCCAGTATTCGTCTGAGCGCGACAACATGCCGGCATCTTTAATAATGCTGCCTTTCTGCCTGAACCATCGGGGCTCTATATCATCGAAAGCATATTCCGAATACCTGGTGGTGCGCTGTACTTCAAGCCCCTGTATTCCCTTGATGAAGAGTAGCTGCACGGTCATGTCATCAGCGGTAAGTATCCAGCTGCCATCCGATGTCTGTCCGAACTCCTGTGTGATATCCATATCATCCACCCAGTTGACACCGGTATTCTTGGGAAGCTTCATGGTGCAGCGTTTTACAGCATAACTGCTGTCCCGGACTACGTATAGATGCCCCGTAAAGCCAAAGTCTTGTGAATTTTGCGGCACAAAAGTGAGATGCACGCACTCGCGGCCGTCTACCATAAGCGTATCCTCGAGGTAATACTTGTAGAAGTTTATGGCACCTCGCCCTATAGGACTGACGAAATGGCGTTGCAGAAGCCTGATATTGTCATCGTAGATATTAATGTCGGAGAATACATCGTTGAGCACTGTACCCAGCATTTCACCCGTGCTGAAAAAGTCTTCTATGCCTGACGAGTTCACTCCCTCTATTATCGTCTTTTTGCTTTCTGGATTTTTGCGGTAGATGGTGCGGCTTGCAGTCTCTCTCACCGAGATCGGCAGTATCTGCCTGCCTGTCACGTTTGATGTTTCCACCTGGTCCTTTAAGAAGGAGAATTTATTGTATATGCCTTTCTCGAGTTTTTCTGATGTTATATCGTTGAGTGACATTTTCATCTTCTCGTACTTGAGGTATTGGTAATAGTCTTTCTCCTCCAGCCGGAGAGCATTCTTGTTCTCTATGACATTGCGCATGAAATCTACAGCAGGATTGTTTTTGCGAGAGTACTTCTCCCGTTTAGGTTTCACCACCACTTCATTCAGCATCACGTCTGTTGGAGACAGCTTCACATCCATCCGTCTGCTTCCTTTGGTTAATCTGACCTTTTTGGTTAGGTATCCCACGCACGAGAACACCAGTTCGCCTGTCCCGGCTAATGCCTGCAGGTTATACTCGCCATTATCTCCTGTACGGACTCCTATAGCTGTGCCCTCATATCTTACAGTGACGTATGGCAGTGGCTCGTTTGTGAGCGAGTCTGTCACTATACCTCTGATTTGCGCCGTGAGGCTTGTTGCTATGTGCAGACAGAGCATTATGAGCAGCAGGCGTGTGTATGATTGCCTCAGTTGTTTCATTCGTTTTGACATCAAGGCGCAAAGATAAGCATTACTGCCGTATGGTCGAAGCTAATATAGCATAAAGATTTGAGACAAATGTTTATGGTGTATCCGGTAATTGCGTTGCCCTTTTATTCCAAATCCGTTTGATAACTGTGGCTTACAGGAAGTCCTAACCTGAAAGATGTGTGTATTCTTGTGTGTATACAGACTCATCCAACAGGTATTCATATAATTTAAAACGACGTTCTGTCTGTCCGGATGTATAGTCCCATATACTGGAATATTCTTCCACCCGTTCCCCCATGGCATCAAGCTGGCAGAGGTATTCGTAGACAGACTTGTTTTCTTTGATATAGACTTTCTCCATGTTTCGTATGATCGGACTGTGTTTCCGGGTATTGTCATGATCGAAAGCGAGGATACGTCTGCCGTCCTTCATAATGCCAGCCAAGCGGAATGTCATGCTTTTGCCTATGCCGGGCAGGTTGAGTACATTGCGGTCTGTGGCGAGGAAGGGGATATGCTCTTCTGCGCAGAATCTGCGTATTTCTGAACTTTTGAAACGGCTC
The DNA here is from genome assembly GCA_964651035.1 of uncultured Bacteroides sp. Taxonomy (GTDB): domain Bacteria; phylum Bacteroidota; class Bacteroidia; order Bacteroidales; family Bacteroidaceae; genus Bacteroides. Next base: position 5,599 of record CAZYVE010000055.1, read on the forward strand.
TGGGTGTACTTTTCGAGGAAACGGTTCTCAGCCTCTTCACTAACTTTGCCTAAAGACTTCTCTTCTATGCACTCCTGCATAGAGCGGCAGTTGGGGGCTGATATCGCATGGTTTTCATGGAATCCTTTGACAGAGAAAGTATAGTAGCAGAACACGCCCAGTCCATTGAGTAAACGCCGTAATTTGGCGGTATGACCACGTCGTGAAGCTGCTACGTTGAATACCAGTTGGTTGGTTACTATCCATCCTGTGCCTTGTATACGGTGTATGGCTCCGCAGGCTTCGGGAGTTAGTTCCAGCGGTGTCTGCACGTGTGTCTGAATGTAGAACTGTGTGATGCCTTCCTTCTCAGCCTCATCCTTGAACTCTGTCAGGATCTCCAGAAGTTCATCGTTAATGCGCATCGGCAGGTATACGGGTAGACGTGTGCCCAACCGTATTCGTTTGATTTCAGCGTATTTACTCCCGTCGGGGCGGTGCAGGTTTGCGGTACGTTTATTTCTTGCCATGTGCAGCACTGCTTTCAGGATATTCCGTAGTGTTTTGTTTGCGCTCATGAGCGCATCTCCGCCTGTAATCAGGATGTCGCACAGTTGTGTGTCTTCCTCGAAATACTTCATCAGGCGTTGCAGTTTATGTTGCCATGTCTCTCCGGGCTTGAGTTTCTCAAAATCAAAACTGAACCGCTGCCTCTGGAAATCGTACATACGCTGGCAGGAGGCACAAAGTCCGCCGCAGGCACGTCCCATGGAGTCGGGAATCAGTATTGCCACGTCGGGGTACCGCCTGTGGATATTGTGTCCGTCGGGTAGAAGCCAACCCGCAGCGTTAGGCTTACCGGTTTCTACAATGTCCTCTTTTTCCCATGCACGTATCTGTCCGAAGGTATCGACAAGCTCTGGCGAATAGAGCACATATGAACGAATAGAGCTGTCGTCATACCCTTCACCATAAGGGTTCAGCAACGACAGGTAATAGGGAGTGACGAATACAGGCATATTCTTGTGTCTTGCCTTGTGATAAAGATGTATTATATCTACGGGCAGGGTATGATCGAGCATCCTGTTGATTTCGCGTATGCTGCGTGCTGCCATGGCGAGCTGGAACCGGTAGTCGAACCACCATTCTTTCACTTTATCATATTTCTCCTCATAAGTCATCCCTTCCTGGAAGAAATATCGGTTGCTTGCGGCTTGATGTGTCTCTATCCTGTCGATAAGGCAGCGTATTATACGATCTTTATTTTTCCGGCGGATTATCTTCACTTCATCATCCATGCCTCCGGGCCAGCGTTGCATCCATCTTTTTACGGTTGCCTCGGACGGTGGAGATTTATAGTGAAGATTAACCATTCTCGCCAGTTGGTAATACATGTCCAATGCAAAGTCCACGCTGACAGTATCGTCCGGTGCAACTCCTTTCAGCCATATCCAGAGAGCCGTGACAGTTTCGATTTTAATTTCCTCACCTGTTGATAGTTCCTGTACTACCATTCCATCGTTTTTAATAAGGTTCAAAATGCAGGCAGCCCTTTCAGGGGCAGATTGCAAATATTGTGCTGCGCAGGCAGCTAATGATACTTTGAATTCGTTTGCACAGTCACATTTTTCTGCCATGTTGTAAATAAAGGGAAGATTCTTTTTATAAAGACGCTTTAAGTCGTCCACAGCAAGTTCGTTAATCTTTTTCTTCATTTGAATGTCGTTTAATATTATGGCCTGTAGATTTAATTATATTTAGAAAACTCTTGATAAAATCAAGTAAAAGAAAGACCGACAGATAAATTTTGTAGTCTGCGTCTGCAATTTATTAAATTTCCCCGGTTTATGCAAGTTTTTCATGGCAAGTAACAGGGCAAATGCATCTAAATTCTGCAAGATGGATTTTATGTGGTATCTTCTCTGAATTGACGGATTTCCGTGTTGAACAGGCTGATGAGGTGGTCAGCATAGATGGGAAAAACATGGGCGGGAAAGAGCCGCATCGTGCTTGGTTACTTGAAAGTCACGGATAAAAACGATGAAATCACTGCCATTCTCAAATTGTTTGCCCTACTTACATTTTAAGACTTGTCAATACAGCAAAAAATATCAGTATCATACAGTAATTTCTATCAAATTATTTTCCGGACCTATAACACAACTCTCGTAGTAACCGTCACCGGTAGTTCTCGGTTCGCTGGCAATCTTATATCCGTCATTACGCAACCTGTTAGTCAGCGCATTGACTTCATCCTTACTACCTACACTGATGGATAAATGGATATAACCACAACGCAAATGGTTTGAGTCATTTCCGGGCAGTCCGGCACGAGTCATGATTTCCAATCGTGCCCCATCACCGAAGGAAAGAAAATAAGATTTGAATCCGGTACGTTCATTGTGATACAGTTCATTGGGTACGGCATTGAAATACCGTACAAAGAAATCCTTTACCCCTTCAAGGTTAAGGACATACATGGCAAAGTGTTCTATTCGCATTTTCTGTTATTTTTTTGAGGCATAGAGACAACCCCGTCTACATCAAAGTGTCCGTTCGCAGATTAAAATCATTACATTTTGCAAATATAACGTGTTGCTGATTAGTGGCCAATACCGATTTATAATTATTTTACACTACCCGGTCTGCCGGTCGGCATTACTAATGTCATCCACTTGTTGCTTCACGAACTTTATTTTGCAGATGGATGACAGGAAAAAGACGTGAAGTATTCTTATGGGGCATATCATCATTTGTGGTACAGAATATAGAATACTCGGGTTCGGGATAATATGCCAATCATCTTTTCTATATAAATACATACAAAAGATATACATCTTTTGTAACAAAACATGTGCATCTTTTGATGCATAACATGTACATCTTATGTACCATCTTTATGTAAATATAGTAACGGCATGTCTGAATTTGTAAAGCAAGGATTAGTGGATATGGTTTGTTCGCATTATCTTTGCATGCGGATTACAGTATTAAAGAAACAGGCGGGGCATGTCCGATTACATAAAAGATTTGAATGAGGGGCAACGTGCAGCTGTATTGTACAACGATGGTCCCTCGCTGGTGATAGCAGGTGCCGGTTCGGGGAAAACACGTGTGCTGACTTATAAGATAGCCTGGTTGCTGGAGCATGATTACGAACCGTGGAGCATTCTGGCTTTGACCTTTACCAACAAAGCTGCGCGTGAAATGAAAGACCGCATAGCCACCTTGGTCGGTTCGGCACGTGCCCGCCGGCTGTGGATGGGTACTTTTCATTCCATATTTTCACGCATATTGCATACGGAGGCGCAGCATATAGGATTCACTTCCAATTTTACAATTTACGATGCCTCCGATTCAAAAAGTTTATTGCGTTCCATTATCAAGGAAATGATGCTGGATGAAAAAGTGTATAAACCCGGGATTGTGCAGGCACATATATCCAATGCAAAAAACCGCCTTATTACACCGTCGGCATACGCAGCCAGCAAAGATATTTATGAAGCCGACAGGGCGGTCAGGATGCCGGCCATTCGTGATGTCTACCACCGTTACTGGGAACGTTGCAGGCAGTCGGGTGTCATGGACTTTGACGACTTGCTGTTATATGCCTACCTGCTCTTTCAGGGACATCCCGATGTCTTGTCAAAATATCAGGAGCTGTTCCGTTATGTTCTGGTGGATGAGTATCAGGATACCAATTACGCCCAGCATTGCATAGTGTTGCAGCTTGCCCAAAGACATAGGCATGTCTGTGTGGTGGGGGATGACGCGCAAAGCATCTATTCCTTCAGGGGCGCTGATATTGACAATATACTGTATTTTACAAAAGTATATCCGGAGACTAAACTATTCAAACTGGAGCAGAACTATCGTTCCACCCAGACCATCGTGCGTGCGGCAAATTGTCTGATTGCGAAAAATGAGAGGCAGATACACAAAGAGGTCTTCTCAGAAAAAGAGAAAGGGGAAGTCATTGATGTGTTTCAGGCTTATAGTGATGCTGAAGAGGGAGAAATTGTGCTTAATAAGATAGTAGAGTTGCACAGGCGGAAAGATTATGCCTGGACGGATTTTGCAATACTGTACCGTACCAATGCGCAAAGCCGTGTATTTGAAGAGGCATTGCGGAAGCGTGGCATTCCGTACAGGGTATATGGTGGCATGTCGTTTTACCAGCGTAAGGAGATAAAAGATGTTATAGCCTACTTTCGTATGGTGGTCAATCCGAATGATGAAGAGGCTTTCAAACGCATTATCAATTATCCGGCACGCGGCATCGGCAATACTACACTTGGCAAAATCTCGGCTGCGGCCATGCAGAATGGCGTGAGCTTGTGGGCTGTGATTTGCAGCCCGCTGGCATACGGTCTGGATTTCAACAAAGGCATTGTTGCCAAACTGCAGTCTTTCCGGGAACTTATAGACAACTTTACAGAGATTGCCGCCACGAAGAATGCTTATGAAGCCGGTACTGAAATCATCCGCCGTTCCGGCATCATAGCCGATGTGTGTCAGGATACGTCCTTCGAGAATCTCGGCCGGAAAGAGAATATAGAGGAACTGATGAACGGTATGAGTGACTTCTGTTCCACGCGTCTGGAGGAAGGGGACAACCGTATCTCATTGGCAGATTTTTTGTCGGAGGTATCCTTGCTGACCGACCAAGATTCTGACAATGACGGAGGGGATGACAAGGTGACGCTAATGACTGTGCATTCGGCTAAGGGACTGGAATTTAAGAACGTATTTGTAGTCGGCATGGAGGAAAACCTATTTCCGAGCAGCATGTCCGGTGAGTCTTTACGTGCCCTTGAGGAAGAACGCCGCCTGTTCTACGTAGCCATTACACGTGCCGAAGAACATTGTTTTCTGTCGTATGCCAAGACTCGTATCCGCTATGGGAAAATGGAATTTGGTGCGCCAAGCCGTTTCCTGAAAGATATTGATGCACGTTTCCTGCATCTGCCGCAAGACATATTTTTAAGACGCCGGGTAGAAGAGGATGCGGCTTCGTTCAGGCATGAATGGAAAAATACGGTTTCCCGTTCATCGCCAAACCTGAGGCGCACTGTTCCGGATATGCCTTCCACGCCTTTTGCTTCGTCTCCTGCGGGGAAAGCTACTTCTGTACAGAATATTTCGCGTACGTTGCATCCCGGACAATATATCGTGCATGAGCGTTTCGGTATGGGGAAAGTCATCAGTGTGGATGGAGATGGAGACAATGCAAAGGCTCTCATACGCTTTGATAATGCCGGTGAAAAGCAATTATTGTTGCGCTTCGCACGTTTCAAGGTAGTGAAGTAAGACGGCAACGCCGATGTTGATATAAATTGTAGCATTATATATTATGATACCTTTTTCTCTCTTCCCATCTCCATGTTATATTATGGAGGAGGAATTGTTGCGGAAGAACCTTTCTCTTATAAAGACCGTGGCAGATCGTGCCGGTGTGGAGATAATCCTTGCTTTCAAATCGTTTGCCATGTGGCGTTCATTTCCTATTTTCAGGGAATATATTAAGCACTCTACGGCAAGTTCGGCATATGAAGCCCGTTTGGCATTGGAAGAGTTCGGCAGCAAGGCACATACTTATTCACCGGCCTATACGGAGCTTGATTTCGGTGAGATAATGCGTTGCAGCAGTCATATTACGTTTAACTCATTGACCCAGTTCCGGCGTTTCTACCCAATGGTCGAACAAGCCGGAGAGAGTATATCTTGCGGTATTCGCGTCAACCCGGAGTATTCAGAAATAAAGACCGAACTGTACAACCCATGTGCTTGCGGTTCCCGTTTCGGTGTCACAGCTTCCGGGTTACCGGATATTCTTCCACGAGGCATAGACGGTTTTCATTGCCATTGCCTTTGCGAGTCGTCCTCGTACGAATTGGAACATACGTTGGAGCATCTTGAAGCTAAATTTTCGCATTGGTTCGGACAACTAAAATGGCTGAATCTTGGGGGAGGACACCTTATGACAAGCAAAGGCTACGATGTGGAACATCTGATAAGCATACTGCAAGGGCTGAGGAGGCGTTATCCGCACCTGCGTGTGATATTGGAACCCGGCTCTGCTTTCACCTGGCAGACTGGCGTGCTGCTGTCTGAGGTTGTGGACATAGTGGAAAATGGAGGAATACGTACAGCTATACTTAACGTGAGCTTTACTTGTCATATGCCTGATTGCCTGGAGATGCCTTATCAGCCTGCAGTTCGTGGGGCATCAATGGGAAGTGTAGGACCGTATGTTTACCGGTTGGGAGGCAATTCTTGTTTGAGTGGTGATTATATGGGCTTTTGGAGCTTTGATCATGAGTTGCAGACAGGTGAGAAAATAATATTTGAAGATATGATCCATTATACGATGGTTAAGACGAACATGTTCAACGGTGTCAACCATCCGGCTATTGCTCTATATACAAGAGATGGAAAAGCGGAAATCTTCAGGCAGTTTTCTTATGAAGATTACCGTGACAGAATGAGTTGAAAACCAGTCTTATTTGTATGTAAGCTTACAAACTGATGTTTGGCCTTAGAAAAAAAGACATTGAATATTTGCTGTTTTATGGATTTTGCCTATCTTTGCAGACGCAAAAGCGGAAATAGCTCAGTTGGTAGAGCACAACCTTGCCAAGGTTGGGGTCGCGAGTTCGAGTCTCGTTTTCCGCTCAATAAAAGTAGCAGACATATGCCCAGGTGGCGGAATTGGTAGACGCGCACGTTTCAGGTGCGTGTGTCGAGAGGCATGCAGGTTCGAGTCCTGTTCTGGGCACTATTCTAAGCAGGAGGTCTTTGTCTTGTTTTTATGGAGAGATGGCGGAATTGGTAGACGCGCTACTTTGAGGGGGTAGTGACATCAATGTCGTGGGAGTTCGAGTCTCCTTCTCTTCACATGTCGTAGCCTTGCGGAAATAGCTCAGTTGGTAGAGCACAACCTTGCCAAGGTTGGGGTCGC
>CAZYVE010000056.1:0-12301 GCA_964651035.1 uncultured Bacteroides sp.
TTTAAGGTAACAGAATTTCCCCCAATACGGATTGATGGTAAAAGAAACAGACAAACGGGGTGCGGGGAACATAATTTCACCGTGCTTAAGACGTGTTATTTCCGCGCGAATGACTAACTTTGCGGAAGAACCAAACATAACGAACATCATGCCACCTTACAACAACCGCTACGGGCGTTACCTCAACCCCTACACCGACTTCGGCTTCAAGAAGCTGTTCGGTACGGAGATGAACAAGGAGCTTCTCATCAGCTTCATAAACAGCCTGCTGCACGGCCGCGAGGAAATCCGCAACCTGACCTACCTGAACACCGAGCACGTGGGCACGGGCGAGGCCGACCGGCGTGCCGTATTCGATGTCTACTGCGAGAACGAGAAGGGCGAGAAGTTCCTCGTCGAGATGCAGCGCGGCGAGCAGCAGTATTTCAAGGACCGCAGCCTGTTCTACGCCACCTTCCCCATCCGGGAACAGGCGCAGCGCGGCGACTGGGACTACGAGCTCCAGGGCGTGTACGTCATCGGCATCCTGAACTTCTGCTTCGACGACACGCGTCCCGACAGCTACCTCCATGAGGTCCAGCTGCTGGACAACCACACCTACGACGTCTTCTACGACAAGCTGACTTTCATTTATCTGGAAATGCCCAAGTTCAACAAGAGCGAGGACGAACTTGGGAGCCTCTTTGATAAATGGCTTTTCGTCCTTCGCAACCTCTCCCGCCTGCTTGAACGTCCCAAGGCCCTTCAGGAACGTGTGTTCTCGAAGCTGTTCCGCGCTGCCGAGATTGCGCAGTTCAGCAAGTCTGAGTACGAGGCCTACGAGGAGAGCCTTAAGATCTACCGCGACTGGCAGAACACGATAGCCACGGCCGAGGTCAAGGCCCACCGCGAAGGGATGAAAGCCGGGATTGCGAAAGGCCGCAAGCAAGGCCGAAAGGAGGGACTGGAAGAGGGCCTCACGCAGGGTATCGAGAAAGGACGGAAAGAAGGATTGGAAGAGGGCCGCAAGGAAGGCATCCTTTCCATAGCGCGGCGGCTGAAGTCCGAAGGGATGCCGCCGGAGAGCATAGCCCGCATAACCGGACTGACGGAAGAGGAGATAGGCCGGCTGTGAAAGCACAAATGTCCCCGCAAATGCAAGGGACACTATAGGGATTTTATATTTATCCTTAAACTATAAGAGACTTATTAATGCTTGACTTCCACTATTTGTGTGGGTGGCAGTGAGATGTTGCGTCTGTCCACACTGCGCACCACAGCAGCGGCCAGCTGCATGAAGGCTTGGCCTACAGGTGTGGAAGGATCGAGTGCCGCCGGACTACCGGTATCACCACTCTGACAGACGGATTGTACAAGGGGTATCTGTGCCAGCAAAGGCAAGCTGAGCTCGTCGGCCAACTGTTTGCAGCCGTCTTTACCAAAGATGTAGTAGCGGTTGTCGGGAAGTTCGGCTGGTGTAAACCATGCCATGTTCTCCACCAGCCCGAGTATTGGTACGCGGACTTTATCGTTGAGGTACATGTCTACGCCTTTGCGGGCATCGGCCAGCGCCACTTGCTGCGGTGTGCTGACTATTATTGCGCCGGTTATGGGGATGGTCTGCAACAAGGTCAAGTGTATGTCGCCCGTTCCCGGAGGTGTGTCGATCACCAGATAGTCCAGCTCTCCCCAGTCGGCATCACCCACCAGTTGTTTAAGGGCGTTACTTGCCATTCCGCCGCGCCACAGCGTGGCCTGCCCCGGATCTACAAAGAAGCCTATTGACAACAGTTTAAGGCCGTATTTCTCTATAGGCTCTATCAGCTCGCGGCTTCCTTTCTGCACGGCGCATGGGCGCGCGTCCTCTACTCCAAACATCTTTGGCAATGAAGGTCCCAGGATATCGGCATCAAGCAGCCCCACGCGACATCCCATCCTGACGAGTGCCACGGCGAGGTTGGCCGCCACAGTGCTCTTACCAACGCCTCCCTTTCCACTCGACACGGCAAGCACGTTTCGCACGCCCAGCAGCATCTTTCCCGGAGCTGGACGTGGAGCCATGCGGCTCTCCACAGCTATGTCGACCTGCACGTCGGGCGACACGTGTGCATGTATTGCGGCCTCTGCAGCCTTTAGAATGGATTTAATGAAAGGATCGGTGGGCTTGTCGAATATAAGAGAGAATGACACTGACATGCCGTCTATACGCATGTTATCGGCCACCATCCCCGCCTCTATCAGATTCCGGCCTGTGCCGGGGTGACGCACTGTAGTCAGTGCATCGAGTATCAATTTCGGATAAAGTGTCATGTATGGTTACATTGGTTAATCAGTCAGTCATTATTTGGGGCACTTCCCATTGCAGGCCGACAGATGCTTCTCCTGCTGCGGTTGTAACTGCGGTAATTGTCCGGCTCTATTTCTATCTCCGGTTCCTCCAGCATTCCGACCCGTGGCAGACGGAAGGAAATATATTTGATATTCAACCCGCGTTCCAGCCACTGCTGTTCATAGAATGTACGGATACTGAGAATGTCGTCAGCCAAACCGGAATGATATAAGTCATCTGTCATTATTTCCACAGGCAAGTGATTGTGTTCAAGCATATACCTTGTGTATGTGAACATGAAGTTGCTGTCAGTCTTGAGGTGGACCAGCCCTCCGTCTTTTAGGAATTTGCGGTATCGTTCCATGAAGTAGGTAGAAGTAAGGCGCTTGGTATTCTTTTTCATCTGTGGGTCTGGGAAAGTCAGCCATATCTCGTCCACCTCATCCGGCGCAAAGAAGTGTTCTATAATCTCAATGTTGGTACGCAGGAAGGCCACGTTCTTCATGCCATCTTTCAATGACTCGGTAGCACCGGTCCACATGCGTGCGCCCTTGATGTCCACGCCAATGAAATTCTTCTGTGGGAAGCGGCGTGCCAAACCTACAGTGTATTCGCCTCGTCCGCATCCCAGCTCCAAAACGATGGGATGATCGTTTCTGAAGAATTCTTCCTGCCAACGTCCTCTCAAGGTAAAAGGTACGCTGCCTGCTATCGAATAGGGATATTCGAATACATGTGGATAGCGTGCCATGTCGGCAAATTTCTGTAACTTGCCTTTGCTCATGCTTGCATCGTTTCCTCCCTGGTTTTCGCCTTCAAATCTCCATAGAAAGCAACCAATGCCTCTTCCTGCAAGGTTGGGTTCATATTTAACTTCCTGTAGAACATCGTATGGCTCTAATTTATCTTATTGTCATTCCACAATCGTAACCCAGCCGTGCGTATCAGGCTCGTCACCATACTGTATGGCGCGCAGCTTATTATAAAGTGTGGTGCAGACAGGTCCCGGCTTTCCGTCTTTGGCAATGATGTATGAACGTCCGTTCTCCGGGTCGTCGATGCGCAAGATAGGGCTTATTACGGCTGCCGTACCACATGCTCCGGCTTCTTCGAATGTAGACAGTTCTTCTTCGGCTATCGGACGGCGCTCCACTTTCATACCCATGTCCTGTGCCAGCTGTATAAGGCTTTTGTTGGTGATGGAGGGCAGAATGGATGTAGACAGCGGAGTGACATAAGTATTGTCTTTGATACCGAAAAAGTTTGCTGCACCGCATTCGTCGATGTACTTCTTTTCCTTCACGTCGAGATAGAATTCGGCCGAATAACCCGCCTCATGTGCTTCCCGGCTGGCACGCAGACTGGCAGCATAGTTACCTCCCACCTTGAACGTACCGGTACCCAACGGAGCGGCACGGTCATACTTGCGTGTGATGACGTAGGGCGTGGCTGCAAAACCTCCTTTAAAGTAAGGGCCTACGGGCGTGACGAACACCACGAACAGGTATTCATCGGCAGGATGGACGCCTACCTGTGCGCCGGTACCGATGAGGAGCGGGCGGATGTAGAGCGAGGCACCGCTTTCGTAGGGTGGGATGAAACGCTCGTTCAGCTTCACCACTTTCAGCACGGCCTCCCTGAAGCGTTCGGTAGACAGTTCCGGCATAAGGATGCCACGGCATGTGGACTGCAGGCGGGCGGCGTTCTCTTCCAGGCGGAAGATGCGCACCTTGCCGTCCTTGCCTTTAAAGGCCTTCAGTCCCTCGAAAGCCTCCTGTCCGTAGTGCAGGCATGTGGCAGCCATGTGCAGGGGGATGGTCTCTTCGCTGCAGACTTCCAGTTCGCCCCATTGCCCGCCGCGGTGGTAAATTCTCACGTTGTAGTCTGTCCTCATGTAGCCGAACGACAGACCCGACCAGTCAATATCTTTCATCTCTTGAAGTATTTTAGTATGTTGCTTTCGTACATTTTGCACAAAAGTAGCCTTTATTCTTCAGATTCTTGCTTTCCGTCTAACAATTTTTTTAATTCCCGGTCTGCTCTCGTCAATTTATCGGTACAATCTGCGATAATACCGTTCGCCTCCTTGATTTTTTCTACAAGTTCGTCTATCTCCAGCTCGTTGTTATCAATCTGTCGGACTATTGCTTCCAACCGTGCAATGGCTTCGGAGTAGCTCTCTTTTTTCTTTGTCTGCTTCATTGTCGTAAACCGTGGTTATATTTCTCTTAGAGTAAAGGCATGTGTAAATACGTTTATCAGACCGGTGGCTTACAGCCGGTTGCCGGCTCGGGAAATCCGGATGAGACTGTTGAGAGCACCCGTCCGTTGTGCAGGCATGTTTCAATACGGTCGCCTTCGTGCAGCATGGAAGCACTTTTCACAGCTCTTCCGTCCTTCAGTGTAATGCTGTAACCTCGGGCCAGCTGTTTTTCGGGAGAGGCGTCCGCTATCCGTTGCCGCAGCAACTCCAGGCGGTGCCGTTCGCGAAGCAGGCGTGCATCCGTCAAGCTGTCCAGGTCTTTCTTTCGTGTCACCAGTTCCAGCCGGGCTTCGGAGAGGCAGCGGAATGCCCCCGGCGTAATGTTGTTCCGGCAAACCTCCAGCCGTCTCCGTTCCTGCTCCAGGCGCGACAGGGCAGCTGTCTGAATCCTCACAGCCAATTGCTGCAGTCCGGCCGCAGCCTTGTCCATGCAGCCTATCAGAAATTCCGCGGTAGCCGTCGGCGTTTTCACACGGGTGTTCGCCACAGAATCTATCACCGTGTCGTCGCGTTCATGCCCGATGCCCGTGATTATGGGCAACGGGAACTGTGCGCAGGCAGCAGCCAGCAAGTAGGTATCGAAGCCGGAAAGGTCGGATGCCGCGCCTCCGCCACGTATTATCACCACCACGTCGAATTCTTCGAGGCGTGCGTTCACAGCATCGAGGGCTGCAAGCACGGACTCTTCCACCTGCTCTCCCTGCATGACTGCGGGGAACAGTTCGACATGGAAATAATACCCTTTGGGATTAAGATGCAACTGGTGGGAGAAATCGCCGTAGCCTGCTGCTGTTGCCGATGATATGACGGCTATGCGCTGTGGCAGCACAGGCATGGGCAAATCCTTGTTCATGGAGAGTACGCCTTCCTCCTCCAGCCTGCGCAATATTTCGCGGCGGAGGCGGGCCATATCCCCAAGGGTATAGGCAGGGTCGATGTCATGCACGTCCAGGCTGTATCCGTACAGTTCGTGGAACGCCACGTTGACCTGCACCAGCACCTTGATGCCTGCCGCAAACGGCCTGCCTGCCGTCTCTTCGAAGTATGGCTTCAGCAGGCGGAACACCCCCGACCATATAGTGCCGCGTGCCTTGGCTACAGGCACATTGCCACGCTGGTCTTTCTGGACAAACTCCACGTAGCAATGCCCGTTGGCGGCGGCACGCACCTCGCTCAGTTCTGCCTGTACCCAGAACTCATCGGGCAGGCTGTGTTCTATGCTGCAGCGTACCAGCGAGTTGAGTTCATATAGAGAAAGGACTTCCATACCATATTATATATATGAATATGAGACTTCAGGCTCAATGCATGCCTGTAGCCTCCTGATAAGCTTTCCACATGTCCGGGACACCGTACCCATATATATTGTCCGGTTGCGAGGCCCTGTCTCCGCTGCGGCGCACAAGGTCTATCAGCTCTTTGGCTGTCAGCCGGGGACAGGCCTGCCACAGGCACGTCACCATGCCGCACATTATAGGCGAGGAGAACGATGTGCCGTTGGCTTCGCCCTGGTTACCGTCCGTACCCATTACAGCCGCACCCAGCCCTACAGCCACCACATCAGGTTTCACGCGCCCGTCTGCCGTATTGCCCACGGCGGAAAACGAGGCCAGTACCCTGTTCCTGTCAACGGCGCCTACCGTAAGCACGTCGCAAGCATCGGCCGGCGGAGTGATTTTCTTCCACGGATCATTCCCCGTATTGCCTGCGCTGCACACCAATACCATGCCCTTGGCGGCTATGCGCGATGCCTGGCGTGACATGAGGGCATGGCGGCCGTCCAGTTCGGACAGCCTGTAATTCTTTGTGCTGTCGTCGAAGATGTAATATCCGAGGGAGGTGTTGAGCACATCCACGCCCACGCTGTCGGCAAACTCCACCGCTGCGGCCCAGTAGTCCTGTTCCACCAGATGCTCGCTGTACGAGTCCTCGCTGCGCAGCAGCCAGAAAGAAGCCTCAGGAGCTGTGCCCGTCATCACTCCTGGCATGTTCATTCCTATGCACGACAGTACCGCCATGCCGTGGCTGCTCTCGGCATATATGTCGGCCTGCTGATCGACGAAATCCCTTGTCCCGATTATGTGTATGTTGCGCATGGCCTCAATGCTGTCCACATTATGGTAGCCGGCATCTATTATTCCTATTGTCATGCCCTGTCCCCTGAAGCCCGCCTCATGCAGCTTGTCGCCGTTGCACATGCGTATCTGGCATGTTGCCGGGCCATATATGCTGTCAGGATACACGACCGGACGGTTCAGCAGCGAATCGCGCCCTTTTGCCGCCTGCTGTTTGTCTTCTTCGGGGGCCGTCCATACCCTTTCGGTGGAAAGGACGAAGGGGAGGGATGCTATGCCGGCTATGGCCGAAGTGTCGTTGCATGACACGGTAACGAAATTCTCCCACTTGCCGGTCACTACTATGCGTACCCCCATGCGGCGTATCTCTTCTATGTAGCTGCGGCATACCGGCAGGTCTGTGGAGTCTACCGCTATGTGCTGGCGCATCCTGCGTGCCAGCGCCTTTTCGGAAAGAAACTCACCGGGACGCTGCAGCGAGTATTCCGTCTCTGCCTTGTCTCTCAGGCTGATGCGATACTTCAGGGTATCCTGCTGCCCCCATATCACCGTAGCGGTCAGGGCAAAGGCTGCCGTTATGATCAATGTCTTCATTATATGAACATGTTTACGGTTGGTTTGTCTTTTCTTCCTGCGTGGTGCCGTCCTGATATATTCCCGCTCCACGCTGCGAGGCTATGAAAGCTCCGCCTACCATGCGGCGTCCTATGTAGAAAACGGCAGACTGTCCCGGTGCTATGGCCGAAGCCTTTTCCTTGAAGCGCACCAGCAGGCGGCCGTCGTCCAGGCGCCGTACACGGCAAGGCAGCGGTTTTCCCCGGTAACGTATGCGCACGCTCAGCCCGCTGCTGCCCAGCAATTCCTCCTCATCCACTATGCTGTCATGCTCCAGCAGCATGTATTCTGCCTCCAGCTGTCCGGCATCGCCCAGCATCACAGTGTTTTCCTCAGGACTGATATTCATGACGTAGGCCGGTTTGCCGAGGGCTATTTCCAGTCCCTTGCGCTGGCCTATGGTATAGTAAGGGAAACCTTTGTGCCGTCCCAATCTGACACCTTCACTGCTGACAAACCATCCCGGCCCTATTTCGTTGTCTATGCCCGGAGAATGCTCGCGCAGGAAGTCACGGTAATCCCCCTTGATGAAACACACCTCCATGCTCTCCCCCCCGTCGGCCTTGTGTACATACCCCCGGCTGCGCAGATAGTCGCGCACCTGCGGCTTGGTGAAGGCGCCCAGCGGAAACAGGCAGCGGCGCAGCACGTCCTGTCCCAGTCTCCAGAGGAAATATGACTGGTCTTTCTTTTCGTCGTCGCCCGTCAGGACGAACACCTTGCCGTTCCGCTCTTCCAGGCGCACGTAATGGCCGGTGGCTATGTAACGGCATCCGAGGCGGTCTGCCCACTCCGTAAGGAGGCGGAACTTGAACAGCGGGTTGCACATGACGCACGGGTTGGGCGTGCGTCCCGAACGATATTCGTCCACAAAATGCCGGACTACGGTCCGGCGGAATGAATCACGCTCGTCCGCCACATAATGCTCTATGCCCATCTCCTGTGCGAGGGCATGTGCCTCTGCAGGCTCTTCGCCCCATACCCACATGGTGAGGCCGAGCACTTCGTACCCCTGTTCGCGCAGCATCAGGCATACGGCCGTGCTGTCTATGCCGCCGCTCATGCCCACCAGCACACGCTTTTCCTTCTCATGCATATATAGCAATAATACGATTAATCATAAAAACAGCCCGCAGGCATAAATGCCATGCAGGCACATAACAACAATATTCACAGCCCTGTGGCCGGATGCACGGCCTTTGACTGGAGCGTGACCGATATGGTCTTTGCCCGGAAATAATCTTCGGACATGTAGATGAAGCCGCCGTAAGGCCCGTACCTCCCGTACGAGTTTTTCACCACGTAGTAGAATGTGCCCTGCCCGTCGTGTGCCGTGCCCACGATGTGCATCATGTGGTCGTCCGTGGTCGTGAACTGCTCCAGTCCGTATTGGCGTCCGACCTGCGTCACCGGGCTTTGCGGCCATACGGCCAGCCCGTACTGTGCGCTGAAGGTCTCTTCACTCACATCGCCATGCCATGCCACCGTATACCCCCGGCGCAGGGCGGCGCGCACCATGTCTTCCAGCTCATCCAACGGCACGTTGTAATAAGTGCCATGCTCCCAGTTGTCCGGCACTTCCAGTACGAACGGTTCATGGAAAGGATGATGTGTCACGCTGGCAAGCTGCACATAGCGGATGGTGTCCAGCCCCAGCGAGCCGGCAAACGAGGCCGGCGTATAGCGTGCGCCGCGATATTCGAAAGTGTCAGGCACCGTGCCCATCTCCCTGTCCAGCAGGTCTATGGCCTGTTTGCGGTAAGTCTTGAGGTCTCTGTTGTGCACAGCCTCCTTAGCCAGGTACCTTAACTTCCTCAGCAGGCGGCTGTGGTCGAATGTCCTTATGCCTTCCCCGAGTCCCGGATAGGCCTGCCACGGCACTATGCCGTCTTCACTGACCACACGCAAGAAGGAGTGCCCCAGTCCGCCGTTCCTTATCTCCTCGCGCCCTTGCGAATAGTAATAGGCATCAAACTGTTTGAGGTATTTCTGCCGCACGGCGTACATGACGGACAGGCGGATGGTATCATCGCGCACGGCCATCAGGTCCGACTCCAGCAGCGAAGCCGTGGCAAATGCCCAGCATGTGGACGTGCGCCCCTGGTTCAGCACGGACGTACAGGGCAGGATGGTGTCGTTGCAGAATGTGCGTACCTCCGGCGGAGTGCTGTGCCTGCAACACGAACAGGCGCACAGCAGCAACAGCGCCGCCAGCCCTTTCAGTCCAAAGCCCTTCATAGCTTCCACATGCGGTCAGTTTACGGGTTTACCGGCGTTCTCCGGCTTGCCGCCGGCCTGCAGGTCGTCTCCCCAGTGTACACGCGCCTCACGCTCCTCGCGCTCGCGCACCTCCTTAGCCTTGTGGGCATAGACTATGATGCGCAGCGACTGGTCGTAGGTGAGGTAATTGTACATCCAGTTGAGCATGACGTTCACCTTGTTGCGCACGCCCAGTATGGAGCGCAGGTGAACGAACAGCCACAGCAGCCAGGCAAACCAGCCCTGTATCTTTATTTTCTTGAATTCGGCCACGGCACGGTTGCGCCCCACAGTGGCCATCGAGCCTAAGTTCCTGTAATGGAATGGTTTCAGCGGTTTCTTCTTCTGCATGCGCACCAGGTTGGCCGCCAGCAGCCTGCCCTGTTGTATGGCCACCTGCGCCAGCTGCGGATGGCCGTTGGGATAGTCTTTGTCGGACGTCATTATGCACTGGTCGCCTATGGCAAACACGTCTTCCAGCCCTTCCACACGGTTGTAGGCGTCCACTTTCAGGCGTCCCCCGCGCCCCGTGCAGGCTTCGGGCATGTTGCCTATGGGCACCGCCTTGATGCCGCTCACCCATATAAACGAGCGTGTGGGTATGGCCATGCCGTCTTCGAATATTACCTTATGGTCGCGGTAGTCCACCACTTTCTTGTGCAGGCACACGTTCACACCCATGTTGCGCAGAAACTGTTCCGCCTTGGCCGACGACTCGGGCGACATGCCCGACAGCAGGCGGCCTCCCGCCTCTATCAGGAAGATGTTCAGATGGCTGCTGTCCATGTCGGGATAATCGGCGGGCAGGACGTACTTCTTCATCTCCGACAGCACGCCGGCTATCTCCACGCCCGTGGCACCGCCGCCCACCACCACTATGTTCTGCAGCTCGTTGCGCTCCTGCTCCGTGGCGCAGGTTATGCTGCGCTCGAGGTTGCCCAGCAGGGCGTTGCGCAGCCCCATGGCTTCGGCCATGGTCTTCATGGGCATGGCCTCTTCTTCCAGGTGTCTGTTGCCGAAGAAGTTGGTCGTGGCACCTGCGGCAAACACCAGGTAGTCGTACTCCACCTTGCCTATGGAGGTCTGCAATATCTTCTGCTCGGGATGTATGGAGCGGGCCTCGGCCATCCGGAAGTAGAAATTCCTGCGCTTGCGGAATATCTTGCGGAACGGGAAGGATATGGAGCTGGGCTCCACACCCGACGAGGCCACCTGGTAAATCAGCGGAGGAAACTGATGGTAGTTGTTCTTGTCTATCAGTACTACCTGCAACCCGCTGTTTCTCAACGATTCGGCAAGTTTAAGTCCCCCAAAGCCACCGCCGACGATAACAACCCGCTTGGATTGGCCTTTTGTAATGTTAAAGCTCATAATTCCACCATGAATAATAATAATTTGGTGCAAAAATACCAAAAAGGTGCAAATAAACCAATAATGCAGGTACTAAAGAAATGAACATGTATTGCGTGCGCGCGGCGTACGCGTTGCCCGCATGCGCGGTACACAACGTAGGGAAGCGGGAAACATGTTCCCCCCAAGAGGTGTAAAGGCGGCCTCCCGGCACGGTATATGGCGCAATGTAACACAAACGTAACATATATGACATGTAATGATAACACGCCCCGTCTACCTTTGCCTGCATAAACCAGAATCATATCCCCACAAAACTTATGAAGAAAAACATGCTGCTTCTGCTTGCATGCCTGCTGCCGATAGGTGCAGCCGCGCAGGCGCCGGCGGTAAATGCCGACGGCAAGAGGATAGACAAGGAGAAAATGGAGACAAAGGACTATCTGCCGGAGATACACGGCACGATACGTGCCAAGTACGAATACCAGACAGGTATGGGAGCGGGCCGCTTCGAGGTGCGCAACGCACGCGTAAGCCTCACCGGAAACGTGCTGCCAATAGTGGCTTACAAGGCGGAGATTGACCTCTCGGACGAAGGCGAAATCCGCATGCTCGATGCATACGCACGCATCTTCCCCCTCAAGGGGCTGACGGTGACGGCGGGGCAGATGAGGGTGCCGTTTACCATAGATGCCCACCGCTCGCCACACCAGCAGTACTTTGCCAACCGCTCGTTCATAGCCAAGCAGGTGGGCAACGTGCGCGATGTGGGGCTGACGCTCGGATATACATTGCCCACGGACATGCCCGTGAAACTGGAAGGCGGACTGTACAACGGCTCGGGGCTGACCAACCAGACGGTGTGGCACAAGGAGGTGAACTATTCGGCCAAGCTGCAGCTGCTTCCGGCCGAAGGGTGGAACGTGACCCTGAGCATGCAGGGCATACAGCCGGAGGATGTGCGCATGCGCTCGTATGACATTGGGGCTTACTACTCGAAAGGACGGCTGCACGTAGAGGGCGAATACCTGTTCAAGCAATATTCGCACGGTGCCTTTGACAATGTGCATTCAGTGGATGCTTTCGCCAACTACGACCTGCCGCTGCGGAAGGCATTCAGCAAGATATCATTCCTGGCGCGCTACGACATGATGACCGACCACAGCGATGCCAAGACCACGGACGAAGAGAGCGGGGCGCTCGTCGTGACCGACTACGGGCGCCACAGGCTGACGGCAGGCATCACGCTGAGTCTCAGCAAGGCGTTCCGCGCCGACCTGCGTCTCAATTACGAAAAGTATTTCTACTCCGAAGGCAGCATAGCACAGGAGTCCGAACAGGACAAGATCGTACTGGAACTCATGGTGCGCTTCTGAAACAAGACTCCCCGCCTGCACACGTGGTGCGGGCGGGGAGTGGTACCTGTACACG
>CAZYVE010000057.1:0-11525 GCA_964651035.1 uncultured Bacteroides sp.
CGGGAACATCGTGGTAATCGCTAAAATGTTATGTTAAGTGCTATAAATTAATGCTTTTATCGCTATGTTTCTAATTTTCAGAGAATTTTTTATCTTATACCGAACTCACATTAATTAAGAATAATATGCGACTAAAGATTTTGCTAATTATATTATTGATAGACATTATATTATTTAGCAGTAATGTTACTGGGACTAACTACAGAGCCGTCTATGATTTTGAATATACTAAAGACAGTATCAATTCAATCATAGAAAAAGACATTCTGTATCTGGAAATATCTAAAAATAGTTCCTTTTGTTTCAGCTATTATACTTATTATACGGATTCCTTGGGAAATACGCCCAATGGACGAGCTATTTGGAGGAAACTTTTTTCTGCAGCTATAGCAAAAGATGGAAGTAATGCCACTTCTTTTCCTTATAAACGCAGCACATTCATGGTGACCAAATGTTATGCATCGGACATCATATGCATCAAGGATATTATTTACAATGACATTTATGAATATAATACTCCCAAAAATGATTTCCATTGGCAACTATGTGATTCAACAAAAACAATCAGTGGCTTTGAAGCTTACAAAGCGACTTGCAGTTATCATGGTAGAGAATGGGTAGTCTGGTACTCACCGGAAATACCTTTTAGCGATGGACCGTGGGTGTTTTGTGGACTTCCAGGTCTTATTCTTGAAGCACAAGACAAGGAAGGTTTGTTTTCATTCCGCCTGGTAGGATTAATGTCCAGTCAAAAGCTTAAAAAAGACTGGTTAGACAAGGGGAGAAAAATAGACAGAATTTCCTTTTTAAGGAAAAAATATAAATACTTAAAAAATCTCAGACTGATGTTTAATGCAGAAATGGGAACAAACATTCCGGAAAGTGACAATGACACCCGTTATCTATATGGATTAGAACCTGATTTCAAACAATAGAAATTCGTAAATTCTGTGGCCATGCTATCCGAAACATTGATTAAATTAAATATAGTAGCCTTTTCTGGATAAATAGATAAAATCATGAAACAGATTAAATCTATTGAACTGGTTGCTCTTAATGGAGGTGCTGCAGCGTTGTATGGCACTTCTTTTTTTAATATGAAGAAAATACACATCAAGACAATTATACAAAGAATTGGAAAATGCTTTTGAAGATAAATCAAAAACGAACATTACAATGAGATATCTTAGTTTATGTCTGTTACTTTTCGTGAACTTGAATATTAGTGCACAAATAATAAAAGACAAGGAACCCGCTATTATAGAGGTTCATTATATGAAAACTTGGGTGGCGGACACTTTGGAAAATAGAAGTTATACCGACCCTATGACTTTGAGGGTTGGCAAAACTTCAGCTATGTTTTACCCTCCTAAAAGGATGTGGGTAGATTCACTATTGCAAACGAACTTTGAGCTTCATGAGAAACTCTACAGGGAAATGAATCCACCCGGACAGTCAGAATACAAGCCACTTGGAGGGCTGGAGCGTGAATACCTTTTTCGCAATATCAACGATGGTGAAACGATGGTTTACCGAAAGATGGGAGGCGAAGCCTATTCGTACACGGAACCCACAGAAATGCCGGCATGGCAAATTCTGTCGGAAACGAAAGAAGTCATGGGGTATAGTTGTCAGCTTGCATCATGCGATTTTAGAGGGCGCAGATGGTATGCCTGGTTTTCAACCGACATACCTATTAATGAAGGGCCTTGGAAACTATTCGGCCTACCCGGTCTTGTCTTGGAAGCATGGGATAGTAAAAAGCATTATGCCTACAAGGCTGTCGGGCTTTACACAAAAGATTTATTACCTGTGGGCATAAGGCTATATAATATTAGTGATAAACCTTATAAATTAAAATCCAGACAAGAATATCTCCAGAAAATGTATAAAGAATATCTTCAGGGCGATTTCGCATTCAAAATGAGTTCCTTGCATGGCAATGGCTCGCAAAAAGCTCCTTATGTCTCACAATATGATTATCAAGAAAGAGACTATCCGCATAAGTAAACTTTAATTAGAACGGAACATCTTGATATGAGGCTACTATTAACAATCCTATTGTCGTTGACAATATGCCTGGACTGCTTTGCGGGTAATCCAGTTACCGGTACTGTCGTCCAGGCTTCCGATCAATCTCCGATAGCGGGCGCCAATGTCCTTTTAAAAAATGCCGAAGGGAAGTTATTGGCCTATGGGGTGACTGATGTCAATGGACGGTTCTCCATTATGCCGCCTTCGACAAGTGAAAATCTTACCATCCATGTCACCATAATGGGATACCGTACCTATTCTGCCCCTTTGGTGCTTGATGGCAATCCTCTCGTAATAAGGATGGAAGAAGGGGCTTTCCAATTGCAGGAAGTAACGGTCAAAGCTGACCGCATACGGGAGAGCGGAGACACGATAACCTATAACGTGGGCAGTTTTGCCCAAAAGCAGGACAGGACGATAGGCGATGTGCTGAAACGTATGCCCGGCATTGACGTGGCCAACAATGGGAAAATTCAATATCAAGGAATAGACATCAATAAGTTCTACATTGAGGGCAACGACCTCTTGGGCGGGAAATACGGAATTGCGACAAACGGCATCGCTTATGACGACATCGGTGCCGTGGAGGTCATGGAAAACCATCAGCCCATGCAGGTGTTACGCGGACTGAGTTTTTCAGACCAGGCAGCTATTAATCTGAAGATGAAAAACAGCGCGAAAGCGACTTTTCTTGTTCACGGCACATTGGGTGGCGGCTGGTCTGAACAGCCGCAAGGTGCGCTCTGGCAAGGGGACATCTTCACCATGATGGTCACAGGAAAGTACCAGATGATAACTACGTTTAAAGGGAACAACACCGGGCTGAATCTCTCAGATGAGCTTTTGGACTTCACTTCTGAGAAATCGGATGAAGAATTGGACGGGTATATATCCTTGTCCACTCCGGCTACCCCCAACTTGCAACAGAACAGGAGCTACTTCAACCGTTCGTGGATGGTATCTTCAAGCCACCTCCTCAAAACAAAAAACGGAGGGGAGTTCAAAGCTCAGATTGACTATAACCATGACCGTGTTTCTGCACAGGGAACAAGTACGACGACCTATTTCCTGAACTCAGGCGATAAGATTATTCTCGAAGACAAGAACTCACTGTCATACCGCAATGCCCTGACCGGAAAGTTTTCTTACGAAGTCAATGAAAAGACCTATTTCCTCAACAATACCTTGTCGGCTGATTTTTCATGGAATGATTTGACACTGAATACCACAGGCTCTTTACCCACTACCCAGTCGGCCTGGATGCCGGAATATGGCGTAAGCAATCTGTTGAAAGTCATCAAGCGTTTCAGCAACAACAAGCTGGTCACCTTCACAAGCCGCAATGAATGGAACTCCCTGCCTGAGAAGCTGACAGTCAACCATGAAGGGCAGGATTACGGACAAAAGATAAAACAACATTCTTTCTACACGGATGAGAGAGCCTCGTTGGGTTTTGTATTCAATAAGGTGCTTCTGTCTCTTGAAGCCGGTGTGTCCGGATATTTCAGGAATCTGGATACAAACCTGTTTGGGGTGGATATAGCAGAGGTGACAAGTACTGAAGCGTTAACCACAGATTATTTGCGCGTTTTCGCCTCTCCGAAATTCGAGTGGAAATATAAGAAACTGGAACTTTCTCTGAATCTTCCGGTCAACCTGTATTCCTATTTCTTTTCCGGAGCCATAGGCAACCGCACAGAGTTCTTCCTGTCACCTTCGTTGGCGGCAAGGTTCCGCATCACACCCCGAATGTCGCTCACCTTGCGTGGAAGTGCCCGACGCTCTCCTGCATCCTTGCACAATATCCATGACTCTTCTATACTTACCGATTACCGGTCATTCAGTTCCGGAGTGGATGACTACTATACTTCGTCCGGACAATCCCTTTCCGCTTCCTACAGCTATCGAAATGCCCCAAGCGGAATATTCGTGATGGCCATGGGCAGTTATGGATGGAATAAATCAAAATTCGGGACGGTGCAGAACGTGGTCGGTGATTATGTATTCTACTCCTATCAGTCCCAACCCTCAGACTCGCGCAATGCGATGGCTTTTTTCAACGCGAGCAAGACCCTTGATTTCATGCGTGGAGCCATCGGGGTGAAAGGCATTTACAGCAGGTTGGAAAATAATCTGTTGTCTCAAGGGATTTCCACTGATTACTGCAATGATTCTTTCTCTCTGTCTCCTTCCATAAACGGAAACATATCCACCTGGCTGAACTGGAATTTCCGGTTTACATGGGATAAATCCTGGCTGAAAATCTCAGATATGCCGGGTCGCAGTTCCAACAATTACATCTATTCAGGAAGTGTGACGCTCACACCGTGCTCTTTGATAACCTGGACGACAGGAGGTGAATATTACCGTAATCAGATAGAAGAAGGACGCTACAAGGAAATGTTCATGCTTGACACCAAACTGACGTTCAACATAAGCAAACGGGTTGAGCTTTCTGCTTCAGTCACCAACTTGCTCAACAAGAAAGAATATAGCTATACCTCATACGGCACTGTATCCCAGTATGAGCGTTCAAGCAAACTCCGTGGACGTGAATTTTTGATTTCAGTATACTTAAAGAAGTAATGAAAATTTTCAATAGAAATAGACTTAACTGGGTGAAACAGCATGATTCAATGCAGTGTGGAATATCCTGCCTCGCAATGATATGCCGTTACTATGGGAAGGACTATAGTCTACAATGAGCGAAGATTCACTATCCAAAGCTCTGCAAGTCATTACTCACACATCACAAGCTTTAAATGGATAATTCCGATGTTTTTTGCAGAAAGGTTGGATTATTTTTCTCTTTTCTCTACTTTTGCAGACTCAGACAACGGTACTAATATATATTCACTCTGTTATATGCAGGAAAAGATTATCATTCTCGATTTTGGTTCGCAGACTACGCAGCTTATTGGCCGGCGGGTGCGCGAACTGAACGTGTATTGCGAAATTGTGCCTTATAACAAATTCCCTTATGACGATACGGATGTGCGGGGTGTCATCTTATCTGGCAGCCCGTTTTCTGTGTACGACTCAGAGGCATTTAAGTTAGACCTTTCCCGTATCCGGGGGCATTATCCAGTTTTGGGTATTTGTTATGGAGCACAATTCATTGCTTATGTAAGCGGCGGAAAGGTGGAACCGGCCGGGAGCCGGGAATATGGAAGGGCTCGCCTGAGCAGTTTTGACTGTGACAACCCTTTGTTCGTGGGGGTACGACCGGATACGCAGGTGTGGATGAGCCATGGTGATACCATCACCGTTATACCCGAAGGTTTTAAAGCCATAGCATCTACTGACGAAGTGGCAATTGCCGCTTATTGTGTGGAAGATGAAAAGATGTGGGGTGTGCAATTCCATCCGGAAGTATTTCATAGCGAGGACGGTGCCGTTATGTTGCGCAATTTTGTTGTTAATGTATGCGGATGCTCTCAGACATGGAACCCTGCTTCATTTATAGATACTACTGTAGCCGGGTTGAAAGAACAGTTGGGCAATGACCGTGTGATACTCGGATTGAGCGGTGGTGTTGATTCGTCAGTAGCAGCAGTGTTGCTGAACCGTGCTATCGGCAATAACCTGACCTGTATCTTCGTAGATCATGGCCTATTGCGCAAAAATGAGTTCCGTGACGTTATGCACGACTATGAATGTCTGGGACTGAATGTAATAGGCGTGGATGCATCGGAGAAGTTCTTCAAAGATTTGGAAGGCGTGGATGATCCGGAGCAGAAACGCAAAATCATTGGCCGAGATTTTGTAGAAGTCTTCAATACCGAAGCAAAAAAGATAAACGATGCCAGATGGCTGGCACAAGGCACCATATACCCTGACCGTATAGAAAGTCTCAACATAACGGGAAAGGTTATTAAAAGTCACCATAATGTTGGTGGCTTGCCCAAAGAAATGAACCTTAAGTTGTGTGAACCATTAAAATGGCTTTTCAAAGATGAGGTGCGCCGTGTGGGACGGCAATTAGGTATACCCGAACATCTGATAGGGCGCCATCCTTTCCCCGGCCCCGGATTGGCTGTGCGTATATTGGGAGATGTCACCCGGGAGAAAGTGCGTATGCTGCAAGATGCCGATGATATTTTTATACGCAGTTTGCGTGAGTGGAAAGTTCAGGATGCCGACGGTGAGGAAGTAAGTCTTTACAGCCGGGTATGGCAAGCTGGTGTCATTCTGTTGCCGGTTCGTTCCGTAGGCGTCATGGGTGACGAACGTACCTATGAGCGTGCCGTGGCTCTGCGTGCTGTAACTTCTACCGATGCCATGACTGCCGACTGGGCTCATTTGCCCTACGACTTTTTGGCCCGGGTATCCAATGATATTATAAATAAGGTGAAAGGAGTGAATCGCGTAGCTTATGATATATCTTCCAAACCGCCTTCGACAATAGAGTGGGAATAGTATCTGTACGAAGCTCCTGTCCGTCAAATCTCTTAACATATCTTTCCGTGTTTCATTTTTATTAGTACCTTTGTGGTTAGAATAAAAACAGTACAAAAAATATAAACAACAATACTGACTATATGAACGACAAAGAGCTAATGAATCGTGCTGCGGACAACATACGCATATTGTCTGCTTCCATGGTTGAAAAAGCCAAATCCGGACATCCCGGCGGTGCCATGGGTGGCGCTGATTTCATAAATGTGCTTTTCTCCGAATTCTTGATTTATGATCCAGAGAATCCGTGGTGGGAGGCTCGTGACCGTTTCTTCCTTGATCCGGGGCATATGTCGCCAATGTTATACGCTGTGTTGGCAATGGCCGGTAAGTTTACCATAGAAGAACTGAAAGAGTTCCGCCAGTGGGGAAGTCCTACTCCAGGACACCCCGAACGTGATATAATGCGTGGTATTGAGAACACATCAGGCCCTTTGGGACAGGGACATGCCTATGCCGTGGGTGCGGCCATCGCAGCAAAATTCTTGAAGGCACGTTTCGGTGAAGTCATGCCGCAGACTATTTACACTTATATATCCGATGGAGGTGTGCAGGAGGAAATATCCCAGGGTGCCGGTCGTATAGCTGGAACGTTAGGCCTTGACAACCTTATTATGTTTTATGATGCAAACGAAATCCAATTATCCACAGAAACAAAGGAAGTCACCACAGAAGATACAGCCAGGAAATATGAAGCATGGGGATGGAAAGTGCTTAGCATCAACGGTAATGACCCGGATGCTATACGGGATGCCTTAAATGAAGCTAAAGCAGAAAATGAACGTCCTACTTTGATTATAGGGCATACCATAATGGGCAAAGGCGCCCGTAAACCGGATGGTAGCAGTTATGAAGCATGTTGTGCTACTCATGGTGCTCCTCTTGGAAAGGAAGCTTATATAAACACCATAAAGAATCTTGGAGGAAATCCAGAGGATCCATTCTTCATATTTCCGGAAGTGGCTGAATTATATGCAAGGCGTGCTACAGAACTTAAGCAGATAGTATCAAAACATTATGCCGTTAAAAATGTATGGGAGAAAGCCAACCCTGAAAAAGCAGCAAAATTGAAACAGTTCTTATCGGGAACTATTCCGGAAATTGATTGGGATGCAATAAAGCAAAAACCAGACCAGCCTACAAGAGTCGCTTCGTCTACAGTGCTTGGTATTTTGGCTACACAGGTCGAGAACATGATTGTTTCTTCTGCAGACCTTTCAAATTCGGATAAGACTGATGGATTCTTGAAAAAAACTCATGCATTCAAAAAAGGAGACTTCAGCGGGGCATTTCTGCAAGCCGGAGTGGCCGAGTTGACAATGGCCTGCTGCTGCATTGGTATGGCTTTGCATGGAGGCGTAATTCCTGCATGCGCAACATTCTTCGTATTTTCCGATTATATGAAACCTGCCATACGTATGGCTGCACTGATGGAAATCCCTGTGAAATTTATCTGGTCGCATGATGCGTTTCGTGTGGGAGAAGATGGGCCAACGCATGAGCCGGTAGAACAAGAAGCCCAAATACGTCTGATGGAAAAATTACAGAACCACAGTGGACAAAATTCCATGTTAGTTCTTCGCCCTGCTGATGTGGAAGAAACTACTGTAGCCTGGCGGTTGGCTATGGAGAATAAGAGTACTCCAACTGCGCTTATCCTTTCCCGGCAGAATGTCGTCAATTTACCGGCCGGTAACAACTATAAATTAGTGGAGAAAGGGGCATATATAGTTGACGGGTCGGAAGATAATCCGGATATAATCTTGATTGCTTCCGGTTCGGAGGTATCTACATTGGTAGCAGGTGCTGAATTGCTGCGTAAAGATGGTGTGAAAGTACGTATTGTGTCCGTTCCATCTGAAGGGCTGTTCCGCAGACAAGCAAAAAGTTACCAAGAGAGCATAATCCCGTATGGAGCCAAAGTATTTGGTCTAACAGCAGGACTCCCGGTCACACTGGAAAATCTAGTGGGAATGAATGGGAAAGTTTGGGGACTGCCATCCTTCGGATTTTCTGCTCCTTATAAAGTACTTGACGAGAAATTGGGCTTTACGGCAGAAAATGTTTACAAACAGGTCAAAATGATGTTATAAATATTCCTTAATGAAAACGATAGGCATTTGTTGTGACCATGCCGGATATGAACTGAAACAACATGTCAAGGAATGGCTGGAATCCAAAGGATGGGTTTATAAGGACTTTGGTACATACTCGTCCGCGAGCTGCGATTACCCAGACTTTGCACATCCATTGGCTGAATCTGTAGAAAAAGGAGAATGTTATCCGGGAATTGCTATCTGCGGTACAGGAGAGGGCATAAGCATGACTTTGAATAAACATCAGGGAATACGTGCAGCATTATGTTGGATGCCGGAGATAGCATTATTGTCCCGTAGTCACAATGATGCCAATGTCTTGGTAATACCCGGACGGTTCATAAGTTACGAAGAAGCCGACAGGATAATGGAAGTTTTTTTCACCACCGAGTTCGAAGGTGGCAGACATCAGCGCAGGATTGACAAGATTCCCGTTAAAAGATGAATAGTTTCTGCAAATAATATTCCGTTCCAGAAATTACGGAAGATCATTCATGCTACATTTTATTTTTTTTGAAGACCGACTGCTTTTAAAGCGGGAGAAAGACGGGCATATGCGAGTTCCCGATGACGTGGAAATAGCGGAAAATCTTACGTCCGATATGAAAACCCACGAAGTATTGTTACCCACCGGGGAAAAGGTAAAAGCTACCGCAATAAGGGATGTTATTAGGGAGAATGAAGAATGGATGATGGTCGGTCTGCGTGCATCATATGATTATATAACACTCTCTGAATACAAGTCTGCAGGAAAAGCTTTCCAGATATTATATTGGGATAAACACAGCCGTTATTGCCCTGTGTGTGGCACGGCCACTGTGCAGGCGACTGCAATAATGAAAAAATGTCCAGAATGTGGTAATGAGCTATATCCCGTCATCTCTACAGCTGTTATTGTGCTGATACGCAAGGGAGATGAAATTCTGCTGGTACATGCGCGCAATTTCTGTGGGACATTTTATGGCTTAGTAGCCGGTTTCCTTGAGTCCGGAGAAACACTGGAACAGTGTGTCGAGAGAGAGGTGTTTGAAGAAACAGGGCTGCGAATAAAAAACATACGTTATTTTGCCAGTCAGCCATGGCCATATCCCAGTGGGCTTATGACTGGTTTTATAGCCGACTATGCCAGTGGAGAGATAAAATTGCAGGATGATGAACTCAGTGCAGCTGCATTCTATTCAAGGGACAACCTGCCGGAACTTCCGCAGAAATTGAGTATTGCACGCAGGCTTATAAACTGGTGGCTTGAGGAAACAGGCAACAGTAGTGAGTATACGGCAAGTATATAACATTTGCCGAAGTGAATGAAAGCCGGAAAATATAAACAATAATTATCGCAATTTTATTTGCTGAAAAATCAAAAGTGGAATAACTTTGTAATTATGAAAGCAAGATAATAAATTAAACGTAAATTCACATGCTTATTCAGATTATCAACGGCCGTATCTTCACTCCGCAGGGATGGCTGAACGAAGGCTCCGTACTGATACGTGACGGAAAGATATTAGAAGTGACAAACTGCGACCTCGCCATTATAGGAGCCAAACTGATAGATGCCAAAGGCATGTAC
This sequence comes from uncultured Bacteroides sp., assembly GCA_964651035.1. GTDB lineage: Bacteria > Bacteroidota > Bacteroidia > Bacteroidales > Bacteroidaceae > Bacteroides. The sequence goes on from CAZYVE010000057.1 coordinate 10,159, forward strand.
ATCGTTCCTGGTTTTATCTCTATGAATACTCATGGTGGTGGCGGGCATGATTTCACAGAATGTACAGAAGAAGCTTTCCGTGCAATTATTAATGCACATTTGCAATATGGTGCCACCAGTTTTTTCCCTACACTTTCGTCTACTACTTTCGATAAACTGCGTCAGGCTGCAGACATTTGCAAGCACCTGATAGAGGAGCCAGGCAGCCCGGTATTGGGGCTTCATATAGAAGGTCCTTATCTTAATCCTAAAATGGCTGGAGAACAGTTTGCCGGACTTACCAGAGAGATAAACGAGAAAGAATACAAAGAGCTTTTGGAAAGCACTGACACCATACGGCGTTGGGATGCCTCTCCGGAACTGCCGGGAGCTCTTGACTTTGCCCGTTACCTGCGAAGCAAAGGTATATTGGCTGCCATATCACATACGGAGGCCGAATATGACGCTTTACGCGAGGCATACGAGGCCGGATTCACACATGCAGCCCATTTCTATAATGCCATGCCGGGATTTCACAAACGTCGGGAGTACAAATACGAGGGTACTGTGGAAAGTGTCTATCTCATAGATGAAATGACTATCGAACTCATAGCTGACGGCATACATTTACCATCCACAATCTTAAAGCTGGCTTATACGCTGAAAGGTGTGGAACGTACATGTCTGGTAACTGATGCCTTGTGCTATGCCGCGGCTGGTGATATGGTTATAGACGACCCACGCTATATTATAGAAGACGGAGTGTGCAAACTGGCAGACCATTCTTCTCTTGCCGGAAGTATTGCAACATCCGACGTCTTGGTGCGTACCATGGTAAATGCTGGGATTCCTCTCGGAGATGCCATACGCATGACGTCAGAAACTCCTGCTGAAATAATGGGTGTATCAGACCGCAAAGGCTCATTGCAGAAAGGAAAGGATGCAGACATTGTGATATTGGACAAGAAGCTGAATGTTAGAGCTGTATGCCAAAATGGGGAGTTCGTTCTGAATAGAATATGATATTATAAAAATGTCTCGAACCGGGGATATGCTGTAGAAAACTACCTGCAGGATTGTGGCGTTTCTCCAGCACAATTCAAACAAGTGAAAGGTGTAGCTTATGACCAGTATGACGAAACAAAGACTGCTGCTGAAAACCGCCGTGTAGAGATTTATATGTATGCCGGCGAAGAAATACTTCAGGAGGCGGAAGCCAAAGGTTGATGTAGAGTCTTGCAGCAGGACAGCTCGTGGCATGGAGAAATAAATAACTTGTTAAGGCAAACAAATGGACATACTGTAGGCTAATGCAGTACATGTATTACGTCACCACAATGCATGTATTGCATTTCTGTAAAACAAACTGGGTATGTCAGGGGAAATCA
>CAZYVE010000058.1:0-11447 GCA_964651035.1 uncultured Bacteroides sp.
CACAATGCATGTATTGCATTTCTGTAAAACAAACTGGGTATGTCAGGGGAAATCACTATATTTGTAACATTATACACATAACGACATAAATATAATGGGATTCTTCAGTTTTTTTTCCAAAGAAAATAAAGATACATTGGATAAAGGTTTATCCAAGACTAAGGAAAGCGTATTCGACAAGATAGCTCGCGCCATAGCGGGAAAATCGAAGATAGATGATGATGTGCTGGATAATCTGGAGGAAGTACTCATCACTTCGGATGTTGGCGTAGAAACAACGCTCAGGATAATCAATAGGATAGAAAAACGCGTTGCTGCGGACAAATATCTTAATACACAAGAACTCAATAGCATATTGCGTGATGAAATAGCCGCATTGCTTACTGAAAACAATACATCTGATTTTGATGATTTCGAAGCGCCAATACATCGTAAACCATACGTTATCATGGTGGTGGGTGTCAATGGAGTAGGAAAGACTACCACTATCGGGAAGCTGGCATATCAATTCAAGAAAGCTGGCAAATCTGTATATCTTGGTGCAGCAGACACATTCCGGGCGGCAGCCGTTGAGCAACTCATGATATGGGGTGAGCGTGTGGGAGTGCCAGTGGTGAAACAGAAAATGGGAGCAGACCCGGCATCTGTTGCGTATGACACGCTCAGTTCGGCCGTTTCCAACAAAGCGGATGTGGTAATAATAGATACAGCAGGACGCCTCCACAACAAAATAGGGCTGATGAATGAGCTGACCAAAATAAAGAATGTGATGAAAAAAATTGTGCCAGATGCACCGGATGAAGTTCTGCTTGTTTTAGATGGTTCTACAGGGCAAAATGCATTTGAGCAGGCTAAACAATTCACGCTTGCAACCGAAGTGAATGCCATCGCTGTCACCAAACTGGACGGAACGGCTAAGGGGGGAGTTGTCATAGGCATTTCGGACCAGTTTAAGATACCGGTCAAGTACATCGGATTGGGTGAGGGCATAAATGACTTGCAGATTTTCCGCAAAAAAGAATTCGTTGAATCACTTTTTGGCGACGTTAGATAATGAATAAAGCGCATAATAAAACAGTCGATATTATAACGCTTGGATGTTCTAAGAATCTGGTGGACTCTGAACGCTTGATGTGTCAGCTGCAGGCTGCCGGGTATAGCGTGACTCACGACTCGGAGAAACCAACAGGTGAAATTGCAGTAATTAATACTTGCGGCTTCATTGGAGATGCTAAAGAGGAGTCTATAAATATGATACTTGAGTTTGCCCGTGCCAAGGAAGAAGGACGCATTTCGAAACTTTATGTCATGGGATGCCTCTCGGAACGTTATCTCAAGGAGCTGTCCATTGAAATACCACAAGTAGACAAATTCTATGGCAAGTTTGATTGGAAAGATTTGTTACAGGAACTGGGGGGAGCATTTAATGAGAAAATAAGCTGTAATCGGATACTCACCACACCATCGCATTATGCTTATATAAAAATCTCAGAGGGATGTAATCGCAAATGCGCATATTGTGCCATTCCTATTATCACTGGTGAACATAAGTCTCGTCCTATTGAGGATATTGTTGGAGAAGTACGTTCCCTGGTACAAATCGGTGTGAAGGAATTCCAGATTATAGCCCAAGAACTTACATATTATGGGGTTGATTTGTACAGGCGGCAGATGTTGCCTGAGCTGGTGGAGCGCATGGCTGACATTCCTGGAGTAGAATGGATTCGTCTGCACTATGCTTATCCTGCAGGTTTCCCGTTTGAATTACTCCGTGTAATGCGCGAGCGGGATAATGTGTGTAAATATCTGGACATCGCATTACAGCACATTAGTGACAAAATCTTGAAGCTGATGAGACGTCATGTTACAAAGATAGAGACATACAACTTGCTTGGAACCATTCGTCAGGAAGTTCCGGATATCCATTTGCGTACCACACTCATGGTTGGCTTTCCCAGTGAGACGGAAGAAGATTTTGAAGAGCTTAAAACATTTGTCCGTGATATCCGTTTCGAACGTTTAGGGGCTTTTGCTTATTCTGAAGAAGACGGCACCTACGCTGCTTTGCATTATAAGGACAATGTCCCTCTGCACATAAAAAGACATCGTTTGGATGAACTGATGGCACTTCAGCAAGATATTTCACGGGAAATATGTGCTTCTAAAGTGGGTCAGAAAGCGAAGGTTATTATAGATCGTACAGAAGGTGAGTACTATGTGGGACGAACCGAATTCGATTCTCCTGATATAGACCCGGAAGTCCTAATCTATCGCAAGGATTATTGCTTGCATCCGGGGGATTTCTGTTTAGCAGAAATTACAGCCTCTGACGATTTTGATCTTTGGGCTAAGGTTATCCGTAAGTGCTGACTTTTAATGCGTATGCAAGTGAATTCTCATTCATGTATATGAATGTAATTCATCCCAGTTATCATAAAGTACCTGCATGGAAGGGAATAACAAATCGGCTCCGGCATCCAGCAGTACTTGCCCGTTCAAAGGTCCAGTATTGACGGCTATCGTGAATATGCCTGCTGCACATCCTGCCTGTACGCCTATCGGGGCATTCTCTACGACAAAGGCTTCATTGGGTTGGACACCCGCTTTTTCCAATCCCATGAGATATGGCTCTGGGTTGGGCTTACCGTACTTTACATCGAAGGCTGTAATCATGTGTTGGCGGGTGAATATTCCGGGGAAGTAATAGTCCAGCCTGTCAAGCAGAGAGTGTTGCCCTGAACCGGTGACCAGTATAGGAACAAGACCCTCACTTTTCAGCTTTTTCAATAATTCCGCAGCGCCTGCCATAGGTTCAGGTGCCGGCTTCTTGCTGAATTCTGTACTTTTTTCTTCATAGATAGCCGATATCAGTGCAGGGGAAGCGTCATGCCCGTATTGCTTGCGGTAAATAAGGTTTATGGTAGATGCACCGGTACGGCCTTCGTTCATAAAAGCCTCTTCGCGTGTCATGTGCAAGCCATGGCGTTCCATTACCGTGTGCCATGCATCAGCATGGTAAGGCATGGAATCAAACAGTACACCATCCATGTCGAACAGTACAGCTTTCAGGTCGATACTCCTGTAATTATGTTTCTTCAGATAATTGTCAATGGACTCCTGTAACATAGTTTACTGGAATTTAATAAAAGCAGGCGCGGAGATGGTCCGCGCCCAATGAAATAAGCAGATTGTATTTACAACTTTGCCCGTATGGCCTTGGCTTCCTCTTCATATCCGGGTTTGTTCAGCAGAGCAAACATGTTTTTCTTGTATGCTTCCACCCCGGGCTGGTTGAATGGGTTCACTCCCAGCAGGTAGCCACTTATGCCGCATGCCTTTTCAAAGAAGTACAATAATTCTCCTATGCTTTCTTCATTTAGAGCCGGTATTGTGATGCGAATGTTTGGTACACCGCCGTCCACGTGTGCCAGTTGTGTGCCAAGTTCGGCCATTTTATTAATCTCGTCCACATGTTTCCCAGCCATGAAGTTCAGCCCGTCAAGATTTTCCGCATCACTGGGGACTGTCAGGCTATGGTTCGTATTTTCTACAGAGATGACTGTTTCGTATATAGTGCGTTCACCCTCCTGTATCCATTGTCCCATAGAATGAAGATCGGTAGAGAAATCGACCGAAGCCGGAAATATTCCCTTGTTTTCCTTTCCTTCCGATTCCCCGTAAAGTTGCTTCCACCATTCGCTTACATAGTGCAGTTTAGGGTTGAAGTTGACAAGGATTTCTATCTTTTTCCCGCTTTTGTACAATTCATTGCGTGTAGCGGCATAAAGACAAGCAGGGTTTTCAGCAAACGGCACATCATTGCCACATGCTTTCTCCATGGAAACGGCTCCTGCCACGAGTTTGTTTATGTCAAAGCCTGCCACTGCGATAGGCAACAAGCCTACCGGTGTAAGTACCGAGAATCGCCCTCCCACATTGTCGGGTATGACAAAAGATTGGTAACCTTCTTTGTCTGCCATCATGCGTGCTGCCCCTTTCTTGGCATCAGTAATAGCCACAATTACTTTCTTGGCCATTTCTTTGCCACGTTGCTCTTCACACAGTCTTTTTAACAGACGGAACGCCAATGCCGTTTCGGTGGTTGTGCCCGACTTGGAGATATTTATTACACCGAACCTTTTGTCTTTCAGAAATTCGGTTAATTCATACAGGTAGTCTTCGCTGATGTTATGCCCGGCGTAGAGTATGGCCGGTGATTCTTTCTTCTCTTGTAGCCATGCCAAGCTATTGGATAGAGCCTCAATTACAGCACGTGCCCCAAGGTAACTACCGCCTATTCCGGCCACAACTACAACATCACAATTTTCACGTAATGTCTTGGCTGTGGATTTCAAGGCTTCAAGATGTTCTTCTGTAATGGAAGATGGAAGGTGCAACCAGCCCAGGAAATCGTTACCTTTTCCGGTGCCGTTCTCCAAAGCTTCCTGGGCGTCTTTTACCTGGCTTGCGTAAGTGTAAATACTTTCTTTGGAAATGAAGCCAAAAGTTTTTTCAATGTTTAAGTTAATCATATTTGTTATTTTTTTGAACCGTCTTTTTTTATAAGCAAGCTATCTGAACGAGTCAGTAAGTAGCTTTATTTCAATCATTGGGGATATACGTTCGTATAGTATATTGTAAACAGCATCCAGAATAGGCATATTGACGTGGTAATGCTTGTTGATTTCCTTGATGCATTTAGTTCCGTAATATCCTTCGGCAATCATCTCCATTTCTATCTGTGCACTTTTTACCGAATATCCTTTTCCAATCATGGCTCCGAAAGTTCGGTTGCGGCTGAAATTGGAGTAGCCCGTTACCAGCAGATCTCCCAAATAAGCCGAGTCGCTGACATTCCGATTCAATGGATGTACTGTTTCCAGAAAACGCTCCATTTCTTGTATGGCGTTTGACATCAGCACGGCCTGGAAGTTGTCTCCATATTTTAGACCGTTGCAGATTCCTGCAGCTATGGCATATACGTTTTTGAGAACAGAACTATATTCTATCCCCACTACGTCATCACTTACAGACGTTTTGATATATGAGTTTGCGAATTTGTTGGCGATGGCCGCTGCCTTGTTTATGTCCGGACAGGCAATGGTGAGATATGAAAGTCGTTCCAATGCTACCTCTTCAGCATGGCAGGGACCTGCTATTACGGCAATGTTTTCCGGAGGAACGTTATATTCCTTCTTGAAATACTCTGATACTATGAGATTGTCATCCGGCACAATACCTTTTATTGCGCTTATGATGAACTTGTCCTTGATTTTTGTCTTCAGTTTTTTGAGGTGTGACTTCAAGTAAGGTGATGGGGTGACAAATATAAGTGTATCCGAATCCTTTACTATGTCATTGATATTTGAACTGAAATTTATCCGTTTTGTGTCGAATTTGACACCTGTCAGATAGGCCGGATTATGCCCCAGACGCTTGAAGTCGGCTATGCGGTCGTCTCTCCGCATGTACCAGTCCAGCAATCCCACCTGCTGCATCGCCATTTTTGCGATGGCGGTTGCCCAGCTACCTCCGCCCATGATGGCTATCCTTCCCGGCAGTTTCATTTCCCGATTTTTTCTATCCAAGCCTGCACATCGTTGACACTTGGATTAACCAGCCCTAATTTATATTTTTTGTTGATTCCGCAGATATCCATGTGCAATTTCTGCGGATTGACATCTTTCATATTCTCCACCACATTGTAGCCGGCCTTCTGTATGGCGGGCACCCATTCTTCAGGTATGCCAAGCGCTATGTACTTGGCCGGCGCATCTTTGGGAGCTGCTTTTTCGGGCCGCATTTGGGGGAAGAACAGCACCTCTTGGATGTATGGTTGTCCCGTCATCAGCATGGTTAGACGGTCTATACCTATACCTATGCCCGAGGTAGGCGGCATGCCATATTGCAGAGCCTTGAGGAAGTCCTGGTCTATAAACATCGCTTCGTCATCGCCTTTTTCACTGAGGCGTAACTGTTCTTTGAAGCGCTCCTCCTGATCCAGCGGGTCGTTCAGTTCGCTATAGGCATTGGCCAACTCCTTACCGTTCACCATCAGTTCGAAGCGTTCGGTCAGTCCGGGTTTACTGCGGTGCATCTTGGTGAGAGGAGACATTTCCACGGGATAGTCAGTAATGAACGTTGGCTGTATGAACGTGCCCTCACAGAACTCACCGAAAATCTCGTCAATCAGCTTGCCCTTTCCCATGGTGTCGTCAATTTCCATGTCCAGAGCCTTGCAGATATCCCGTATCTCGTCTTCCGTCTTTCCATCGAGGTCGTAACCGGTCTTTTCTCTGATGGCTTCTAATATGGGCAACCTGCGGTAAGGAGCCTTGAAACTGATGGTCTTACCGTCTATAACAGTATCTGTGCAGCCATTTACAGCGATACAGATACGCTCAAGCAACCGTTCGGTGAATCCCATCATCCAATTATAATCCTTATATTGCACATACAGTTCCATGCAAGTAAACTCCGGGTTATGGTTCTTGTCCATGCCCTCATTACGGAAGTTCTTACCTATTTCGTAAACCCCTTCGAATCCGCCTACTATGAGGCGTTTCAGATATAGTTCTGTGGCAATGCGAAGGTACAGATCTATATCGAGTGAATTATGGTGGGTAATAAACGGGCGTGCGCTTGCTCCGCCGGGGATGGACTGCAGAATGGGTGTCTCCACCTCGGTATAACCAGCCTCGTCGAGGACAGTACGCATGGTACTGATAATCTTAGAGCGTTTAAGGAAAGTGTCTTTCACACCGTCGTTTACTATGAGGTCTACATATCGCTGGCGATAGCGCAATTCAGGGTCATCAAAAGCATCGTATGCCACTCCATCCTTGTATTTAACCACAGGCAGCGGACGTAAGCTTTTGGCCAGTACGGTGAGCTTCTGGGCATGGATACTGATTTCACCCATCTGTGTGCGAAACACGAAACCCTCGATACCGATGAAGTCGCCCAAGTCGAGCAGACGTTTGAATACCGTATTATACATGTCCGTATTGCCATCAGGGCAGATATCGTCGCGCGTGATGTACACCTGGATACGTCCTTTCGAGTCTTGCAGCTCTATGAAAGATGCCTTACCCATAATACGGCGGCTCATCATTCGACCTGCCACTGACACGTGACGCGGTTCATCGCCATCCTTGAATTCATTTTTGATATCGGTGGAGAAAGCATTTGTTATATACTCTGCGGCAGGGTAGGGGGCTATGCCCATCGCACGTAGCGTCTCTAAGCTGTTGCGCCGGATTATTTCCTGTTCACTAAGTTCTAATGCGTTTATGTTCATTTTTACACTGATTCACTCTATTCGTGGCAAAAATACAAAAGTTTTTCTTAACAGACATGTTTTTAATGTATAATTGTATAATATTGTACTCGAGTTCGAGATAAGGTAATCTTTAGGAAACCGTAATCTTGCAAAAAAAATTATACATTTATTGCTTAGCAACAATAGGTTATCTGAATCTTTGCATTGTTAGACTTATTCATCCTAATCATTATACCTGATAAAATTGGAGCACTAAATGAAATACTTTCGCTAATATAACTTGTGTGGATGAAATATAAGTACCTAATTTTTGGCATATTCTGCCTGCAAGAAACATAAAAATGCTTTGATTACCTCTGAAAAGCAGTATATTTGCACCACCTTTGTTATTTGTTATGCTGATACGCCTTTTCGTCATGTTTACAGTGTACAGCATTGTACATTCTGCAGATGAAAGGTTAGAGAAATATAGATAATTAATTATACTAAATATATGAACAGGTTATTTTATGTAGTGTTGGTGGGTGGTCTGCTGGGAGCCTGCAGTTCCGTTCCACAATTCAAGGTTGAGGGTGAAGTATCTGGGGCAGGTGGAAAGATGTTATATATGGAAGCTTCGGCTCTGGAAGGTATCATGCCTATGGATTCGGTAAAACTGGATGAAAAAGGGCATTTTCTATTCAAAGGAAAACGTCCAGCCTCACCGGAATTTTACCGTTTGCGTGTTGAAGACAAGGTTATCAATTTTTCAATAGACTCTACCGAGACACTCACATTTAAGGCTCCTTACGGAAACTTTTCCACGGAATACAGCGTAGAAGGCTCACCAAATAGTGTGAAGATAAAGGAACTGACTTTGATGCAGTTGCGTTTGCAGGAACAAGTCGACTCACTGACACGCCTGATGCAGTCGCGGCAAGTCGCAGTAGATTCATATCAGAAACAACTGTCTGACTTGCTTAATGACTACAAGAATAACGTAAAACTGCAATATATATATGCAGCTCCCAATACGGCGGCAGCCTATTTCGCCCTATTCCAGAAACTGAATGGTTACCTTATATTCGACCCGCTTAACAGCAAGGATGATGTGAAGTGTTTTGCAGCCGTGGCCACAAGTCTGAATAATTATTATCCGCATGCCGACCGCTCACGTAATCTTTACAACATAGTAATCAGAGGTATGAAGAACACGCGTCCACCCAGGCAGACTGTTCTTGAAATACCGGAAGATGTGGTGAAGGAGACCGGCGTGATAGACGTTACATTGCGCGATATGACAGGGAACATGCGCAGTCTTAGCGACCTTAAGGGAAAAGTGGTGATACTGGATTTTACCGTGTATCAGAGTGCTGTATCGGCATCGCACAATTACCAGCTTCGCGATTTGTATGACAAATACATGTCTCGCGGGCTGGAGATATACCAGGTATCGTTGGATGCGGATGAGCATTATTGGAAAACAATTGCAGACAACCTGCCATGGATCTGTGTGCGTGATGTCAACGGCATTTATTCTGGGTTTGTTTCATCTTACAATGTACAGTCACTTCCTTCTTTCTTCCTGATTAACCGGGATAATGAACTGAGTGCGCGCGGCGAAACAATAGAAGATTTGGAGGCTGCGGTGAAAGCTTTGTTGTGACGTGTTATAATTTGGCATATAACATTTAAAAATGTTACAAAGCAGGGGGCTCTGTTTGGCGTACATTGTATAAAAGCTTATATTTGCCAAATAAAAAAGAGGGTTCCAGCATGGTGAACATGTTGGAATTCTTTTTTGTTTATATTGTCTTTGTAAACGTGTTAATTTAAAAAACATTAGGAGGAATATAATTATGGCTTACATGTCAGAAGACGGTTACAACAATTTGTTGGCCGAATTAAAACGTTTGGAAGCAGTGGAGCGACCTAAAATCATTGCAGCCATTGCCGAAGCGCGCGATAAGGGCGACTTGTCCGAAAATGCCGAATATGATGCCGCCAAAGAGGCGCAAGGTTTGTTGGAAGGCAAGATCGCCAGGTTGAAGGCGGTAATTGCTGATGCCAAGATAATAGATGAGACGAAACTGAAGACAGATTCAGTGCAGATACTTAACAAAGTAGAATTGAAGAATGTTAAGAACGGTGCCAAGATGACTTATACCATAGTGTCGGAAAGCGAAGCGAACCTGAAAGAAGGAAAGATTTCTGTCAATACTCCTATTGCTCAGGGACTGTTGGGCAAAAAGGTGGGTGATGTGGCCGAAATAAAGGTTCCGCAGGGAATTATTTCTCTGGAAGTGATGAGTATTTCTTTCTGATGCAGGATGTGAACGATAAAAATTGGTCTTTTTGAAAAATTATTAATAAAACCGATAGAAACATGACAGTATTTAGCAGAATCATTGCAGGTGAATTACCCTGTTATAAGGTGGCAGAAGATGATAAGTTCTTCGCATTTCTTGACATAAATCCTTTGGTAAAGGGACATACGCTTGTTGTACCGAAACAGGAAGTTGATTATATCTTCGATTTATCTGACGAAGATTTGGCGGGTATGCACATCTTTGCCAAGAAAGTTGCCCTTGCCATAGGTAAGGCTTTTCCATGCCGCAAAGTGGGAGAGGCAGTACTGGGGTTGGAAGTACCGCATGCCCATATACATCTCGTGCCAATGCAAAGTGAAAAGGATTTGCTTTTCTCTAACCCTAAATTGAAATTGTCTGACGATGAGTTTAAGGCTGTGGCCGAAGCCATTCGCGCAGCTTTCTGAAACATTAATGCATGCGTGCGATTTATGTGTACGTAGCATGCACATGACATACAATAGACATGTGCATTACACATATACTGCACGCATGCAACCCGTCATGCGCAACTGCTTATACGTATTCGTCTCCGAAGCTTATTTGTATATCGTTCACATACCTGCGTATATTGGACTCTTCTTCCTTCTTGCATATCAGCAGTACATTGTCTGATTCGACTATCAAGTAATTTTCTAGCCCATCTATTACGGCCAGCCGGTTGCCGGGCAGTACAACTATATTGTTTTTGCAGTTGTATAGTCTGGAGCGACATTGTAATGTAACGTTGTTGTCGGCATCTTTTGATGAAATGTCATATAACGAACTCCATGTACCCAGATCCGACCATCCGAAATCTCCTAACGATACATACACATTGTCGGCTTTTTCCATGACACCAAAGTCTATGGATATGTTGGGGCAGGCCGGAAAGTTTTCTTCTATGAATTTCTGTTCATCAGGAGTTCCGTATACTTTCTCTCCTGGAGCCAATTTGGCACTCAGTTCGGGTAACAGTTGTTCCACGGTATTAATTATGGTGTTTACATTCCACATGAACAGGCCAGAGTTCCAATAGAACTCTCCACTTTCAACGAACACCTTGGCCAATTCCCTTTCAGGCTTCTCTGTAAAAGTTTTTACTTTATAGAAATTATTTCCAGCAGATTCGGCTATCTGTATATATCCGTATCCGGTCTCCGGTCTGTTTGGTTTTATTCCCAATGTCAAAAGTTTGTCCGAATGAGAGACAAACTCCAATCCATTCCGTATAGCAGACAAGAATTCTTCTTCTTTGAGAATCAGGTGATCCGAGGGTGCAACTACGATATTGGCATCTTGGTTGAGTCCTCGTATGTGATAAGAAGCCCATGCTATACATGGAGCTGTGTTACGCCGTGTCGGCTCCAGTAAAATCTGTTCATCTCTCAGTTCGGGTAATTGTTCCTTTACCAGGTCAGCATACATGGCATTCGTTACGACGAGGATATTTTCTGCTGGAATTATTTTTCTGAACCGGTCGAAAGTCTGTTGCAACAGTGAACGCCCTGTCCCTAAAAAATCAAGGAATTGTTTTGGCAGATACTTGCGGCTGAACGGCCAAAAACGGCTTCCTATTCCTCCGCCCATTATTACGCAGTAGTTATTTTTATTGTTTTCCATATTGTTGAGCATGAAAATTTCTGCTAATGTACGGTATATTTTATAAAGAAAAAATGCATGCGATTTGTTTTCTCGTTTTTTCTTCTTTTTTATGTGAAACTATTGTGAGATTGAAAACAAAGCTTTACCTTTGCAGCATCATTAAGAAAAATATATGTAAGCCCAGATGGCGGAATCGGTAGACGCGCTGGTCTCAAACACCAGTGGATTCACTT
>CAZYVE010000059.1:0-11307 GCA_964651035.1 uncultured Bacteroides sp.
TACCGCACCAACCACCCGTCGGCACGCCTGTCGAAAGAGGAAAAGGAGGCACGGCTTGAAATTATTGCGAATGACTTCGGAATCACTCATCCTAATCTTGCATAGTCGAAATATTCTCCGTATCTTTACAACATAAACTCATATAACATAGTGAGTTGCATAAAAGCTGCTCACTATATTACCCTATTAACTTAACACAATTATGTTATGAAGAAATTTATTTATGCAACTACGCTTTTGCTTGCGCTCACAACAGTCAAAATGAATGCACAAACATTCATGGAGCGGATACACTTCGAAGCTTCAGCAGGAACAGGGCTCAAGAATAATGGAATAAAACCTATTGATTTTTCATTTAAATTCCATGTGGACGTTATTCCTATATCATACGCCTTCATTACTATAGAAGACAACATATCCCTATATAAGGACAATGGAACCAAAACCTATTTTAATGGAACCAGCCTTGGCGGCGGTCTGGGCATAAAACTACTCAACCGCACGAGAAGCATCCATGTTCTTGATGTACGCGCAAAAGCATTAGGCAGTCTCGGCAACCCCGATTGGAAACGCACGACTTATGATGTTTCCTTGGCTTGGTACATCAAGACATATAGATTCTCACCTATCGTTGAACTTGGCTATAGATATCTCGATTCTCGCATCAAAGGATTCGACAATTACGGAAATGCCTACATATCCTTCGGGTTAAGATACTAGTTGTAGTTAAGTTAACGTATAAACTTTGCGGACACAGTTTTTACACTATCATTATGCAACGCATATAACACGACGAAAACGATATACCCAAAAGGACAATGGAACTAAGATTATTCTACAAGACAACAAGATAAAAAAGACTGAATAAATCGTTTTTTTCTTCTATCAGAAAGAAAATAATGCTAACTTTGCGCACATTAAAGGAATGATATCTACAGAAGACATTATCAGTAATATTCTTAAACATAAAATTATGACAATAGAACAATTTAACTTTGCCGGGAAAAAGGCATTTGTCCGCGTAGACTTCAATGTACCTCTGGACGAGAATTTCAACATTACAGATGACACGCGTATGCGTGCAGCACTTCCAACCCTGAAGAAGATTCTGGCAGATGGCGGTAGCATAATTATCGGCTCACACCTTGGCCGTCCTAAAGGAGTAACTGATAAATTTTCTTTAAAGCACATAATCGGCCACCTGGCAGAATTGCTGGGCGTGACTGTGCAGTTTGCCGGCGACTGCATGGGAGAAGAAGCTGCAGCTAAAGCCGCTGCCCTACAACCAGGCGAGGTACTGCTGCTTGAAAACCTCCGCTTCTACGCCGAAGAAGAGGGCAAGCCGCGCGGCCTGGCCGAAGATGCGACAGACGAAGAAAAGGCTTCTGCCAAGAAAGCAGTCAAGGAAAGCCAGAAGGAATTCACCAAGAAACTGGCTTCGTATGCCGACTGCTACGTGAACGACGCGTTCGGCACAGCCCACCGGGCACATGCCTCCACGGCACTTATAGCCAAATATTTCGACAAGGAAAACAAAATGTTCGGTTACCTGATGGAGAAGGAAGTGAAGGCAGTGGACAAGGTGATGAATGATATTCACCGCCCGTTTACCGCAATCATGGGCGGCTCGAAAGTATCATCCAAAATCGAAATCATTGAAAACCTGCTTAACAAGGTAGACAACCTGATAATAACGGGTGGTATGACATACACGTTCACCAAAGCCAGGGGAGGCAAGATAGGCCTTTCCATCTGCGAGGATGACAAACTTGACCTGGCTCTTGACCTTATGAAGAAAGCCAAAGACAAGGGAGTAAACCTTGTGCTGGCAAAAGACGCAAAGGTCGCGGACTCTTTCTCAAACGATGCCAACACCAAATTCTGTAAAGTCAATGAGATACCCGACGGTTGGGAGGGCCTGGATATCGGTCCGGAATCGGAAGTTATCTTTGCCAATGTCATTAAAGACTCCAAGACTATACTCTGGAACGGCCCGACAGGAGTATTCGAGTTTGACAACTTTACGCACGGCTCACGTTCTGTAGGCGAGGCTATAGTAGAAGCTACCAAAAACGGTGCATTCTCTTTGGTAGGCGGAGGCGACTCTGTGGCTTGTGTAAACAAGTTTGGCCTGGCAGACGGCGTGTCATACGTCTCTACCGGCGGAGGCGCGTTGCTGGAAGCCATCGAAGGCAAAGTTCTTCCCGGTATAGCTGCCATCAACGAATAATCCATAGACACTTCTATATGAAAGGCAACTTCTTGAAGGGGTTGCCTTTTATATATTTGCAATACCACCATATCTCCATGAAGAAAAAAACGTTTGTCATTATTTCTTTACTCTGCATATATACATTCAATGTCTTCGCACAAGATAAAAAACTGAAGGATGCGGTAAACACGCTGAAAGAACGCATCACTATTGAAGGGTACGCCCAACTCGGATACACTTATGATGATTCGGGCACGGAAAAGACAAATACCTTCGAGATCAAGCGGGCCATACTCATGGCACGAGGCAAAATCACCGACAGGTGGTCGTGCTACTTCATGTACAGCTTTGCCAATACAGGCAAAATCCTGGAGGCATATACGGAATACAAACTGCTTCCCGGTCTGACAGTACGTCTTGGAGAGTTCAAGACGATGTTTTCCATCGAAAATCCGATGTCGCCATGTTATGTG
This sequence comes from uncultured Bacteroides sp., assembly GCA_964651035.1. Classification (GTDB taxonomy): domain Bacteria; phylum Bacteroidota; class Bacteroidia; order Bacteroidales; family Bacteroidaceae; genus Bacteroides. The sequence goes on from CAZYVE010000059.1 coordinate 2,686, forward strand.
GAACTGATCAACAGTTACTCGCAAGCAACAAACTATCTGGTGGGATGTGACAGCAGTGACCCTCTTTACGGCTCCAACTCAGGGCGTGACATAGGTTTGCTTATCTACGGAAACATTTTAAAAAATCTGTTCACCTACCATCTGGCAGTCATGAACGGGCAGGGCATAAACAAAAAAGACGGCAACAATAATAAAGATATTGTGGGTTCACTGATGACACACCCCACTTCATGGCTGTCTGTTGGAGGATCGTTCATCAAAGGAAAGGGATGTGCCGTTGGTACTTCGACCATAAACCCGGATATCGCCATAGGCGACAACTATACACGCAACCGCTGGTCGGCCGGAGCAACGGTTAAGCTTCAACCCGTGGACATCCGTACTGAATATCTGCATGGCAAGGATGGTACTGTGCGCAGTGACGGTTACTACATGACAATATCTGCCCATGTATTACCTCAGATAGATGTAATAGCCTCATACGACTATTTCAACAAAAACAAACGCCTGGCAGAGAAACAGACAAACTATGTGGTCGGACTGCAATGGTGGTTCTATCCCAAATGCCGCCTGCAGTTGCAATACACTTACCAGTCACCGAAGAATACGGATCCATCAAACTTATTGCAGACACAGATACAAGTGCGCTTCTGATACAGAAATCCATACCTTACCATATTACAGCATGAACGAATCATCCATCAACAGACAATACAATAACATTGTAAGCCTATTGAAGCAGAAACGGCTTAAAGAAGCCCAGACACAGCTGCGCTCAATGCTGGACATGGCCGGCAATTGGACACTGCAAGACAGGCTGGAGCGATGCGAAATCTCTTACCGCTACATGTTGCAATATATGAGCCAAGGCGTGGAAGACCCTCAGCGGAGAAACCTGCACCGGAAGATGTGCATGGAAATTTGGGAGATTGCCGACCAGGCACGCCTATGCCTGTCGGACAAATACTCAACTAAATATTACCACGAATTGCGACGGAAACAGGCGAACACACAAACCGAATCAAAGATATCATATTACCTGCACACACTTGAGGATTTGGCAGACGATCTTTCTCTCTCCGAAATGGTACTGCAAGACAGACAAATGCTTGTCAACACGATACACAAGCGTGAAGAGATAAACCACACCCTTTTCTTGTCAACATGGACCAACAGCGCATGGAGTGTGGGCGAACACACGGCTGCAAATGCCTATTTTAGCTCTAAACAACTGCCGGCCAACGACCTCTGTCTATTCGTCAGTGCAGTAACTCTGAGCTTGCTGGAATGCTTTGACCTTGCCAAAGCACACTGGTTGCTTGAGGCAGCACGGCATAAGGAAATACATGTGGCTCAACGGGCTATAACCGGACTGGCTTTAATATTCCACACTTACCGGGAACGCATATCAGAATATCCTACATTGTATGATGCCCTGATGTTATATGACGAAACGGATAATATCGGTGGACAGTTGAACCGGATTTATATCCAGCTGCTGCAAAGTCAGGAAACTGCAAAGATTGACAGGAAAATGCGCGAAGAGATTATCCCCGGCGTAATGAAAAGTGCCACATTCATACGGCATTTCAAGTTAAATACAGACGAGGAAAATAACGAGGATAATGACCTGAATCCTGACTGGGAAAAGGCTTTAGAAAAATATGGAGTCACGGACAAATTGCGCGAGATAAACGACCTGCAAATTGAGGGCGCAGATGTGTATATGAGTACGTTTTCAATGCTGAAAAATTATCCCTTCTTCAGTAAGATAGAAAATTGGTTCTACCCGTTTGACTGCCACCACTCAGCACTTCTTGAAGCCAACAGCGCAAAATCGATTGACAAAGAAAGAGCTACCGAGCTGCTGTTCCGAACCGGCTATTTCTGCAATAGTGACAAATATTCATTAGCACTTACGATGGCGCATCTCTCTGATGAACAATACCGCATCTTACTTGACCATCTTAATGCACAGAGTTTGGAAGAATCGGAAGATGGACAGCAGAATGAAATGATACGTAGACATGCGGAACGGCCGGAAACAGTTTCCAACCAATATATCCACGACCTTTACAGATTCTTCAAACTCTATCCACATCACAAAGAATTTCACAATCCGTTTAATGACTGCATAGCCCTGCATGAAGTACCCCTTCTGAAAGAATTGCTTTGCAGGGAAGATAGGTTGAAATCTGTGGCCGACTTCCTCTTCCACAAAAAACGCCATACAGAAGCACTTAACATATATAAACAGCTGGCGGAATTCTCACAGCCGGATGCAGACATATTCCAGCGCATAGGATTCTGCCTACAAAATGAAAAACGCTATCCCGAAGCTGTCGATGCATACATTCGTGCTGATATTCTTAAACCGGATCACGTATGGACACTGCGTCATCTGGCCAGCTGCCACCGTTTGATGAAAGATTATCAGTCTGCATTGGAATATTACCGCAAAGTTGCCGACATCGAGCCGGATAACCTGACAGTTTTGTATTACCAAGGTATCTGCCTCGCAGAAATGAACCATCCGGAAGAAGCTCTGCAATGTTTTTTCAAAATGGATCTATTGCAAGAAAAAAACCAACGCACATGGCGGGCTATAGCTTGGTGTTCTTTTATTTGCGGAAAATTCGAACAAGCACGACGTTACTATGACAAACTGATTGAATACTGCACATCGGAAGCCATGGACTACCTCAATGCAGGCCACGTAGCCTGGGTGAGTGGGAAGACCTCACAGGCTGCAGAATATTACAGACATGCCGCGGCAAAATGCAAAAACCATGATACTTTCCGCAAACTATTTTATCGAGATAAAGAAGAACTTATACGCCAAGGAATAAACGAAGAAGACATACCGCTCATGTTAGATTCAACACTTTAGCAATTCACGGTAAAGTTTCTGCACTGGCAGTCCCATTATATTATAATAACTGCCGGATATGAACTCTACGCCTATGAATCCAATCCATTCCTGCACACCGTATGCCCCTGCCTTATCCATAGGATGGAACGTATCGACATAATATTCAATCTCCTCATCGGATAATGTAGAAAACTGCACCTCTGTACGGGAAGTAAAATTACGCTGCCAGTCCTGAGTTGTAAGACATACACCTGTAAACACTTCGTGTCTACGGCCAGACATTGCCTGCAACATACCGACAGCTTCTTCACGGTTACTTGGTTTACCCAACACTCTGCCGTTCAGCCATACTATTGTATCCGCAGTTATCACCAGTTCATTTTCGCGTAGGGATGGGCGGTAAGCGGCAGCCTTCTTGCATGCTATATACAACGGTATGTCGGCACCGCATAATGATGATGGATAATTTTCATCCACATCTGGAAGAGTACAAACCTCGAACGTTACCCCCAACCCTTCGAGTAGCACCTTCCGCCGCGGAGAATTGGAAGCAAGTATCAAACGGTATTTTCTTAGATTGTCTAACATTTATCGTAATCGTATAAAAGAAGCCTGTTAAAGTCTGCATTAAATTTGCCGGAAGGCTGTGCTTCGAAGGTTACCACATCACCACCCGAAAGCTCTTTCATCCGCCATCCAAAGTCCATGCACTTTCAACACCTGTTCCACTATATCACGTCCGCAACCTTGCCCGCCTTCTGCATGTGAGATATAACGCGAAATAAGTTTCACTTCTGGAGATGCATCTTTAGGACAACAGGGCAGCCCGCATATACGCATAACCTCTATGTCTGGAATATCATCGCCAACATACAATACTTCCTCATTACGAAGGTTGTACCGTGAAAGGAAATCATGATAATCCAGAAGTTTCACAGAAGAACCTATATAAATGTCTTGCGCCTGTAAGCCCAAAGCAAGAAAACGTTTGCGCACCGCTTCGCTACGCCCACCAGTGATGATACCTAACAGGAAGCCTTGCTTGGCAGCAAGGTGCAAAGCATAACCATCCTTGATATTGACAGTGCGCATTGGTTCACCTTCTGCATTCATGGTTATCACATTCGCGCTCAATACACCATCGACGTCAAACAGCATGGCGCGTATCTTCCGTAAGTCGTAATTGATTGTACTCATAATAAAAAGACAAGAATCATAACAGCATATCTACCATACACAAGACATCATCCCTCATCCAACTTGAAAGGCCGATGTTTACCTATATAATCATTAATGCTTTTAGACATATTATAATAGAGATTGTGCCATTCCTCATGTTCTGCGAGCAGTTTCAGATGCAAAGACATTGTATTGCAATCACCTCTGACGGCCGGCCCGGTTTGTGCATCAACCGGAGGAATTGCATGTACCTTGGCCACCGTTTCATCAATAAGAGGCAATAACAGGTTGAAAGAAAGTCCCTGCTGTCGCAGTATATCTGCAGCCAAAACATAAAAATAGTTGGAAAAGTTGCATGCCAATGTAGCGGCCAGATGTATATATTGCCGTTTACATGTTTCGATTTCATGCACGCAATCCGAAAGCAGTGAAGATAATTGACGGACAAGCATCAGGCTCTGTGCATTATTCCCTTCTATAAAAAGAGGAACATGCGAAAAATCGACATCTTTTTCTTTGCTGAATGTCATTAGGGGATACATCACTGCAGCATAATCCACACCACGTGCAAATAAATCAAGTTTCATGCAAGCACCTGTATTTACCCACAACGACTTCATTCTTCCAGATTGCAAACGGCATAGGAGGTGCTCAGAGGCAGCATCAGTCAAAGCAAGAATATATATATCCGCATCAGATACGATACTATCAATATCCACTACCGGCTCACAGCCTATGAGCTCTGCCAATCGTCGGGCGGAGCACTCGGTACGGCTATACACCTGTATGATATTCAAGCCTTTTGCACACAAAGCCTTGGCAAGAGGTGTAGCGAGATTGCCTGCACCCAACATTACTATGGATTTCTGCCTCAAATCCTCACTTATATTCATGTCAATAGATAATTACCGATATATTATTGCCTCTCTTACAGTGAGCGTGACTCTTCAAGATGCATATTGCCAAATATTATTACTCTATTGCCTACTATCATCATGCTGAATATTTTTAATTGTGGCAGCATATTAAATGCACAATACACATATTCTCCTGAAGAAAACTTTCCATGTGACGTCATATTTATCCCTAAACGGATGGGACAAAGTTAAGAATTTATTTCTATATTTGCCTCAAATGCCAATTAAACTGACGACTTATTACCGTTCGGAAGACATTCCCGAACTTCCGGGAACTGACACATTCCATTCCACGGAGCTTTTTAAAGTGTATGAATCCACACAAGGCTACCGTCCTGTACTCATAACAGCTTCACTGGAAGGGGAAATAGCAGGTAAGTTGCTGGGGGTAGTGCGCCGTAGTGTGCGCCTGTCCCCTCCGGCACTGATTAAACGGTGCGAAGTATATGGCTGTGGAGAGTATTTTGGACAATATGATGATACTCAATCCATATTTGAGGCTATGCTGAACAGACTGACATCAGAAGCTATGCGTGATGCATTCCTCATCGAATTCCGCAATATCAACACCTCACTATTCGGATACGGAGTGTTCAGAAGAGCACATTACTTTGCAGTAAACTGGCTTAGGGTACGAAACCCGCTACACAGCAAGAAAACTGTGGAAGAACATTTCAGCACCTCCCGCCTTCGGCAAATAAGAAAAGGCCTGCGTAATGGGGCTACAGTCCGTGCAGCACGTACTGTAGAAGAAGTACGTGGCTTTGCACGCATGTTGCACCGCGTATATTCATTTAATGTACGCCGCCATTTTCCATGCAAGGAATTTTTCCGGAACATGGAGAGGCAACTGGCAGACGGGCCGATGGGACGTATATTCATTGTATTATACCGTGGGCATATCATAGGGGGAAGCGCATGCATTTATTCTGACGATTGTGCATACTTGTGGTTCTCGGGAGGAATGCGTAAAACATATCCAAGTCAATATCCTGGAGTGCTGGCGGTATGGCAGGCTTTGCGTGATGCCAAAGAACGAGGATACCGATATCTGGAGTTTATGGATGTCGGAATGCCATTCTTCCGGCACGGCTACCGTGAGTTCGTACTTCGTTTTGGAGGAGATCAACTAAGTACACGCAGATGGTTCCGCTTACGGTGGACATGGCTCAACAAGATATTAGAATATCTATATCGGTGAATTTGTCTAATTCTCATTATTATATAATAAAACAATATTATGTCTGTAAATAAAGTTATTTTGATAGGCAATGTGGGCAGAGACCCGGAAGTAAGATATCTTGATACAGGAGTAGCCGTGGCATCATTTGCATTAGCTACTACTGAGAAAGGATATACACTGTCTAATGGAACGCAAGTACCGGACCGAACAGAATGGCATAATCTCGTACTATGGCGTGGGCTGGCCGAAACTGCCGAAAAATACGTACACAAAGGTGATAAATTATACATTGAGGGGAAAATACGTACCCGCTATTATGACGATCGTTCCGGAGCCAAACGTAATGTAACGGAAATCTTTGTAGACGTAATGGAGATGCTGACACCCAAATCTGCAAACATACAACAGACACAATCGTCCGCCGAATCTAAACCGGACAATCTGCCTTTTTAATTGTTCAACCGACAACTGATGCTTTTGGATTCTGATGCATATTTATGCCGGCTGGCAGATATCTTTGATGGTATATATTTATCCATCCCTGATGTCCCGGCTATAACAGCCATTGTATTAACCGCGATATTCTTGTTGATATCAGCTTTTGTCTCAGCTTTTGAGGCTGCTTTATCATCGCTTTCACCTTCCGCTGCGGAGATCCTTGCAGAGCACATGCATACAAAGAAAGAAAAAATCGGCAAACTGCTGGAAGATGCTGAACGTCTATATGCTACTATAGCCGTGACACGTTATTTTGCCGGCGTGGCAGTTGTGATACTTATATGCTATTTTTGTGCAAACATATTTCATCCGGCCTCCCCGTCAACACGTTTATTTCTGCCGGCAGCAACATCAGTATTATTGCTTCTGTTATTTGGCAATATCTTACCGAAGATTTGGGGATCACAGAAACCATCATCATTCTGCCGCTTCGCAGCTCCAGGGGTGTATTTTTCCTATACGTTATTCTATCCGCTGGTCTCTGCCCTTATTTCTGCCGAACACTTCTTTGACAAACATCTTACACGTAAGAAAACACACAATATCTCTGTAGATGAGCTCTCCCAAGCCTTGGAGATGACGGACAGAGGAGAACTGTCTGAAGAGAACAAGCTCCTGGAAGGCATCATACGTTTCGGAGACGAAACAGCCAAGGAGGTGATGACCTCCCGCCTTGACTTAGTTGATTTGGAAATCAACACATCTTTCAAGGATGTACTGAAGTGCATTGAAGAGAATGTCTATTCACGAATACCGGTCTATGGCGGCAACCGTGACAACATCAAAGGCATACTTTACATCAAAGACTTGCTCCCACATTTGAACAAGGGTGCTAATTTCCGCTGGCAGTCACTTATACGCCCTGCTTATTTCGTCCCTGAGACAAAAAGGATAGACGAACTGTTACGCGACTTCCAAGCCAACAAGATACATATAGCTATTGTTGTAGACGAGTTTGGCGGGACCTCCGGTATTGTGACAATGGAAGATGTCATAGAAGAGATAGTAGGCGAAATACACGACGAATATGATGAGGAGGAGCGTACATACGTGGAGCTCAACGACCATACATGGATATTCAAAGGAAAAACCCTCCTTGTGGATTTCTACAAAATAACCGGGCTTGATGAAAAGGAATTTGAAGAAGCTGCCGGTGATGCCGATACGCTGGCCGGTTTCTTACTGGAGTTAAAAGGAGAATTCCCGGCTCTGCATGAAAAATTGGAATACGGCAAATATGAGTTTGAAATATTGGAAATGGACAATCGCCGTATATTGAAGGTAAAGTTTGCAGTCAACAGCGACCGCTTGCCGGAACAGGGAACTCATCCACAAGACTAAGCGACATCATGGCTCTTTTCTGGCAACATAGTGCAGAGGACTGTCTCCTGGGAATATGGCGGATGGACGAGCCGTATGAGGAATTGTGTGAAATGGTAGCCGACCGGCAACTTGTACAGGAAGCGGAAATCCGTTTCAATGCACCGCGCCGCAGGCAGGAATGGCTTTCTGTGCGCATCCTGTTACGCACAATATCCGGCAACAGGCAAGATATCCGTTACATGCCCTCGGGCAGACCTTACCTACCGGATGAACGGAAGCAAATAAGTATTTCCCATACCAAAGGCTATGCAACCGTCATCATAAGTGAATATACCGTAGGAATAGACATTGAACAATACGGACGCAAGGTACATCATGTGGCAGACCGTTACATGCGCGACGACGAACAGGCAATGCCTTTCCGTGGAGACGACACATGGAGCTTGTTGTTGCACTGGTCTGCCAAAGAAACTGTGTACAAATGCCTGGATACGGAGGATGTAGATTTCTGCAGGCACCTGCAAGTCACCCCTTTTGTCCCGCAAGAAGTAGGTTGTTTTTCCGTACGCGAATATCGCACTAAAGCGAGGAGCACATTCCTGATACATTACATGCTGCATGAAGACTTCGTGCTGACATGGACAGTATGC
>CAZYVE010000060.1:0-10833 GCA_964651035.1 uncultured Bacteroides sp.
CGGGCAATCAAAACAACTGACTTTGTGGTAAGCTTAAACCGAACTCACGTATTCTACTCTTTTGATGATAAGGAATATACGATGATGCGTAACGCCTGGATGCAGGACAATTGCCCTGTTATGGTAGGAGTCATGGGAGCCAGCCCTGACGGTAACGGTTTCAAGGCCACTTTCGAGCACTTCTCGGTCAGGCACCTTCCCGATTTGCGCAGGTTGCAGTGGCTGGAGAAAAACAGTGCGGAAGAGTAGCCGTCAGCAACATGTTTTATGGAATCGTACAGCGTGTTTCATGGATCTGCAGTATATGTTCCGTGTAATCATGCAGTATGATTCCTGTAAAGGCAGGGTTTCAGTCGTCAATCTCGATGAGTTGTCCGCGCAGGTTGAATGTCAGTGAAAAGTCATTGTCAAGCTCTACCTCTATATCCCTGCGCCCGCGTTCTATCTTGACCACATACGAAGACGGGAATTTGTCGTCGATGCACTGGCGCACGAAATCCGGTATCAGTTCCTCCGGCACCGGTCTTTTGTAGCACTCCACTTCCTTCCACTCCCCATTGCTGTCAAACTCTATCTCGGTGCGGTCGGTCAGCAGTACTTCATACTCTTTGATGCGCAGGAATTCCTTTTCTACCTTGACATGCGATATCTTTGCTTCGGGGAAGTAACGGTTTATGAACTCTACCGCCGCTTGGGGCAACCGCTTGTCATCGAAATCCGGAAGGTTTCCTCCCAAAGCCGCATTGCATATCATGGCCTGGCCAAGGAAGCATATCAGCAGTATTTTTCTTACGATAGCCATACTTTGTGTGTTGTCTGTATGTGGCAAAAGACGGGCTGAATGTTGGAAAAATATGGGAATCATGCCGTTCATCCTTCTTTTTTCTGTTCTTTAACAATACTGAATACATGCATGCCGTCCTGCCATTCATAGGTAAGGCTTAATGACACGGATTCGGCTATGGAGCGTGATATGGCCAGCCCCAGTCCCGTAGAGTCTTTCTTGCCGCCTGCCGGATGGTAGAAACGCCTGAAGAGCTTTTCCCCGTCGAGAGGCGCCTCGCCCGTATTCTTCACCTCCAGGGAGGCGGATGTCGTGACAATCCGAAGCTCCCCGCCGTCTTTGTTGTGCAGCAGCGCGTTCTTTATCAGGTTAGAAACCAGTATCTGTGCCAGCTGGCAGTTGCAGTATATCATAAACGGATTATCTCCCCGTTGCCGCGACAGGCGTATCCCCTTGTATTCATAAATATCCATCAGGTCGGGCAGGACATTGTCCATTACTGAATCGATGGAGACATATTCTGCCTCTGCATATTGCCCGTTTTCTATGCGTGACAGCAGCAGCAGCGACCTGTTCAGCTTCACGGCACGCCCCAGCGTGGAGTATATGGCATCCAGCTCCCTCATCTGGTGCGCGGTGAGGGCATCGCTTTCGGCCAGCAGCTCCACCCTTCCCCTGGCAATGGCCAAAGGTGTCTGCAACTCATGCGAAGCATTTTCTATAAACTGCTTCTGCTCTTCGTAAGCCTTGTAACTGCGGTTGGCCATGGCTACTGCAGCCTCGCTGAGCTGGCGGAACTCGCGTATGCCGGTCGGGTTGTCCAGGGGCGGGACTTCTTTGCCGGGGTGCAGGTTGTGCAGCCATGACAACAGTATGTTCAGCGGGCGGAATACCCCTTTCAGTACCACCGTTATGCCGATGGATGTGCAGATGAGGAACAGCAGGAACAGTGCTGCCAGATACCACAGCATGGCACGTTGCAGGTCGTCGCGCTCTATTGTCGAAATCATCAGTGTAAGTTCCTGGAACTGTTCGTCTGTCATCCTGAAGGCTGTCTTCATCACGCGCACCGGCATGTATTCGCCTTCACTCTCCATGTAGACCGTGGAGTCGTAAAAGCGCTCGCGGTAATTCTCTCCCTCTTCCTCGGAGATGGGGCGGAAACTGTAGACGGACATAATGTCTCCGCCGGCGTGCATTACCGATGATGGGTCGTGCAATGTGTTCTTTATCAAGGTATATGCATAGTTGCTGAGCATTTTGTCGGTCTCGTCGGTCACCTCATTCACAATGGCATAGTAAAACAGTACGCCCCATGCGGCCATAAGCAGGAAGAGCAGCAGCGAGAGTTTGCGGTATGTATAGTGTAGCAGCTTCATACTTCCGACAGCTTGTATCCAAAACCATACACCGCCTTCAGCTCCAAGGTAGCTCCTGCCTGCTTCAGCTTCTTGCGGAGGTTCTTCACCTGCGAGTATATGAAATCCAAAGAGTCCGCCTGGTCGATGTTGTCCCCCCACACCGATTCGGCAAGGCTCATCTTGTTGATTACGCGGTTGGGGTTCACTACGAAATAATACAGCAGGTCGTATTCTTTGCGGTTGAGTTGCAGTGGGGTGTCGCCCACCTTCACCAGATGCTTGTCTGGGTCGAGCGTAAGGTTGCCTATGGTGATAGTCATGTCGCCGTTTGCCACACGCCGCCGTATAAGCGATTTGACCCTTGCATTCAGTTCGGCCAGATGGAAAGGTTTTGTCAGGTAGTCGTCTGCGCCCAGCTCGAGGCCGTCTATCTTGTCGTCCAGCGAGTCCTTTGCCGATATGATGATTACACTGTCGCTGCGGCGCAACCGTTTCAGCTCACGTAGCAGGTCAAGGCCGCTTCCGCCCGGCAGCATGATATCCAGCAGGATACAGTCATAGTCGTAGTCGTTGATTTTGTCTAAAGCCGAGAAATAATTGGCTGCAGTCTCTACCACGAACTTCTCTTTCTGGAGCGAGGTGCGGATTGTCTCACGCAGGCCGCTCTCGTCTTCTACTACCAGGATTTTCATATTGGTTCACATGTCGTCATAGGGAAGGTCTTCTTCCATCACATCTTCCTTGGTCATGGACAGCCTGCCGTCCGCGCTGACAGAAATACGTATGGGTACGTATAGGTCGGACTGCGGATAACAGACGCTTGCGGCAAAGAGCATCTCGCCGGATGTGGAGCGGTTATAAACCAGCCCCTCGAGTATGGCATGGTTCAGGAAGTCTCTGTCCACCAGCGAAGCAAAGCTCTCTTTGGTGAAAGAACGATCCAGCAAATCCCGCCCTTCACAGGTGATGCGCAGGGTTATGCGGTTGTCTACATGGTTGATGCCGTCCGCATCTTTCACCATGGGAAGGCTTTCGTCCGGACAGCGGAAGATTGATGCTTCGTATTTTTTCCCGCGAAATTCATAAGGGACTTTGACATTGGAGATTTGCATGCGGCTTGGCCCGTCCGGAGCGGTCTCGCTCTCCGCTGTGACTTCCACTGTCGTGTTTTTGTTTTCTCCGCCCTGTTGCGAACAGGCGGCACACCACAGTATGACAAACCCGAAAGCGGCAATCATACGGCAGATATTGTTCGCTATTTGTTTCGGCATCGCATTGATTAGATTAAGTATGTTATCGTTTATTCAGGCAAAAGAAAGGTCTGATGCAATACCACGGCATGGTTGCTGTGCTACCCGATTTTGCTTATCTTCTTCAGTTTTTCTTCTTCTATGATTTTAATTTTCCGCCCGTCGATGGCTATCAGCTTTTCAGCGGCAAACTGTGACAGGGTGCGTATGGCATTTGAGGTAGTCATGTTGGAGAGATTTGCCAGGTCTTCGCGCGAGAGATATATGCTGAGCGTGGAACCGTCTTCTTCCACCCCATAGCCCTCTTTGAGGAAAAGCAGCGATTCTGCCAGTCGTCCGCGGATATGTTTTTGTGTAAGGTTGACTGTCCGCTCGTCGGCCACTCCCAGATCTATTGACAGCTGCCTGATAAAGAACATTGCAAGGCCGTTGTTTTGCGTCACGAGAGATGTGATGGCCGTCATCGGAATCAGGCATACAAGCGAGGGCTCCACGGCTGCCGCTGCCGTGACATGGTCTTCCTTTGCAAAGTATGCGCGGTAACCGAAATACTCCACCGGCTTAATCATACGTATTATCTGGCTTCTGCCTCCCACACCGTCTTTGTACACTTTCACCTTGCCGTTAAGCAGGCACATGAGGTGTGTGGGTGTTTCTCCTTCGCAATGTATTATCTCGTTTTTCCTATAATTTTGAAGCGTAAAATGGTGGGAAAGAAAATCCCGTTGTTCTTCATTCAAAGGCGACCACATGTCGGCTATCAACTCCGGGACATTGACTTCTTCGTGTGAACGTGTTTTTACCATGAATGCTGCAAAACTGTGTTATACAGCACAAAAGTATGAATAAAAAATCAATTATGTCACAATTGTTACAAAAAAAGTGTCCCTTTATGCTTCTCCGGTGCTTTTCAGGCAGGCTTGAGACAGATTAGGGGACACTTTTATGCTTTGTTGCGGCTCCACTATTTTGTGAACAGCAGTTCCCTGTATTTAGGCAGCGGCCATATCTCGTCGTCCACTTCCATTTCCAGATGGTCTATATGGTCGCGTATCTTCTCCAGGTACGGAAATACATGTTCTTCGTACGAGAAAGCACGGTCTTTGTAGTTGTCCAGATGGTTAGCCACTTTCCGCGCTTCCGTCATTTCGCGCACAAGTACTTTTATTGCTGTCACCCGGTGTGATATTTCGCGGATAAGCTCTTTACGGTCTGCGCTCAATACTTCGTATTCTTCCGGAGTGAATGTCTCGCGCAGCCCCCGCAGGTTTTCCAACAGGCGGTTCTGGTATATTACAGCCGTAGGTACTATGTGATTTATGGCGAGGTCGCCCAGCACCCGGCTTTCTATCTGCACTTTCATGGTGTATTTTTCCAGCTCAACTTCCAGCCGGCCGGCAAGTTCCGTCTCGTTGAATATATGTTGGCCTATAAGTACCGTTTTCGACTGGTCGTCGGCATAATGCATCAGAGCTTCCGGCACGTGGCATATATTGCTGAGTCCGCGGCGTGCAGCCTCTTCCTTCCACTGTCCGGAATATCCGTCTCCTTCGAAGCGTATTGGTTCGGACGCGATTATTGTTTCTTTCAGTACACGTAATATGGCCTCGTCCTTGCCGATACCTTTCTCCATCAGTCTGTCTACCGATTTCTTAAAGTCGTTCAGTTGGCTTGCCATGGCTGCGTTTATGGCTATCATGGCTGCGGCGCAGTTGGCAGACGAACCTACGGCACGGAATTCAAAACGGTTGCCTGTGAAAGCGAAAGGCGATGTGCGGTTGCGGTCAGTCTCGTCCAGCATTATTTCCGGTATGCGGTCTATCCCCAGCTTCAATGTCGTTCTTTCTTCCGCTGTCATGTCAGGGTTGCCTGCATGCCGTGCTATTTCGTCAAGGATGGAAGACAGATGTTTGCCCAGGAAGATGGACAAAATGGCCGGCGGTGCCTCGTTGGCTCCCAGACGGTGGCTGTTGCCGGCACTCATGATGGAGGCACGCAGCAGATCCTGGTTTCTGTAAACCATCATCAGCACATTCGCCATAAAGGTAAGGAACAGCATGTTGCCTTTAGGGTTTTTGCCCGGTGCAAACAAGTTGATACCGGTATCTGTACAAAGCGACCAGTTATTATGTTTGCCGGAGCCGTTTATACCGTTGTAAGGCTTCTCGTGCAGCAGCACGGCAAAGTTGTGCTTATGGGCTATACGTTTCATCAGGTCCATCACCAGCTGGTTGTGGTCGTTGGCCAGGTTGACGTTCTCGAATATAGGAGCCAGTTCAAACTGGTTGGGAGCCACTTCGTTGTGGCGTGTCTTGACAGGGATGCCCAGCTTGTGGCATTCTATCTCGAGCTCTTTCATGAAAGAAGTGACGCGTGGCGGTATTGAGCCGAAGTAATGGTCTTCCAGCTGTTGATCTTTTGCCGAAGAGTGTCCCATGAGTGTGCGGCCGGTCAGACAGAGGTCGGGCCGTGCGTCATACAGGGCCAGGTCGACGAGGAAATACTCCTGTTCCCAGCCGAGGTTGGCATATACGCGGTTTACGTTCTTGTCGAACAGCCGGCAGACATCTGTTGCCGCGCGGTCTATGGCAGCCAGTGCCTTAAGCAGAGGCGCCTTGTAGTCCAATGCCTCCCCCGTATAAGAAATGAATACGGTAGGTATGCAAAGCGTGGTGTCGACCACGAATGCCGGTGACGACACGTCCCATGCCGTGTAGCCCCTTGCCTCGAATGTGTTTCGTATGCCGCCGTTGGGGAAGGAGGAAGCATCCGGCTCTTGCTGTATGAGCAGTTTGCCGGAGAATTGCTCTATGACATCCCCGGCTTCTCCGAACTCAATGAATCCGTCGTGTTTCTCGGCAGTGCCGTCCGTCAGAGGTTGGAACCAGTGTGTGTAATGGGTCACATTCAGGGACTTCGCCCAGTTTTTCATGCCGGTGGCTATCAGGTCGGCAGTCTCCCGGCTGATGGGCGTTCCTTTTTCGATGGCATCGACAACAGCCTTATAGGCTTCCTTAGGCAGATATTCCTGCATCTTCTTATGGTCGAACACATGGCTGCCGTAATAATCCGATAGTCTGCCGGAAGGTGGGACTATCTCAAGCGGCTTGCGGCCGGCAAGTTCCTGCAAGGCAAAAAAACGCATTTTTGACATATCCTGTTATATTTTTGTTTATGCCACAAAAATACCAAGAATTCCGTAATGCCCTCTAAAAACAGGGTATTATTCTGCAAAAAAGAGTTTTACGGCAGACTTTCCCTCTCCGGCCGGGCAGCGCATGCCCGAGGCTACTTCAATGCCAGTCCGTCTTTAAAGGCGTTGCCCACTTTCTCCCCTACAACCAGATAACCGTTGTGCACGGGGTCGAAGACAATGGGGCGCAGCTTGCCTGCATCTATCTTGCCATTCTCGTCCAGTATGCTTTCATCTGCCGAGACATTGATTATCCTGCCGACCAGATGGCATGTCTCCTCGTCGTAAGATATGAGTTCGCACTCCACCGTCATGGGCAGTTCCTCTATGATGGGGGCGTTTACAAACTCTGACCTTACGGTATGGAATCCGGCCCTGGCCAGCTTGTCCGGCACATTGTTGCCCGACACTATGCCCACATAGTCGCACGCCACCATTTGCGCCGCCGTGCCCATGCTTACGGTGAATGCCCTGGTCGCCAGCAGGTTTTTCACAGTCTTATGTCCGGCGCTCAGGCACATGTTAATCTGGTCATCGTAATCTATCCCTCCCCATGCGGCGTTCATGGCATCAGGATTGCCCTGCTCGTCATAAGTGCCCACAATGAATACCGGTTGCGGGTAAGTCCACGGTTTTGCTCCAAAGTTCTTTCTCATTATTATATTCCTCCTAATATATGATTGTAATGGCTGTTGACAATAGCGTCACTCCCGGTTTATGGCCATGTAAAATTCTGCCACCGCCTCTATCCCTTTCCTGAGAATGTCTAACGGCATGTTCTCGTTGGGCGAGTGTATGGCGTTGCTCTCCAGTCCGAAGCCCATCAGCACAGTCTTTATGCCCAGTACCTCCTCGAATGTCGATATGATAGGTATGCTTCCGCCGCGGCGCACGGCCAGCGGTTTCTTGCCGAAAGCTTTCCTGAAGCCTTCCTCTGCCGCTTTGTAGGCGGGCAGCGTGATGGGGCACACATACCCCTGTCCGCCATGCATGGGTGTCACCTTCACCTGCACCGTGTCCGGTGCTATGGCTTCAAGGTATTCTGCCAGCATCCGCGAAATTTTCCGGTGATCCTGATGCGGAACCAGCCGGCACGACAGCTTGGCAAATGCCTTCGACGGCAGGACCGTCTTTGAGCCTTCGCCCATATATCCTCCCCATATACCGCAGACATCGAACGACGGGCGGCAGCTGTTGCGCTCCAGCGTGCTGTACCCCTTTTCGCCGGCAAGTGCCTTCACGCCTATGGCCTGCATGTACTTCTCCTCGTCGAAGGGGATGGCGGCTATCATGCTGCGTTCCTCATGCGACAGTTCCTCTACGTCATCGTAGAAGCCGGGCACGGTAATCCTTCCGTCCTCGTCGGTAAGCCGGCTTATCATCCTGCACAGCACGTTGACGGGGTTTGCCACCGCACCGCCGAAGTGCCCCGAGTGCAGGTCGCGGTTGGGGCCGGTCACCTCGACCTGCCAGTAAGCCAGTCCGCGCAGGCCGGTGGTGATGGAAGGCAGGTCGGCTCCCAGCATGCTGGTGTCCGACACAAGTATGACATCTGCCTTCAGCAGTTCCTTGTGCTCCCTGCAGAATCTTTCCAGGCTCGGGGAGCCAATCTCTTCCTCCCCTTCGAAGATGAATTTCACGTTCACTCCCAGCAGCCCCTTCTTCACCATGTATTCAAAGGCTTTCACCTGTATGAACGACTGCCCTTTGTCGTCGTCGGCACCACGTGCCCAGATGCGGCCGTCGCGCACCTCAGGCTCGAACGGTGCGCTCTTCCACAGCTCCAGCGGTTCGGCCGGCATCACGTCGTAGTGGGCATACACCAGTACGGTCTGCGCGTCGGGGTTTACCGTCTTCTGTGCAAAGACAACCGGATTGCCTTGCGACGGCATCACATGCGCCTCGTCGGCTCCCGCTTCGAGCAGCAGTTGCTGCCAGCGCCGGGCGCATGCCAGCATGTCGTCATGATGCTCAGGTTTGGCGCTGATGCTCGGTATGCGGATGAGGCTGAACAGTTCGTCCAGCATCCGCGTTTCGTTCTGTTTGATGTAGTCTTTAATTGTCATAAGTCACATGCCTATTGTTGGTTGTCGCATCCGGACCCTGCAGTGTCACAGCTGTGTGGTCTTGTCTATCAGGTAAAAGTCCAGTATCGTCATGGCCGCCATGGCTTCCACTATGGGCACCGCGCGCGGCAATACGCAGGGGTCGTGGCGTCCGCGTGCCTTCAGGGTGGTGTCTATGCCGTCGATGTTCACGGTGTGCTGTTCCATAAGGACTGTTGCCACCGGCTTGAATGCCACGCGGAAGTAAATATCCTGTCCGTTGCTGATGCCACCCTGTATGCCTCCTGAGTGGTTGGTGCGTGTCGCTATGCACCCTTCGTTGTTGTAGAACACGTCGTTCTGCTCCGAGCCTGTCATCTTCAGCCCTTTGAAGCCGTCGCCGTATTCGAAGGCTTTTGCCGCGTTGATGCTCAGCATGCCCGATGCCAGTGCCGACTGCAATTTGCCGAACACCGGTTGCCCCAGTCCGATGGGGCAGCCCCGTATCACACATGTCACCACACCGCCTATCGTGTCGCCTTCCTCCTTTATATTATATATATATTCTTCCATCTCCCTGGCCTTTTGCGGGTCGGGGCAGCGCACCGGGTTTGTCTCTGTCAGGCTGAGGTCATAGGCCGTATAATCCTCTTCCAGGCGTATGTGCCCCACCTGCGATGTGTATGCCGTGATGCTTATTCCCAGCTGGCGCAGGGCCGTCTTGGCCAATGCACCCGCCACTACCCGCGAAATGGTCTCGCGTGCCGACGAACGTCCTCCGCCGCGGTAGTCGCGTATGCCGTACTTCAGTTTATATGTGTAGTCGGCGTGTGACGGCCGGTACACGCCCCGCAGTTCATCGTAGTCACCGGAGCGCTGGTTCTTGTTCCACACAAGGAAGCCGATTGGGCTGCCTGTCGTTTTACCCTCGAAAATACCGGAAAGAAACTCCACTTTGTCGTCTTCCGAGCGCGAAGTGCTGATGCGCGACTGCCCCGGCCGGCGGCGGTTAAGCTCCGCCTGCACGAAGTCCATATCGATGGTCACACCGGAAGGGAATCCGTCTATCACTCCCCCTATGGCCTTACCGTGTGATTCCCCGAAGCTGGTAAGGCGGAAGATGTTTCCAAAAGAATTAAACATGTTTCTATTTGCTTTAAAAAGTTCTTAAAATCAGTCGGATGCCTTAAATCTGTCCATAGGTGTCAAGTTCAGGCCGTCTAAAGATACGTATTTTATTTCGGATAACCTCATGGAATGTGGATTTTTTTTCTGGAAACGTCTTTCATGCCTGCCGGCACGGCTGCGTGCGGCAAATATGTTCTGTTCCGGCGGGGATTGCATTCCCGCCATGCGCAGTGCCCGTCATACGCGCGTACGGAACGCATTGCAGGGCAGCCCCCTGCGTCAATCTTAAAAAAAGGACATTTCTTTTTTATAAAAGGTCTTGTATGCGTGCTGTAAAAAGCGTTACTTTGCACTCTCGAAGAAAAATGGGATAATTAATGCTCTGTGAAGGGCTTTTACTAACTAAACAACAATTTATAAAGAAGTATGAAGAAAAATTTGTTTTATCTTTTCGCTTTGATTTGTTCGATGGGTCTGTTCGTGGCCTGTAGCGATGACGATGATGTGGTTACGGGCAATGGTGAAGACCCGACTGAAGAAGTTGACCTTGCCACTATCATTTCCGAAAGCATTGCCGGCAGTTATAAAGGTGACCTGACCGTATCTTTGGGAGGTGTAGAGTTAAGCACTTTGTCACAGCAGATTACCATTGAAAAGGGGGACGGAGAATCTGTCAGCCTGTCTATCAAGGACTTCACTTTCATTGGACTGGACCTCGGGGACATCGACCTTGAGAATTGCCCTGTAACCGAGGAAGAAGACGGGAGCTACTCATTTACCGGCGAATCCTCCTTGTCAGTCTTGGGTGGCATGCTGACCGCCGATATTGACGCCACAGGTTCTTTCACATTGGCAACTTCTACTACCATCTCGCTGAATCTGGATATCGCCGCAATGCTTAGCGGAGAAGAGCAGAATGTGAACGTGACGTATGAAGGTACGAGGCTGACCGGCAGCGAAGGCACCGAGGCTTATATCCTGTCTTTCACTTTTGCTGACGAAGCCGTTACCGAACAGCCCGTAATCGACAATGAGGCCGGCACAATAACCTTCAAGGTGAACGAAGATGCCG
>CAZYVE010000061.1:0-10275 GCA_964651035.1 uncultured Bacteroides sp.
CAGAAAGAGGCTACCTCAAAAGCCATAGAAAGCATCCGGAATCGGCATTTCCATCGGGTAATGAACAGGGAACCGTTCTCCTGCCGTAATCTGCTTTCCTATATCAAACTCTCGTTAATTATGAACGGCTATTCCACTACCCAGTTCCGATTATAGACGTAACTGTTAGGTTGTCGATAATACAAATCTGTTGTATCTGGCACTTGCAGCAGGTATTTCTTCCCATTTGTTACTAATTTACGGTCACGCAGCCACGGATTGAAACGTTTCAAATCGGCATATGTTATCCCATGCTTCTTGGCAAAAGCGGCTAAGTTGGGAATATCGGTCGTTACAGTTACCTCTTTGCAGGCAATCGGCTTATACAAATCGCGTGCTCGCAACACGAATCCATATTTATACGGATTTTCGAAAATCAGCTTCATCGCCAAGATACGATAGACATAGCGCGTGGTTTCTTCAACAAGCCAGAGATCAAACGAGTTATCAACCTCTTGTTTGCTCATTTCTCCTGAGATACGCCCCATGCCGGCATTATAAGCGGCCGCCACAGCAGCCCAATCTCCGTAACGTTCATAGGCCTTTTTCAGATACTTGCATGCAGCGACGGTAGACTTCTCGATATGACTGCGTTCGTCGATAGAGGGAGTGATGGTCAATCCATATTCGCGCCCGGTCGTTTCCATGAACTGCCAGATGCCTACTGCCTTTGCAGATGAGCGCGCCAACGGGTTAAGATGGCTCTCGATTACTGCCAAATATTTAAAATCATTCGGTACACCCTGTTCTTCCAATATCGGTTCAATAATCGGGAAATAACGGTTAGCCCGTTTGATGGTAAGCATAGTAGTGGCATGCAAATAAGAGAATGAGGTAAGTTCCCTGTCTATACCTTCATGCATGTTATAGCGCGTCAAATCGACTGGATTCCCACAGAAATAAATCTGATCTGGCATCTCCGGTGTCATAATCATGGAAGGTACAACCGGCTTTTCCCGCAGCACATTCGTAGAATCATTCGAACATACCGAGAGGCAAGTTATAACAACCAATACACCAGACGCCAGCAATGTTGATATCTTGTTCTTCATAACCTATTTATGTATCGCTCAAACCGAAGTTACGTTCGTTCTTCGGTCTCAGAATATTAATATGTCCCTTTTTCTTGTATCGCTTTCCGTCCGAGCCTTCCGCATCAATCACATAAAAATAGACACCCGCAGATACATACTTGCCATTTCGCTTTCCATCCCAACCTGTTGCCGGATCTGTCCAATGATAAATCTGCTGTCCCCAACGATTGAATATCCAGCAAGAGAAACGAACCAAAGACTTATAAACAACCCTGAATTCATCGTTCACCCCGGGCGTGGTACCCGGCGAAAAAGCATTCGGT
Organism: uncultured Bacteroides sp.; assembly: GCA_964651035.1. Taxonomy (GTDB): domain Bacteria; phylum Bacteroidota; class Bacteroidia; order Bacteroidales; family Bacteroidaceae; genus Bacteroides. The sequence continues at coordinate 1,397 of CAZYVE010000061.1, forward strand.
ACATCCAAGTAAGACTCAGCGATATCCAACTCAAACTCCTCCGAAGAAGCCGTACAACGCCCATCTGCACTACTCACCTCGGCCACTGCAATAAAAGTACCATATTTATTAAACGTATATTCTACTTCCGGCTCTGCAAGATGTACTATCGGATTATCTTCACCATCCTCCTCCCGATAGATTTTCCAGAGGAAATAAGATGCCGTAGGCTCATTGGCGTATGCGGTGAAACGTACCGTTGCCGGAGCAGAAAGACCGTCGCTGCCCGATGACATATTCTCCGCTTCCATTACAACAACAGAGGTGTCAGCCTCCAAGAAAAGCTGGGAAGTCTCATAATAATCGAGCGTCGCTTGGCTCAGTCGTCCGAAATGCTCTGCGAACTGATCACCGCTCAGCGTAATATCGGTATCGGTATAGACGGGACCTATAATTTCTTCATAGGGGTGATTTACAGTTTGTGTATATACCACCGAGCTAAATGTCCGGCTTTCTTCATTCCATTCCAAGGTATTATAAGTAACCTCAAACTCTCTGTTCAACGACTGTAAAACACCGGTAGGCACATAATAAGTCAGATCGTCAATGGCTACATCTCCACTTAGCTTAACTCCGGAACAAGGGTCATTGTCTGCCGCAACAGAAAGTGTGTTTACCTCAAAAGCATGCTGGTTATAATCAATAATCCACACATAGTAAGTAAGCGCCCCCTCCTCATAAACGAAATAACCGCAGCCATCCTCCACATCGGTAATGGTTGAAGTGGTTCCATTCTGCTGGCAGGGAATATCCTCTGCGTCCAAAGCCCTTGTCGTATATCGCTTCCATTGATGGGAAGTAGAAGAGGATGTATAGCTAATCGTTACATCCTCTACACCATTCACCACATAAACATTCAGTTTATAGCTCGTCTCTTCTTTGGCAAGCAGGGGTTCGCCTTGTCCGCCTCTCACCACATACTGCTGGGCAAGCATGGGCATGAAAGTTCCGAACAGCATACACAACAAAAGCCACTTCCTATTCCTCATTCGCTATTTGTCTACTTGTTATGATGAGGCAAATTTACAACATATATCTTAACCTTCCGCATAAAAAGCCTCTTTTAAGTATTCCTGACGGGATATGGCCTAAGAGCGTCTATAACCTTGTTTCACTACTACCATCAATCGCCCGGGTAAACCACGCCCCACTCGGCACGGAGGTCATCCAGCATGCGCATAAGGGACAGGGTCTTGGCATGGGGCATGTAAGGGGACTCAAGCCAGCCCTTACGGAGGGCTTCGCAGGAGGCGGCTACCTCATACTCATACCCTGTGATTTGCTTCGGGCATTCATGGCGGGCTATCTCTTGGTAGTCTTTGTTATAGACCACCGCCCGCTGTGGATTATTAATGTTCTCGACCACGATGTACCCCTTGTCGCCGGAGATGACCGCTCCTCTATCGGTGGCGCAACAGGCTGTGGTGTAGAGCACCGCCATACGTCCGTCCTTGTAGGTGAGTGTGAGGCTGTTCTGTATGTCCACACCCAACGCATTCTTCACACAGGATGAGGTAACCTGCTCGATTTCCTCGCCGAAGGTCATCAGGGAGAAGTTGAGCGGATAAACGCCCAGGTCATAGAGTGCACCGCCGCACAACTCCGGGCGTGCCACCCGTTCCACCTGCTCGATGGCATACCCTAAGTTGGCTTGCAGGATTCTCGCCTCACCTATGATGCCACTCTCCACCAGCTCCCTGATGGTTCGTGAGAAGGGCATATAGCGTGTCCAGATGGCTTCGGTCAGGAACACCCGTTTCTCCTCTGCAAGCCGGATAAGCGCCTCTGCCTGCCGTGCGTTGGCGGTGAACGCTTTCTCGCACAAGACCGGCTTGCCTTTCAGGATGCACATGCGTGCCTGCTCGTAGTGGTGCGAATGGGGCGTAGCGATATAGACCAAATCGACTTCCGGGTCGTCCGCCAGTTCCTCATACGTGCCGTAAGCCTTCGTTGCCTGATAGGTGGCAGCGAACTGTTCCGCACGGTGCAGGTCGCGCGCAGCTATGGCATAGAGTTCCGCCTCCTGCATGTCACGCAAGGTAACTGCCATCTTGCGGGCGATGGAACCTGCACCGATGATTCCTACTTTACATCTTTCTGTCTGCATATTTCTTGGGTTTTTGAAGTGATACGTTTTCCCTTACAAGCATGCCTGCAAACACCCGCGAGGGGAGCTTTTCGGGAGTCACTGTGACCCTTTAAAGTAACCCACGAGTGACCCACTGAAGCGACCCACGAGTGGGGTGCACAGGTGACCCACGAGTGCCCCGTTAGGACGACCCACGAGTGGGTCATCAGAACAGGTATCCGTTCAGCGTGACACCCGCCCGGAGGCATCTCCTTTCATCAGTGTTTCTACCTCTTGTACAGACACTTGGTTATAGTCTCCGTAGATGGTATGCTTCAGGCAGGACGCCGCCGCCGCAAAGTCTAACGCCTGCTGGTCGCTGGGGTAGGTCAGCAGCCCATAGATGAGTCCGCCCATGAAGGCATCGCCTCCTCCCACGCGGTCGACGATGTGGGTGATGTCGTAGCGCACCGACCGGTAGAGGGTCTCGCCGTCGTAGAGCACGCCGCCCCATGTGTTATGGTCGGCACTGACCGCCCCGCGCAGGGTGACGGCTACCCGCTTGGCACGTGGGAAGCGCTGCATAAGCTGGTGGCATACGCTCTCGAACTTCGCGGTATCTACCCTGCCCTGCGTGGCCGTCGGGTCGAACCCCTCCGCGCGGATACCAAACACCTTGTCTGCATCCTCCTCGTTGCCCAATATCAGGTCGCAACCCTCCACAAGAGGAGGCATCACCTCGGAGGCCGACTGCCCGTACTTCCAGAGGTTCTTGCGGTAGTTGAGGTCACATGACACGGTAATGCCCAGCCGGTTGGCCACCTGTATCGCCTCCATGCACGCATCGGCAGCCCCCCGACTGATAGCCGGTGTGATGCCTGTCCAATGGAACCACGTCGCCCCCTCGAACACGTGCTCCCAGTCCACCATGCCCGGTCGGATGTCGGCAATGGCCGAGTGAGCACGGTCGTAAATCACCTTGCTGGCACGCGCCACAGCCCCCGTCTCAAGGAAGTAAATACCCATCCGTTCTCCTCCGAACAGGATATGCCTCGTCCCGACTCCCCGTCCGCGCAGGTCTTGCACGCATGCCCTCGCTATGTCGTTCTGCGGCAGACGCGTTACGAACTCGGTGTCCATCCCGTAGTTCGCCAATGACACGGCAACGTTGGCTTCTCCTCCGCCAAACGTAGCCGTCAACTCGTGTGCCTGACCTAACCGCAAATGTCCGGGCGCGGCCAGGCGCAACATAATCTCCCCGAAGGTCACAATCTTATTCTTTTGCATAGGATTATCGTATTGTTAAAAACCAAAATACTGTTTCGCGTTGTGATAGCAAATCGCCCCCACCATTTGCTTGATGAAGTCCATCTCGCTGCGTGGGAGCTTGCCAGCCTCGATGTCTTCGCCTATCAGGTTGCATAGGATGCGCCGGAAATACTCGTGGCGCGGATAAGAAAGGAAGCTGCGCGAGTCGGTCAGCATCCCTACAAACCGGCTAAGCAATCCCATGGCAGACAAGGCATTGAGCTGCTTCCTCATCCCGTCTTCCTGGTCTAAGAACCACCATGCCGCACCCAGCTGTACCTTTCCGGCCGCAGGTGCCTCGTTGAAGGTGTAGGCCATCGTAGCAAGTACCTCGTTATCCTTCGGGTTGAGGCTGTACAGGATTGTCTTGGCGAGCTTCCCGACTGCATCCAAACGGTTCAGGAACTTATGCCCTACGGCAGAGCAGTTCACCTCCAGGATGGCATCGAAGCCCGTATCCGCCCCGATTGCCTCATACATCCGCGTGCAGTTGTTGCGTATTACACTGATATGGTACTGCTGTACCCAGCCCTTTTCCCAGTCCATCACAGCAAGCTCGAACAGCATCGCACTCTTGAATTTCCGGATTTCTTCATCGTCAAGCTGCCGTCCGTCCATCACTTTGCTGTATATCCGGCGTATCTCTGCCTCCGTGTAATCCTCCGCATAGAAGTTATCCATGCCATGGTCGGACACTCTGCACCCCAATGACGCGAAGAAGTCATGCCGCCGGCGCAATGCCTCCAGCAAGTCGTCATAGGTGCGTATCTCCTTATCTGCTACCCTGCCCAACCGTTCCACATAACTCCTGAACGCCTGCGGCTCCTCTACCGCCATCACCTTGTCCGGCCGCCATGCCGGATAGACCTTTGTCTTCAAGCCCTGTTGATGTATCTGCTGATGATAGCAGAGCGAATCGGCAGGGTCATCGGTCGTACAAACCACCTCTACATGGCAACGTTCCATGATACGGACAGCACGGTACTCTTCCGTTTGCAGCTTTGCCGTACACGCTTCATAGATTTCGCGTGCCGTAGAAGGCTTCAGTATTTTATCGATACCGAAGATACGGCTCAACTCAAGATGTGTCCAATGATAGAGCGGATTACGCATTGTATAGGGTACCGTCTCCGCCCACTTCTCAAACTTCTCATAGTCGGAGCGATTACCGGTGATGTACTCTTCCGGAATCCCATTGCCCCGCATGGCTCGCCACTTGTAGTGGTCGCCACCGAGCCACACCTCCGTCAAATTCAGGAACTGGTGATTCTCGGCTATCTGCTTCGGATCTAAATGGCAATGATAATCAATGATAGGCAAATCGGCTGCGCTTTCATGATATAACTCTCGGGCTGCCTCATTCGTCAGCATGAAGTCTTTATGTACGAAATGTTTCATGTACTGTATATTAGGTTATCGGATAACAAAAGTAGGTAAATAATGTAAGACACCAAAGACTGGATGTGGAATTTTAAAGTAGTTAGCCCAAAACCGGCCAACCGTTGTGACAGCTTCTATTGAATATGAATAGGCTGATGACAAGAAAACGAAGCTGTAGTACGGGCTCTAACTACTCACTGCAAATAACGTTAAGCTGTTATAAATAGTGTTCATACACTTGCAAAAGCCAAATAAAAGGGCTTCTTTTGATGCATACAAATGACAATGAATGATTTTTTATCTGTATTTTCAACCATGAAGAAATATCCTAAAATTGGAATCCGCCCGACCATAGATGGTCGTCAAGGCGGAGTGCGCGAAAGTCTTGAAGAAAAGACGATGAACCTGGCTAAAGCCGTAGCGCAGTTGATTACCTCCAACCTGAAAAACGGTGACGGCAGTCCCGTTGAATGTGTCATTGCAGACGGCACCATAGGGCGTGTGGCCGAGAGTGCAGCCTGCGCCGAAAAATTCGAGCGTGAAGGTGTGGGAGCCACCATTACTGTCACCTCTTGCTGGTGCTATGGCTCAGAGACAATGGATATGAACCCCTATTGGCCTAAGGCCGTATGGGGATTCAACGGCACCGAACGTCCGGGAGCTGTTTACCTGGCTGCGGTGCTGGCCGCTCATGCGCAGAAAGGGTTACCCGCATTCGGCATCTACGGCCATGATGTGCAAGACCTCGACGACAACACCGTGCCGGCTGACGTAGCTGAGAAGATACTGCGCTTTGCCCGCGCGGCACAGGCCGTGGCAACCATGCGCGGCAAGTCTTACCTGTCGATGGGTAGCGTGGCGATGGGAATAGCGGGCTCAATAGTCAATCCCGATTTCTTCCAGGAATACCTGGGCATACGCTGTGAGTCGGTCGACCTGACGGAGATAATACGCCGTATGACCGAAGGCATATACGACAAGGAAGAGTTTGCCAAGGCTATGGCATGGGCTGAGAAGTACTGTAAGCCCAATGAAGGCGATGACTTCAAGAATCGTCCCGAAAAACGCAAGACGCGTGAACAAAAGGATGCCGACTGGGACTTCACTGTGAAGATGATGATTATCATGCGCGACCTTATGACTGGCAACCCCAAGCTGCGTGAGATGGGCTTCAAGGAAGAGGCACTGGGACACAATGCCATCGTGGCAGGATTCCAGGGACAACGCCAGTGGACAGACTTCTACCCCAACGGCGACTTCCCCGAATCGATGCTTAACACCTCGTTCGACTGGAACGGTATTCGCGAACCCTACGTAGTGGCTACCGAAAACGATGCCTGCAACGGCGTGGCAATGCTCTTCGGACACCTGCTCACCAACCGCGCACAGCTCTTCTCCGACGTGCGCACATACTGGAGCCCCGAAGCCGTGAAACGTGTTACCGGCAAGGAGCTGACAGGACGTGCGGCAGGCGGCATTATACACCTCATCAACTCCGGAGCTACCACGCTCGACGGAACTGGGCAGACCTCTGATGCCAACGGCAACCCCGTGATGAAAGAGCATTGGAACATGACGCAGGAGGATGTGGATGCATGCCTCAAGGCAACTACATGGTATCCGGCAGACCGTGACTACTTCCGCGGTGGGGGATTCTCGTCAAACTTCATCAGCAAAGGTGGAATGCCCGTCACCATGATGCGCCTCAACCTTGTAAAAGGGCTCGGGCCGGTGCTGCAGCTGGCCGAAGGATGGACGGTAGACATCGATCCGGAAGTACACCATACGCTGAATATGCGTACCGACCCGACGTGGCCGACAACATGGTTTGTGCCGCGCTTATGCGACAAACCGGCTTTCCGCGACGTTTACTCGGTGATGAACAACTGGGGAGCCAACCACGGAGCTATCAGCTATGGACACATTGGCGAAGACCTCATAACGCTGGCTTCTATGCTGCGGATACCCGTGTGCATGCACAATGTAGACGAAGACAAGATATTCCGACCGGCAGCATGGAATGCTTTCGGCATGGACAAAGAGGGCGCTGATTATCGTGCCTGCGCCAACTACGGCCCTATATATAAATAAATTATAGTATACTTACATATAAATAGCGGGAGAGGGACACAGTTCTCTGCTCCCCTTCTTTTAATATTCTTAATAAATTCAGGAACAGAATATGATAAACAGATTTGTGTTGAACGAAGTGTCATACTTCGGTCCGGGAGCGCGCAGCGTACTCCCCAAGGAAGTAAAAAGGCTTGGCCTGCACAAGGCTTTCGTAGCCACAGACAAAGACCTTATCAAACACGGGGTAGCCGACATGGTGCTGGATGTGCTGCGCCAGGCGGACATCCCTTATGAAGTATTCAGCGAGATAAAGCCCAATCCTACGGTGAGTAACGTCAAGGCCGGGGTGGAAGCCTTTGCACGTTCGGGGGCAGACTTCATTCTGGCTATAGGAGGCGGTTCATCCATCGACACGGCAAAGGCTGTGGGAATCATCACCAACAACCCGGAGTTCGGCGACGTGGTTTCGCTGGAGGGAACAGCCAACACCAAGCGTAAGTCTGTGCCTGTCATAGCGATTCCCACCACCGCCGGTACTGCTGCCGAAGTAACCATCAATTACGTCATCACCGACGAGCATAACCAAAAGAAGATGGTTTGTGTCGACCCCAATGACATACCTGCCATTGCCATAGTGGATGCCGAACTGATGTACAGTCTGCCCAAAGGGCTTACCGCAGCTACAGGTATGGATGCTTTGACGCATGCCATCGAAGGGCTCATCACCAAGGGCGCGTGGGAAATGAGTGATATGTTCGAGATAAAAGCCATCGAAATGATAGCACGCTATCTGGAGACTGCCGTCAACAATCCGAGCGATACGGAAGCACGCAACGGCATGGCCGTGGCACAATACATTGCCGGCATGGCATTCTCCAACGTGGGGTTGGGCGTGGTACACGGCATGGCTCATCCATTGGGTGCTATCTTCGATATACCGCATGGTGTAGCCAATGCGCTGCTGCTACCTACGATTATGGAGTTCAATGCTCCGGCTGCACTCCCCAAGTATGTGCAAATAGCCAAAGCTATGGGTGTATATGAAGATACCATGACCCAAGAACAAGCTGCTTGTGCCGCAGTAAAGGCAGTAAGGGAGTTGTCGCTGCGCATAGGCATACCACAACACCTCAGCGAACTGGGTATCAAGGCTGAAGACTTAGAACGCCTGGCCGAGGCTGCCAGTGCCGACGTCTGCACGCCGGGCAACCCGAGGGAAGTGGATAAAGAAACAATTCTAAAACTTTATAAGAAAGTATTATGATTACCAACGAACATATAAATGAATTCTTGGCACAAGCCCACCGTGTGGGGGAAGCCAAGTTGACAGTGTGCAGTAGTGGCAACCTGTCATGGCGCATAGGCGATGAAGCGATTGTATCGGGCACAGGCTCGTGGGTACCCACTCTTACGGCAGCGAAAGTGGCCGTTTGTGACGTGGCTACCGGTACGGTGAAGAACGGCGTTAAGCCCTCAATGGAAAGCGGCTTCCATCTAGGCATTATGCGGGCACGTCCCGACGTGAATGTGGTGTTGCACTTTCAGTCGGAATATGCCACTGCCGTAGCCTGCATGGAGCAGAAACCCTCTGATTTCAACGTGACGGCTGAAGTGCCCTGCCACGTGGGACGTGAGATTCCTATCATACCTTATTATCGTCCGGGCTCTCCGGAGTTGGCGCATGCCGTTGTGGAAGCCATGAAAAGTCACAACTCCGTGCTGCTGACCAACCACGGGCAGGTGGTATGTGGAGCAAGCTTTGACGAAGTGTTCGAGCGTGCAATGTTTTTTGAGATGGCTTGCCGCATCATCGTGCAGTCACAAGGACGCTACTCAGTGCTGACACCGCAGGAGATTGATGACCTCGAAATCTACGTGCTGGGCAAGAAATCCGGATAAAGGCCATGCAAAATGAAAGTAACTTCCATTTTGCATGCTGCATACTTGCTGTAGTAACATTGTTTATGACTTCTTGTGGTACTTCTGATTTACTATTTTACAACTCTACATG
>CAZYVE010000062.1:0-9730 GCA_964651035.1 uncultured Bacteroides sp.
TTATAAAATTAGTATTAACCCAATTTATTAAACGTGAGTCCGATATAAACAGATAATTTTTTACTGAAAATTAGGAACATAGCGATAAAAGAAATTTATGCGATGATTATAACATTTTGGAACTATCCATTTTGGTCTTGTCTCTCTCAAATCAAGCAAGCTTCATTGCTCATAAAAAGTACAATAATGATATCTCAAGACTAAATGGATAGTTCCGAAACATTTAAACGATTACCATTATGTTCTCTGCCGGAATTGGAGTTTTGGAGTTTTAAATTCATGCCTTCTAAAAATATGAAATTTGTTCTGCATCTCCAATTATATTTTATACTTTTGCAACCCAAATATCATAATGAATCCGATATCTATAATTATTTAGGATAATTATATAAAAAGCTAACAGTAAACAAGCAACTGCAAATATGGCTAAAAATTTCAAAGAATATGCCGAATTGGACCTCTCAGAGGTAAATAAAGAGATTCTCAGTGAATGGGATAATAAACAGGTTTTCGCCAAAAGTATGACCGAACGTGAAGGATGCCCGTCGTTTGTATTTTACGAAGGGCCTCCTTCTGCTAATGGGATGCCGGGAATACATCACGTCATGGCGCGCACCATCAAGGATATATTTTGTCGGTACAAGACTATGAAAGGATTCCATGTGGAACGGAAAGCTGGATGGGATACCCACGGGCTCCCCGTTGAATTGGGAGTAGAAAAGTCTCTCGGAATCACTAAGGAAGACATCGGCAAGAAAATATCCGTGATGGACTATAATGCTGAGTGCCGTCGTGAAGTAATGAAATATACCCACGAATGGGAAGAGCTGACGCACATGATGGGGTATTGGGTAGACATGAAGAATCCCTATATAACCTATGACAACCGGTATATCGAATCTCTTTGGTGGTTATTAAAACAAATTTATGCCAAGGGGTTACTATACAAGGGTTATACCATACAGCCTTATTCACCTGCCGCAGGCACAGGACTAAGTTCGCATGAGTTGAATCAGCCTGGCTGCTACCGTGACGTAAAGGATTTGACTGTCATCGGCCTATTCCGCATGAAATCACCACTTCCGGAAATGAACGGATGGGGAACACCATATTTTATGGCATGGACTACGACCCCGTGGACATTGCCGTCAAATACAGCACTCTGCGTAGGGTCGAAAATCGACTATATAGCAGTGCGCTCATACAATTCATATTCTGGTGAGAAAATCACGGTAATACTTGCCAAGGCTCTTCTTTATGCGCATTTCAATAAAAAAGCGGAAGGCATTCCTCTTGAAAATTATAAGCCGGGAGATAAGCTTATCCCATTCCAGGTAGTAAAAGAGTACAAAGGTGCTGAACTTATAGGGATGGAATATGAGCAACTTATCCCTTGGGTGAAGCCTGTTGAGCTTGATGTGGATGGCAAATGGCATATAGCGGAGGAGAAAGCATTCCGTGTCATACAAGGTGATTTTGTAACAACAGATGACGGAACAGGCATTGTACATATAGCTCCGACTTTCGGAGCAGATGATGCGCAAGTGGCCAGGACATCCGGGATACCTTCCATCTTGATGATAAACAAGAAAGGCGAGCCACGCCCCATGGTGGATCTCACCGGAAAATTCTATCTGACTGATGAGTTGGATGAAAACTTCATACACAAATGTGTCGATTTGGATAAATACCCGGAATATCAGGGGAGATGGGTAAAAAATGCATATGACCCACGATTCACCATAAACGGGAAATATAATGAAGAAGCAGCACAAGCTGCCGATTCGTTAGATCTTGACCTATGCATGATGCTGAAGGCCGGAGGACAAGCTTTCAAAATAGAGAAACATGTACACAACTATCCTCATTGTTGGCGCACGGATAAGCCGGTACTATATTATCCATTGGATAGTTGGTTCATACGCAGTACTGCCTGCAAGTCTCGTATGATAGAACTGAACAAGACCATTAATTGGAAACCGGAATCCACTGGGACGGGACGTTTTGGCAAATGGCTTGAAAACTTAAATGACTGGAATCTGAGCCGCTCCCGTTATTGGGGCACTCCGTTACCAATATGGCGTACTGAGGATGGCTCCGAAGAAAGGTGCATTGGTTCAATGGAAGAGTTATATGAGGAAATAGAAAATTCCGTAAAAGTCGGATTAATGTCTGAAAACCCATATAAGGCGCAAGGATTTGTTCCTGGAATTTATACCAAAGAAAACTATGAAAAAATAGACCTTCACCGGCCATACATGGATAACATTATCCTTGCATCTTCGGAAGGTAAACCTATGAAACGCGAATCGGATCTGATAGATGTCTGGTTTGATTCGGGTTCAATGCCATACGCCCAGATACACTATCCGTTTGAAAATAAAGATTTGTTTGACACCCATAAAGTATATCCGGCAGATTTCATAGCGGAAGGAGTAGATCAAACACGTGGATGGTTTTTTACGCTACATGCCATAGCAACCATGGTTTTCGACTCTGTTTCTTTCAAAACAGTGGTTTCAAACGGATTGGTGCTGGACAAAAACGGAAACAAAATGTCAAAGCGTTTGGGCAATGCCGTCGATCCTTTTGCTGTCATTGAGAAATATGGCTCAGATCCCTTGCGCTGGTATCTGATAACCAATGCTTCTCCCTGGGATAACTTAAAGTTTGATATGGACGGGATAGAAGGTGTACGCCGTAAATTCTTCGGAACCCTTTATAATACTTACTCATTCTTGGCTCTGTACGCGAATGTAGATGGATTCCGATATAACGAACCTGACATCCCGCTGTCAGAACGTCCGGAAATAGACAGATGGATACTGTCCGTACTCAATACACTTATTAAAAATGTGGACACCTGCTATAATGAGTACGAACCGACCAAGGCAGGACGCTATATTTCCGACTTTGTCAATGACAATCTTTCCAACTGGTACGTCCGTCTCAACAGAAAGCGTTTCTGGGGAGGAGGCATGACACAGGACAAGCTTTCTGCATACCAAACTCTCTATACTTGTTTGGAAACTGTAGCACGCTTGATGGCTCCAATATCACCATTCTACTCTGATAAACTTTATATAGATTTGAAGGAAGCGACCGGACATGACCATGTGGAGTCTGTCCACCTCGCTGATTTCCCACGGTATGATTCTTCAATGATAGAGCCGGAGTTGGAAGCCCGCATGAAAATAGCCCAAGATATTACGTCAATGGTACTTGCCTTACGTCGTAAAGTTAATATTAAGGTTCGCCAGCCACTGCAATGTATTATGATACCTGTAGCTGACAGAGAACAGAGTGCTCAAATAGAATCTGTCAAATCACTTATAATGAACGAAGTCAACGTTAAGGAAATTAATTTTGTGGACAATACTGCCAAGTTCCTGGTAAAGCGTGTTAAATGTGACTTCAAAAAATTAGGCCCCAAATTCGGTAAACAGATGAAACTTGTGGCAGCCCATATCAGCGGGATGTCGCAAGAGGATATAACGGCACTTGAATGCCAGGGCAATTATACTTTCACGCTTCCCGACGGGTATTCTGTACAGATAGAAACGGCAGATGTTGAAATTTACAGCGAGGATATTCCCGGGTGGCTGGTTACCAATGACGGGCGGCTTACCGTTGCCCTCGAAATAAAAATCAATGATGAATTGCGTCGTGAGGGCATAGCTCGCGAATTGGTCAACCGAATTCAGAATATACGTAAATCATATGGTTTCGAAATAACAGATAAAATAGACATAATACTATCTAAAAATACACATACTGATGATGCCATAAAAGAATATAAAGATTATATTTGCAACCAAGTTCTTGCCGCTAATCTTACATTGGCTGATAAAGTAGAGGAGGGGATGGAATTATCATTCGACGATTTTAACCTCCTGATAAATGTAACGAAACAAGAATAAATATATACAGAAAAACATATTAACAACTATTAATGAATAAAGCCATGGCAGAAAAAACAAGATATTCAGATGCTGAACTGGAAGAATTCCGTGCCATAATACTCGAAAAGCTGGAGCTGGCTCAACGCGATTATGATATGCTTAAATCAAGCCTTACAGGTTCAGATGGAAATGATACGGATGACACATCGCCAACATATAAGGTTCTTGAAGAGGGGGCCAACACATTATCGAAAGAAGAGAACACCCGCTTGGCACAGCGTCAGCTAAAATTTATACAGAGCTTAAAAGCAGCACTTGTGCGTATTGAGAACAAGACATACGGTATCTGTCGTGAGACGGGAAAACTCATACCGGCAGAACGCCTTCGCGTTGTTCCACATGCCACTTTAAGCATAGAAGCCAAAAACAACAAGAAAAAGTAATTCCTGCTTTTTTCTAAACTAAACAAAAGAATAGCCATAAGCCAACAGATTAGATTATCGGCATATTTTGTAGGGCACAAATAGGAATGTTGTGCCATGGTGCAAAAGGTTTTCAGGCAAATCATACTCTGCAATTTGTCGAATATAAAACTTAAAGTATGGGCAAAATACTGACCAAAGGCAGGATCGCATTGCTTGTTATTATCGTGGTATTAGTAATAGACCAGGCTATCAAGGTCTGGGTCAAAACTAATATGTATTGGCATGACAGTATAAGGATAACCGATTGGTTTTACATATATTTTACGGAGAATATTGGCATGGCTTTTGGCCTGGAGATAGTGGGGAAGCTTTTTCTCACTTTATTTCGCTTGGTGGCAGTATCTGTTATCGGGTGGGCGCTGTATAAGATTGTAAAGTTTGACATGAAAAAAGGGTTTATCGTTTGTGTCTCTTTAATCCTGACAGGTGCATTAGGCAATATAGTCGACAGTGTTTTTTATGGAGTTTTGTTTAGTGAAAGTACTCTTTCGCAAGTGGCCACTTTTCTGCCGGATGGGGGAGGGTATGCACCATTATTATATGGTAAGGTTGTCGATATGTTTTACTTCCCTATAATCGAAACGGACTGGCCCTTGTGGATGCCTGTAGTCGGAGGCGAACATTTCATATTCTTCAGCCCAATATTCAACTTTGCCGATGCTGCCATAAGTTGTGGGACCATTGCATTATTGCTATTCTATACAAAGTCTTTCAGCGAGGCTTATCATCTTATTATTACCGACAGGCAAAATAATGCTGAAACATAAAACAATATTTTGCTGGCTTGGCATAATGTCGGGAATAATATTCTTAACATCATGCCAAGTGAGAAGACCAGGCACTATCTTGTCTGATGATAAGATGGAAGCCGTCTTATACGATTATCATATAGCCAAGGTAATGGGCGACGAACTGTCTTCCTCAGAAAGCTATAAACGGGTGCTGTATATTGAATCAGTTTACAAGAAGCACGGCATTACTAAAGCTGAATTTGACAGTTCTATGGTATGGTTCTCCCGCAATCCGGATATACTGCATGGTATTTACGAAAAGGTAAATATCCGTCTTAGAAATGAAAAAGATAAGTTGGAGCGTCTTATATCTCTCCGTGATGACAGACCGATGTACTCCCTATCCGGCGATAGTGTTGATGTCTGGATGTGGCGCAATATGTATTGTCTGTATGGCATAGCAGGAGAAAATAAATTGACATTCACATTACCTTCGGACAGTAATTTTTATGACAGGGATACATTGGCGTGGAGTATACGTTTCACATTCAAGGAACTTCCTGCAGATACGTCTTATTTGCCTGTTATGGCAATGCAAATGGTATATGAAAATGATAGTATCATAGATACTTTACGTTTAGTGAGGAGGAACGGTATGGACACATTGCGCTTGAGTGCCGATACTTTAGGAAGAATACGCACCGTACGTGGATTTGTATATTGCCCTGCTAACTTGCCCTCTCAGTCAATCTTGCTGGATTGCATATCATTAAAGCGCTATCATGCAAAAGATACACTTCATGTTGCTATTAAAGACAGCATTCAGGACAGTACATCTGATACACCTGAAGAGAAAACTGATAGCAGCGAGCCAAAATCTATAAAGAAAATCACAACCCCACCCACACCATCCGAACGGAATTTGGAAAAAGTTGAAAGACTTCCGGATAATATAGACGAGAAATCATGAAACATTGGTATGCCTCAAATTATGTACTCCATCCGCGTAAAGGTTTTTTGAGTCTCCATGTTATAGAAACAAGTGATGGATGTGTGGTTAAGACTTTTCCTTTAAATGGAGAAGAAATGGAACATACTGAGTGGCTTCCAGGTATCATCGTTCTGGAGGAGGAGCGGGCTGAAGGAATGGATGGTATTGTACTTGTTCCTTATTGGTACTATCCATTCAATATTCTCACCTTAAGACACGTCTCCGAAATTCGGCGCAAACGATTGAAGTAGCGACGGCCACATTAAGTGACTCAGAAGTCTTCTGCTCCATAGGATAACTTGGTATATGCAGCCTGCGGGTTATGAGCTTCCCGACATCCGGCGTGATGCCGTTTCCTTCATTCCCCATTACTATAAGTCCGTTTTCAGAAAGTTGGGATGAATATATATTCTCTCCTTCAAGAAAGGTGCCATACACAGGAATTTCTTTTAGCGAGCGAATCAAATCCGTCAAACAACTATAATGCACCTTTACCCTGGCTATGCTGCCCATGGTTGCTTGAATGGTTTTCGGATTATAGGCATCAGCCGTATCCGGAGAACAGAATATATGTTTGATGCCAAACCAATCTGCAAGGCGGATTATAGTTCCGAGATTACCAGGATCCTGTACTCCATCCAATGCCAGACATAATCCGGAACGTAAGGATGTCATATCCCATCCATAATCGGGGATTCTGAATATAGCCAACACCTGTTGTGGAGTTTCCAATAGGCTTATCTTTGATAATTCCGTGTCTGATACTTCTGCTACTTCACCTGCGGGGAGGTTTCTATTGTGTGACAACCATTCATGGGTAGCTGCAACAAAGTGACACTCCAAATGTTCTGACAACAACTCCATTACGAGCTTCGGGCCTTCGGCAAGAAAAACTTTTTTTTCTTTCCTATTCTTTTTCAATCTGAGAGAATGAATGTATTTAATACGGTTCTTGCTTATAGCCATTATATGCGTGTATGAAAATCCGGTCTTCAGAAATTATGTTGCAAATGTACACTATTATTTTAAACCTTTCAAATTCACGACAAACGGATAACCGAAATTTCATCAAGCAAAAAATATAAAGTATATTTGTAGCTGATTATGCGTAACTTCTGTATCGAAAAGATTATCCGCTGTATTATTTTTATCATTGCAGGATGCTTGATTGCATCGTGCTCTTCCACCAAGCATGTGCCACAAGGTTCTTATTTGCTTGATGAAGTAAGGATTCAGACGGACAACAAAGATGTCAAGCCTTCGCAATTGTCCATATATTTACGCCAGAAACCCAATACTAAATGGTTTAGCCTGATAAAGACCCAGCTGTACGTCTATAACTGGTCGGGTCGCGACAGTACTAAATGGATAAACCGTACTCTTCGTAAATTGGGAGATGCTCCTGTCATATATAGTAAAGAAGATGCGGAACGTACTTCAGAAGAAATAACCAAAGCTGTACGAAACTTAGGATACCTCGGAGCCATGGTCAGACCTGTAAGTAAGATTAAGAAAAAGAAACTGAAACTGACATACCAAGTAACTACTGGGCGGCCATATAAAGTACGTTCTCTGCACTATAACGTAGAAGATGAAAAGATCTGGGAATATATGCAGGCAGATTCGGCTTCAACCTACTTGTCAGAAGGCATGTATCTTGATGTCAATATACTTGATAAAGAGCGTCAGCGCATTACCAACAATTTACAGCGTAATGGTTATTATAAATTCAATAAAGATTATATCACTTATACTGCTGACACGGTACTGAATACATATCTGGTGGATTTGACTTTGCATCTCTCATTATATAAGGCTGCTAAGGATGCCTCTCCTGAGATACACCCACAATACACCATCAATAAGGTAGGCTTCATCACGGAGTATGATATGATGCTATCTTCCGATTCGTATGGAGTGGACATAAACGATTCTCTCAACTACATGGGGTTTCCAATATATTATAAAGATAAGCTATACCTGCGCCCGAAGATATTGTTGGACAATTCTTATATTATTCCAGGAAAACTTTATGACGAACAGGGCGTGCAGAACACTTATTCCCATTTCGGACGTCTGCCGGCACTAAAATATACTAATATCCGTTTCCTTGAAGTACAACAAAGCGATACCCCCCAACTCGATACCTATGTTATGCTTACAAAAAACAAACAACAAGCCGTTTCTTTCGAGTTAGAGGGAACCAGTTCCGCCGGAGACCTTGGAGCCGGTGCTTCTGTTTCATTCCAGAACAGAAACCTGTTCAAAGGAGCAGAAACATTTACGCTCAAGTTAAGGGGTGCATACGAGGCCGTATCCGGACTGCAAAGTTCTGCACATAACCAGAACTACATGGAGTTTGGAGCAGAAGCAACACTTAACTATCCAAGGTTTTTATTCCCGTTCATTTCCAATAATTTTGCACGTAAGATTTCAGCAAGTACGGAGTTCGGTTTGCAATATAATTATCAGATGCGTCCGGAGTTTACCCGCATTGTATCGTCCGCAGGCTGGAGTTATAAATGGGGCATGCAGCATGCACGTTCGCGACATCGTATTGATTTACTTGATATAAACTATTTGTATATGCCCTGGATAGATGAAGAGTTTGAGGAATTATATCTGGAGCAAGAACAAAATTATATACTTAAATACAATTACGAAGACCGTCTGATTGTGCGTACCGGATATAGTTATACTTATAACAGTGCAGGTGGTTCTCTGAGCAACAATACATTTATGAAAAACTCTTACACAGTACGTTTTAATTTTGAGTCGGCCGGCAATTTATTGTATGCTTTGGCAAAAGCCACCCACATGAAAAAGAATGAATCTGGAGAATATACATTACTGAATATACCATTCGCTCAATACATAAAGATGGACTTTGACTATGCCAAAAACATAGTTATAGATAACCGCAACTCTCTGGCATTCCATATTGGCGGCGGAATAGCCATACCCTATGGGAACGCATCGGTAATACCATTTGAGAAACGTTATTTCTCCGGAGGTGCAAATAGTGTACGAGGATGGTCGGTACGTGACTTGGGGCCGGGCTCTTTCCCCGGAGACAATAATTTTTTAAATCAATCGGGAGACATAAAGCTTGATACAAGCATTGAGTACCGAACAAAATTGTTCTGGAAATTCTGTGGTGCAGCGTTTATCGATGCTGGAAATATTTGGACATTGCGCGATTATGAAGAGCAACCGGGCGGGAAATTCGAGTTTGATAAATTCTACAAGCAAATAGCAGTGGCTTATGGTCTGGGATTGCGTCTTGACTTGGATTTTTTTGTACTACGTTTCGATATGGGTATGAAAGCCATAAATCCTGTTTATGAGAGCGGTAAATTACGTTATCCTATCATATACCCCAACTTCAGCCGTGACTCTGCTTTTCACTTTGCGGTAGGATATCCTTTCTGAAAGTTCCAAGCAAAGGTTATCTTTTGTGGAAAACACTTCAGCCGGCAGAAATTAATGCTTAGTCCTCACAGCTCATGGTCTTTTTGTAAAATCTCAAGTGTTTACGCAGAGTGTTTATCTCTTGTGCATCTCATCCATGCATACCAGCAGATTGTGTATAGCATCTATGCCTTCTATATTTATTGATAA
>CAZYVE010000063.1:0-9630 GCA_964651035.1 uncultured Bacteroides sp.
GATGGAGCTGGGACACTGCACAGTCGCTCTTCAGCTTCAGCGAGGATGAAATCAATTACGAAGGCCTCATAGATTTCGGCACAACAACGGGAGGTGGTTTCAAACTGACTGGTGACCAAAGTTGGAACAACGGCAACTACGGTGTCGATGGCAATGCCACCGCCCCCGAAAACGAGGCTGCCAGCGTCACGCTGATCAACGACGGCGGTTCGGGCAATATCTCCTGCTACAGCCACAGGTTCTACCACTTCAGCTTTAGTACTGAGACGTTGGTGCTGACCATGAACAAGAGCTTCGACCAGATGGGTATTATAGGTCTGAATGACGATTGGGATAACGATGTGATGATGGACTTCGATGCCGACACGCAACGCTTCTATGCTGATGTATCGGTAACTTCTGACACTGCATTCAAGTTCCGTGCCGATGCAGCCTGGGACTTCAATTATGGCGGTGCCGACGGTGTATTGAGTGAGGGCGGTGACAATATTTCCATCACGTCCGGAAACTACCGCATCTATCTAAACATGAACAATTTGAACAGCGTAACGTATGAGTTGAGTACCGACGACTACCAGGCAGAGTGATAGTCATGGTGACAGAAATGAGGGGTGCGCCTGCCATGTGCGGGCGTGTCCCTCATCTTTTAGTTTAAGACTTCGCATCCTGTCACTTGACCACCATTACACCCTATTGCTTACCTCACATAGCAAAAAACATCTTTCCTGCAATACATATCTGCAAACCTTTCATTAACTTTGCACAAATTTCGGTTAATTTTACCACGACATGATAGAAAAACTCATAGTGCTGGAGGACGTGGACCCCGTCACGTTTTATGGGGTAAACAATACCAACATGCAACTCATCAAAGCGTTGTACCCCAAGTTGCGCATAGTGGCAAGAGGCAACGTCATAAAAGTGTTGGGCGACGAGGCCGAGATGTGTGCTTTCGAAGAGAACATCATCAAACTGGAGAAATACTGCACCGAGTACAACCTTCTGAAGGAAGAGGTTATCATAGATATCATAAAAGGTAACGCACCACAGGCAGAAAATAACGGTAACGATAACGTCATCGTGTTCAGTGTGACGGGAAAACCTGTCATACCGCGCAGCGACAACCAGAAGCGTCTGGTGGAAGCATTCAGTACGCACGATATGGTGTTTGCCATAGGTCCGGCCGGTTCGGGGAAGACTTATACTGCCATAGCATTGGCTGTACGGGCTCTTAAACGCAAGGAAATAAGAAAAATCATATTGAGCCGTCCAGCCGTAGAGGCAGGCGAGAAACTTGGGTTCCTGCCCGGTGACATGAAGGAGAAGATTGACCCGTATCTGCAACCGTTGTATGATGCATTACAGGACATGATTCCTGCAGCCAAACTGCAGGAGTACATGGATCAGAATATCATCCAGATAGCGCCGCTGGCCTTCATGCGCGGGCGTACCCTTAATGATGCCGTAGTGATATTGGATGAAGCACAAAATACCACTTCAGCCCAAATCAGAATGTTTCTGACACGTATGGGGTTGAATACAAAGATGATAGTGACGGGAGATATTACGCAGATTGACTTGCCCGCGTCACAGTCTTCGGGGCTTGTACAGGCCATGCATATACTGAGAGAGGTGAAAGGCATAGCTTTCATCGAATTGACACACAAGGATATTGTGCGCCACAGACTCGTAACTCGCATAGTAGAGGCGTATGACAAGTTTGACAAAGAGCGGGAAATAAAATCCGTAGCGACAGCAAAGGCTAACAGATAAATAATCAAAGATATGAAAGCATTGACTAAAACAAATTACAACTTTCCCGGACAGCAGTCGGTGTACAACGGGAAAGTGAGAGATGTGTACAACATCAACGGTGAGAGACTTGTAATGGTGGTGACAGACCGCATCTCTGCCTTCGACGTAATACTGCCGAAAGGTATTCCCTACAAGGGACAGATTCTAAACCAGATAGCTTCAAAGTTTCTCGATGCGACAGCAGACATCTGTCCTAACTGGAAGCTTGCTGTACCGGATCCTATGGTGACGGTGGGCGTAGTGTGCCAGGGATTTCCTATCGAGATGATTGTACGCGGATATCTATGTGGCTCGGCTTGGCGGGCATATAAGAACGGGGCGCGCAAGATATGTGGTATACGTCTGCCCGACGGAATGAAAGAAAACCAGAAGTTCCCTGTGCCCATTGTCACACCTACAACCAAAGCGGAGATAGGCGAACACGATGCCGACATATCGCGGGCTGAGATACTAAGACGCGGACTGTGCACTGCAGAGGAGTATGCCATAATGGAGAATTATGCCTTGGCGCTCTTCGAGCGTGGCTCCCAAATGGCAGCCGAACGGGGGCTCATACTGGTAGATACGAAATATGAGTTTGGCAAGTACGAAGATAAGATTTACCTGATGGATGAGATACATACACCAGATTCAAGCCGCTACTTCTACAGCGATGGTTACGAAGAGCGTTTTGATGCGGGACAGCCTCAACGTCAACTTTCTAAGGAGTTTGTGCGTGAATGGCTGATGAACAATGGTTTTCAAGGAAAGGAAGGGGAACAGGTACCCGAAATGACGGATGACATTGTGGCCGGCATACGTGACCGCTATGTAGAGTTGTATGAGCACCTTACCGGTGAAAAGTTCGTTTCTCAGGATACGGAAGACATTACCGCCCGCATAGAACAGAATGTTCTGAATTTTCTTGGCAAGTAAACAAATATCCGAGACAATCTGGATGCAGAAACAGGTGTTACTATGAAATACCCTCAGGAACAAGTCAGGCCTTATGGCCCGGGCGGTACAAAGTCTGAACAGGTGGAACGTATGTTTGACAACATTGCTCCAGCTTACGACCGGTTGAACCATACCCTTTCTTTGGGTATCGATCGCTGGTGGCGGCGGCATGCTCTAAAGTGGTTACACGTATTCCATCCACAGCAGATACTTGACGTGGCTACGGGCACGGGTGACTTTGCCATTCTGGCATGCCGCAAGTTGCAGCCGCAATTACTGGTGGGCACAGATATATCGGAGGGTATGATGCAAGTGGCACGCACAAAGGTTGAACGGTACGGATTGAAAAATCATATACACTTCCAACGCGAGGATTGTGAAGCGTTGTCTTTTGCCGATGATTCGTTTGATGCAGTCACCGTGGCTTTCGGCATTCGCAACTTCGAGCACCTGGACAAGGGGCTGAGCGAAATGTGCCGCGTACTCCGCAAGGGCGGACACATGGTTATCCTGGAACTTTCCGTGCCCGAATGCTTCCCCATGAAGCAACTATATCGGCTGTACTCTAAGTTCATTCCTTTTATTGGACGTCTTCTGTCGCATGACAACAAAGCTTACATCTACCTGCCGGAAAGCATCCGCGCATTCCCACAGGGCGAGGTGATGCAAGAAGCCATCCGCCGTGCCGGCTTCAGTAAGGTATGCTTCCGAAGGCTGACATTCGGAGTGTGTACGCTATATATGGCGACCAAATAAAGTAACCGGGGTAATAAAGGTTGTTGGCCAGCAAACTCATGACAGAATAAATCTTTAACATTTTCATAATTATGGATAAATATGGTCTAATCGGATATCCGCTAAAACATTCGTTCTCCATTACCTATTTCAATGAAAAATTCCAGGCAGAGAACATCGATGCGGAGTATGTCAACTTTGAAATTCCCCACATAGAGGACTTTAGGGAAGTGGTGGACGAACATCTCAACCTCTGCGGTTTGAATGTCACCATCCCCTACAAAGAACAGGTAATCCCCTACTTGGATGAACTGGACAATGACACGGCCAAAATCGGCGCAGTCAATGTCATCAAGATTATCCGCCAGCCAAAAGGAAAAGTCAAGCTGGTAGGCTACAATTCTGACATTATCGGTTTCAGCCAATCTATCGCCCCACTATTGCAACCTCATCACAAAAAAGCTCTGCTGCTGGGTACGGGCGGTGCCTCCAAAGCTGTATATCGCGCTCTGGAGAACCTGAACGTGAAGAGTACCTATGTGTCGCGTACAAAACGGAGCGACGATATACTGACCTACAATGAGCTGACACCTGAAGTGATGGCCGAGCACACCATTATTGTCAACTGCACCCCCGTGGGCATGTACCCAAAGGTAGACTTCTGTCCGGACATTCCTTATGAACTTATTACTCCGACCCATTTACTATACGACCTTCTTTACAATCCTGATGAAACACTTTTCATGAAGAAAGGGCGTGCACAAGGTGCCACAGTGAAGAACGGTTTGGAAATGCTGCTGCTTCAAGCTTTTGCAGCGTGGGAGATATGGCACAGATAGTGCGCGGAATTAAACGGACATTAAGGTATACAGCCATAGTTGCCGTGATACTCTTTCTGCTCTTGTGTGGAGGAGCTTTCTATATGCTGGACTATGCGCTAAAACCGGAAGGGCTGACGACGCACAGCCGTGACGTCTCCTCTTCTTATATCACTTTGTACAAAGAATATCCAGAACTGGAAACTTGGATAGACAGTTTGTTAAGTACCGGTGCATTGCGCAACTACTATCTGGAGAACTGGCAAGGAGAACGATTGCACGCTTTATTTGTCCGTGCCGCACTCCCTACACGTAAGACTGCTGTCATTGTTCACGGATATACGGACAATGCAGTGCGAATGTTACCTATCGGCTACATGTACAGCCGCCAATTGGGCTATAATATTCTGTTGACTGATCTTCATGCCCATGGACAAAGTGATGGTGAAGCCATACAAATGGGTTGGTTGGATCGCTTTGATGTGATGCAATGGATTGATTGTGCGGAAGAGTTGTTTGGTGACAGTATAGAAGTGGTTGTTCATGGTATTTCTATGGGAGCAGCTACGACCATGATGTTCAGTGGTGAAACAATACCATCATCAGTGAAATGCTTTGTAGAAGACTGCGGATACACGAGTGTGTGGGACGAGTTTCGCTGTGAGCTGAAAAACAGGTTTGGATTACCAGCTTTCCCGTTGCTGCATCTATCTTCTGTTTTCTGTAGATGGAAGTATGGTTGGGATTTCCGTGAAGCTTCAGCCTTGGAACAGGTGAAGAAATGTATGCTTCCAATGCTATTCATACATGGTGATGCCGATACATTTGTCCCCACGTGGATGGTATATCCACTCTACGATGCCAAACCTCAACCAAAAGAATTATGGCTGGTGCCGGGAGCAGGTCATGCCAACTCCTATAAGGAGAACAAAGCGGAATATACACGCCGTGTGGGATATTTTGTAGGGGAATACATACGAGATATCATTTAAAAAAGTGTATCTTAGCCGTCCTAAATCAACATATATAACATGAAACAGATTATATCGGCCATCTTCCTGCTCTGTCTCTCCTTTGTATTGCAGGCACAAAATACTGTCTACACACCCGACAATTTGCCGAAAGTGCATTTGCAAAATAAATACCGTTACCTTTGCGACCCCGAAGGAATCATCTCTCCGGCTGCCACAGACAGCATAGACCGCATGCTTGGCCGGCTGGAAGAACAAACGGGTATAGAAACCGTTGTGGCTGTAGTGCCGAGCATTGGTGAGGCTGATTGTTTCGACTTCTGCCACACGTTACTTAATTCATGGGGAGTAGGGAAAAAAGGCAAGGACAACGGGCTCGTAATACTGCTTGTCACAGACCAGCGGTGCATCCAGTTCTACACAGGATATGGTCTGGAAGGAGTCTTGCCCGATGCTCTCTGCAAGCGCATCCAGACGCAGACCATGGTTCCCTACTTGCGTGACGGGCATTGGAGCGAGGGCATGGTGGCGGGTATCCGTGCCACCTGCGCCCAGCTGGATGGATCGATGGAGAACGATGATGAAGACAATGGTAGCACAGACAGCAAGCGATGGCTCATTCTTTTCTTGTTCTTCGGAATTGTTCTGGCAGCAGGGGTGCTGATACAATCATATCAGAGCCGTTGCCCTAAATGCAAGAAACACAAGCTGCAACGCGCCGGTAGTCAAACAGTGTCTTTCCGCAACGGAATAAAGACGGAAGACGTGACTTACATCTGCCAGAACTGCGGACACGTACTCATCCGCCGCGAACGTCATGGAAACAGCAATAACCAAGGCCATGGCGGAGGTTGGGGAGGCCCTGTAATTTTTGGCGGGGGCTCAGGAGGATTTGGGAGAGGCAGAGGCTTTGGGGGAGATAGCTTCGGAGGTGGCAGTGGAGGCGGAGGAGGAGCTGGGACGCGCTTCTGAAATTGTAGAAAACAAGCATTAACCAATCAAGAACAATAAAATATGAAAAAAAAGTCAACTATTATCATCATTGTTGTCATTGCCTTACTGGTAGTATGGGGCGTGAGCGGCTACAACGGACTTGTCTCTATGGATGAAACCGTAAGTAATCAGTGGGCCAACGTGGAGACACAATACCAGCGACGCGCCGACCTAATCCCTAATCTTGTGAATACCGTCAAGGGTTATGCATCTCATGAGCAAGAAACATTGGAAGGAGTGATTGAAGCACGCAGCAAAGCCACGCAAATCAAAGTGGATCCTGAAAACCTTACGCCCGAAAAGCTGGCCGAGTACCAAGCAGCACAGGGACAACTGGCTTCAGCCTTGGGCAAATTGTTGGCCATCACCGAGAACTACCCCGACCTGAAAGCCAATCAGAACTTCTTGGAACTGCAGGCTCAGTTGGAAGGTACTGAAAACCGTATCAACGTAGCCCGAAAGAATTTCAATGACAGTGCACGCGAGTTCAATACAGCCATACGCCGTTTTCCTCGCAATATCCTGGCCGGACTGTTCGGTTTTGAAAGGCACGCTTATTTCGAGGCCCAGGAAGGAACAGAGACTGTCCCGACTGTGGAGTTCTGAGAATATTGCTATACTAAAAAGAGGATGTGCATCATAGCACACCCTCTTCATAAATAATATTGTATTGGCCGAAATATATCCCTATCGTTTCTCGTGACGACCTCTACGTTCCGGTTTGTCATTGTAGCCTTCAGGCTTAGGGAGTAATACCTTGTGTGACAACTTAAACTTACCGGTCTTAGGGTCTATCTCCAACAGTTTCACGTCTATTTCATCGCCTTCCTTCCAGCCGGCCTCTTCCACCGTTTCAAGACGTTTCCAGTCGAATTCGGATATGTGCAGCAGACCGTCCTTGCCTGGCAGGAATTCCACAAATGCTCCGTAAGGCATTATAGAGCGTATCTTACCTTTGTACACCTCACCGACCTCGGGCATGGCCACAATGTTTTTAATCAGACGTATTGCTTCGTCGATACTCTTTTTGTTGGTTGCAGCAATCTCTATTTTACCTATATTGCCTTCCTCTTCTATATTGATTATGGCTCCGGTCTCTTCCTGCATCCCCTGTATGATTTTTCCACCAGGGCCTATGACTGCTCCAATGAATTCTTTCGGTATGGTCATGGTTTCAATGCGAGGTGCATGAGGTTTAAGGTCGGGACGCGGTGCAGTTAAGCACTCTGTCATTTTCCCGAGTATGTATTCTCTGCCTTGCTTGGCCTGCATAAGAGCCTTCTCCAGTATATCATATGACAGGCCGTCTACCTTGATATCCATCTGCGTGGCTGTGATTCCATACTTCGTTCCTGTCACTTTGAAATCCATATCGCCCAAGTGGTCTTCGTCTCCGAGTATGTCAGACAGTACAGCATATTTATCTTCCCCCGAGTTTTTGATAAGCCCCATTGCGATACCTGATACCGGGTTCTTAATTTGTACGCCTGCATCCATTAGAGCCAGTGTACCGGCGCACACCGTCGCCATAGAAGAAGAGCCATTGGATTCCAGAATATCGGACATGACACGTACCACGTAGGGATAACCTTCCGGTATCTGTCCTTTCAGGGCGCGCCAAGCCAGATGCCCGTGTCCTATTTCCCGACGTCCTACACCACGTTGAGCCTTAGCTTCGCCAGTGGAAAACGGAGGGAAGTTATAATGTAACAGGAAACGCTCTTTACCATGTACCAGCACGTCGTCTATAACCTTCTCGTCATCTTTTGTGCCGAGTGTCACTGTAGCCAGGGCTTGCGTCTCACCGCGTGTGAATATAGACGAGCCGTGAGGTCCCGGCAGCGGTCCGGCCTCGCACCATATCGGGCGTATATCCGTAGTCTTCCGTCCGTCCAGACGTTTACCTTCGTCCAAGATACACCGGCGCATGGCTTCTTTCTCCACATCGTGGTAATAACGGTCGATGAGCGGAGCTTTTTCTTCCAGCTCTTCTTCTGTGTATCGAGCCTTGAACTCCTCACGTATAGCATCGAAAGCATCCTGACGCTCGTGTTTATTTTTATTTCCGCTTGCTGCTATGGCGTATGCCTTATCATAACATGCTTCACGCACGGCTTTGCGAAGCTCTTCATCGTTTTCCTCATGGCAATACTCACGTTTAGCAGTGGAGCCAACCTCTTCAGCCAGTTCCATTTGCGCCTTACACATAGGCTTTATGGCATCATGGGCGGCCTTGAGTGCAGCGAGCAAGTCTTGTTCGGAGACTTCTTTCATTTCGCCTTCTACCATCATGATGTTTTCGTAAGTGGCTCCGACCATAAGATCCATATCTGCCTGGCTGAGTTGTTCGAAGGTAGGATTGATAACAAATTGCCCGTCGATGCGTGCCACTCTCACTTCTGATATGGGACCGTTGAACGGGATGTCAGACACAGCCAGTGCAGCAGAAGCCGCCAGTCCGGCCAAGGCATCAGGCATGTCCACGCCATCGGCAGAAAAGAGGATGATATTTACATAAACTTCTGCGTGGAAATTATCGGGAAACAACGGACGTAAAGCACGGTCCACGAGACGACAGGTCAGGATTTCATAATCCGAAGCACGGCCTTCGCGCTTGGTGAAACCGCCCGGGAAACGTCCGAATGCGGAAAATTTTTCTCTGTACTCTACCTGTAATGGCATGAAATCTGTTCCGGGAACTGCGTCTTTTGCCGCACAAACAGTAGCCAGCAGCATGGTATTTCCCATGCGCAGCATTACAGCACCATCTGCCTGTTTTGCCAGCTTTCCCGTTTCGAGCGTGATGGTTCTTCCATCGGCCAGCTCGATTGTTTTGACAATCTGGTTAATCATAAAAAAGTTATCTCTATATCTTTCAAAAATTCGTGCAAAGATAAGCAAATAATTAATGTAATATAGTGGGAATTAGATAAAAAGTTGATAAATATAATTTTTAGCATTTACATAGCATCTTATATGATTGCAATTCGAACTCCAACATAATGCTAATGTGGCACCCAACTCATTTAAATCCAGTGCACAACTATCCGGATTACGACCGGCTTATTCTGAACTCAATATATAAAAAAAGAGGGAACGGGACGCCATGCATCCCCTTCCCCAAACCTGTCAAGGCACGTGTGGGTGCCTGTCATGTTCATGGTTATCGGTTGTACATCGTGTCCTTCGGGTGAAACATTCATCTTGCACACAAGTCCTACAGTAATGCCGCATACTTCCGTATTTGGGCAAGCCGCTCCATGAAAGACGTGTCGCGGGTGGCCTGCTGCATGTTGTAGTCGAGCTGCATCCGCATCAGCAGGCCTGCGCTAATGCCCAACGCAGCTTCGAACAGCATGGCC
>CAZYVE010000064.1:0-9401 GCA_964651035.1 uncultured Bacteroides sp.
CCATGCATTCTTTGTTCTTGTTCCAAATCATGTTTTTCTTTCTTTTAAGAGCTTCAATGCCCTGTTTTTTGTATGGTGTTAAAATCCATGCCTCCCGCCCCGCTTATAGCGGGTGTCTGCATGGAAAGCCTTCATCCCCATATACAGATATCCTTTGGGTTACCGGTACAAAGGTACGAAATCTATTCTGAAATATAGCATCAATATGTTCTAAAACCGTGAAATTTCGTGCATGCTCCAATCAAATGAAAATATCTGCAAACGACTGATATACAAGAATAACAAATAAAACGAGGCTCTACCTTAGTGAATGGTTGGGCTGCAACATGTCGTATCGTCATCATCAATACGTCATATAGACGCAGCCAATACGTCGTATAGACCCGGCCGATGCGTTGTATGTATGGCACTCCCGGTAATGAAAAAATAGCCGGAAGAATGTATGCGAAATGCGCCGTGCGCCTTACCTTTGCGGCAGTAAAAGTCTGATGTATTATGAAAATGTTCACCCGGGTAGAACCCCCAGGCCCGCTGCCGTGCATCTGCCATACGCACCGCCTGATGCTGCTGGGCTCTTGTTTTGCCACAAATATAGGAGCCTGCCTCTCTGCCGCCAAGTTCCGTTGTGACGTCAATCCGTTTGGCGTACTGTACAATCCGTTGTCAATATCTGTTGCCATTCGCCGTATCATGTCGGGAGAACCATACAGGGAGGAAGAACTGTTCTTTTGGCAAGGCTGTTGGCACAGCCCGATGCATCATGGCGATTTTTCTGCCCCGACGCCTCAGGAAACCTTGTCTGGCATAAATGAACGCCTGTGCCGTGCGCATGGTGAGTTCGATAACCTTGATTTCCTGATGGTTACATGGGGTACGGCCTGGGTGTATGAAGACCGTGCCACGGGGCTTGTGGCCGGCAACTGCCACAAACGGCCGGAGCGTGACTTCCTGCGCCGCCGCCTGTCTGTGGATGAGGTGGTGTCCGACTGCACGGCTCTGTTCTCCGCACTGTTTGAGCGCAACAGAAGATTGTCTGTGGTTCTCACAGTCAGCCCTATCCGTCATGTGCGTGACGGCCTGCATGCCAACCAGCTGAGCAAGTCCGTACTGCTGCTCGCGGCCGAATGTTTGCAGGAGGCCTTTCCGGGACGGATTTTCTATTTCCCGGCCTACGAGCTTCTGCTTGATGAACTACGCGACTACCGGTTTTATTCCGACGACCTTGTCCATCCCTCCTCCATGGCTGTGGAGTATGTATGGGAGCGTTTCGTGCAATGGTGTGTGTCGCCGGATGCCTTGCCGGTCATGGAGGAATGTGAAAGCCTGCATAAGGCTCTTGGACATAGACCGCTTCGTCCGGCTTCCGATGAGTATAAGCGTTTTTTAGAACAAATTGTGTTAAAAATAGAACGACTTAAAGGAAAATACCCGTACTTAGACTTAAAAAACGAGGCAGAAACATGTCATACTTTATTGAGCAGATTGCACAGATCATAGGAGCGCGACGCATTGGTAACGTGTCTGCGTCAATTAACTGGTTGCTTACGGACAGCCGTTCATTGTGTTTTCCCGAAGGGACGTTGTTCTTCGCCCTTTCCACCGGAAGGGGGGACGGTGCCCGCTACATACCGTCTTTGTTGGCACGCGGAGTAAAGAACTTTGTGATAGGTCAGGACACGGCGGAGAGCATTGAAAGCGGAAAACTCGTCCTATGCAGTGATGCCAATTACCTGGTGGTTCCCGACATACTGAAGGCTTTGCAGAAGCTGGCAGAACAACATCGCTCACGTTTCCAGGTACCGGTAATAGGCATTACAGGGAGCAACGGGAAGACTGTGGTGAAGGAATGGCTGCACCAGCTACTGGCTCCCTACATGGTAATAACCCGTTCCCCGCGCAGCTACAATTCGCAGATAGGCGTTCCGCTTTCCGTGTGGGGCATGAATGAACAAACCCGGTTGGGCATCTTCGAAGCTGGTATCTCGGAACCGGGAGAGATGCGCGCCTTGCAAAGCATCATAAAACCGACGATAGGCATTATGACAAACATCGGGGGGGCGCATCAGGAAGGGTTCCTTTCCATGCAGGACAAGTGTATGGAGAAACTTTCACTTTTCAAGGATTGCGAGGTGCTGATATACAACGGGGACGATGAATTCATCTCAAACTGTGTGGCAAGGTCGTTATATTCGGTACGCGAGATTGCCTGGAGCCGGCATGACGCGGACCGCCCCTTATATATAGACACTGTAGAGAAAAGAAATGACTGCACTGTTGTGTCATACCGTTATCTTGACATGGAGAATTCTTTCACATTGCCTTTCATTGACGATGCTTCTATTGAGAACTCGCTCAACTGCCTTGCTGCCTGCCTCTATCTGATGCTTCCGCCCCAGACAATAACCGAACGGATGGCACACCTCGAACCGGTTGCCATGCGCCTGGAACTGAAGGAGGGGAAAGATGGATGCCTGTTGATAAATGACAGCTATAACTCCGACCTCATGTCTTTGGATATAGCCCTTGACTTTATGTCCAGAAGGGCAGAGGGGCATGATGGCAAAAGCCCGAGAACCCCGTTGAAAAAGACGCTTATCCTCTCCGATATGCTCGAAACGGGGCAGAATGTTCCTGTGTTGTACCGGCAGGTGGCACAGCTGGTTGCAAACCGTGGCGTGGAGCGTATCATTGGGGTGGGGAAGGAAATATCATCCAACGAGTCGCGTTTTGCCATGGAGAAAGACTTTTATCCTGACACGCCGGCCTTGACGCATGCCATAAAAGAAGGGAAACTCCACCTTAAAGATGAAATAGTCCTGATAAAAGGTGCACGTGAATTCGGCTTTGATGTCTTGACGGAAATGCTGGAGAAAAAGGTACACGAGACGATACTCGAAATAAACCTGGGCGCAATTATTGCCAACCTGGATCATTATCGTTCGATGTTGTCTCCGGGCGTGAAACTGATGTGCATGGTGAAAGCTTCTGCTTATGGGGCAGGTGCATGTGAGGTGGCGAGAACCTTGCAGGAGCATCGCGTGGACTATCTTGCCGTAGCCGTGGCCGATGAGGGCTGCGATTTGCGCAGGGCCGGCATCACTGCAAATATTATAATAATGAATCCGGAGACCACGGCTTTCAAGATGATGTTGGACAACTGCCTTGAACCGGAAGTGTACAGCTTCCGTCTGTTGGACGCGCTTGCCCATGAGGTCAAGAAGCAGGGAATCACCGGCTATCCGGTGCATATAAAAATCGATACAGGCATGCACCGTCTCGGCTTCCGTCCCGAAGATATTCCCCGTTTGGTTGAAAGGCTGAAGGCACAGGACGCGCTTATGGTGCGGTCGGTGTTCTCGCATCTGGTAGGAAGCGATTCACCACATTTTGATGATTTCACGCGTCGGCAGATAGCTCTCTTCGAAGTCGCTGCTGCGGAATTGCAGGCCGCCTTCCCGCATAAGATTCTGCGCCATATCAGCAACTCGGCTGCTATCGGGCGTTTCCCCGAAGCCGCATTCGACATGGTGCGGCTCGGTATAGGACTGTATGGAATAAATCCGGTTGACAACACCATATTGCATAACGTGAGTTCGCTGTTCACCACAATTCTTCAAATACATGATGTACCTCAGGAAGATACGGTAGGCTATGGGCGGAAAGGTCATCTGTCACGTCCATCACGTATAGCCACCCTGCCCATAGGTTATGCCGACGGTCTGAACCGCCGTTTAGGTAATGGGCGCGCATACTGTATCGTGAATGGGAAGAAGGCTCCGTATGTAGGCAATATATGCATGGATGTTTGCATGATTGATGTGACAGGCATAGACTGCCAGGAGGGAGACCGTGTGGAAATATTCGGCGAACATCTGCCGGTGACAGTCTTGTCCGATACTCTTGATACTATCCCTTATGAGGTGCTGACAAGTGTATCTACCCGCGTGAAACGTGTATATTACCAAGAATGATATTCCGGCGGGTGAAAAAATCCATTATCTTGGTTTCCCTTCTCAACGAAAGTATTATCTTTGCGGTGATAATTAACATAAGATAAGATACTGCTATGACAAACTTTATTTTACTTGGTTTTCTGCCAAGTGGCTCCGAGTGGATTATAATTGTGGTAATCATCCTCTTGCTTTTTGGTGGCAAAAAGATACCGGAACTAATGCGGGGATTGGGCAAGGGTGTGAAAAGTTTCAAAGACGGCATTAATGAGGCCAAAGAAGAAATCAATAAGGCCAAAGATGAAATAGACGAACCCGTTTCAAAGAAATAAGCAAGGGATCAAGTGGCAGATAAAGAACTTTCTTTCTGGGATCATCTGGACGAACTGCGCCGTGTGCTGATACGTGTCATTGCGGTGTGGTTCGTTTTAGCTATTGTATATTTTGTGGTGATGCCATATATTTTCGACAGTGTCATATTGGCTCCGTGCCGCAACGATTTTGTCTTTTATGGCCTCCTGCGTTGGATTGGGGAGGTGTTCAATCTGGAGGGAGACTTCTTCACCGATGAGTTTCATGTCAATCTGATAAATATAAACCTGGCGGCTCCTTTCTTCATACATATGTCCACGGCTTTCTGGATGTCTGTCGTTACGGCAGCTCCTTATTTGTTCTATGAGATATGGCGCTTTATCAGTCCTGCACTTTATCCTAATGAATTACGTGGTGTGAAGAAAGCCTTGCGTATAGGTACCGTGATGTTCTTTCTTGGGGTACTGTTAGGCTACTTCATGGTTTATCCGCTTACGTTGCGCTTCCTTTCCACCTATCAGTTGAGTGCAGTCATAGAGAACCAGATTTCCTTGAACTCTTACATTAGCAATTTCATGATGCTGGTGCTTTGTATGGGGCTGGCATTCGAATTGCCGTTGGTTACGTGGTTGCTGTCATTGCTGGGGCTGGTTCATAAGACTTTCCTGCGCAAGTACCGCCGTCATGCTATCGTCATAATTGTCATACTTGCCGCAGTCATAACCCCTACCGGAGACCCGTTTACACTGGCTGTCGTGGCGATTCCTCTCTATCTGCTTTATGAGATGAGTATCCTGATGATAAAAGACAAGAAAGAAGAGGAGGACGTGGATGAGGGAAATGCCGGAGATGACGGGAAACGGTGAGGCGGCGGAATATTACGCTGTTTTGCTGGCCGTGTGCAGGCAAGAGGAAATGTCCTTATCTGCGGCCTATCGCAGGATGCGTGAGTTGTTGGAGTTGCTGTGCCGCACCCGGATGCCGGACGGTAATCTGCAGATAACAGATCTTGCAGCGCGTATCAGCTTTGTAGCAATCAGACTGGGACTGTCGGTGGCGGAACAGAACCGCCTCCATACTTTCCGCCTGACATCAAATGATGTGTTGAACCGTAGGGCACTTCCTCTTCCGGGACATCTGTTGCGCGATGCCAAGACATTGGCATTTTTCATAAAACGCCTTACCGGTGAGATGATTCCCGACGAACTGTACCGCTTGTTGCCGCAGGCAGATGCCACTTATATAGTTTCTCCTCCTGCCAAGGAACATTTGCTGCGCATGCGTGCCAGCTTCTTATATGCCGATGACACATATCTCTACGTACAGTCTTTCGACAGGCTTTGCAATGAGCCTTTGCGTGTATGCTACAATGTACCGCAGGTAAATGAGGAGTTTGCCGGCACATGTGCGTCTCTGTGGCCTAATGCACAGCTTAATCTGCTGGACGTTGATGTCGACGATAGAGGTGTGCTCACTCCTAAGTTTATTGTGCTTGAGCCGGATTATCTTGTCGATGTCAGTACACTTGCAGAATGTTTCAAAGAGTATGGGCATCACCCGTTGAATTACTTGCTGTCCCGTTTGCAGCCGGCAGGCAATACACGTCCGCTTCTTTTGGGAAACATCGTCAATCTCTTTCTGGATGAATGGATACATTCGGCCGGAGAGCCTGACTATATGGCCTGCATGAAGAAAGCATTCCGTACATATCCTATAGAGCTGGCAGCTTGTGCCGACCTGCGGAACCATCAGACAGAAGCAGATTTCTTTAAAGACTGCAAACACCATTTTGACAATATCCGCCGGACAGTTACCGATACATTTCCCGAGCCGGGGTATGGGCTTGACCGTACCGATGCAGTGCTCGAGCCATCATATATTTGCGAGGCTTTGGGCTTACAGGGACGTTTGGACTATATGCAGAGAGACATGTCCTCGTTGATAGAGATGAAATCGGGCAAGGCAGACGAATATACCATTCGCGGCAAGGTGATACCCAAGGAGAACAATCGGGTGCAGATGCTTTTATATCATGCTGTCCTCAGGTATTCCATGGGGGCTGACCCCAACAGCATAAAGCCCTATCTGTTTTATACACGTTACCCGTTGCTGTATCCGGCACGTGGCTCGCAGGCAATGGTGCGCCGTGCGTTGGATGTGCGTAACCGTATTGTCGCCACAGAATATGCCATACAACTGCATAACAGCCCGCAATATACCGCCCGTATCCTGAAAGAGATTGTTCCGCAGAGACTGAATGAGAAGAAGCTGGACAATGTTTTATGGAGACGTTACCTGGCTCCTTCAATAAAACTGCTGGCTGACAGCATGGCTTCCTTGTCGGCATTGGAGGAACATTATTTCTGCACATCGTACAATTTCATAACAAAAGAGCTTTACACATCCAAGTCCGGTGATGCTGCCTTCGAGGGGCGTATGGGAGCCTCTTCCCTGTGGCTGTCTTCGTTGGCGGAAAAGGTAGAAGCGGGTGAGATATTATACGGCCTTTCCATACGTGAGAATCATGCGTCGGATTCCGTTAAGCCCCATCTGGTACTGGCCTTTCCGCAGGCAGGTGAAGAAGCCGCAGGAGACATGACGCTGCCAAACTTCAGGGATGGGGATGCCGTGGTGCTGTATGAGCGCAATTCGGATACGGATTGCGTTACCAACAGGATGGTGTTCAAGGGAAATATCGAAAGCATCACATCTTCAGAAGTATGCATGCGCCTGCGTGCAACGCAGCACAATGCCGGCGTGTTGCCGCCCGATGCACGTTACGCCATCGAGCATGACTATATGGATACTACCTTCCGCAGCATGTATCAGGGCTTGTCCCTTTTCCTTTCCGCAACCCGGCGGCGCAGGGATTTGTTGCTGGGGCAGCGTCCGCCGGAGTTCGACACATCTTTAGACGGGCGCATATCCGCCGCCGACGACGACTTTGGGCGCGTCGTCCTGAAAGCCCGTGCAGCCCGCGACTACTTCCTGCTCATCGGCCCCCCGGGTACCGGCAAGACCTCGCGTGCCTTGCGTATGATGGTGGAAGACTGCAACCGCGAGGGGAAGCAGATACTCCTGCTGTCGTATACCAACCGCGCAGTGGATGAGATATGCAAGGCCTTGTCTGCCATTGACCCGCCTGTCGACTTTATCCGTATGGGCAGTGAGCTGTCGTGTGACGTGCGTTACCGCAAGCATCTGGTGGAAAATGTGCTGGAGGCATGCCCTAACCGCCGTGCCGTGCAGGAGCGCATAGCCGTCTGCCGCATATTTGTGGGCACTGTGGCTACGCTTGCTTCCAAGGCTGAACTGTTCCGCCTTAAGACGTTCGATGTCGCCATTGTGGATGAGGCCACCCAGATACTCGAGCCGCAGTTGCTCGGCCTGTTCTGCATGCGCAATGAAGCCGGTGCTGATGCCATAGGCAAATTCATTCTGATAGGAGACCACAAGCAGCTTCCGGCCGTGGTGCTGCAACCGCCGGAGCAGTCGGAGGTACATGAAGAGGACCTGCGCTCGATAGGGCTGTACAACCTGCGCGATTCGCTTTTCGAGCGTCTGTACCGTGTCGCATCGCGTGAGGCCCTTGCAGGCAATTCGTCTGCTGCCCGTTCGTTCGACATGCTGTGCCGTCAGGGGCGCATGAATGTGGAGGTGGCCGATTTTCCCAACCGGGCGTTCTATGGTGGACTGTTGCGTCCTGTGGGACTGCCACACCAGGAGGGGGAGCTGTGTGTTCCGGCAGAACCGACCGGTTGCGAATATTCATCGCTGCTGGCCTGCCGTGTGGCCTTCATCCCTTCCGTGGCAGAGC
This sequence comes from uncultured Bacteroides sp., assembly GCA_964651035.1. Lineage (GTDB taxonomy): Bacteria > Bacteroidota > Bacteroidia > Bacteroidales > Bacteroidaceae > Bacteroides. The sequence goes on from CAZYVE010000064.1 coordinate 8,080, forward strand.
TGGTGTCGCAGTCTGCCAAGACAAACCATGCCGAAGCGGTTATCGTGGCCCGTCTGGCCGAAGCCGTTTACAGGCAATACGATTCTACCGCCGGGTTCGACCCCTCGCTCACGCTGGGCATCATCACCCCTTACCGCAGCCAGATAGCATTGATAAGGAAAGAGCTTGCCTCTCTGGGCATTCCTCCCCTTGCAGATATACTTGTGGATACCGTGGAGCGGTTTCAGGGCAGCGAGCGCGATGTGATAATATACTCCTTCTGCGTGAACAGGGTTTCGCAGCTGAAGTTTCTCGCCAATATGACGGAAGACAACGGTGTGCCGGTAGACCGTAAGCTCAATGTGGCCCTGACGCGTGCCCGCAAGCAGATGTTCATCACCGGGGTACCGGAGCTGTTGAGGCTCAATCCTATTTATTCGCGGTTGCTGGAGGCGTGCGGTGTGCGGGTGTAAGTGCCGTCAGAGGCAGAGTGCGGCTATCTCTCCGGCGGTGACGGCGATGTGTCCGGGCGCGTATTTCTCCAGTTCGGCGCGCGGGCGGAAGCCCCATGCCACTCCGCATGCCTCTACCCCCGCATTGCGTGCAGTCTGCATGTCGATGCCCGAGTCTCCCACGTAGAGCACGTCATTTTTCTGCGTGCCGGTTATCCTCAGTATTTCGTCCACTATGGCTGGGTCAGGCTTGATGTTTACACCTTCGCGCTGCCCCAGCACGGCGGCAAAACGTATTCCGGGGAAGTAATGTGCAACAAGTTTTGATGTGGCCTCCTGGTATTTGTTCGATGCCACGGCCAACAGTATTCCCGCCTCCTGCAGCTGCGACAGCAGCCGTTCCACGCCGGGGTAGGGGCGGCTTCTGTCGGCATTGTGGACGTTGTAATACGGTATGAATTCGCGGCGCATGCGCATCACGTTCTCTTCGCTTCTCATGCCTTCGGGCAGTGCCCGCTCCAGGAGCTTGTTTATCCCGTTTCCCACCATCATGTTATACTCCTCCACGTTGTGCGTGGGGAAGCCCAGCGCCAGCAATGCATGGTTGGTGCTTTGCGCCAGGTCGGCAATGGTATTGAGCAGTGTCCCGTCCAGGTCGAATATGGCTAATTTCTTCATAGTCCTTGCCTGCTGTTTTCTTCAGGCGGTGCAAATTTAGGCATAAATCGGGATAATTTCAACTCCCCCGGTCTTTACGGCCGGCATGCCGGTCTTTATGTCTCTTCAGCAAGACGTGTTCCCCGCACGTGAGGGACGCATTCGCGGCGCGGCGGCAACGCATTGCCCGCAGAGGCTGTACACGTCATGCACGCGGACTGTCATGGAGTATCC
>CAZYVE010000065.1:0-8775 GCA_964651035.1 uncultured Bacteroides sp.
GCTCTGTAAGCTATGACTCACACAGAACAATCTTTAAGTGGATAATTCCCAAATACCACAAATCTCATTGAAAATCTGAACGGGGAAATCAGAAAATACACCCGATCAAAGCTTTCATTCCCTTCGGACGATGCCGTAAAAAAGACCGTCTATCTCTCACTTATAGAGATTTAAAAGAGATGGACTCAGCCTATTCATAACCAGGGTTTGATTATGAACCAAATTATGCTTATGTTTGAAAACAGAATCCGGATATAAGAAGAAACTTACAGCTGAATACTATTACCGTTTACACAAAATTTTGGACAGTGTCTTTTTCTCCGACAGGGAATCAACTGTCATAACAAGTCTTGACTATTACGCTGAAGAAGGCTCAAGAGTAAAATTACAGAAGATACTTCCTATTCCACACATCAATAACTACTACACAGAAAATCAGTTCGATAATATAATAAGGAAGAATATAATACACTGAAAAAAGCGTATCGAACTCGTTATATTAAAGGCTGCAGACAATAAGTCATGGCACACAATCCGATTCATAACAGTAAATAATACAATCCATATCCTCTACCCCACTCTCTACAAAAAGGCTGTACCAGGCATTTCCCCGATTCATGTTTCCTGTAAGTGCATATAATCCTGTATGGGAACAGGCGGAGTCTATTTCTTAAAAACTTTCCTCTACACCTCTATAATTCACCTATTTTTTTATTATCATCCTCCTTGCTTAAAAAAAAATAAGTAATTTCGTTTGATATTATAATATATTGCATATATTTGCAGCGGTTAACATATAGCTGAGTGCAACTCGGTCATGTACAAACTATATATATCAAATCAGTATACTAACTAAAAATACATCAATGCCTATGAAGTAAAAATTACCCAACCGATTCAAGGGATTCCGTGCAATCTCTTTGTTAAATTCAACCTAAAAACAACAAGAAAATTTTAACCTTTATGAGTAAAAAATACCTATCAATTACTATGTTGCTGTTTCTGGGCATATTGCCTGCGGAACGAGCTGATGCTACGCCCGTAGACCCGAAAGTGGATGAGGCGAATGTTGTGCAACAGACCGGGACGTGTACCGGCATTGTAAAAGATGCCAATGGCGAGGTTGCCATCGGCGCTTCTGTTGTGGTAAAAGGCACCACTAATGGTGTGATAACGGATATAGACGGAAAATTTTCACTGGCCAACGTCAATGAAGGAGACATTATCACCGTCAGCTATATCGGCTACGCTTCAAAAGAAGTGAAGTGGACGGGAGAATTCCTCAACATCATACTCCAGGAAGACGTGGCCGCACTTGACGAAGTGGTTGTGCTGGCATACGGCGTCAAGCAGAAACGCGGCAAGCTGACCAACTCAGTGTCGTCGGTTTCTGAAGAGACGCTGACCGTGGGTTCGTACGGTGACCCCGCACAGGCTCTGGTAGGTGCCGTTGCCGGACTTAAGGTTTCACAGACTTCCGGTTTCGCCGGCACCACTCCTTCAATGACACTGCGTGGCGGTACCAGTTACGACGGTTCGGGAGAACCTCTGGTGGTGGTCGACGGACAGGTGCGTACGGACGGACTGAGCGACCTTAACTCCAACGACATCGAATCAATGGAGGTACTGAAGGACGCCGGCGCCACAGCCATCTATGGCGCGCGCGCAGCCAACGGCGTGATACTGATTACCACCAAGCAGGGAAAGGTGGGCAAGGCTCAGGTCAACTTCAACATGAAGGTGGGCGCGCAGTACTTCGTCCCGGCTTACGAAATGATGGATGCCGAAGGCTATATCTACTGGATGCGTACGGCCTATGCCAACACGCCGTGGGCTCCCTCCAGCACCCTCAACTCAAGCAGCAGCCCTCTGGGTATCGGCGCCACCGAGCTGACATCAAGCAGCATGTACAACATCCTGTCATATACCGGCTCCGACTACCAGCTGAACCTGATAAACAACCACGGATGGAAGGTGATGGACGACCCGGTGGGCGACGGGCAGATTCTCTACAAGGACACCAACGTGAGCGACTATAACATCCAAAGCCCGGCCGTATCGCAGGAATATAACGTCAGCCTTTCCGGCGGCAGCGAAAACGGCAGGTACTATGCAGGACTGGGATACTATGATGCCGACGGATTCCCGGTAAGCTCGTTCTATAAACGCTATTCGTTCTCCTTCACCGGGAGCTACAAGATAACCAACTGGCTTGAAGCAAGCTCTATCTTCAATTACAACCGTTCCAACTGGCAGACCGGACCGGGTGCCAACGAAAGCGACGACTCGCGCTACTTCGGCCGTATTATGAGCCTGCCTCCCACGGTGCGCTTCGAAGATGAGGACGGCAACTACCTGCTTGGCATAGACCGCACCAACAGCAATTACCTGTTTGAGGATGACCTTTTCCAGCGCGACTACCAGACGGACAAGTTCAACATGACGCAGACGCTGGAAGCCAAACTGTTCGACGGGATGACGCTGCGCGGCACCATGGCATGGAGCTACAGCGAATACACGGGAGAGACTTTCAACAAAGACTATTCCACAAACCAGGCCGGGACATCAATCAATACCACCCGCGCCTCGTCAGCCACGTTCTACCGCTACTTCAACCAGACGTACAACATCGTGGCCAATTATGACAAGCAGTTTGGCGACCACAGCGTGAACGTGATGGCCGGTTTCGAGGCTTGGGACAAGCAATATAAATATATGTATGCCTACGGGCAGGAAGCTCCTACCGACGACTTCTCCGACCTGAATTACACCAGCACGGAAGCGGGCAAGCGCAGCGTCGACACTTCGCACTCCAGGGAGCGCATACTGTCTTACTTCGGACGTGCCCAGTACGATTATCTGGGACGCTACATCCTGGCTTTCACCTTCCGCGAAGACGGATACTCGCGCCTCATCAACAACCGTTGGGGATTCTTCCCGGGCGTGTCTGCCGGATGGATATTCTCTGAAGAAGACTACTACAGCCCATTGCGAGACATCATTAACTACGGTAAGCTGCGCGCCAGTTACGGTGTAAACGGAAGTATCGACACCGATTACATAGGCATCTACACGTTGCATGGCGCATACAGCTCTTCGCAATACAACAATAACGTAGGCTTCAGCCTCACCACACTGTCCAATCCAAGCCTCCGCTGGGAAAAGACACGCACTGCCGAAGTAGGCGTTGACCTTGGTTTCCTGAACAACAGGTACACCCTGGGCTTCACCTTCTACGACCGCCTGACATCGGACAAGTTTGCCAGCCTGACCCTGCCGTCGACAACCGGATGGAGCAGCGTGACCAACAACAACGGAAAGTTCCGCAACAGGGGTGTGGAATTCGAAGTCAATGCCAACCTGCTCAACATAAAGGGCTTCAAATGGACGCTGGGAGCCAACATCTCGCATAATAAGAACACGGTTGTCGAACTGCCATACAACGGCCTCGACAGGAACCGCCAGGGCGGAACGGAGATTTATACCGGCAACGGCAGCGAAACGATGTACGTGGGCGGCCTGCAGGAAGGCATGACGCCATACAACGTCATCGTGGGTTACGGCGTAGTGAAGATGGTACGCTCGGAAAGCGACCTGGTGGACGGATACTGCGACATGTCGCAAAGCATCGCCGTGTATTACGGTGAAAGCGGCTATCAGAAGCTGGTGGATGCCGGATGGACGGGCAGCGCATACGAGCTGTCGTGCGGCGACCTGATGTTTGAAGACATCAACGGCGACGGCATCATCGACTCGTACGACCAGAAAGTCATAGGCACAACCACCCCGAAATGGACCGGCGGATTCAACACCACCCTGAGCTGGAAGGGGCTGACGCTATATCTGCGCACCGACTTCGGGTTAGGCTTCAGCAGCTACGATGGCATACGCCAGTGGTTCAACGGCTGCGCACAGGGTGCTTACAACATGACTACGGACATCTGGGACTCCTGGACACCCGAGAATCCCAATGCCAAATACCCGCGCTACGTGTATGCCGACCAGCTCGGTACAAACAACTACGTCCGCACGTCGGAATACTGGGTGACCAAGGGTGATTACCTGGCCTTCCGCGAGCTGCAGCTCTCATACGCGCTGCCAACGCGCATCTGCAACAAGTTCCATTGCCAGGCACTGTCGGTATCGCTGACCGGACAGAATCTCGGATACTGGACAAGCAGCTCCAACCCCATACCTGACTACACCCAGTACACTTCGGGCAGCACAGGAGGCTACGGCGGTACCTATTCGCTGCCGCGCACCGTTCTCTTCGGATTGAATGTCACTTTCTAACCCATGTTACACTTAAATTGAAGTATAAGACAATGAGAAAAAATAAGATATTAACGCTTGCCGCTTCAGTTTTGACGGCCGCAAGCATGGGACTGTCTTCTTGCTCGGATTGGTTGGGCCTCTCGCCCATCGACTACTACGGATCGGGCAACTTCTGGCAGACCGAAGACCAGGCCATCGGCAACATAACGGCGCTGATGAGTTCCTTCCGCAGCTATAATTTACAGACCACCATACTGTACGGGGAGATACGCGGCGGCGCATACACGGAGGCCGACGTCGGCTCCGACGGCTCAAGTCTCAACTATGCTTACCTGCGCACGCAGAACCTTTCGCAGACCAATTACGGTGTCTCGAACTTCGGAGGTTATTGGGGGCAGATTGCCTTAATCAACCTGTTCATCTACAACGTTGAGGAAGCCGATTACTTCTCCAGCGAAGATACCAAGAACTATTGCCTGGGCATGATGTACGGCATGCGCGCATACTATTACTTCACGATGTACCGCGCATACGGCGGCGTGCCGCTGCGCCTGACGCCTGACGTGGAGAACGGCAACTATGACACGTCAACCCTCTATATGGCAAGAGCCACGGCCTCCGAAACGATGGCACAGATAAAGTCGGACATCAGCACCTCACTGAGCTATTTCGGAAACCAGACCACCTTCAACTTCGACGACAGCAGCGACAACGCCAAGTATTACTGGTCGAAAGCTGCCAGCGAAATGCTCGCCGGGGAAGTCTACATGTGGAATGCCAAGGTGTCTACGGGCGACCAGAGCGCCACTCCTGCCGACCTGAGCACGGCCAAGACGTACTTCCAAAACGTGATCAACAATTACGGCCTTTCGCTGCAAGACGACTTCGCCGAGGTGTTCAGCGCCACCAACAAGCAGAATTCCGAAATCATATTCGCGGTGATGTATGACGAGAACGAAACGACCAACAGCATACCCGTGAACTGCGTGTACGGCACAACCACCGGCACGACGACCGGCGCAGCCTACGACAGCGACGGCAACCTGTGGGACAACCCGCTGAGCGTGGACGCCACGCAACACCGCTACCAGTATGCCAATGCCCTGTGGTACCAGTTTGATGCGGAAGACACACGCCGCGATGCCACGCTCATCGCATCATGGCACGACCAGAACGCCACACAGCTGAGGGGAACGTTTGCATGCAAGCTCCTTGGCAGCATACTGTCGACCTCCAGCTACCGGGGCTACAATGCCGACCAGCCCATCTACCGCCTGGCCCTGGCCTATACGTACCTGGCAGAGATTGCAAATATGGAAGGCGACAACACGAATGTCGAGTACTACTTGAACATGATTCGCCAGCGTGCCTACGGCGACAACTGGGATCCCGATGTGTACGGATATACGGCCGGCACCTTCCTGGAAAACGAAGTGGCCATACTGCATGAGAAAGACAAGGAGTTCGTGCAGGAAGGGCAGCGCTGGTACGATGTCCGCCGCATGTCAGTCAGCAGCGCCTGCAATGACACCGACCATCTGGTGTTCCACGAGGAAGGGCACGTAGCCTACGGACTGGAAATCACGGAGAATATGAAGGAAATCAGTTCATCGCCCTGGGAAGAAGTGGAACCGAGCGAAATCGTGGTCGAGCCGATTCTTTCCGAGAGCCTGTCCTACCGCGTACTGTGGCCGCTCAGCACGAGCGATTTGAGCAATGATCCTTTATTGGAGCAGACACCCGGATACGAAATGAATGAATGACCTCTTATAATCCGGAATGAAAAATTTATGGGGTTGTGCCGTTTGGCGCAGCCCCATACTGTTTCCGTACATTACCCTTCACCGATGGGCAGCGGACGAAGGCCGTCGCCTGCGACACATGCATGAAAACTCTGGTTCGTCGTATATCACCGTAAACAGAGGCTTCTTAACGCCTTCTTTCCCACTTCCCATCCAGCACACGTACCCCACTTATGGGGAATGCGTACGCGGTATGCCCGGTATATATTATCTCCATGCGTACGACATGTCATGTTAAATGTTATAAATTCATAAATCCATACCCAAATACATTCTTTGCCGTAAGTGCGCTTATAGCTTTATTGTGTATTTTTGCCCATAAAATTAATGTACTAATTGTTATTATACATATCATGCAAAGATTAATTAACGGAATCGTTGAGCGGGCTAAAGCAAACCGTCAACGCATTGTTCTTCCCGAAGGAACGGAGGAGCGTACACTTAAGGCTGCCAACCAGATACTGACCGACGGAGTGGCCGAACTCATACTGATGGGCAACCCCGATGAAATCAGAGCCTGCGCTAAAGAATGGGGATTGGGGAACATTGAAAAGGCAGAAATAATAAATCCCGACAACAACCCGAGACAAGATGAATATGCCCAGCTACTGTACGAGTTGCGCAAGGGAAAGGGTATGACAATGGAAGAAGCCCGCCGGTTGACGCTGAACCCGCTATACCTTGGATGTCTGATGATAAAAAACGGTGATGCCGACGGGCAGTTGGCCGGTGCCCGCAATACCACGGGAGACGTGTTGCGTCCGGCTCTGCAAATCATTAAGACCACGCCCGGCATAACTTGTGTTTCAGGTGCGATGTTGCTGCTTACACATGCACCGGAGTTTGGTAAGAATGGCATACTGGTAATGGGCGACGTGGCCGTAACACCCGTACCGGACGCCTCGCAACTTGCAGAGATAGCCATCTGCACAGCCCGCACAGCACAGGCTGTGGCCGACATAGACCCCAAAGTGGCTCTGCTCAGCTTCTCCACCAAAGGCTCTGCCAAACACGAAGTGGTGGACAAAGTGGTGGAAGCATTGAAAATAGCCAAGGAAAAAGCACCGGACATAGCCATAGACGGGGAACTGCAGGCTGATGCCGCCCTTGTGCCGGAAGTGGGAAGCAGCAAGGCGCCTGGCTCGGCTATCGCAGGCCATGCCAACGTACTTATTGTTCCCAACCTCGAGGTGGGCAATATATCTTACAAACTGGTACAGCGTCTGGGACATGCGGATGCCGTGGGCCCCATCCTTCAAGGTATCGCCCGCCCGGTAAACGACCTTTCAAGAGGATGCTCCATAGAGGATGTGTACCGCATGATAGCCATTACGGCCAATCAGGCTATTGCAGCCCAAAAAGCCAGATAACCTAACAAAATCTGATATATAATGAATATTTTAGTTCTTAATTGCGGCAGCTCGTCTATCAAGTACAAGTTGTTCGACATGGGCAGCAAGGCTGTCATAGCCCAAGGCGGCATTGAAAAAATAGGTCTGAAAGATTCTTTCCTAAAAATTACCTTACCAAACGGTGAAAAGAAAATTTTGGAGAAAGATATTCCGGAGCATACCACAGGAGTGGAGTTCATACTGCAGACATTGACGGAGCCGGAATACGGTGCTATCAAATCAATAGATGAAATCAACGCTGTAGGTCACCGTATGGTGCATGCAGGAGAGAAATTCAGCAAGTCTGTACTGCTTACGTCCGACGTTCTCGAAGCATTCACGGCATGCAACGATTTGGCTCCTTTGCACAATCCTGCCAATCTGAAAGGGGTAAATGCCATAAAGGCTATACTGCCCGACGTGCCACAGGTAGGAGTATTTGACACTGCTTTCCACCAGTCCATGCCAGACTATGCGTATATGTATGCCGTTCCATACGAACTGTACCAGAAGTATGGCGTACGCCGTTATGGCTTCCACGGAACATCCCACCGTTATGTGTCGAAGCGTGTATGCGAATTTCTTGGTGTAAACTCAGAAGGCTTGCGTATCATTACTTGCCATATAGGCAACGGAGGATCAATCACTGCCATCAAAGACGGCAAAAGCGTTGATACCAGCATGGGGCTTACACCGCTGGAAGGTCTGATGATGGGTACACGCAGCGGTGACATCGACGCCGGTGCCGTCACATACATTATGGAGAAAGAAGGCCTGGATGCTGTTGGCGTATCAAACATACTGAACAAGAAAAGCGGAGTACTTGGAATTTTTGGTGAATCGAGTGACATGCGCGATCTCGAGGCTGCTGTGGCTGCCGGCAATCCACGTGCCAGATTGGCGGAAAACATGTATTTCTACCGCATCAAGAAATATATCGGCGCCTATGCCGCAGCATTGGGCGGAGTGGACATTATAGTTTTCACGGGCGGTGTCGGTGAGAATCAGGCCTCGGCACGCCGGGCTGCTTGTTCCGGATTGGAATTCATGGGTGTGAAGTTGGATGACAGGAAAAACATGATCCGCGGAGAAGAAGCTGTGATATCAGCAGAAGACTCGCGTGTGAAAGTCGTGGTCATACCTACAGATGAGGAACTGATGATAGCTTCTGATACTGTGGAAATACTGAAGGGTAATAATATGTAGTTGCAGTGTATATTCCATACAGCAAGGCGGGACAAGCACCTCAGGTGCGCGTGTCCCGCCTTTTTTACAGGTTCCATATCGATGCATATACGAATGGTGGA
>CAZYVE010000066.1:0-8641 GCA_964651035.1 uncultured Bacteroides sp.
CGTTCAAACCCGTCCACCAGCACCAGTGCGCTGCTTCCGGCACCGAAGGTCGATATACCCCGTATCCAGAATTCAGAAACGTTGTTTCCCGGCTGTCCGCTTGTCTGGCGGGCGAAGATGCCCGGCACGTTTCCCGCCAGTGCATTGGTGACGCTTGATGTGGGCGTTTTCAACTGGTCTACCTCAACGGTGGTGACGGCACCTGTTACCGTGACCTTCTTTTGCGCTCCCGTACCAGTCACTACGACTTCGTCGAGCACGGTACCTTCAGACTCCTTTAGAGTAACGTTGACATTGCCTTCTTCTCTCACGAATACCTCGCGCGTATCGTATCCTATATAAGAGAATATCAGGTATGAATATTGTGGTAGCCTGATTTCGTAGCGTCCGTTGACATCGGTGATGGTTCCGAATCCCGGCATGTCCTTTACGGCGATACTTACGCCGATCATGCTCTCATTGTTTTCGTCGACGACGATACCTGTCACTCTGATTGTGGGGCGTTCGTCTGTTTGTGCTGATACCTGCCACAGGCATGTGGAGAGCAGCATAAATAACATGGTAACAAATGTCTTTTTCATTGCATATATACGGATTTTTGTGTGTGTTATGTGTAAATTCCCCTTACCCGGCTGGATGCAGAACCGGGAACATATATTACGCAGGCGGGGAACATGTCTGGTACATGCGTAATACATGTATTGCACGGGCGCACTACGCGTTGCCCCGTGTATGGTGGTTCATGGCGGTTGCTTTATTCTACGCGCATGTAGCGGATTGCGCCGTTTCCTATATCACCCATATAGAACGTTTCGGTCGTTTCGTCATAGCAGAGTCCTCCCAATGTTCTGAAGCGGGCTTCTGTCAGTGGGTCTCCGTCCACGTAGCCGCTGTAACTGTTGTCCGAAGTGTAATTGCTGCGTCCTGCCACTATCGTTGCCACGCCGTCGGGAGTCAGCTTCCACAGGCAATAATTGTCATAATCCGTAAAGTAGAAGTCATACAGCTCTCCATCCGTCCTGGTTTCTTCATACTCGCGGTTGTAAACAAAGACTCCGGCCCATGGGTTGTAAAAGCGTGCGCTGCTGCCCGTGCCTTCCGTGCAGCCTCTTTCAGTCATGGAGCCTGCGATAATAGTGGGAAACTCGAACATTCGCTCTTCTTCATTATAGTTGGAACGCAGTATTACCCCATAGCCTGAATCGGTATACATGTACATGTATTTTTTGGAAGGGTGGAGGGTCATTTTTGTATGTGAGCCGCTCATCGACACTATAGTGGACAGGCGGAAGCACTCGGTCGGGTTGTTGTCTATGTTTGGTATAGTGCCGGTGCGTTCCATCCGGTATACCGCGCCGTTGGTCCATGAAGAATAAAAAACCGTGCCGTCATCCATATACACGCAACCGTAGCTGCAGGGCCCGTAATTGTATGGATAAAGCCTGCGGAAGTTGTTTGAGCGGAGTGCGTAGAAGATATTGGGCAAGTCTGTGCCGGAGGCATTCCCGTTGTCATCCACCCATAACAGCGTGTCACCGTCTGCAGTGAAGCTGAAACTGTAGATTGTATGGTATTGGCCTGTCTTTCCGAAAAGGGTGCTAACCTCTTCCTCTTCGAAATCCACCAACCGTAATCCGTCGTACCAGTTGGCTGTGAACAGCTGATTGGTGCCTAACGATTCGCGGTGCGGGTCGAAAATCATCCAGTCTGCCGACCTGATGGAAGCCACATCAAACGACCCGTCAGCATTATAAGTATTGCCGTCCTGGTCTACCTGGCGGAACAGCGTGCCCACTGTGGTTTGCGCTGTATAGGCAAACGTTTCATCAAACGTGTATTCAGAGGTTCCGCCGTCAGCATTGGTTACTGTGAGCCGTATGTCGCCGTCATAGGCGCGTGCAGGCACCATGCAGTAAATCTCATCGTTTTTCATTCCAATGATTTGTGTTGCTTGTCCTCCAATAGTCAGGTGAACCCTTGTAGTGTCGGTTCCGAAGTTACTGCCGGTAATGAACAGTTTGGTACGTACGCCACCTTCTTTAGGTGTAAAGTCTGTCAATACTACAGGTTGTGTGGGGTCGTATCCGTCCACATTTCCATCGTCTTGGCAGGCTGTAAATACAAGGCTGCCAATTAGTGCTAAAATACATTTGTTTTTCATAAATGATAAAGGTGTTTGAAGTTTGTGTTATGGATTAAATGGTTTATGGTTTTTGACGCTTTAAATATAATGACTTAATTTTGAAAAACAAATATAAAACTTGTGGAATTTATGGCCAAAACAGACTCTAATTGATATATTGTATAATGATATTTAATTATTGTAAAGCAGTATTTCATCTATGAAATTATAGATATTTTTAATCAATTGAGATTTTGCTTTGAAGAAAGAATGATTTACAAGTTAATAACTTTGGTTTATCTTAAAACACTGATAAATAGGGTATATATCGGTAATACCCCACAAGTATCACTTTTGCGAATATTACTTGGTATGGGGGTTATTTGTCTGTTATTATAAATAAATAAAACAGGGAATATAAGAAGTGAAAGGTTAGATATTATTATTAAAATTATTAACTATGGCGATTAATAATTTTTATATGCATTATTACGTTTATTAACAGAATATGTTTGGAAGAACTGGCGGAATAATGAAATGGCGACACTACAGCTGATTGCTGTATAATGTCGTCACTTCATGTTTAAAGTTTGTTTGATATAAGTCTGCTGAAGTCTTTCATGTAGCTTTGCAGCATTCAACCCTTTGCCTGCTTCAGCTTCTCTACGTATTCGTCTATCCGCTGCATTTCTTTCGGGATATTGATACCTTGCGGGCAATGCGGGCTGCATTGGTTGCATCCTATACAGTGGTTGGCCTGGCGCAGCTTGGGCACACTACGGTCGTAGCCTACCAGGTATGCACGCCGTGCCCGGCGGTAAGCCTCATTGCCGGGGTCGCTGATGATATTCCCTTCGTTAAGGCATTTGTTGTAGTGCAGCAGTATGGCAGGAATGTCGATGCCGTATGGACATGGCATGCAGTATTTGCAGTCGTTGCATGGTATGGTATCAAATCCCATCATCTCCGTGGCTGTCTGTTGCAGGAATTCGAATTCTTCGTCAGACAGCGGCTTCAGCGGCGAGTATGTTGTCAGGTTGTCTTGCAGATGCTCCATGCGGGTCATGCCGCTCAGCACTGTAAGTACTCCGGGGAAGCTGCCAGCAAACCTGAATGCCCACGAAGCCACACTGCGCTCAGGCTCCCGTTGTTTCAGGCGGGCCACTATGCGTTCGGGCACGTTTGAAAGGCGTCCTCCAAGCAGCGGCTCCATGATGACGGCCTGGATGTTGCGCGAGGCAAGTTCGTTGTACAGGTATTCGGCATTTGTGTTGCGCTCGTTGATTTGCTTGGCATATTTCCAGTCAAGATAGTTCAGCTGGATTTGCACGAAATCCCATTGGTAGTAGTCGTGCCTCGACAGCAGGTAGTCGAACACGCGTATGTCTCCGTGATACGAAAAGCCGAGGTTGCGTATGCGGCCGGCCTTGCGCTCTTCGAGCAGAAACTCCAATACGCCGTTGTCTATGTAGCGTGCTTCAAACTCCTTCATGCCGTCGCTTCCCATACCGATACCGTGCAGCAGCAGGTAGTCTATGTATTCTGTCTGAAGCTGCTTCAGTGAGTTGCGGTACATGGCGATGGAGGCTTCGCGTGTCCATGTGCTTGGGGCGAAGTTCGACAGCTTGGTGGCTATGAAGTACGAATCCCGCGGATGCCTGCTGAGGGCTATTCCCGTGGAGCGTTCAGAACCGCCGCGGCAGTATGCCGGAGAAGTGTCGAAGTAGTTTACGCCGTGCTCCAAGGCGTGGTCGACGAGCCTGTTTACCATCTCCTGGTCTATCTCTTCGTTGCCTTCGCGCGCACTTCTTCCTCCTACTGACGGCAACCTCATCATGCCAAATCCCAGCAAGGATACCTTGTCGCCAGTCTTGGCATTGGTGCGGTACGTCATTCCTCCTTCGGGCATTGCTGCACTTGCAGTATTATGTTGTTTGCCGTTGCCGCATGCTGCAAGTCCGGCTGTTACCAACCCGGCTGCTCCGGCTATCTTTAAGAATTCCCGGCGGTTTATCTTGTCTTTCTGGCTGTTGTTCATACTTATTCCTCCTGTTGTGCAAGTTCATATATTACGGTGTGTCTCATGCCCTTCCACATATATGGCGCTGAACGGGCGTGCCGGGCATAGGTTTTCGCACGCTCCGCAACCAATGCAGCGTTCTGTGTCGACTACCGGAATCTTTGGTGAACCGGATATGGCTGGATCAGAGTGTACCATCAGTATGGCACCTGTGGGGCAGTGGCGTGCACAGTTTCCGCAGGCCACCCCGTCTGTCAGCGGGACGCAGTTTTCTTTCACCCATACGGCGTGCCCTGTTTGTATGGATGACTTGTCTGCCGTCGTGATGCGTTGTATCGCTCCTGTAGGGCATACTTCGGAGCACTTGGTGCATTCCGGCCGGCAGTAGCCCCGTTCGTAAGACATTTCGGGTTGCATCAGCGTCATCAGACTTGTGGACGGGCGCAACACATGGTTGGGACATGCAGATACGCAGAGCTGGCATGCCGTGCAGTGCCTTGCAAAGTGGCGTGCACTGAAGGCTCCCGGCGGAATGATGGGTGTCTGTCGGTCGGGTACTTTCTTGTCTTCTATTACGGTCAGTCCGCCGTCCGCCTTCTTTTCCTGTGCCCGTAATGCAGAGAAAACAGCAAGTGTGGTTGTGGCGGTAAGGAAGCTGCGGCGTGACTTCCCGACGCTCCCTGTAGTGTCACCGTTTCCGTCCGGAGAGTCTTGCGCCTTACTCCTTGCGGTGCGCAGACTGTAGCTTATGGCTCCGTGTTTGCATGTGTCGATGCAATCCATGCATGCCACGCAACGGCTGTAATCTATACTGTGGTTCCTGCTGTCTATGCACGAAGCTTTGCAGCGGCGCGAACACAGCAGGCACGAGTTGCATTTATTCTTATCAATAACCGGGCGTAACAGTGAGAATCTTGACAACAGACCCAATACAGTGCCCACCGGGCAGATGGTGTTGCAATACGTGCGTCCGTTGCGCCATGCCAGTACGACAATGATAACGAACGTCGCGGCAGCAATAATGAAAGTGGGCAGGCTTTTCATCCATACTTCAGTTTCATAGAAGGCATAGCTGTCGATACGTGCCGCCCCTGCGGCCAGCAGGTTATTGCCCCACTGGTATAGCGGAGCGAACAGGTTGGATACCATGCGGCCATAAGAACTGTATGGAGCCAGCAGTGCCACTAACGAGCCTATACCTGCAACCATTGCAATGATGAATACCCCTAATATGCCATAGCGCAGCCACGACATGGCCGGAGAGTAGGAGAAACGGGACTTTTTCCTCTTACGCTTGCCGCTGAGCCATGAAACCAGGTCTTGGAATACGCCCAAAGGACAGATGACTGAGCAGTATATGCGACCGAAGAGCAGCGTCATTGCCACGAGCAGGATTATGACACCGACATTCAAGGCCAAAACGGCCGGCAGGAACTGGATTTTTGCCATCCATCCGAACCAGACGTGCAGGCTTCCCGTGAAGTCCAGAAACAGCAATGTTATGATAACAGAGAAAATGATAGCTAATGCTAATCTTATTTTACGTAACATAATAGCATGAAAATTATCAGATTATGAATGAAAGCCTTTTATTCTGCTTACAAAGATAAGGAAAGATCTGATATATTGCTTTATGCCGATTACGGTTTCTCATACCAATATTACAGAAGAGAGAAGCAAAAACTGCGGACGGCGACTGGTTACGGAGAATATGTTCCGCACGTGCGGGATATGCGTACGCAATCTGTGCAGCACATGTACTGCGCAGGCACGGTACATGTTCCGGCAATTATGCCGGGTTGTACTGCTCTGTTTGTCGTCAGGAGCTGATTGTGCATGTCTGTCGGGATAGGGCAAAAAAAGAGGCCTTCGCCCCGATATTGGGATGAAGACCTCTTTTCATAATGCAGTTTTACGGACTGTCTCTTCTTGTTGAAGATTTTATGCCGTTGTCATTCCACTTCTATCTCGTCTATAAACAAGAATGCGTTCCTGCCTTCACCTGAATGCCCTTTTGGAAGTTTGTTGCCGTTTTTCACCACAACTTTCACATAGCGTGCCTCTGTCGGTTCGAAGGTAAGTTCATAGTCGACGATGCCCTTCTTGCTCAGTTCAGTTATGGCGGGGAAGTCCTTTTCGGCCACTTTACTGAACTTCTGATTATCGTCAGAAGTATAAACGACCAATCCTGTGCAGCCCATTATCCACGATCCCATGTCAACGTTGGCATGGGTGGCCACCCGACTGATGGAAACTTTCGGCTCGCCAAGGTCTATTACCACTTCGGCGTCATCCTTGTAGAATCCAAGCCATTCGCCGCTCGTATAGATGTCGGAGCCTCTCAGCCCATCCACAAGCGTGCTTGCTCCTTTGTAAGTGTATCTCGGCACAGGTTTGCTTCCGGTCAGTTCTATGGGATGCATTGTGGCCTTGTTGAATGATATGGATTTTTCTGTCACCTTACTCTTTCCTGTTGGACGTATGGCAGCGGCGCGGAAGTCTGCGGTCTGGTCTATCTGTAATGGTGCAGTGTACTGCGGTGAAGTCTCCGTAGGCTCCGTGCCGTCCAGCGTATAGTATATGGGAGCATTGTCGATGGTGCTCATATCCACTTCAAGATACCCCTTTGGATTGTCGTCCCCGGCAGGTTTTGGTGTGTAGACAGCACGTATGTCAAACATGGTTTTGGAGTAGTTCCAGCCTTTCAGGTCATAAAGCTTTATCAGGCGCATCAGGCGTGTCGTGAAGTCGTCGAAGTTTTTCTGCTGTGGTTGCATCCATTGCACTTCACAGAGGGCAGCCGCGCGGGGAAGTATCATGTATTCCACATGTTTGCCATCTGCTATGTATTCTGTCCACAGGTTGGCCTGCACTCCGATGATGTATTTCTTTTGCTCTTCAGTAAGTTCGTCCGGAGCCGGTTCCAAGCTGTATACTTTCTCTACAGGTACATATCCGCCGATAGCAAAAGGCTCTCCGGCACGGTTGTCAGTCTGGTAATAATCGAAATAAGCATAACTGGTCGGAACCATTATGACGTCATGCCCCAGACGTGCGGCTTTTATGCCGCCTTCCAATCCACGCCATGACATAACGGTGGCATTGGGGGCCACTTCACCTTCCAATATTTCATCCCAGCCTATAATCTGCCGTCCTTTGTCATTGAGATATTTTTCTATACGAGTCATGCAATAGCTTTGCAGACGGTCTTCGGCTGTGTGATTCTTGTCTGCCTTCAAGCCTTCCTGGCGTATACGTGCCTGACATTTGGGGCAGGCTTTCCAACGGGTGCGTGGCACTTCGTCACCGCCTATATGTATATATTTGGACGGGAAAATGTCAATGATTTCGTCCAATACACCTTCCAGGAACTCAAATGTCTTTTCATTCCCTATGCAGAGTACGTCTTCGAAGATACCCCACAGTTGGCAAACTTCGTACGGACCGCCCGTACAGCCCAGTTCCGGATAGGCTGCCAATGCGGAAAGCATGTGCCCCGGCAAATCAACTTCCGGGATGACTGTAATATAGCGTTCGCTGGCATATTGCACTATTTCCCTGGCTTCTTCCTGTGTGTAGAATCCACCGTGGGGTATGTCGTCATATTCAGGTGTATTGCGTCCGATAACTGTACGGGGGCGTATCGAACCAATTTCAGTCAGTTCGGGATACTTCTTTATTTCAATCCTCCACCCCTGGTCGTCGGTGATATGCCAATGGAAAGTATTGATGTTGTGTAAGGCCAATATGTCAATATAATTTTTTATAAATTCTACGGGGAAGAAATGGCGCGACACATCCAGAAGCATACCTCTGTAACCGAAGCGCGGCTCATCTTTTATGTTTCCGGCCGGTAGCATGATATCCGTTGCCGTTGTTCCGGCCGGTATTGACTTGCGTAGTGTTTGTATGCCGTAAAAAACGCCGTTGGCTGTCTGTCCGTTGATATGTATCTGTTTATTGTCAATGTCTATGGTATATCCCTCTGCATTCTCTATTGTCGGGTCAAGCCCCAATATGATGCAGCGGTCATCTCCCTCTTCTCCTTGCGGCAAGGCTTTCACTTTTGGGGAGAAGCCGGCAGATTCTGTTATATACTGGGATAAGAATTCAGCATTGCGTTTCAGTAATTCGTCACTTTCTGGATAGACGATGGTAGTACCCCTGTTCAGGCAGAAGGGGGACTCTTGTGTCACGTTCACCTCCAGGGGAAGAGGAACCACTTGGTAATCGGCTTCCACCGTTTCGCCGCAAGAGCTGCAGATTGTAGCGAAAGTTCCGGCCAGCAGGATTGAGTCAAGTTTTCTCATAAAGCAGTTAATTTAAAAGTGTTAATTAATGAATATGTTGCATATCGATGCAATATCCCGACGGCCTTGTCATTTCTTCTCATCATGCTCCGGCTTTCGGGAGGATTTAATCTGTTATTTGCTCCCAAAATTAGCTAAATTCCCCAATCGTACAATATCTTTTCCTGTTTTTTTGATTTCCCCGCCCTG
>CAZYVE010000067.1:0-8498 GCA_964651035.1 uncultured Bacteroides sp.
AAAAAATAAGAAGAGGTTGCCACTAATTGACGGACAACCTCTTCTAACCTGTTGCGGAGGTAAGACTCGAACTTACGACCTTTGGGTTATGAGCCCAACGAGCTACCAACTGCTCCACTCCGCGATGTTTCGTGCTGCAAAGATACTGCTTTTATCATTCAATACAAATTTTCGGGCATGTTTTTTTGTGTGACGATATTTACACAGCCGGCACGGATGGCTGCGAAAATCCATTACACCGAATTTACCGGACAGACTTGCACAAACGGATGAGAGTTTGTACTTTTGTCGAAGAGAGACTATTCATATATGGTACAGGAATATAACTTGAGGCTGCTTCCTGAAACTGCTTCGGACGAGAATCTTATCAAAGACTACCTGGTACAGGAAAAAGGACTGGACAGTCAGTCCATTAAAACCATACATATACTGAAGCGCAATATCGATGCGCGCAGACGTACTGTTTTCATCAATCTTTCCGTGCGTGTCTACCTTGATGAGATGCCCGAAAATGATGATACCTACCGGTATACAGCATACGGTAATGTGGATAGAAGGCCGCAGGTCGTCATCGTAGGGGCTGGACCGGGAGGGCTCTTCGCCGCACTGCGCCTCATTGAACTGGGACTTAAACCCATAGTGGTGGAACGGGGCTGGGACGTACACCGGCGCAAGAAAGATCTGGCGTTGATAAGCCGTACGCAACAGGTGAACCCGGAGTCGAATTACTGCTTCGGAGAGGGTGGCGCGGGTGCCTGCTCCGACGGGAAGCTCTATACGCGCAGCAAGAAACGTGGTGACACGGGCAAGATACTCGGTGTGCTATGCCAGCACGGGGCATCGGGCTCGATTCTGATTGATGCCCATCCGCATATAGGTACGGACAAACTGCCAGGGGTTATATCTAACATGCGCAGCACAATACTACAATGCGGCGGTGAGGTGCACTTCGGCACCAGAATGGATGCCTTAATCATAAAGGAAGACAAAGTGGAAGGAATAGTGACGGCAGCAGGACAGGAATTTACCGGCCCGGTAATACTGGCCACGGGACATTCTGCAAGAGATGTGTATCGCATGCTGGCGCACGGCGGGGTCGAGATGGAGCAGAAGGGTATTGCTGTAGGGCTGAGGCTGGAACATCCTGCAGAACTGATAGACCGCATACAATATCATAGCCCGCACGGTAGAGGCAGGTTTCTGCCTGCTGCTGAATATAGCTTCGCCATGCAGGCAGACGGACGTGGGGTGTACAGCTTCTGCATGTGCCCCGGTGGGTTTGTTGTACCGGCAGCCAGCGGTCCGGAACAGATTGTGGTTAACGGTATGAGTCCCAGCAACCGCGGCTCTAAATGGAGCAACAGCGGCATGGTGGTAGAGATAAGGCCGGAAGATCTCGATGCCCCAGGTCTGCAGCCAGTAGGGGCAGAAGCCGTTGGTGCGGGGAATGGTGAGCCGTCACTGCGCATGATGGAATTCCAGGAAACTTTGGAGAGAATGTGTTGGTTGCAGGGTAACCGCAGCCAGACGGCACCGGCACAGCGGATGGCAGATTTCTGCGAAGGAAGGCTTGGTGCCAACTTGCCGCAGTGCTCGTACGCACCCGGGGTACTGGCATCGCCGCTGCACTTTTGGATGCCCAACTTTATCACATCAAGGCTTAGGATTGGGTTGAAGCACTTCGGACGCACGGCAAGGGGATTTCTTACCAACGAAGCGCTGCTTATAGGCGTGGAAACGCGTACTTCAGCACCTGTGCGGATAGTGCGCCACCCCGATACGCTGCAACATGTGCGGCTGAAGGGGCTGTTCCCTTGCGGAGAGGGTGCGGGCTATGCCGGCGGAATAGTATCGGCAGCTATGGACGGCGAACGGTGTGCAGAGGCTGCAGCACGTTATGTATCGCAATTTTGAAAACACTTACAAATATGCAAAAGATTTCTTCAGCGGCTTTTCTTGATACAAAGCCGCATTACGACCTGCTGGACGGGCTGAGGGGAGTGGCTGCTCTTCTGGTGATGTTTTACCACGTGTTCGAGGCCTATGCTACAAGTCCCGTAGACCAACGGTTCAATCATGGCTATCTTGCCGTGGACTTTTTCTTCATTCTCTCAGGATTTGTCGTGGGATATGCATACGATGACCGCTGGAACGGACGTCTCACCACTCGCGAGTTTTTCAAGAGGCGTATCATTAGGTTGCACCCCATGGTGATAGTCGGCGTGCTGCTGGGGGCTGTGGCATACTGTGTGCAGGGGTGTGAGAGATGGGACGGTACCCATGTGGCTTTCGGAGCGGTGGCAGCAGCTGTGTTGCTCAACCTTTTTATGCTTCCGGTGTTGCCGGGAGCTGCGGCTGATGTGCGCGGCCATAATGAAACATACCCGCTGAACGGCCCCAACTGGAGCCTTTTTTTCGAATATATAGGTAATATACTGTATGCCCTGGCTATAAGGCGCATGTCCACCCGCTGGTTGGCATGGCTCGTAGGTTTGACGGGGGCAGGACTTGCCATGTTTGCCGTAGGCAACTTCTCCGGTGCCGGCCACTTGGGAGTAGGATGGTCGTTCACGGAATACAATTTGCCTGGCGGGTTGCTGCGCATGCTATTTTCATTTTCTGCCGGACTGCTGATGGCTCGCCTGTTTTCTCCTATAAAAAAGTTGAGAGGAGCATTCTGGATATGTTCGGCGGGACTTGCGGTACTGCTGTGTATACCTCATGTCGGCGGTATGGAGAAGCTTTGGCTTAACGGCTTGTACGACTCGGTATGTTGCCTGTTTCTCTTCCCGTTGCTCGTATGGATAGGCGCATCGGGCAAGGCCACTGACGGTGTTACGAAGCGTATATGTAAGTTCATGGGGGATATATCATATCCGGTATATGTGGTACACTACCCGTTTATGTACCTTTACTATAGCTGGGTGTGGAAAGAAGGATTGCCTTTCTCCCGGACATGGCCCGTGGCGTTGGCTATCATCATCGGGTCGGTATTGTTGGCATTTGCCTTCCTGAAGCTGTACGATGAACCCGTGAGACGCATGCTCTCACGCAAGTTCCTGAAGAAAAAAGCTGCCTCACAGTCTTGAGGTAGTCCATACACGTGGACATTTTAACTCCAAATCGTAGGTTTCGGTTCTCATACGGCAAGGTTATTGTCTGTGCTTCTTCCGTATAAATGGATTTGGTGGTGATACATATTATATATTATATTTGCATCACCACCCGTTTATATTATACTGCATTGATATGAAGAAAGATTCCAAGGCACACAATACAGCATTCTGCATGCCCGGACATGGGACATCCGCATCCGAAATTGCCATCATCGACCCTAACATACTGTGCTGTATAGGTCTACGTAGTCTGTTGGAAGAGATTCTGCCCGGAACTGTCATCAGATGTTTCGATAGCTTCGAGGCTTTCATCGACGATACGCCCGACATGTATGCCCACTGCTTCGTGGCTTCGCAAGTGTACTTCAATCATACTGACTACTTTTTGTATAGACAGCCAAGATGCATCGTGCTGGCTTCCGGGGGAGAACGGATGGTGCAGGCTGGAGTGCCTGTGCTTGACGTCAGCCGGAGCGAAAAAGAGTTGGCCAAGTCCATATTGCGCTTGCGGGAACGCGGACATTCGGTGACAAGTAGGGGGGGTAATCATGGCCACAGTCTGCCTGATGGGGAGCATGACTTGTCGCCACGAGAAGTGGAGGTACTTGTACTCGTGGTGAAAGGCTATATAAACAAAGAAATTGCCGACAGACTTAATATCAGCATGTCTACTGTCATATCGCACAGGAAAAATATTACGGACAAACTCGGCATGAAGTCGGTATCCGCCCTCACCATATATGCCGTACTGAGGGGCTACATCAGCATAGATGCCATCTGACGCAATATCCTCATAAATTAGGATTGTACGTCCGCACCTTTTGACGTTACTTTGCCGCCGTAATCAAAAGGGCTTTTGGACATGTACAGATTATCTTACCTCAAACTTATTTTCACCATTTTCTCACTGCTGTGTGCCACGGCTGCCATGGCGGAGAAGACCGACTCACTGATGACTGTCGATATCGGCGAAGTGGTGGTTATTGCTCCGTACAAGGAGATGCGTCCACTGCGTGAATTGCCGCTCTCCTCGGGTGAATTATCGCGTCAGGATATTGATGCGAAACTGATTCACGGCATTAAGGACTTAACCTCAGTGATGCCGAACATATTCATACCGGACTATGGGTCTAAACTCACTACCGCAGTCTATATTCGCGGCGTGGGTTCGCGGACCAACACGCCCGCCGTGGGGCTTTACGTCGACAACGTGGCTTACATAGACAAGTCCGCATTCGACTTCGACTATTCCGACATAGAAAGTATAGAGGTACTGCGTGGTCCTCAGAGTACACTCTACGGCCGCAACGCAATGGGAGGATTGGTGAAGGTGAATACGCGCTCTCCGTTCAGGTACCAGGGCACCGACATCAGGATAGGTGCGGCTACATACGGTGATTACAAACTCTCGCTCACGCATTACCACCGCATATCCGAACGTTTCGCTTTCTCTGCCGGAGGTTTCTACAACAACAAAGGAGGTTTCTTCGAAAACAGCTATGACGACAACCGGAAGCTGGATTCCAGCAGCGGTGGGGGCGGACGCATACATGCGTTCTTTATCCCAAGCGACAACCTGAAGATTGATGCCAATGTAAACTATGAATATATAGACCAAGGGGGATATCCTTATTACTACACAGGCAGTGTTGACGATGATGAGCAGTATCCAGACTTGGTGGGTAAGATAAGCTACAACGACAAGAGTGGATATCGCCGTGGGTTGCTCAACGCAGGGCTCAACATTGAATACCTCGCGAGAAACTTCCGTGCCGGCTTTATTACCGGATACCAACACCTTGACGACTGTATGGATATGGACCAGGATTTCTCGCCCCGTGACATTTTTACCCTGCAGCAGAAACAGCGCTCCAATACAGTGAGCGAGGAGGTGGTACTCAAGTCATTGCCCGGCAAGCAGTGGGAGTGGACTACAGGAGCATTCGGCTTTTACCAGAGTCTCCGTACAGACGGGCCGGTGCATTTCAAAAAGGAAGGCATACAGACACTTATAGAAGACAATGCCAACTCGGCTTTTCCCACGTCGGACGCAGCACCTTCCATGCAGCTTACTATCCACAATGATGATCTTCCCATTTCGGGACTGTTTTTTACACCGCAGTTCAATCTGGCCGTTTACCATCAGAGTACATGGCATCTGCCGTTTGCCCCCGGACTGTCCCTTACTGCCGGGCTGCGCCTCGATTATGAGAAGATGTGGCTCGATTACGACTCTTCTGCCGAGCTCAACTTCGGCTTCTCTTTCAGTTATGGCAGCTTTATGAACTACGAAGACCCGGATATGCAGGCCGTGTCTGCCCTTAAAGGCAAGATGAATGACGATTACGTGCAACTGCTGCCCAGGTTTTCCGTGCAATACGAGTGGGGGAGAGGAAACAACGTGTATGCCACCATAGCTCGCGGATATAGGTCGGGAGGATACAATATCCAGTCGTTCAGCGACCTTGTGCAGTCCGACTTCATAAACGGAATGAAAGAGACAATGATGGAGAGCGAGGCTCTTTCGTCCATAGCTTCTATGGTTGGACAGATGATGCCGGAGAGTGAAATAGATGTGGATGCTACAGTCCACTACCGGCCGGAATATACATGGAGCCATGAGGTTGGAGTACATCTTACATTGCCCGACGGACGCTTGCAGTTCGACGGGGCTGTATTTATCATGAATACGCGCGACCAGCAGCTGTCACAGTTCTCTGAGAATGGTTTGGGGCGCGTCACTGTCAATGCCGGGCGCAGCCGCAGCGTCGGTGCGGAAGCAACATTGAGATATGTGCCCGTGCGCGGGCTTACCCTCGATGCGGCTTACGGATATACGCATGCCACCTTCCGCGATTATACTACTATCGACAGCGACGACAACGAAATCGATTACCGTGGCAACGTCGTGCCTTTCACGCCTGTGCATACGTTTACAGCTGGAGGTCAGTATGTGTGGCAGCTCAAAAGACAGAAAGTATTTGACCGCATCGGCTTTGACGTGCATTACAATGCGTTGGGGCGCATTTATTGGACGGAAGACAACAGCCAGAGCCAGCCTTTCTACGGTACGCTCAGCGCAAGGTTAAGTATGGAGAAAGGGAAAGGCGCCATATCCCTGTGGGCACGCAACCTGCTGAACAAGGACTATACGACTTTTTACTTCGAGTCGTTGAGTAACGGATTCATGCAGAAGGGACGCCCGTTCCAAGCGGGAATAGAAATCCGTTGCACTTTCTGAAATCAGAAGCCGGCGTGCAGACGGCGTAATGTCTCTACCATCAGTTTTGCCGCTCTGTCTGGTGCTCCCGGCCCTCCAAGCTGCGATGCCATGAAAGCGTATCCGTCTGATACCTCGCGGCGGCAGGCTTCGTCGTGCAGCAACAAGTCGAGTTCACTGCGTATGCGTGGCACGGTCATGCTGTCTGCCACGAGCTCTTTCACCACCTCACGCCCGGCGATAAGGTTTACCAGCGATATGTACTTCACCTTCAGCAGCCATTTCTTCAGAAATGATATCAGTTTGCCTGCACGCGTATAGTAGCATACCACTTGCGGCACCCCGAACAGGGCTGTCTCCAGAGTGGCAGTACCCGAAGTGACAAGCGCTGCACGGGCGTGCGACAGTAGCGGGTATGTGTCCCCAAACAGCACTCTTGCCCCTGTGCTTTCCGTAAAACGGCTGTAAAATTCCCGGTCTATGCCTGGTGCTCCTGCCACAACCGGGACGTAACCGGCAAATGATGAGACGGCGGCTATCATGCGTGGCAGGTTGGCTTCTATTTCCTGCTTGCGGCTGCCGGCCAGCAATGCTATTACAGGTTTCGACGGCAGTCCGCGTGAGGCGGCAAACTCCGTGACAGTCTCGTGGTACGAAGTCTTGAAAGCCGCCACTTCATCCACGGTAGGATTGCCAACGTATCTCACAGGGTAATTATGCTTCTTATAGAATTCCACTTCGAAAGGCAGGATGGAGAAAACTTCATCCACATCGCGCTTTATATTCTTTATGCGGTATTCTTTCCATGCCCATATTTTGGGTGGTATGTAATAAAAGGTTGGCGATATCATCCGCCGGCATACGTAGCGTGCTATCTTGAGGTTGAAGCCGGGGTAATCCACCAGTATTACCACATGCGGATGCCATGCCGCTATGTCGCTCTTGCAGAACTTCATATTGGCAAAGATGGCACGCAGGTGCATCAGTACAGGGATAAATCCCATGTATGCCGTGTCCTTATAATGCCTTACCAGAGTGCCGCCTGCCGCCTGCATGCAATCACCGCCGAAGAAACGGAATTCCGCTTCCGGGTCTTCCTTCTTCAGCGCTTCTATCAGATGCGATGCATGCAGGTCTCCAGATGCTTCGCCGGCTATCAGGTAATACTTCATGTTATGTGATTATTCGTCGTCCGTACCGCACGGCGTGGTCTGAAACCATGACTCCATTTCTTCCATCAGGCTGTATGCCGTAATGTCTACGGTGGTAGGTGTCACGGCCACGTAGCCGTTGTTCAAAGCCCAGTGGTCATTATGTTCATTGTTTTCGTCTGTATTGACAAAGTTTCCTGTCAGCCAATAGTAGTGTGCGTCCTCACGATGTGCGAAGTTTTCCCACTCATTAGTCCACAATCCCTTTGTCTGCTCGCATATCTTTATGCCTTTCAGCTCTTTTACGGCCGGAATGTTAACATTGAGTAATGTCAGCGGTGGCAATCCTTTCTCAAGCACTTTCCGGATAATCTGCCTGACATACGGCCCTGCCGGTTCGAAATTGGCATTGGGTTCATGGCTGCATAGCGAAAATGCAATGGAAGGCACACCTTTCAGGCATCCTTCCGTGACCACTCCCACGGTGCCCGAATAATGCGCGTTGATGGATGAGTTGTCACCATGGTTTATTCCACCGACTACCAGGTCGGGTGTACGTTCGAGTACGGTATGAAAGGCCAGCTTCACACAGTCGGTAGGCGTGCCTGAGCATTTGTACACTGTCAGCCCCACATCCTTGCGCAACAGCTGGTAGTGGATGGGTTCTTTGACTGTCAGCGAGCATGCACACCCTGAGCGTGGAGAGTCGGGAGCCATTACAACTATTTCACCCAGCGGGCGGAGAAAGCGCACCAGTTCGCTGATGCCTTTCGCCATGATGCCGTCATCATTCGACACCAATATCAAAGGTCTCTGATTTTTCATATTTTGCTTCTTTATAAATGAAGATGATAATAAAATGCCGCAAGCGTATATGCGCCTTTAAGCCGTACAAAGGTAGCTGTTTCGGTTTAATTTAAAAAACGAATGCCGGGATACATTGCCTGCGTACTAATTATTTTGTACCAAATGCCACGTTTCCCGTATAACATTGCGAACGACATGTTGTAG
>CAZYVE010000068.1:0-8301 GCA_964651035.1 uncultured Bacteroides sp.
ACAAAAGCGAAACAAAAAAAGACGAAGTACAGGCAATAGATAATCAACTAAAAGTAAGGATAATGAAAAAAGAGCTGAAAGTCAGCGGCATGATGTGCGACCACTGCCGCATGCATGTAGAGAAAGCATTGAACAAGTTAGAAGGTGTCAACGCCACTGTTACTCTCGACCCGCCCGTAGCTACGGTGGAGTTTATAAATAAAGAGTATTCGCTGGATGAACTTCAGAAGCAGGTTAGTGAAGAAGCCGGGGATTATACACTGAGCGAGTAGACAAATGCTTTTTCACACTGGTCAATAGTACAAGTTCCATACAGGTTCCATGCGGGGATCTGTACTCTTTTTTATTTTTCTGCCCCGGAATGTGTTAAGAAAAATCAGTAACTTTGCATGCTTTAAGCATTCGCGTGGAATGATTTTTTAACATTTTCTATACAACATGCAAAACAAATATATTTTCAGACGTTACATTCTTTTCGCCATCGCCCTGCTCATCAATGCAATGGGCATAGCCTACATCACAAAAGCCGCACTTGGCACTTCTCCCATCACCAGCGTCACATACGTATGCAGTATGTTTACTCCATTCACCATGGGGCAATGGACCATACTGCTGAACCTGCTCTTCATCGTGCTGGAGCTGCCGTTCATGACCCGCCGGCAACTGAAGGAAGACATGCGCATGTATCTGTCGCAGATTGTCATCACCTTCTTTTTCGGACTTTGCATCGACCTTTGCATGTTTATCATTCAGGACTTGAACCCGGTAATGTACATAAGCAAGATTGTCAACCTGCTGATAGGCTGCGTAATCCTGGCCATAGGCATTGCCTTGGAGGTAAAAGCCGACGTTGCCATGATGGCTGGCGAGTTTTTCGTGCGGGTGCTGGTAAAGAAGTTCCATAAAGATTTCGGATATCTGAAGTTGGGATTCGACTGGTCACTGGTCATCCTGGCCGTTGTTCTGTCATTCGTTTTCATGGGTGGACTGTACGGGGTGCGCGAAGGCACAGTGATCGCCGCCCTGCTGGTAGGTCCCATTGTCCATTTTATCACCCCTTACTACCGGTTCATTGACCGCTGGATAGACGACAGACAATCTGTCCGCCATGAAGAAATGTCCGTCATGGCTTCACACCCCGTCATCACCATTGCCCGCGAATTTGGCAGCGGCGGACACCTGCTGGGCGAGATGCTGGCAAAAGAGCTTGGCATCAAAGTGTATGACAAGGAGTTCATCCATCTGGCCGCCCAGAAAAGCGGTATCGACGAAGACTATATAAAGCAGAACGAACAATCAATCCCTTCTTTCTGGCTGAAGTGCATACTGGCGGCAGGCAGCGAAACGTCGCGTGAACGCAGCCTCTCGCCCGACGATGTGCTGTTTGTGGCAGAAAGCAACATCATCCGCGAACTGGCCTCACAAGAGTCGTGCATTATCGTGGGGCGCTGCGCCGACTACGTATTGCAAAACTATCCGCACCTTATAAAGGTCTTCTGTTACACCGACCGTGAAAGTGCTTACCGGCGTTGCGTCGAAGAATACAAGGTGCCCGACGGCAAGGCCATGGATGAGATAAGCCGCGTCAACCGCAACCGCATCGCCCATTACGAATATTATACAGGCGAAAAATGGGGCGAACCACATCACTACGACCTGATGCTCAATACAGGCAGCATGGACTTGGAGACAGCCTGCAAGCTGGTGGCAGCACTATATCGCAGAGAGGAGAAAAAGCCCGACTGAACCTTCCCCCGGCCATTACCACGGGACATGTTCAGCACGAGCTTAGAATATGTATGCAGCATGAGCGGAATATGTATTACGCAGGCATAGTACACGTGTGCATATACAGCTTGCTTCCTTGCAAATTCACAGAAAAATGATGAAACACTATTTAGACTAAAATAAAACTTTAATTTTTAAACAGGTTATTGGTATGATGAAACGTTTTTGTTTTTTACTCGTCTTTATGACTATCAGTTTACCCAGGCTCATGGCTCAACATGCAGGTCTGAAATTTAATGATTCCGGAGAGTTCAAAATCGTCCAGTTCACAGATGTGCATTTCAAGTATGGCAATCCGGCTTCGGACATTGCACTTGAACGTATCGATGAAGTCCTGGATATCGAGAAGCCGGATCTGGTGGTAGTGACCGGCGATGTTATTTTCTCATCTCCTGCCGAAGATGGTATGCGCACCGTGTTGGAAAAGATTTCATCCCACGACGTGCCGTTTGTCGTGACTTTTGGCAATCATGATGATGAGCAGGGACTGACGCGGGCGCAGTTGTATGACATAATCCGTTCGGTACCCGGCAACATACAGCCTGACCGTGGTGATTGCGATTCTCCGGACTACACGTTGAGCGTGAAATCTTCAGATGGGACAGGGCGTGACATGGCTGCACTTTATTTTTTCGATTCGCATTCTTATTCCAGACTCGACGGGGTAGGAGGTTATGACTGGCTGACATTCAGTCAGGTCTCATATTACCGCGAACAAAGTGCCGCATTTACTGCTGCCAATTCCGGTACTCCTCTGCCTTCGCTTGCTTTTTTCCATATCCCGTTGCCGGAATACAACCAGGCTGCCTCAAGCGAAAATGCCATCCTTATAGGAACTCGTATGGAAAAGGCTTGCGCCCCGGTATTGAACACCGGCATGTTCGCGGCCATGAAAGAAGCCGGCGACGTGATGGGTATGTTTGTGGGGCACGACCATGACAATGATTATACCGTCATGTGGCACGGCATTCTGTTGGGGTACGGGCGCTATACCGGTGGCAATACCGTTTATAATCATTTGTCCAACGGTGCCCGTGTGATTGTCCTGAAAGAAGGGCTACGGACATTTGATACATGGATTGACCTGGAGGGAGGCAACCGTATAGACGTCACGGTCTATCCCGACAGTTATGTTAGGAAATAGAGCATCCCGGTGTACGGCTGATGCCACGACAAAAAACGGGCACTTCGGAAATATTCCGTTGTGCCCGTTTACTTTTGAGCATAATAAAGAAGTCCTTATCTGTCGTACGAATCTTTGACAAACGGAGCTTCCAACAAATAATCCACACTTTGTTTCACGCTCTCCAATATAGGTACGCTGTACTGTTCTATCTCGGCCACGATAGCTTCGACGCCGGCCGTTTCGGCATTTCTGAATATTGCGTCGTAGCCTACCATGCCGCTTTGTCCTATTTCACGATGATCCTTTATATGGAGCATAGCGAAACGTCCGGGATATTTATTGATATAGTCCACAGGACTGTTTGCCCCGCGTACTACCCAATACACGTCCATTTGGAAGAATACATATTCCGGATTGGTATGTTGCAGCATGTAGTCAAGCATAACCTCCTTGTCTTCCACTTTCTGGAATTCATGGCTGTGGTTATGATAGCCGTACTTCAGTCCGGCAGCCTGGCAACGCTTTCCTATTTCGTTGTAGTAATCGCAGTATGTCTGCAAGTCCTTCACGGTTTTCGGAACGTTCATCCAAGGTGTGACTATATATTTCATTCCCGCGGCCTTGTGGTCGGCAATGCACTTATCCCACCATTCCAAAGCATCTGTCAGATTGCCGGATGCCAGCTCTTCATCGCTTAGTCCGCGTGTAGTATGTGATGACAATACGGACATTCCGCTTTTCTCGACAGTCTGTCTGAATTCTTCCGGTGTTTTCCCGTAGAATTTGCCGTCATTATAATTGGCAGCCTCTACGCTTGTATAGCCCATATCCGCAAGTTTCACCAATATGGAATCGAGATTATTCGGGTCGCTCAGCAAGTCTCTTACGGAGTACAGCTGTATGCAAACATCCTTTTTCCCTTTTCCGCAACTACCCATCTCTCCTGAAGAGCTTTGTTGTGTGCACGCGGTAATGCTCACACCTGCACACAACATTAAAAGTATTGTAACGTGCCTTAACTTCATATCGCGGTACATTACATGTAAATCAGTCAAGCACTTTCACCCGGATATTGCGGAACCAGATGTCGTCCCCATGGTCCTGCAATCCAATAAATCCTTCGTGGTTATCCCCACCGCAATTGTTCAGCAGTTCGAAGGCCAGAGGCCATGCTTTTTCACTGAACTTGCTGGCTTGCAGCATTTCCGTCCATTGCGGAGTCCAAAGGTGATACTCCAACACATTCTCGTCATTCTGCCCGTGTACCACGGTACCTCTGTACACCATAACCTTGGCCTTGTTCCATTCACCATAAGGCTTTGAATTTTGCGGAACGGCGGGTATCATGTCGTATAACGAAGCCGACTGACGATTGTTGTCTTTGCCAAGTTTGGCATCCGGATGGTTTTCATTGTCGAGCAGCTGGTACTCCGGAGCCGAGATATAGATAGGCTCGAGTCTTTCATTGCCGTCATTGTCCGTTGAAGTAACTTCCTGTGCCAGATATAGAATGCCGGAATTTCCGCCTTTCGATATCTTCCATTCCAGTTCCAGCTCAAAGTTCTTGAACTTATGTGCAAAGATGATGTCACCTCCGTCTCCTACCTGTGCTTCACCGCCACCGCTGCCGTTGAACTTAAGGCATCCGTCTTCAATAACCCAACGCCCGGGCACATAGTCTTTGCCATATCCGCGCCAGCCGTTTAATGTCGTGCCGTCGAAGATAGTGATGTAGCCGTCCTTGTCTATGGGGAAACTCAAGCTGTCCGTTTCGGGAGCCTTCAACGATTTGCTGTAAGACAGCATGACAGTCGTTGCCTCTTCGTTTGCCGCATCACTCTTTTTTGTGTTGCCACAAGAAGCAAGTATGCCTCCTATAAGGAAACAGGTCAAGGAATAAAATACTTTTTTCATAACTGCTGTGAATTTAAATTGATGTATAAAATTGTTCATGTTGGATTTATTTCGGCATATCGGGCAATTTCCAACCTTCACGGTAAGTGTGCTTGATGAGCTCTTGTGAGAAAGCCTCCGCATTTATTGGGTCTGTCCATGTCTTGTCAAACGTTGGATGCCCGTCGTGTATCTGGAACCCATCCTTGACAACGGTACGGATTGTTTCATCAGGACCGATGTTTGTGAACCTCATGTTTAATCCGTCCCATTCCAGCGTTCTGTGCAATGCTTGCAAGCGTACAGCCAATACGCCCATTACAACCATTTCGTTCATCGGGCCGGCTTCGGAGAAGTCTGACTTGCACGGTATGCGATTTTCCTTGCTTTCCTTGCAGGCACGCACCCAGTCCATTTCATGTGAAGTATTTACACGGCGGCATACTTGCGGAGCATTGGGAACACGGCCGGAGAGCAGCCAAGGATTATTGCCATAACATCCGCATATCAGCGTGTCTTTTGTACCATGGAATATGGTCAGGCCTCCACCGCCTTGCATAAGTTCCTTGCCTTGCGGGAATCCTGCCGGACGTTCGGGCATCATGCCGCCGTCGTACCAATGAACTTCAACTTCAGGCATGGCTACTTTCGGCATATTGTCACGTGCAGGGAATATCATCTTGACATGCTGTGCTTGCGGTGCGCAGGCATTTAGCAGCAGCGTAGAGGAACCTTCCACTTTGATGGGATATTTCAGCTTCAGAGCCCTGAAAGGCTGGTGCATTATGTGGCAGGCCATGTCACCCAGTGCACCAGTACCGTAGTCCCACCATCCGCGCCAGTTCCATGGGTGATAAAGAGCATTATATGGGTTATATTTGGCTGGGCCAGTGAACAAGTCCCAATCCAATGTACTCGGTATCTTGTCTACTTTTTCGGGAGCATTCAGCCCTTGCGGCCATATCGGGCGGTCAGTTGCACATTCTACTTTGTAGACATCACCTATTTCGCCATTCCATATCCATTCACATACGAGGTCGGTTCCTTCTCCCGACGCTCCCTGATTACCCATCTGAGTCACTACGCCAGTAGATTCGGCTAACTTGGTCAGAAGGCGTGATTCATACACAGAGTGTGTAAGAGGTTTTTGGCAATACACGTGTTTGCCCAATGTCATGGCATCTGCCGTGATGATGGCATGCGTGTGGTCGGCTGTGGCGATAATTACCGCATCTATGGACTTGCCCATCTCGTCGTACATCTTGCGATAGTCTTTGTACTTTTTGGCATTTGGGAATTCATCCAATACACCTTTGGCGTACTTCCAGTCCACATCGCAAAGAGCAACGATATTCTCCGTGCCTTTTACGTTGTTGATGTCAGCATGCCCCATACCTCCGATGCCTACTGCGGCGATGTTCAGCTTGTCGGTTGGAGGAATATGTCCGTGACTGCGCCCCAAAATGCTGCTCGGAGCGATTGTAATTCCCGCGAGGGCTAATCCCCCGGTTTTGAGAAATTCTCTTCTGGTAAATTTAGACATGGTTCTCTGATAGATTTGATTGGTTAATTAATTATGTTAAAGCAGTTGTCTTATTTTATACAGGTTGCCTGTTAGGTCTCAGCAGTCCATAACCATTTGTCATGTGCCTGCGTCGTTCCCTTATTTCTTCCAACGTCTGCAGGTCTCCTCTGGCGGGCAAATCATGCTGCCAGGCATCCTCTATGAAAGCCCATGCATATTGTGATGCCATGGCAGAGTCGCGCATCAACGGCATGCGAGGATCACGTTTCCCGTTCTCTATCGAGTCAGCCATCATATTGCACAAGCATTCGAGGTTTTTGCCCCCGAAAGGCCTTTCTATCCGTTGCGTACTGTTTACACCGTGCAAGTCCACTATGGCAGTCTTGAAGTTATGTGTCATACGCACTATCCCTTTTGTGCCTATTATGTCGGTGTACGAATTATGAGTCTGGTCTTTGGACAATTGCCCATATACGAAGCCCTGTGTGATATCGAACACCACTCCGTTTTCAAATGTCCCATGGCATTGTATCCACCACGGGTCTTTGTAGTTCCACATCCGTATGCCCTGTGCATGCCACGTTTTGTATTCGCATCCGGCATACCAGCGTGCTATGTCGATGTAATGCATTCCGCAGTCGTGAAATGCCGGGCCCTCATATTCGTGCCCCTCCCCGGGAGCCAGTCCGGGTGTCATGTGGCAGACGCGTATTATGGCCGGTTCTCCAATTTCTCCGTCATCAATGAACTGTTTCATAGTGCGGTGATACCAAGAATTGCGCAGGTACAAGTTGACGGTCGAGAAGCAAGCGCTACTTTCAGTAGCCTCCACCACTTCCCATTCCTTGTCCACTGTGGCTGCAATGGGCTTTTCTGCCATAATGTGTTTATGGTGTTTTATGGCTTTGTATATTTGTTCCGGCCTCGAATCGGCCAAAGTACAAAGAGCGACTACCTGTATGGTGTCATCGTCGAATATTTCTTCTTCTCCGGAAATGATTTTTGATGCCGGAGACAATCTCCGAGCCAGTTCACGCGTATCGGGATCCGTGTCACATATATATGTGACGTCCCATCTGCCGCTTTTCTGTAACTCCTTCAAATACATTTGTCCCATGCGACCAAAACCTATAAGAGCGATTTTTATTTTCATAGCCAGTATTTTAAAGGATGAATGAATAAGTGTCTGGCGGAAAAAATCCCGTTTATAAGCAAGCTGCACGCCATACGCATGTCTGCCGTTCCTGTCTTCTGTATTCTTATGAAATCCAATGTCTGTGTCAAGGTATAATAGCCTCCATGTTTTGTGTGTATGTTTGTGACGGGCAAATATAGGATAATTTCCGCTAAAATCCACATATATAATATTAAAAAAAATAAAGTTTTTTTTAAAAGACCAAGCATTTATCCCAATGCTGACACGAATTGCCAGACGAAGTATCCGCAGGTTATGCACTTCACTACCGTGCCCAGCAGAAATCCGAGCAGAGAGCCGAATCCCGACCTGAGCGCTTTCACCGCATCCATTCCTCCAAGCATTTCGCCTATGAATGCGCCAAGGAACGGGCCGGCAACAAGCCCCCATGGCATGAAGAACAGTCCGGCTATGGTGCCTATAAAACATCCCCGTGTACCCCACTTGCTGCCACCGCTGCATCTGGTACCAATAAGCGGGACTACATAGTCCAGTATTTGTATCAACACTACTATACCCAGCCATATCATCAACTCGGACGCGGTGAACTGCACCCTGTCTGTGAAGTGCAGCAGCAACAAACCCGCGTATGCCAGCGGCGGCCCGGGCAAGACGGGCAACAGGCAGCCGGCCAGCCCGCCCAACAGGCATAAGATACCCAAGATGATGAGAACGACATCCATACGTTTGCAGTTTTTTAATCAGTATGCAAATATACTGATATAACCGGAATTGTGTCCATAATTGCGGACAATTAACTGCCGGTATTTATGC
>CAZYVE010000069.1:0-8140 GCA_964651035.1 uncultured Bacteroides sp.
CTGTAACCTTTTGATCCGTAGTCAAATGCTCTATTCAGTTGAGCTAAGGAGCCTTTTATTTTCGCATGCAAAGGTATGTTTTTTTTTTTGTAGTTACAAATAAATAAGCTTTCTTTTTCATTAAAATCGATTAAACGACAGGTGTTCTAAAGCGATATTTTATACCCAAAAGCTTCTTTTTCAGTCAATACTTGGGAAGATTAAAAAAAAAAATGTACTTTTGCAGCACTTTTTGCTACAACATGCAGTTATCGCTGCATCGTGTGATGGTAAATTAGGCAAACAGGCAACTTAATTTAGAGTAACACAAAAAATTAAAAAGATGAAATCGATTGAAGTTAGAGGAACTGAAAGAACCATAGCAGAACGTTCTTCAGAACAGGCAAGAGCCCTGAAAGCTATTCGTAAGAACAATGGTGTGCCATGTGTATTGTACGGTGGTGGAGAAAACATCCATTTCACAGTGCAGGCCGAAAATTTGCGCAATTTGGTTTACACGCCAAATATCTATGTAGTAGACTTATATATAGATGACAGGCACTGCAAGGCAATAATGAAGGATATACAATTCCATCCGGTCAAGGACAACATACTGCACGTGGATTTTTATAGAATCGGCGAAGAAAAACCAATAGTAATGGAAGTGCCAGTACAGCTGGAAGGATTGGCAGAAGGTGTGAAAGCGGGTGGTAAAATGGCATTACAAATGCGTAAGCTCAAGGTTAAGGCTTTGTACACCGCAATACCCGAAAAACTTGTTGTGAATGTGTCACACTTAGGTTTAGGTAAAACTGTAAAAGTGGGAGAGCTGCACTACGACGGTTTGGAGTTGCTTAATGCAAAAGAAGCCGTGGTATGCGCAGTCAAGTTGACACGTGCGGCAAAGGGTGCAGCTGCTGCAGCGGCCAACAGTTAACATACGATATGATTATAGTATAAGCGTAGGATAATTGCGCGGATTAACGCAGAGAGGATGCAAAGGCGTGCATGCCAGCAACTTCATGTTGTGTTAATCCGCGCAACTGTTTTTTGTAGCAGGACTAACGTACCACACAGATGAAGTATTTGATTGCAGGTCTTGGCAATATAGGTCCGGAGTATCGGGAAACCCGCCATAATATAGGGTTTATGGCTGTTGACACACTGGCCAAGGCAGTAGGTGTCGGTTTTGAAGACAAGCGTTACGGGTTCGTGGCACACCTTACGCTGAAAGGTCGTAAGATTATATTGCTTAAACCATCGACTTACATGAACCTGAGCGGAAACGCCGTGCGCTATTGGTTGCAGAAGGAGAGCGTGCCGATGGAGAACTTGCTGGTAGTGGTAGACGACATATCGTTGCCGTTTGGTATCTTGAGACTCAAAGGAAAGGGTAGCGACGCTGGTCACAATGGACTGAAACATATTGCTGCCACGATAGGGACGCAGCAATATGCACGCCTGAGGTTTGGAATCGGCAGTGACTTCCCGCGTGGGGGGCAGATAGACTATGTGCTTGGCCGATTTAACGATGAAGAGCAGGTTATGTTGCCACAAAGGCTTGACAAAGCCTGCGAGATAATAAGAAGTTTCTGCCTTGCAGGGATGGAGATAACAATGAACCAGTTTAACCATAAAAAGACAGAGTCTGCGGGATGAGCGAGGCTAGGATAGACAAATGGTTGTGGGCAGCACGCATATTCAAAACGCGAACCATCGCTTCAGAAGCATGTAAAAAAGGGCGTATTAGTATAAACGGGACGCAGGTCAAGGCTGCTCGTATGGTGAAGCCCGGCGATGTGGTGCAGGTGCGCAAGCCGCCCTTGACATACTCTTTCAAAGTTTTGCAGCCCATCGAGAAGAGGGTGGGAGCCAAGATGTTGCCCGATGTGATGGAAAATATCACCCCCCCCGATCAGTACGAACTGCTGGAGTTGAGCCGTATAAACGGATTTGTAAACCGAGCCAAGGGAACCGGAAGGCCTACCAAAAAAGACCGCCGCGAGTTGGAGGAATTCATCATGCCTGAATTTTTGGATACGGACGACTTCTGGGATGATGACGGGGAGTAATTCTCTCGAGTGCCTGCAAGCTCTGTCCGTGTTATGAGAAAGGATAATACTATGTACGGGAATTCGATCAGGTGGGGCTTCATCGGGTGTGGTGAAGTAACCAAGTATAAGAGTGGTCCGGCATTCCAGAAGATAGAAAACTCTGAGGTGGTGGCCGTAATGAGCCGTAACGGCGAAAAGGCAAAAAAGTATGCACAAGAGCGTAACATACCGCATTGGTATGATGATGCACAGGCTCTGGTGGACGACCCGTTGGTCAATGCTGTCTATATAGCTACACCCCCATCATCACATGCCACCTATGCCATTATGTCGATGAAAGCTGGCAAGCCGGTGTATATCGAAAAACCGATGGCCGTAACTTACGAGGAATGTTGCCGTATCAATCGTATATCGCGCGAAACTGGTGTGCCGTGCTTTGTCGCATACTACCGCCGCTATCTGCCTTACTTCAGAAAGGTAAAATCACTCATTGATGGAAATGCCATCGGGAAGCCTGTCAACGTGCAGCTGCGATTCGCCCAACCCCCACATGCATTGGATTACGACAAGGAGAATCTGCCTTGGCGCGTGCAGCCGGACATTGCCGGAGGCGGATATTTCTACGACTTGGCACCTCATCAGATAGATATGTTGCAGGAAATATTTGGCTGTATACTGCAGGCTTCCGGATGTAAAAGTAACCAGGCCGGGCTTTATACGGCAGAAGATACACTCAGTGCATGCTTCAGCTTCGAAAACGGACTGGTGGGTAGCGGTTCATGGTGTTTCGTGGCGCACGAATCTGCACGAGAAGACCGTATCGAGGTGATTGGTGACAAAGGAATGTTGTGTTTCTCCATCTTTACATATGAACCCATAACACTGCACACCGCCGCCGGACACAATGAAATCATGGTTGAGAATCCCGTCTACGTGCAGCAACAACTGATACAGGCCGTTGTAGACCATCTGCTTGGCAAATCAGTCTGTACATGTGACGGAAACAGTGCTACCCTGACCAACTGGGTAATGGATAAGATTCTGGGTAAAATCTGAAATTGCATGCTTATACATTCCATCTTGGTATGTGGTGTACCAAGAATTGTTAAATAAGTACAATACTCTCCACGCGCTTTTCCCTATATTTGCCTGTCCGTATAAACAAACGTAAAACCATGATAGGCATGAGATACTTGGCATTATCCCTTTTCATTTTATGCACCGCAGTCGCGATGCATGCGCAACTTCCACGTGAACGTATTCTGATGGACGAAGGCTGGCAATTTGCTTTCGGTAACGCTGCTTCACCTGAAAAAGACTTCGGGTGTGGCACCGAGTATTTTAACTACCTTACCAAAGCTGCTTCCATACACAATGAAGGACCTTATTCTCCTGAGTTCGACGCGTCTTCGTGGCAACAGGTAGACTTACCTCACGATTGGGTGGTGGATCTTCCTTTTGCCCCGGAAGCCAGCCACAGCCATGGGTACAAAACAGTGGGATATAAATACCCCGAGACGAGTGTAGGTTGGTATCGTAAAACGTTTGATATGCCGGCTTCGGATAAGGGCAGGCATGTATGGCTGCAATTCGATGGTATTTTTCGCGATGCGCGCATCTGGCTGAACGGCTTTTACCTGGGACATGAGCCCAGTGGCTATGCCACACAGACATACGATATCAGCGAATATCTGAACTACGGTGGCGATAACCTGCTATGTGTACGTGCAGATGCCAC
Organism: uncultured Bacteroides sp.; assembly: GCA_964651035.1. Lineage (GTDB taxonomy): Bacteria > Bacteroidota > Bacteroidia > Bacteroidales > Bacteroidaceae > Bacteroides. Next base: position 3,772 of record CAZYVE010000069.1, read on the forward strand.
CCTCGAAGAGGGTTGGTTTTACGAAGGGGCGGGCATTTACCGTCACGTGTGGCTGTGCAAGTCGGCGCCCGTGCACGTGCAGCCTTTCGGTATCTTTGTTCACTCTGCCCTCGAGACACCATTCGACGAGGCTCGTGTCACGGTGGAGACCACAGTAAAGAACGACGGTCTGCAGGTGGCACATTATGCTCTGCTCCATCGTATGCTCGATGCCGGAGGGCAAGAAGTGGCGCATTGTGTAGCTGAAGGTGCAATTCTGCAGCCTAAGCAGGAATATACGTCAGCGACTGCTATGGATGTGCTCCAGCCCAACTTGTGGAGTGTGGATACACCATATTTATATACGCTGCGCACTGAGATATATTGTGCTGATACCTTGGCCGATGTTGTGGAGACGTCTGTCGGTATACGGCATATCGCTTTCGATGCTGACCGCGGTTTCTTGCTGAATGGCAGGTCACTTAAGCTGAAAGGAGTTAACATCCACCAGGATCATGCTGGTGTGGGAACTGCCATACCCGATGCATTACAGTTATATCGGTTGAAGCAACTGAAGAGTCTCGGTTGCAATGCCGTCCGCGCTTCCCACAACCCCATGACGCCCGAGCTCCTCGATGCATGTGACCGTCTGGGCATGCTTGTCATTGAGGAAAACAGACTGGCTGGAATCAACAGCGAACATATAGATCTGCTGCAACGCATGATAAAGCGCGACCGTAACCATCCGTGTATTATACTATGGAGCGTGGGTAACGAAGAGTGGGGTATAGAATGGAAGGAGACCGGTACTCGTATCGCGGCTTCAATGCGCGAGTATTGCCATCGTACCGACTCTACACGTCTTATGACCGTAGCATCGAGCAGCGGGCCGGCAATACTGCTGCCCGCCGATGTGGCCGGCTATAACTACATTCTACAGAATCCTGTGGAACAGCACCGCAAAGACTATCCACAACGCCGTGCGCTTGGCTCGGAGGAAACATCAGGCTGCGGCACACGGGGTATATACTTCGATGCGCCTACCGACGGACACATGATGGCACTCAACCGAAAGCCCAACGGCCCTGATAGCCTCTTGAACTGTATCGAACGTGGATGGAAGTTCTATGATGCACGTCCCTATCTGGCAGGCTTGTTCTATTGGACAGGATTTGATTACCGTGGCGAGCCTAATCCTCTGGAGTATCCTGCTACAGGCTCGCAGTTCGGTATTTTGGATTATTGTGGCTTCCCCAAGGATGAGGCTTTTTACCTGAAAGCGTGGTGGACGGACGAACCTGTATTGCATATATTGCCGCACTGGAACCTGCACGGGCACGAGGGCGACAGTATCGACGTGTGGGTGTACAGTAACTGTGATGAAGTGGAGCTGGAGGTGAACGGGGAGCGTCTGGGGCGTAAGTTCATGCCGGTAGGCGGACATCTTGCCTGGCGTGCCGTCTATCAGCCCGGTACTGTAAAGGCTGTGGGCTACAAAGGTGGTGAGAAGTGCTTGGAGCAGCAAGTGGAAACCACAGGAGCGCCTGCACGTATAGTTATCACTGCCGACCGCGATACGTTGCTGGCTGACAACCGCGACGTGGCAGTATGCCGTATCGAGTTGCAGGATATGCAGGGACGGATGGTACCCACGGCTTGCGACGAACTGGTATTGAATGTGTGTGGACCGGTGCGCATACTGGGCGTTGGCAACGGTGACCCGGCCTTCCGCGATACCGAACGTCCTGCCGACCCTTCTGCCAGCACGTTCAAGGTAAAGGCATTCAATGGACTGGCACAAGTGCTGCTGCAGAGCTCCCGGGAACAGGGAGAAGCCACCCTGACGGTTTCAGCAGCAGGTATGCAGGAATCGGCATTAAAATTATCGTTAAAATAATTGTCGATTGGGTTGAATAACATTACATTTGTCAAAATGTACTTTTTTCGACAAATGTATGGTATCATGGAAAACTCAGCCTATATCCTGCGGGAAATCACCCCGTTGTCAGAACGTGACTGCTTTTATATAGTAGACCGTCGGAAGAGTGAATTCACATATCCGCTTCATTGCCACGCAGAGTACGAACTAAACTTCATCGAACATTCTTCGGGATTGCGCCGCATAGTGGGTGACTCGTCCGAAATAGTGGGCGAGTATGACTTGGTATTGATTTCGGGAAGCGATCTCGAACACGTATGGGAGCAGAACGAATGTACATCGAAAGAAATTCGTGAGATAACCATACAGTTTGCTCCCGACTTCCTTTCTGTTGAGATGCTCGGGAAGAATCAGTTTGCCAGTATCCGCCGCATGCTTGAGCGTGCACGGTGTGGGTTGTGCTTTTCAATACAGACCATTATGAAAGTTTATACCAGGCTCGACAGGTTGCCCGACGAGGAGCAGGGCTTCTATGCGGTGATGGACTTTCTGCGAATCTTGTACGAGCTTTCCCTTCAAGATGACGCCCGCGTACTCTCCAGTTCTTCGTTTGCCAGGATAGAAACCTTTTCGGAAAGCCGTCGTGTACAGAAGGTTCAGAATTATATTTCCGAACATTACAAAGAAGAAATCAGGCTTTCAGTCCTGGCAGACATGATAGGCATGACACCCGTCTCGTTCAGCCGTTTCTTTCATCTGCGTACCGGCAAAACACTGTCCGAATACATTGTAGATATCAGACTTGGCTTTGCCACACGTCTGCTGGTAGACACTACATACACTGTAGCCGAAATCTGTTACGAATGCGGCTTCAATAATCTTTCCAATTTCAACCGTATGTTCAAGCGGAAAAAAGGGTGTTCACCCAAAGAGTTCCGCGACAGTTACAGGAAAAAGAAGCTGATAATCTGATCTGCTTTTGTGATATTTTGTCTCCTGCCTGCATGTGATGTGTCACGTGTAAGTACGGATTATGTCTTGTGCATGCCCGGAATGTGTCATAGCCGGGAGGCATACATATTGCTTTTCTCTATGTATTAACAATATGGCGGATATTCAGATAAAATAATACTATAAAACTTTATATGAACCGTTTACATTTGCAAAAACAAAAAATCGTTTTTACTATGAGAAAGACAACCGTTCTATGTATGTGCCTGTTGTGGATAACATTGGCGATTCGGGCACAAATCCGTGGAGATGAGATTAGTGTATTGGTTTCTCCGGACCATGTAAATTGGGTGTATGCTCCGGGAGAAAAATGTACTTTTACCGTCCGTGTGCTTAAAGCCCAGAATCTGTTGGAAGATGTGAACATCGACTATGAACTCGGGCCGGAAATGTATCCTGTTGAGACACGACTTGGTGTCCCGTTAGAAAAAGGCGTGCTCCGTCTGCAAGGTACGATGCATGAGGCCGGTTTCTTGCGCTGCAAAGTGAAAGCCTATGTGGACGGCCGCACTTACGAGGGATTGGCTACTGCCGCATACGCACCCGAAACTCTGTTGCCTGTTTCCAGCATGCCCGATGACTTTGCTGCCTATTGGAACAATACTCTTGAGAATGCGCGCCAAACACCTCTTAATCCTACAATGGTACTGCTGCCGGAACGTTGCACGGAGACGGATAATGTATATCATGTCAGTTTCCGGACCATGGCCGGGGGAGGGCGTTTCTACGGTATTCTGAGTGTGCCTAAACAGGAGGGGAAATATCCCGCCCTGCTGCGTGTGCCCGGAGCCGGGGTGCGGCCATATACGGGTGATACGTACACGGCGCCGGGCAAGGCTATCACGCTGGAGGTTGGCATACACGGTATTCCGGTGACGATGGAGCAGTCTGTATATGATGCTCTGGCGGCCGGCGCGCTTAACAATTATCAGGTTTTCGGTCGGGACAACCGTGATCGCATCTATTACAACCGAGTGGTGGTGGGCGTCCTGCGTGCCGTCGATTTTATTTGCTCATTGCCACAATTCGATGGCAATACCTTGGGAGTCACCGGCTCCAGCCAGGGCGGGGCATTATCAGTCATAACTGCTGCCCTCGACCCGCGGGTTACTTTTTATGCTGCCGTCCATCCGGCTCTCTGCGACCATGAAGCTGCCCTGCAGAAACGCGCATGTGGTTGGCCGCACTATTTCTACTACTATGGTGCGCCCGATGAAAAAGAACTTCAGACCATCCGTTACTACGACACAGCTAACTTTGCCCGTCTGCTGAAAGTTCCCGGATGGTTCAGCTGGGGATATAACGACGAAGTATGTCCTCCTACATCAATGTATGCGGCCTATAATGTCATAACCGCTCCAAAGGAATTGCATCCTTATCTGGAAACCGGGCACTATTGGTTTCAGAGACAATGGGAAACATGGCAAGAGTGGATACGGAAACAGTTGGGAGTGGAATATCCCTGATGTAGCACTATATAATTAGTAATATCAGGTTTAT
>CAZYVE010000070.1:0-7822 GCA_964651035.1 uncultured Bacteroides sp.
AATGATTCTCCGCAGACCTGGCATTTGCGTTCTATCTCAAATTTTGCTGCTGGCACGAATATTAAATTGTTTATACTAAAAAATCAATTGTATATTGGGCTAAATACAACACCACTAATAGATATTCCTCTGACAAAATTCTTCATTAGCTCATCATAAGAACTTTTATCATCAAGTATTGTAGCAGACGGATGATATGAATTTATAACAATAGTATTCCATTTCTTAGAGAAATATATCCAATCTTCTGTATTTTCAACAACTTCTAAATCATGGAGGTAATTTTCTCTTACAAAGTTTAATATTAGATTACCTGTCTTTTCTGTATATCCACAACAAAGTATTATATTGGCTTTATATAACTTAACTTGTTCTGTCAAGAAAAACCTGTCTTTATTCATTGCATCTTTAAGAACATGGTTTTCAACTCTCGATTTTCCGACTTTACGTTTACAGTTAATTCTAACTAATGGGGCATTCTCATAAAATCGACCAAGTTTGTTATACTCCTTTTTGATATCGCTGAACGCAGGATATATTCCATGATTTTCCTTATATATGCCATATACCCATCTATTTATCTTTCTATAAAATGGTATTCCTCTATAGCGTAGTGCGTCATCTTGAGGAATACGATTCTCAGGCATATTATATCTACCTCCAGATTCTTCACGTATATCCCAAGGCTCGTCATCGTTAAGGTCTTTGGTCAAAATCATTAGTCTTTTACAAGAATTACACCATAGACTACATTCATTACCAGAATGCCGTCCCCACGTGTACTGATTATACTTATCAGGTTCATTAAGATAGAAATCTCCTCTAAATAACAAACCGCCATTTGGATAAAAATCTGGATCTCTCTGAGCCCACTTATCAAAAAGATTCTTTTCTTTATTTTTTATATCATCCATTTTTATGAATTAGTATTTAAGTTTACAGCATCTCAGAAGCCGAACAAATCACTTACTATTAGCACTGACCACTAATTAAGTGTCACATTATCTACTTTTAAGTGTCGGCACAAATATGGTACAAATATACAATAAAAAACCGAGAAGCAAGCAAATCTATCAGAAACTGTTAAAACAAAAATAAGGTGTAACTTATTGAGCTACACCCTATTTTACTATCGTTAGTTATCGTTGTTTAGCGATACTTACTTCACTTCTTCAAAGTCCGCATCCTGCACATTGTCGCCCTGCTTACTTTGATTGTCATTGGGTTGCTGCTGGCTACCTGCATTTGCATTGGGGTTGCCCTGAGCACCGCTCTGTGCATACATTGCAGCACTTGCAGACTGGAAAGCTGTGTTAACTTCTGCCATTGCGCTGTCTATGGCAGACATATCCTGCGCCTTATGTGCATCTTTCAACTTCTGGAGTGCAACCTCAATAGGAGCTTTCTTGTCTGCAGGAATTTTATCTCCCAATTCTTTCAACTGATTCTCGGTAGTGAATATCATCGAATCTGCCTGGTTCAGCTTATCTATTTTCTCACGTTCCTTTTTATCCGATTCTGCATTGGCTGCAGCTTCAGCTTTCATGCGTTCTATTTCTTCTTTGCTGAGTCCGCTTGAAGCTTCGATGCGGATGGCCTGTTCTTTGCCAGTAGCCTTGTCTTTGGCCGATACTTTCAGTATGCCGTTAGCATCGATGTCAAATGTGACCTCAATCTGCGGCACTCCGCGACGCGCTGGAGCTATCCCCGTCAGATTAAACTGGCCGATAGATTTGTTTTGCGCAGCCATCGGGCGTTCTCCCTGCAAAACGTGTATCGTAACTTCTGTCTGATTGTCCGCAGCGGTAGAGAATGTTTCGCTCTTCTTGCACGGGATGGTAGTATTGGCATCTATCAATTTTGTCATGACACCGCCCAGCGTTTCGATACCCATCGACAGCGGAGTGACATCCAGCAAAACCACACCCTTTATCTCATCTGTCAATACCGCTCCCTGTACAGCAGCACCAACAGCCACCACCTCGTCGGGATTTACACCTTTGGATGGAACCTTGCCGAAGAAATCTTCAACCAGTTTCTGGACAGCCGGGATACGGGACGAACCGCCCACCAGGATTACCTCATCAATATCCGCATTGCTCAATCCGGCATCACTCATCGCTTTCTTGCACGGTTCAAGACATGCCTGTATCAAGTCGTGTGCCAATGCTTCGAATTTGGCACGTGTCAAAGTCTTTACAAGATGCTTAGGAACTCCACCAACCGGCATGATGTACGGCAAGTTGATTTCTGTACTTGTAGAAGAAGACAGCTCTATCTTTGCCTTTTCCGCAGCCTCTTTCAGGCGCTGCATAGCCATTGCATCGGTTGTCAGGTCGGCACCCTCATCATTCTTAAATTCTTCTACCAGCCAGTTTATTATCACCTGGTCGAAGTCATCACCTCCCAAATGGGTATTACCGTTGGTTGACTTCACTTCGAACACGCCGCCGCCGAAGTCGAGGATAGAGATATCGAACGTACCGCCTCCCAGGTCGAATACGGCAATCTTCATATCCTTGTTTGATTTGTCCACGCCGTAAGCCAGTGCTGCAGCGGTAGGCTCGTTAACGATACGTTTCACGTCCAGTCCGGCTATCTGTCCGGCTTCCTTCGTGGCCTGGCGTTGCGAGTCCGAGAAATAAGCAGGTACGGTAATGACAGCTTCTGTCACCTCCTGCCCCAGGTAATCTTCAGCAGTCTTCTTCATCTTCTGAAGAATCATGGCCGATATTTCCTGCGGTGTGTAATGACGCCCGTCGATGTCCACACGCGGCATATTATTTTCATTCACCACTTTGTATGGCACCCGGGATATTTCTTTCTGTACCTGCTCCCAATTCTCACCCATGAAACGTTTGATTGAATAAATCGTACGTTTCGGGTTGGTAATGGCCTGACGTTTTGCGGGGTCTCCTACTTTGCGCTCACCGCCATCAACAAATGCCACCACAGAAGGAGTGGTGCGCTTTCCTTCACTATTAGAAATTACCACCGGTTCATTGCCTTCAAACACAGCCACGCATGAATTGGTGGTACCTAAATCTATACCTATAATCTTTCCCATGATGATTATTTTTTATTGTTATTATTCTTATTAACTTTGCCTGCCACGCCAGCAGGCGTTAATCTTAATAACAAACGATATGCCAAAACCCATGTGTAACTAATGCTAATTGATTTTGGCAGAAGTGCTGACAAAGTGTCATATTGCAGTAAACACTCTATTCCACCGTACGCGTATTGTCTTTCCGGCAAACATGTACGCCGCAAGCACGGATTGCATTTGCCGCATGCGTAGTACATGTACCGCTTGCGGGCCACGCAGCATGAAGCCCAACCCGGCAAAAAAAGGATTACTGAATATAATGCACAAACGGTCAACCTGAACAATACGATATAAAAACAGCAGAAAAAATATGCACCGTATAACTTTATTCCTGATTATACTGCTCCTCATACCGGACATATACATATATTTTATATATATCATCGGAAAGACCCGCAACAGTCTGCTACGTTTTTCTTACTGGACTCCCACTATATTGTTGGGCGGGACTTATGCCTATTTCATGTACCTTACCGGCGATAACGCCCTGGCTCACCATCCGCTTGGCATCGGCAGGCTGTCTATTGCCATTATGCTGTTTGCCGTGCCAAAATTGCTGTTCATGGTCTGTTCGCTTGCAATGCTGGCTATACGTGCGGCCGTGGCAAGACGCTGTCCACGCTGGCCGTTCACTGTTGCCTGCATGCTGCCGGCCACCGTCGCCTTCGGAGGTATAGCGTATGGCGCCTTTTGGGGGACAACGCACTTTGAAGTGAAAGAAACGGAGTATGCCTCTCCTGATATCCCGCAAGGCTTCGACGGGTATAGGATAGTGCAGGTGTCGGACTTGCACATAGGCAGTTGGCAGGATAATCCGGATGCCATAGATAAACTGGTGGAACTGGTAAACAGGCAGAAGGGTGACGTAATAGTGTTTACAGGCGACCTGGTGAACCAACGCAGCAGTGAATTGCAAGGCTTTACGGAAAAGTTGTCACGACTGAATGCCCCGGACGGCGTGTATTCCATATTGGGCAACCATGATTACGGAAGCTACTACCACTGGAACAGCCGCGAAGAAGAAAATGCGAATCTGTCTGACCTGATTAGAATGGAAAAAGACATGGGATGGCGGATGCTTAACAACGATCACGATGTAATATACCACAACGGGGACAGCATAGCGCTCATTGGAGTGGAAAACGATGGTGAACCTCCTTTTTCGCAATACGCAGACCTGCCACATGCCATGCAAGGCACTGAGGGTATGTTCCGGATTCTCTTGAGTCACAATCCCACCCACTGGCGGCGGGAAGTGCTGCCACACACTGACATACCACTAATGCTGGCAGGACATACTCACGCCATGCAGCTCATACTTTTCGGCCATTCTCTTGCCGAGCTCAAATATCCCGAATGGCAAGGTATGTACCGTGAAGGCGACAGGGCTTTGTACGTCAATATCGGTATAGGACACGTAGGGCTACCCTTCCGCTTCGGGGCATGGCCGGAGGTAACTGTCATCACGCTGCACAAGCAATGACAGCACAACTACCTGAAAACATGTTTCAGGTTTATATTATTTTTCCTGCATGCAACAGGTCTGTTACTGATAAGAATGATTATCTTTGCCAGACGAGTAAAACTATACGAAAAAACTGATGAGAATTCTATACCGCATTTACCAAGTGTGCATAGCACTCCCAATATTCTTAGTGTTAACATTACTTACAGCACTGGTTACAATCATAGGCTCACTCATAGGTGGCGCACATATATGGGGCTATTACCCGGGCAAGATATGGTCGCGGCTGACTTGTCACATTTTGCTTATCCCCGTAAAAGTGCATGGCAGGGAGAATTTGGATAAACGCACATCATACGTGTTCGTGCCAAATCACCAGGGCATGTTCGACATATTCCTTATATATGGTTTCTTAGGACGCAACTTCAAATGGATGATGAAAAGGAGTTTGAGGAATATACCTTTCGTAGGGAAAGCATGCGAAAGTGCCGGACATATATTTGTGGACCGTACCCAGCCTAAGAAGATGATTGGTACTATCCGCCAGGCAGAACGCTCGCTCAAGAACGGTGTCTCGTTAGTAGTGTTCCCTGAAGGGTCACGCACATACACCGGCCGCATGGGGCATTTCAAACGGGGAGCATTCCAACTGGCTGACGATTTGCAACTGCCCATTGTTCCGGTAACAATAGATGGCTCGTTTGACATTATGCCGCGCACGGGCAAGTGGGTAAACCGCCACAGCATGACGCTGACAATACACCACCCCATCCCACCAAAGGGCAAAGGGCCTGAAAATGTACGTGCTTCCATGGAAGAAGCCTATGCAGCCGTTGAGAGTGCCCTGCCTGATAAATACAGGGGAAGCCGGTAACCATAATTACATAACATCTCTCCATAATTCCGTAACCGGATGGCTGCCGGAATGTGTTAACTTTGCCCCGGGAACAACAAAACATAGAATATATGGAGAAGCCGGACTACAGACAAGATACTTTCCCCATAATAGGAATGAGTTGTGCGGCATGCGCCGCACGGGTGGATAAAACGCTGAACAAACAGCCTGGAGTATTCCACGTTGCTGTTAACTATGCCGCCGCCATTGCCACCATAGAGTACAATCCCTCCCTGATTTCGCCCGAGACTTTGCAACACGCCGTACGGCAAGCCGGTTACGAACTCATCATCAGCCACGATGAACATACTGCGGACGAAGTAGAGGAGGCGTATGTCCGGAAATACCGCTCACTGAAACAACGTTCCGTATGGGCCATTGTACTGGCTATACCAATTGTCATCATCAGCATGGGATTCATGGAGAAAGAATGGGCACGGTGGACGGCAGGAATACTTTCCACCCCAGTGATATTCCGGCTGGGCAGACAGTTCTTTGTCAATGCCTGGAAACAGCTGAAGCATGGTTCCGCTAATATGGACACCCTCGTGGCAAGCAGTACAGGGGTAGCCTACATATTCAGCGTAGCCAACCTACTCTTCCCCGGCTTCTGGCTATCGCGAGGCATTACTCCACATGTATATTTTGAGGCGACGGCTGTTATCATAGCTTTCATTCTGCTTGGCCGTCTGCTGGAAGAACGCGCTAAGAGAAACACATCACAGGCCATAAAGAAACTGATGGGGCTACAGCCAAAGACTGTGGTACGGCTGTCTGCATCAGGCAATAAAGAAACAGTACGCATCGAACAGATACAGCCGGGTGATACGATTATTGTAAGGCCCGGCGAGCGGATCGCTGTGGACGGCACGGTATCAGACGGCTCATCATTCGTGGACGAGAGCATGTTGAGCGGTGAACCGGTGCCCGTCGCCAAACATCGCGACTCCAAAGTCTATGCAGGCACTATAAACCAGAAAGGCAGCTTCCTATTCCGCACCGATAAAGTGGGAACAGATACACTGTTGGCAAAAATCATCCACATGGTGCAAAACGCACAAGCTTCGAAAGCACCTGTACAAAAACTGGTTGATAAAGTCGCAGCTATATTTGTGCCTGTCATAATAGGCATAGCCATACTGTCGTTTATCATTTGGATGGCATTGGACAATGAGGCCGGCTTTATCCACGGACTGCTGGCTATGGTAACGGTGCTCATCATAGCCTGCCCTTGTGCTTTGGGACTTGCCACCCCCACAGCTATCATGGTAGGAACAGGTAAGGGAGCAGAACGGGGTATTCTCATCAAAGATGCGGAAAGTCTGGAAACAGCCCGCAAAGTAAATGCCGTGGTACTGGACAAGACCGGAACAGTGACCGAAGGACGTCCGGTTGTGCAGCATCTGCTTTGGGCGAGTGAAGAAGCCAGACAGCATGCACCGCTCTTACTTGCTTTGGAGCAACTGTCCGGCCACCCGTTGGCTGAAGCAATTCTCCAAAACAAGGAATTAAAGGAAATAAATGAAAGAGCAAAGATAACGGGATTTGAAAGTCTGATTGGACAAGGAGTGAAAGGTTCATATAACGGTATCGATTACTATGCAGGCAACCGGCAACTGATGCAAGGCAAACACATCGCCCCCGCTATGAAGGAGGCTGCCGTCCGTTGGGAATCGGAAGCGAAAACTGTTGTCTGGTTTGCCGACGACAAGAAAGTGCTGTCTGTCATTGCTATTGCCGACCGTATTAAGCCGACCTCCATACAGGCTATCGAATCCTTACGACGCGAAGGCATCAACATCTACCTGTTGACAGGCGACAACGAAGCCACAGCCAAAGCCATTGCCAAACAAACCGGCATCGGGCATTACAGGGCGGAGGTCCTTCCACAAGATAAAGCAGACTTCGTCAGGCATTTGCAACAGGAAGGCTATGTGGTGGCCATGGTGGGCGACGGCATCAACGACAGTGCCGCACTGGCACAAGCCGACCTGAGCATTGCAATGGGACAAGGCAGCGACATAGCAATGGATGTGGCAAAGATAACGCTTATTTCGTCTGACCTCAGCAAAGTGTCCGAAGCTCTGAAACTATCAAAACTTACAGTGCGCACAATACGCCAGAACCTGTTCTGGGCATTCATATACAACATAATAGGTGTGCCCATCGCAGCAGGCGTGCTCTATCCAGTATGCGGCTTCTTACTCAATCCGATGATTGCCGGAGCGGCCATGGCCTTCAGCAGCGTCAGCGTGGTGACAAACAGCTTGTGGCTAAAGAAAAAGAGACTCTCGCCAGACAAAAGCGAAACAAAAAAAGACGAAGTACAGGCAATAGATAATCAACTAAAAGT
>CAZYVE010000071.1:0-7780 GCA_964651035.1 uncultured Bacteroides sp.
CAAATCCTTATCATGTGACTTTAGATAATCGGCTACTGTCATTTTAGCATCTTGTATATATTCCTGATTCAACAAACAAGCTTCTTTAAAGAATTTTGCCATACGTCCTCTAGCAATATTTTCAACCATCTGTACCGGTATGTTGGCAGCTTTCTCTGTGGAAACTTTTTCCTTCAGGTCACGAATCTCCTGAGCCTGTGCCTCGGTGATGTATCCCTTCATAATTCCCTCATTGAGGTGCTCTTCGCTCTCAGCTATATACAAATTAAATCCTGCCTTCTTTAAAGCTGCTTCCACTGCCTTTTGTATCTGTTCAACCTTAGTTTTCTCAATAGCCACCTGCAACTCATTATCTTTTACAGAATCGGGTACACCCGCCTCATCAACAGCAATCGGATTCATCGCTGCAATTTGCATTGCCACTTCATGGCCGACTTTTTCATCTGCCTGCTTATTCAATGCAACCATGGTACAAAGAAAATTCTTGTTCTGATGGTTATAGGTAGAGATTGCAGGACCTTCCAATGTCAGGTAACCGTCTAATTCCATCTTTTCGCCAGTGATTCCACTACGATCTGTTACAGCCTCCGCAACAGTCAAATCACCAAGTTTCAAGGCCTTTACCTCATCCAGCGTTTTACATTTGGCAGCAACGGCAGCATCTAATATATCTTGAGTAAGCTTCACGAAGTCTGCATTCTGGGCTACGAAATCCGTCTCACACTTCAAAGCAATCATTGCACCAAAACCATCAATCGTCTTAACAAGAACACATCCCTCGGAAGCCTCGCGATCGGAACGTTTGGCTGCCACAGCCTGCCCTTTTTCACGGATAATCTTAATCGCTTTATCAAAATCACCTTCAGCTTCAGTTAAAGCATTCTTGCAATCCATCATACCAGCACCTGTCATTTTACGGAGCTTGGTAATATCAGCCATAGTTACAGCCATAATATTTTGTGTGTTATTTTTTAATTTGTAAAACATTTGAGAGTTGCGGACAGAATGGAAACAGTACGGATAAACTATACTTCTCCAAAATCAAATCCCCAACCCAAATATATTCATTCACGCTTCTTCGTCTTCCTTAATGTACGCTGCAGCCTTTGAGGCGTTTATAGCTTCTTCGTCAGACTTATCCAGACGGGCTTTTGAAGACCTGCGCTTACCTTTGTAGGCAGGAGCCTCACCAGCCGCTTCCATATCCACTTTCTCAGCCTTACGTTCCTCCAATCCCTCTTGCATAGCTGAGCAACAGGCCTCAAGTATTATTTCTATTGACTTGGTAGAATCATCATTGGCAGGAATCACAAAATCAACATTCGTCGGGTCGGAATTTGTATCAACAATACCAAACACAGGTATACCAAGACGGTTGGCCTCACGTACAGCAATATTCTCTTTCATTACATCAACTACGAACAATGCTGATGGCAGACGGGTAAGATCTGCAATGGAACCTAATGTCTTTTCAAGCTTGGCACGCTGACGTGAAATTTGCAGTATTTCCCGTTTCGACAAGTTGGCATACGTCCCGTCGCTCGTCAGCTTGTCTATGGTAGCCATTTTCTTTACAGCCTTACGAATAGTGGGGAAATTTGTCAGCATACCGCCCGGCCAACGTTCTACCACGTATGGCATATTCACAGATGTGGCTTTTTCCGCCAACACCTGCTTGGCTTGTTTTTTTGTAGCAACAAACAGAACCTTCTTTCCTGATTTAGCGATTTGTTTTAAAGCTTCAGCAGCTTCATCTATCTTTACGACCGTTTTATTGAGGTCTATAATATGGATACCGTTACGCTCCATGAAAATATAAGGAGCCATGGCCGGATTCCACTTTCTCTTCAGATGACCGAAGTGACATCCGGCTTCTAATAATATGTCGAAATTTGTCCTTGACATTGTTTTTTCTTTAAATCGTTTACTTTCTTTTTTGTCTTTATTTAAAACCAACCTTCGAGTAGCCTTTTTGAATAAGGATCCCGATGATTTAGATACTAAACGTCTTTTCAGTTGAGAGTTGAGCAGAAACTGTTGAGAATTAAAAACAACTTGTCCGCCCCAACAATAATGCAACTCTTAACGTTTACTGAACTGGAATCTGCGACGTGCCTTGGGACGTCCCGGTTTCTTACGTTCTACAGCACGTGGGTCGCGCGTCATGAAGCCTTCGGCACGCAACGCAGCTTTATCTTCCGGATTAATTTTGACAAGCGCACGGGCTATAGCGAGGCGTAATGCCTGAGATTGTCCTGTAAAGCCACCTCCGCCAAGATTCACTTTGATATCATACTTTTCGGCAACACCCAGTTTGTTCAGCGGTTGTTTTACTACGTATTGTAGAATATCCGAGGGAAAGTATTCTGCAAGGTTTCTCTTATTGATAGTAATCTTTCCGGAACCTTCGGTCACGAAAATCCGTGCCACAGCACTTTTACGTCTGCCTAATGCATTTACTATTTCCATGTATCCTTTATTTAAGTGCGTTAATATCAATCATTTTAGGCTGCTGAGCCGCATGTTTGTGCTCATTGCCGGCATACACATATAGGTTGCGCAACAACTGCGCTCCAAGCTTATTCTTGGGCAACATACCTTTCACAACTCTACGGAGCAGACGGTCTTCGCCGTTTGTCTTCTTGATAAGGCGAGCCGGAGTCATTTCACGCTGTCCACCGGGATATCCTGTATAAGACAGATATATCCTGTCCGTCCACTTGTTCCCTGTTAATTTTACTTTATCGGCGTTGATTATTATTACATTGTCGCCGCAATCCACGTGAGGGGTAAAATCGGGTTTATACTTACCTCTCAGCAACTTTGCCACTTTAGAGCCCAAACGGCCAAGAATCTGGTCTGTGGCATCCACAACGACCCATTCTTTATGCACCGTAGCTTTGTTTGCAGAAATGGTCTTGTAACTTAAAGTATCCACTCTTGGTTAAATTTAAATTGTTACTACTAAAATCTCACCACAAGAAATCTGCCCCGGACAAAGGCAGATTAACTTGCTATGAACTAATTGGTTAATCTCAAAAGATAATAATCGGCGTGCAAATTTACGGATTTTTCAAAAAACGGCAAATGTTTCCAGTTTTTTTTCAGGACGAACTATAATTGTTATTACCTTGCCAGTACTTACAATATCACCAGAATACCTGAATCCGGTTTGTTTTCGTAAATCCTAAAATTCAGCATTGCGTGGTGTGCGGGGGAAAGGTATCACATCGCGTATGTTCGCCATACCTGTAACAAATAGCAACAGGCGTTCGAAACCCAGACCAAAACCAGCGTGCGGACAAGTACCGTATTTACGGGTATCCAAATACCACCACATGTCCTTCATTGAGATATTAAGTTCTGTTATGCGTGCCATCAGTTTGTCATGGTTTTCCTCACGCACACTACCACCTATTATTTCACCTATCTGCGGAAACAGCACGTCAGTACCTTGTACCGTTTTGCCATCTTCGTTTTGCTTCATATAGAAAGCCTTTATTTCCTTCGGATATCCAGTCATGATGACCGGTCTGCGAAAGTGTTCCTCTACCAGATAACGTTCGTGCTCACTAGCCAGGTCGCATCCCCAATATACAGGGAATTCAAACTTATGGCCTTCTGCCGCAGCTTTTGCCAGGATTTCGATGCCTTCCGTATATTGCAGGCGTACAAACTCCGTATTCACCACATGAGTCAGACGTTCTATTAACCCCTTGTCCACC
Source organism: uncultured Bacteroides sp. (assembly GCA_964651035.1). Classification (GTDB taxonomy): domain Bacteria; phylum Bacteroidota; class Bacteroidia; order Bacteroidales; family Bacteroidaceae; genus Bacteroides. Next base: position 3,726 of record CAZYVE010000071.1, read on the forward strand.
ATTTTATTGAGGAAGTTCAAGTCATCACTGCAATTGTCGAGAGCCCACTTCACACAATATTTAATGAAATCCTCCTCCAGGTTCATCAACTCATCAAGGTCGGCAAAGGCTACTTCCGGTTCTATCATCCAGAATTCGGCCAGATGACGTGGTGTATTGGAATTTTCGGCACGGAATGTTGGCCCGAAAGTATAGATGGCTCCCAAGGCTGTAGCAGCCAGCTCACCTTCCAGCTGTCCAGATACAGTCAGGCTTGTCTGTCTGCCGAAGAAGTCATCATCGTAACAGACAGAGCCGTTCTCGTCCCTCTTCACATCATTGAGATTCATCGTGGTTACCTGAAACATCTCTCCAGCTCCCTCACAGTCCGAAGCCGTGATGATAGGTGTATGGAAATAAAAAAATCCTCTTTCGTGGAAGAACTTATGTATGGCTATCGCCATATTGTGACGGATGCGGAAAACGGCACCAAACGTATTGGTGCGAGGACGCAGGTGAGCAACCTCACGCAAGAACTCCATAGAATGCCCTTTCTTCTGAAGCGGATAAGAACTGTCACACTTGCCAAGCACCTCTATTTCACGTGCCTGTATTTCGATTTTCTGACCTGCCCCCACAGATTCTGACAACACACCATTCACACTCAGGCAGGCTCCTGTAGTGATATCTTTCATTAAGGCTTCGTCAAAATGTGCCAAGTCCACCACTATCTGCACATTATTTATAGTCGAGCCATCGTTCAAGGCAATAAAGTTTACTTGCTTGCTCCCCCTGCGGGTGCGAACCCACCCTTTAACATTTACAATGGCGCCAAAGTCTTCTCTCTTCAGCAAGTCAACTATCTTCGTTCTACTCAATTTCTCCATATTCTTTGTATCTCTCAATAATATAACCCTCACTCGAAAGAACCCATTCGCAGGAAATTCACCTCCTGCTCCGTCAAATAGCGCCAATCCCCACGACGTAATCCCTTCTTGGTAAGACCTGCAAAATACACACGGTCCAACTTCACGACTTTATATCCCAACGTTTCAAAGATGCGTCTCACAATACGGTTCTTACCTGAATGAATTTCTATGCCTATATCATTTTTTTTGTTCTCATCCGTATAGTTTATGGCATCCGCATGTACCTCACCGTCATCCAATTGTATGCCCGATGCTATCTGATCCATGTCGTTCTTGATAAGATTCTTATCAAGACGCACATGATAAATCTTCTTTTTCATATATTTGGGATGCGTAAGCTTGGAAGCCAAGTCCCCGTCATTGGTTAGCAACAACACACCTGTGGTATTACGGTCCAGACGGCCGACCGGATAAATACGCTCTTGGCATGCACCCTTCACCAAATCCATAACAGTGCGACGTTCCTGTGGGTCATCTGATGTAGTGACTGTATCCTTAGGTTTATTCAACAGAACGTATATTTTACGTTCTATAGTCACTATTTTATCACGGAATTTCACCTCATCGCCACGTTTAATCTTTGTACCCAATTCTTTCACAATCTCGCCATTCACAGAGACTACTCCTGCAGTTATAAACTCATCGGCCTCACGGCGAGAACAGATGCCTGCATTAGCCAGATATTTGTTCAGACGAATTGGTTCGTTCGGATCTATCTCCTGCTCTTTGTATTCTATCTGCTTCTTTTTATTAAACTTAGGGCGTGAAGATTCGATACGTTGAAAACGGCTGTTATTATTATATGGTCTGTTCCCGCCTATACTCGGATTAAAACGCGGGCGGCCTTCTGGACGGTTCATAACAGTTGCATATGGGCGCTGCACACGAACATCTTCTTCATTATTATAATTATAACGGGACCTAAGGCTCCTATCCATATTGCCATAAGTGCTGCGATCATTATTATTGTTATAAAAACGATCTTTGTTATAAGAACGCTGCGGATGTTCGGCATTCTGATTAAAACGCGGACGGTAAGGTCGTTCATTATTATTGTAAGGCCGTTGTTGCGGTGACCGGTAAGAACGGTCAGGATTTTCATCATTGTATCGCGGGCGATAAGAACGGTCTCTGTTGTACGTCCTGTCATTATTGCCATACTGATAATAATCATTGCTGTACATCCGGGAACGATCTGCGACGTCAGCATTCGGATTGAAGCGCGGACGGTGCGGACGTTCATTACCATAAGAACGCTGCTGATAGTTGCTGTTTCCACTGTTTGATTTCGGACGATAAGGGCGGTCGCTATTTTCACGGTTATAAGAACGATAGGTATAGCCACTATCTTTCTCTTTGTCCGTCTGGTTACCATCACGGTCTGTGCCGGGATTTTCGGCTGCGGAAGATGTATCGCGCCATGTTTCGTTTTCTGTACTCATTATTGTAAATCAAATAAAATTAGACTATTGGCCTCACGGCCTTATAATTTAGATATTTAAGTCAAGCAAGAAATAAAGATATATTATAAGTCTTCATTACTCGTATTTTCAAATGCCGGTATAATTCTGTGGCGTTATTGCACGCAATTCTTTTTTTATGTCTTCACTCACGTTAAGGCTCTCTATAAAATCCTTTATGGAGGTTTCTGTTACCATGCTGTTCGTACGTGTCAGCGCTTTCAATGACTCATAAGGATGCGGATAGCCCTCACGGCGTAAAATAGTCTGTATAGCTTCGGCCACCACACTCCAACATGCGTCAAGGTCAGCATGTATCTCCGGCTCATATAGCAATAGTTTTCTCAACCCTTTCAGTGAACTTCTGATAGCTATAAGCACATGCCCCAAGGGAACGCCGACATTGCGCAACACAGTCGAATCTGTCAAATCCCGTTGTAAACGGGAGATTGGAAGTTTCACAGACAGATGTTGCAACAAAGCATTCGCCAGTCCCAAATTACCTTCCGCATTCTCAAAGTCAATAGGATTCACTTTGTGTGGCATAGCACTTGAACCAACTTCTCCTTCCTTGATTTTCTGTTTAAAATAACCCATGGAGATATATTGCCAGAAATCACGGTTCATGTCAATCATGATGGTATTGATACGCTTCAATGCATCAAATACAGCAGATAGACTATCATAATTAGAAATCTGAGTGGTATATTCTTCACGTTCCAAACCCAATTTATCTGCCACGAAATTGTTTCCAAACAGCTTCCAGTCATATTCTGGATAGGCCACATGATGAGCATTATAATTACCGGTAGCGCCTCCGAATTTAGCCGCTAAAGGACATGCCTTCAGCATAGCCAACTGACGTTTCAAACGATAAGAAAACACATAGATTTCTTTACCCAAACGTGTAGGTGAAGCTGGTTGACCATGTGTTTTGGCCAACATTGGTATATTTTTCCATTCCTGGGAATATGTGTCAAGCTGGGATATAAGTTCTTCCAAAAGCGGATAATAAACGTGCTCTAAAGCTTCTTTAAGAGACAATGGTATGGCTGTATTGTTTATATCCTGAGAAGTCAGTCCAAAATGAATAAACTCCTTATAATTGCTCAAGTTCCCCAAACGCTCAAAACATTCTTTCAAGAAGTATTCTACAGCTTTCACATCATGGTTAGTCACACTCTCAATCTCCTTAATGCGGGTAGCATCTACATTAGAAAAATTACGGTAAATATCCCGCAAAGGCTCAAAAAGTGAGTTATCCACTGCCTTCAACTGTGGCAGAGGCAATTCACACAAAGCGATAAAGTATTCCACTTCTATCCGGACACGATACTTTATCAATGCAAACTCTGAAAAATAAGCAGCCAAGACATCTGTCTTACCCCAATAACGACCATCAATTGGAGATATAGCGGTCAGTACATCCAATTCCATACTGTTTGTATTATGATAATTAATTATCAGTCGGCAAAAATAAAAGTTTTTCCTGAGTAAGAGTATAAATATACTGTTTAAAAGGGTTAAGAAAGAACCTAAGTAAAAATAATACCGCTAATTCAGTGAAATACTGTTTTTCACTGTAAGTATATCCTCCCGGGTGCGGGGGGCATGGCGGCACAGAAAAAAAAGTGAGTCCCCCAGACCGGAAACGGAAAGGGGGACACACACTCACAATCAGAAAAAA
>CAZYVE010000072.1:0-7681 GCA_964651035.1 uncultured Bacteroides sp.
CCAATTGAGCGGCAAACGAGGCTCGAACTCGCGACCCTCAGCTTGGGAAGCTGATGCTCTACCAACTGAGCTATTGCCGCATGTACTTACTGTAAAACCGTGGCAAAGATAGATAAATCATTCGAAATGTAGCAAATATTTTACTTTTTTTATTTATAAGAAACCATCTTAATCAACATAAAATCCAAATTCTGCGGAGATGGCATGGCATGTATCTGTTTGATAGACTTATGCTTGGCATGAGAGAGACCACGACAAACTTTTCTCTCAAGGGCAAGAGGTGTGCTTCCCATCTCCAACAGTTTGCATTATTCCTTTGGATTCTATCCACATTTTGGCGAGTTTGCCTATATTTGCAGTATTTAAAACAGAAATAACTATGGAAATGAATCTTTTTTTCACCTCCGAAGAGAAAGAAAAGCTTCCCACATTATATCGCAAATTATTGCGCTTGTCCGGCGACACGCTTCGCCCGGATGATTGCCGTAAGCTTAAAGGCCTTCTTACATCCTCTGCACAGTCTGGAAAGATGCAAAGGGACGCGTTCGGACTGAATCCTGTAATCAAAGACATGCAAACCGCTATTATTGTGGCTGAAGAAATAGGTATGCGCCGCGCCTCCATCATCGGTATCATGATGCACGACCCTGTAAGGTCGGGAACATATACAGTAGAGAATGTAGAAAGTCTCTTCGGCGAAGATGTGGCCGGCATCATCCGCGGACTCATCCGGGTACACGATCTCTATGCCAAGAACCCCAGTATTGAATCGGAAAACTTCCGCAAGCTCCTGTTATCATTTGCTGAGGATATGCGCGTTATACTCATCATAATAGCGGAAAGGGTGAACGTGATGCGTCAAATAAAGGATACGGCCAATGTCGAAGCACGCCGCAGCGTGGCTGACGAAGCTGCTTACCTATACGCTCCTTTGGCACATAAACTGGGGCTCTACAAGTTAAAATCAGAACTGGAAGACCTATCGCTGAAATATACGAACCATGACATTTACTATCATATCAAAGAAAAACTGAACGAAACCAAAGCTTCGCGCGACCGCTACATAGCCGCATTTATAACCCCCATACAAGAGAAGCTGAAGAAAGCCGGGCTGAAATTCCATATAAAAGGACGCACAAAGTCCATTCACTCCATATACCAGAAAATGAAGAAACAGAAATGTCCTTTCGAAGGAGTGTATGATCTTTTTGCCATACGCGTCATATTGGACTCGGCACCAGAAAAAGAAAAACAGGAATGCTGGCAAGTATATTCCATTGTGACGGATATGTACCAACCTAACCCTAAACGCCTGCGGGACTGGCTTTCCGTCCCAAAAAGCAATGGCTATGAATCGTTGCATATCACTGTTATGGGTCCCGAAGGCAAATGGGTGGAAGTACAAATACGTACTGAACGTATGGATGAGATAGCTGAGCGTGGATTAGCTGCACACTGGCGCTACAAAGGGCTGAAGGGGGAAACCGGACTGGACGACTGGCTGACTTCCGTGCGCGAAGCCCTTGAAAACCTGGACAACGATCTTGAGGTAATGGATCACTTCAAGCTAGAACTATACGAGGATGAGGTATTCGTATTCACTCCCAAAGGCGACTTGTTTAAACTGCCCAAAGGTGCTACCGTATTAGACTTCGCTTTCCACATACATACCGACATCGGATGCAAATGCATAGGAGCCAATGTTAACAGGAAAAACGTGCAGTTGCGCTACCGGCTGCAAAGCGGAGACCAAGTGGAGATAATGACTTCCAACACGCAATCACCAAAGCAAGACTGGCTGAATATTGTAGCTACATCGAAAGCACGCACAAAGATACGGCAGGCACTGAAAGAAATGGAAGCACGCCAAACAAACTTTGCCAAAGAGATGTTGGAGCGCAAGTTCAAAAACCGGAAAATCGACTACGATGAAGGAACCATGATGCGTATGATAAAACGCATGGGATATAAAATAACTACAGATTTCTACCAGGCTGTGGCAGATGAAAAGATTGACGTAAATGACATAATGGACTACTATCTGGAGCAACAACGGCGTGACCATTATGTGCATGACAACCTGGCATACCGCAGTGCTGAAAACTATAGCCTGCAGCCGGCCGCACAACCGGAAGAAGCCACTGCCAAAGAAGATGTATTAGTTATAGATCAGAATCTTAAGGGGCTGGAATATAAACTGGCCCGTTGCTGCAATCCCATATATGGAGATGACGTATTCGGTTTTGTCAGCATTAACGGAGGAATAAAGATACATCGTTGCGACTGCCCGAATGCAACCGACCTGCACGCACGCTTCGGATACCGCATAGTAAAGGCACGCTGGGCCGGCAAGGCACAAGGCACCCAATACCCCATAACTCTGCATGTCGTAGGCCATGACGACATCGGTATTGTCACCAATATTACCTCTATAATATCAAAAGAGACGGGCATCACGCTGCGGAGCATAAGCATCGATTCGAATGACGGGCTGTTCTCCGGCAACCTTACTGTGATGGTAGGCGATACAGGACACCTGGAAGCACTGCTCAAGAAATTGCGTACCGTGAAGGGTGTAAAGCAGATAGCGCGTAATTAAGTCAACAGGATAATTATGAAATACGATTTTAAGAAGCAGCTGCGCAGTTTCGGCTACGCATGGAATGGCATACGAAGCTGCGTGGCGCGAGAACAGAACCTTGCGGTCCACATGCTCGCTACACTCCTCGTGATAATAGCCGGACTGGTATTCGATATAACACGAATGGAGTGGATAGCCGTAATACTATGCATAGGTTTGGTGATTGCCGCCGAACTGTTTAACACAGCTATAGAGCGGATGGTAGACTTAATGTCTCCGCAACGCAAACCGGCTGCCGGGCTGATTAAAGACATAGCCGCCGGAGCTGTGCTGGTATGTGCCGTGGTATCCGTTGCCGTGGCAATGCTCATCTTCATCCCACGCATGGTACATATCTTCTCGTGAAATCACCGCTTCCAGCCCATACCGGAGCCGAAAAAACTGCACTCCAAAAGTTCTGTGTCCAGCATCAGACTTTTGAAGTGCAGTCATTTTTTGACAGCCTCTAACGGCAATGGCGGTTACCGGATAAAGAGCAGCTCCCTGTACTTGGGAAGTGTCCACATCTGGTCGTCCACAATCAGCTCCAATTTGTCAATGTGGTAGCGTATCTGCTCCAGCATCGGGGCTATGGTATCATGGTAGGCTATGGCCTTTTCCCGCTCATCCTCAATCTTATTTGCCACCTTGCGTGCTTCTATCATTGCATCCACATGTTCCTTAATGTAACTCGTATGTGCCGATATGTCACGTATGATGGCCAGGTTACCTGCCGACAGACGCGCAGCCTCTTCTTCCGGGAAAAGAGCCTTCGTCTTGTATGCATTGTCAATGAGTTTTGTTTGGTACTCGGTTGCGGTGGGAACCACATGGTTCATCACCAGATCACCGAGTACGCGGGCTTCGATTTGGATTTTCTTGGTATATGTTTCCCATTTCACTTCGTTGCGTGCCTCCAACTCCTTGCAGCTCATCACGCCTGTGTTTTCAAACATTCTGATGCTTTCCTCCGTCAGGTACTGGTCGAAGATAACCGGGCAGCTGGTCTCACAGTCCAATCCACGACGGGCGGCCTCTTCCTTCCATTCCTCGCTGTAGCCATTTCCATCGAAACGGATGGGCTTGCTCAGCTTGATGTATTTGCGTATCACCTGTATGATGGCTGACATTTTTGCTTCACCTTTGGATATCAGTTCATCTACTTCCTGTTTGAATATTGTGAGCTGTTCGGCCACAGCTGCATTCAGCGTTATCATTGCACTGGCACAGTTGGCTTCCGAACCCACGGCACGGAACTCAAACCTGTTGCCCGTAAAAGCAAACGGCGACGTGCGGTTACGGTCAGTATTGTCTATCAGCAGCTCCGGAATTTGCGGTATATCCAGTTTCAGGCCATGTTTCCCTTCCAATGCAAGCAATTCGTCTATCGTACTGTCTTCCATATGATTCAGCACATGCGTCAACTGCTCGCCTAAGAAAGACGATATAATGGCAGGCGGTGCCTCATTGGCTCCGAGACGGTGGGCATTGGTCGCGCTCATGATGGATGCTTTCAGCAATCCATTGTGGCGGTAGACGGCCATGAGCGTATTGACAACAAAAGTAATGAAACGCAGGTTCTCTTCCGGAGTCTTGCCCGGAGCCATGAGCAGCACTCCCGTGTCTGTCCCCAGCGACCAGTTGTTATGCTTACCCGAGCCGTTGACACCTTTGAACGGTTTTTCATGCAGCAATACACGGAACCCATGTGCACGGGCCACTTTCCGCATCAGTGACATTACAAGCATGTTATGATCCACAGCCAGGTTGCATTCCTCAAATATGGGTGCCAGTTCAAACTGGTTCGGGGCAACTTCATTATGGCGTGTCTTGACCGGAATACCCAGTTCCAGTGCCTGTATTTCAAGGTCTTTCATAAAAGCTGCCACACGTGCCGGTATCGCACCGAAGTAGTGGTCCTCAAGCTGTTGGTTCTTCGACGCTTCGTGTCCCATCAGTGTGCGTCCCGTAAGCAGCAGGTCAGGACGTGCGGCATACAGTCCTTCGTCTACCAGGAAATACTCCTGTTCCCATCCCAAGTATGCCGACACTTTCTTGACATCCGGGTTAAAGTAGCGGCAAACGTCCACTGCTGCCTTGTTGACGGCACGCAATGCCTTGAGCAGCGGTGCTTTATAGTCAAGCGATTCTCCCGTATAGGCTATGAATACGGTGGGAATGCACAATGTGTCATCCACAATGAAAACAGATGAAGACGGATCCCATGCCGAGTAGCCGCGTGCCTCGAAGGTATTGCGGATACCTCCGTTTGGGAAAGACGATGCATCCGGCTCCTGCTGTACGAGCAATTTCCCGGAAAACTCTTCCATCATGCCCCCCTTGCCGTCATGCTCAATGAAAGCATCGTGTTTCTCTGCCGTGCCTTCCGTCAATGGCTGGAACCAGTGTGTATAGTGCGTAGCACCCAACTCCATGGCCCAGCGTTTCATCCCTTCAGCCACCTTGTCTGCGGTGTCGCGTTCCAGCGCAGCACCGTTGTCCATGGCGTTAACTAATTTATTATAAGCTTCCGTGGGCAGATACTTGAACATCTTCTCACGGTTGAACACATATTTTGCGAAGTATTCGCTCGGACGTTCCTTAGGAGTGGAAATTTCCAACGGCTTTGCCTGGAAAGCCTTCTCTACAACTCTGAATCTTAATTTTGACATAATGTCTTGCTGTTTTTATTCTATTATGTTTATGATATTATGTTTATTATTAATGCATGCGTATCAGTTGTAAGCAGTTTCACCGTGCTCGTAAATATCGAGACCTTCCTCTTCTATGCGACGGTCAACCCGTATGCCTACAAGTTTGTCAACGACCTTATATAATATATATGTCACAACTGCGCTGAACACTACGGAGACAACTGTGGCAAATATCTGCACCCACAACTGATGCCAGTCTCCACTAAGTACTCCCTGCGGGCCTTCCGCCCCGGATATGCAACGTGTGGCAAACACACCGGTCAGTACAGACCCCACAATACCTCCCATGCCATGCACGCCAAAGGCATCGAGCGCATCATCATATTTGAATTTGTGCTTTACGACAGCTACCATGAAGAAGCATACCACAGGTGTGATAATGCCTATGCAGAATGCACCCAACAGATCCACACTCCCTGCGGCAGGCGTGATGGCTACGAGCCCGGACACTGCACCGGTGCAGGCACCTACGGTTGTCGGCTTTTTGTTGCATATCCAGTCTATTATCATCCAAACAACTGCAGCCGTAGAGGCGGCTATGTGGGTCACCACAAAGGCGTTGGCAGCCAAGCCGTCGGCGGCCAGTCCGCTGCCGGCATTGAAGCCGAACCATCCCAGCCACAAGAATGCCGTACCCATGAAGACGAATGTCACGTTATGCGGAGTAATGTGCCTGCCCATCCGGTAGTCTTCACGCTGTCCGAGCAGCAGAGCCATCACCAATGCCGATATGCCGGCATTGATATGTACCACCGTGCCTCCGGCAAAATCTATGGCACCCATCTCCTGCAGGAATCCGCCACCCCACACCCAGTGCGCCATCGGGAAGTAAGCCAGAATAACCCACAATATGATAAATACCACGTATCCGGAAAACTTGATGCGTTCGGCAAAAGCCCCGAGTATAAGAGCCGGAGTGATTATTGCAAACATGCACTGGAACATGGCAAACGCCAGTTCCGGTATATTGCCGCCAGTCAGAGAGTCGAGTCCTATGCCCTGCAGAAACGCCTTATCGAAGCCGCCGATGACGGCTCCCAGCGGATTGCCCTGCTCCATGAAAGCTGTGCCGAACGCCCAGCTATAGCCAAAGGCAACCCACAGTATGCTCACCACCCCTACGACGAAAAGGGTCTGCATTATTACGCTTAACACATTTTTCTGACGGACAAGTCCCCCGTAGAACAGGGCTATGCCCGGAATGCTCATAAACAGCACCAACACAGATGCTATCATTATCCAAGCGGTATTTCCGCTGTCAAGTATGGCTGTATCCATTTCTATAGTCTTGTTAATTGTTCTTGCAATACGATTTACCTGTCACCCGTCTTTATTCCTCCTGCTCAGCATTGTACAGAGCTATGTCTCCACGCTCCCCGGTGCGGATGCGGACAGAGTCTTCCACCGGCAGCACAAATATGCGGCCGTCGCCTATCTCACCACTCTGGGCTGCCCGCACTATGGCGGTCACGGTTTTCTCCACATTCTTGTCGCGCACTACGATGGAAATCATGGTGCGCTCTATGGAACTGGTATCGTACATTATTCCGCGATAGACACGCGCCTGCCGCGATTTCCCCACGCCTCTTACGTCACAGTAAGAAAACCATTCTATACCTGCTTCGAGCAGGGCATCTTTCACTTCCTCAAATTTGGTCTTGCGGATAATTGCTTCTATTTTCTTCATAAACGCTATTTTACATAAAATGTTATCCAGACTTTTTACCTTAAAAAAACCAATACCTATTGTCACACGAACTTGCCTAAAAACCATAACCAGCCCTTTAGGGCTGCCGCGGACACTATTTCTTGCCTGCGGCACACCATTTTGAGCATTAATGAGGAATATAAAGAGATTTCTTTGACATAATGTATATTTTTTGTTTTTAATTCTTTCTTTTTGTTTGATTACGCTGCAAAATTAAGTCTTTCTGATATTTCCTATCTATAATACGGTAGCTTTTTTATATAAAGATTATAGCGAAGTTTCAATCTGATGTTTTATACAGCATAATGATTTCAGATTAAAAGCCGACAAGCGCATTCTACAAATATTTGTAACACGCCCCTTCATGCGACTTCCCTATATACCCCGTAAATGTCGCTGTCTGTCATCCGCATGTCTTTAATTTAATGAATGGAACAAACTAATTTTATTGAGAAACCGGTAACAGACCGGCAGCCTTTCAGGCATGTATATACCGGCATTGAAAAAACCGTGAAACGGGCTGTACCGTCAGAGGTCATAAGCCGCATCAAGGAACTGGATTTGTCGTCAGACCGTGTATTGGCACAGACACGCGACCTGTTCATGTTCAGCTTCTACACCCGTGGGATGTCCTTTATC
>CAZYVE010000073.1:0-7479 GCA_964651035.1 uncultured Bacteroides sp.
AAGGAATGCAGTACGGAATACACGGTCTTCTTTTTTGAAGCGCTCCATCCTGTATCTAACACCGTCCACTACAATCTTTCCGTTTTCATCTTCAACAGGTCTCATTCCGTTTATCATTCTCTGACATTTTGGGTATGCCGTCCAATACGTATCTATGTATCTTTGGGCAGCATCATCACCCAATGCATTGTAACGAGTTTCCTTCAGAAGTTCATCCGTTTGCAGTGGTTCAAGATACCATCTGCAACGTAGAAATCTCTTGTTCTCATAGTAATATTCCACTCGCCATTCCCTATCTATATACTCAAGGAACATATCATCATCCGATGATACCCTTGGATCCATTGTGTACCAGAAAGCCCGTTCGCGCACATTGTTGATAAGATTTATGGCTTTCTCACGCTTGGTAGCGTCGTTCGTACGCACTACAGCTTCGGCAAACATGTAGTAAAACTCTGGCAACCTCCATGTAGGATGTGTAACGTGGTAGTTTGATGACACGCCGCTGCGGTATGTATCCGATTGAAATTTGCGACTGTAATATCCCGTTGTAGTTTTCGCATCATTGTCACTTCCTATGGCATCCTCACCGGTTGCCGTATTTATGGTATATGCCGATTCGCCATTGGTATAAGGTGTACCGTGATATATTACATCACGGTAGAAACGTGGATCACGATTTACATATGGGTCTCCATCTTCATAGTATTGATGTCCTGCTTCACGTCCGTATTTTTCCATCAGAGTTCCGTCATCCGTTCCCATTGCCTCATCAGAAAAGATTGAATATCCATGTATTTGGCCATCCGGTCCCATAGCTGCACATTCATATTCATCCACATGTTCTTGTACTGGGTGCTGGCGCGCGTGTCCGCCACGGCTCGGAGGATATATGTCTCCTGTCCAATTCCCATCTTTCCACGAACTTACAGCCCATACAGCTTCCGTTTTATAAAGCCCCATACTTTCCTCCTCCATGAGATACATTTTGGAGAGACGTGCGTACACCAGATTGCCGTTGAAGCTCAACCCTTCGTCTATTCCGCTGTTGAAATCATTTTCATCGTATCCACCTGTATATAACGAAAATCGTGTTTGTCCGTTAACGGTAAAATCTATAACCGCTTCAGTCGCTTCTTTTACTTTCTGCCAACGTTCTTCGCTATAAGTATATTCGTCTTCAAACACTCTGGTACCGGTATAGTTGTATCGGTCTCTTGCTCCATTCCACATAGGTGTGGCTGCCACGTATCTTGCCCATGCTATCAGTCCAAGACATGCCCCACGGTCTACCCGACCGAAGTCCAGCGATGAGTTTGCATTGCTTTCGTTTACCAAATCGTATGCTATGAGACAATCTGCTTCTATCTTGTCTGCTATTGTTTGCACCGACTCTTGTGTACGCCACATATCATCATCCGGATATATAACTTCGTCCACATATGGTATTTCTCCATACTTTTTCATCAGCAGAAAGTGCAGGTACGCACGCAGAAAATGCGCTTCACCGATGCGTTTGTCCAGATTACCCGGTGTCAATGGATCATCCGGAGTATTATATGTCACTACACCCTCCATAAAGAGATTTATCTGCCGTATAGCGAAAAATGCTGAACGCCAGTCGTTTCCTCGCGTATTATCCTGGCTCCAATTGCCAATGTTGAACTGCGTAGCTTCCGAGTCTTCTTTAAACTGAGATTCTCCTTCGTCCGTTATACCTGTACTTGCAAAGTGGTCAAAATAGATTATTGGGCGTTCCAAGTCTCTTGCTTGGGCATATACATGTGTCACTATCTGTTCGGCTTCCGAGAAACGTTCGAACACGTCTTCTTCTGTTATTTGGTCATCAGGTCTTCTGTCAAGAAAGTCACTACATGATGTCAGTACAAACATCCCGACCAACAATCCTATTATATATGTAAATAAGTTTCTTTTCATAGTATATATTTTTAGAAAGTTATGTCAACACCAAAATTAAAAACCTTCAGTATGGGATAACTACCTCCCCATCCGTTGCCGCTCTCCGGGTCAATGTCCACATCACCCAGTTTGTCAAAAGTCAGGAGGTTTGTGCCTTGTACATAAAATCTCACCTGTTCTAATTTTGCTTTAGCTACAAAATGCCGTGGTAATCTGTATCCTATCTCTACATTCTTCAACCTCAAGTAACTCGAGTCATACAGAAAAAGGCTATTGTCACTGCGTTTGTTAACATCATCTGTACCTATATGCAGTGCAGGGAAAGTGGCTGTTTCAGCAGTTTCAGGAGTCCACCTATTCAGGTGTATTGACTTTACTTTACCATACTGGTCACTGTCATAGAGTGGGAATGGATAAATTGATGAATCTGTCAGTTGCATGCTGCAAATGGCTGCCCCCTGCCAAAGCATACTGAAATCAAAATTTCCCCATTGAAATCCCATAGGTATTCCGAACTGTATTTCCGGGAACTGAGGGTTGCCCGCTACAGTCATATCGTTGCTGTCGATAACACCGTCACGGTTAAGGTCACGATAAACACAGTCACCAGGAACTACTGTACCAAATGACATGTAGCCAGTGGAGTTTATCCAGTCCGCCTCTTCCTGGTCTCTTACAAAATGATCGAATATATATACATAATGTTCATCCAGTCGTTTACCGGTTTCGCGATTGTAAGAATAACCTACGTCAAGTTCGGCACTGTATATAATTTTATTACGTGCGAAAGTGAAATTCGGGCGTATGTAGTAGCTGAAATTTCTTCCTACACGGTCTTGCCAACCTATTTCAAAGTCTATACCTCTGTTTTTTACTATTCCTACATTACTGTAAGAAGCATCAGCACCGACATATTCAGGATAACTGAGTTTGTCTCCTATCAATTGGGTTATGATATCCCAGCGGTATTCGTAGAATGCATCTGCTGTTATTGTAAGGCGGTTGTTGAACATGTTCATATCGAAACCTACATTTAGTTTTCGTGCCTTTTCCCATGTTATTTCCGGATTTGCCAGTCCACCAGACTGCGTTCCAGAGTAACTGGTTCCCCAGTTTGTACCAAGATTGTACGAAGAACCGCTCTGGTAATACGTATTATACAGAAATCTTTGTCCTGCTGCATAATCAGAACCTACCAGTCCGTATGATAATCTCAGTTTTAAAAAATCCAACCAATTGCGTGATTTTTCCATAAATGGCTCGCTGCTCATTACCCAACCTATGGAACCGGCAGGAAAGAAACCGTATCGATTGCCAGGAGCAAAATTTTCTGAACCATTATATCCGAAGTTAAATTCCATCAGGTATTTACTGTCATAATAATAACTGAAACGCCCTGTCCATCCTTGCGAGCAGTACGGTATATCAGCATCAATAGTCCTGTAAGTGCGGTTAAACAACATCATACCGGATACCTCGTGTACGCTGCCAAATGTACGGCTATAATCAAGTTTTGCTTGGTAATAGGTACGCGATACTGAAGAATTGTGTGAAAAAGAATTGCCTGCTGTTTGATTTTGAGCATAATTGTTACCAAGTGTATATGCTCCATAATAATGTCCCGGTTCCATATATATGGCAGCTCCGGCATTCTTATTATCGCTACTGCCAACTAAAGGTACGAACGTGGAATAACCAGAGTAACTTCTGTATCCGTCAGAATATCCAGTTATTTGCTGTTGGTGCCATCTGCCTTCCGAAGCATCGTATGCAAATGTTCCCTCTATACTCAATCCCGGTGTAATAAAGTCGAGATCCATACCCATTGAGAAACTGCTGGTCAGATATATGTTTTTCTCGTTTGTTTTTCCGGAGTAAATCAGTTCACCGAGTATGTTTTTACGATTTACATTGTCACCATACAGAAGTCCGTCAGGATGGTCGGCCATATATGTTTTATTTGAGGGATGTGAGTTATCTTCCACTACGATGGGAAGATATGGAGGACGGACACTGGCAAGTGCCATCAGCATACTTGCACTGCTACCCATGGAAGTGCGGTCTGTAAATTGTGCACCAAGATCGAGCCGTGCCCACAATCTTTTCGTAAGATTGATGTCAATGTTTGAACGGAAATTATATCGCGTAAAATCCTGATTTTTACGGTCTACATAATTATAGTTACCGCCCTGAGTGTAGTAACCGGCCAGTACATAATAACGTGCCAAGTCTGAACCTCCTCGTATAGACAGATTATAGTCTTGTTGTAATCCCGGCTTAAGCAAGAAATCATAGTAGTCTATATTATAACCCAAACCGTCAGAATTATCACCTTTAGCACGTCTGAATTTCTCTATTGCTTCTTGTGAGAATAATGTCAGACCGCTTATATCAGAACCATTCTTAAGAGCATCGTTTATCATTGCTTCATTATACAACGTAGCATAATCGGCAGAACCTAGATATTCTGGAATATTGCTCGGCACGTTCACACCGCATGATACCTTTAAACTTACTGTTGCTTTTTCCTGAGCCTGCCCACGCTTTGTTGTTATTACTATGACACCATTGGCACCTCGTATACCATAAGCTGCCGTTGCAGAAGCATCTTTAAGAATAGTGAAAGATTCTATTTCATCTGCAGAAATATAACTCATATCTCGTTCAACACCATCCACAATGATAATGGGATTCTGATCGCCGTAGGTGGCTTTTCCTCGTATGTAAATAGAACTTATGTCCACTCCCGGTTCTCCACCATTAAATTGTGTCGCTATCAGACCTGGCAGGCGTCCAGCCAAAGCATTATTTATATTGGCTGTAGGGCTTTGGCGCAAATCTTTCGTGGTGATAGTCGAAACGGAACCTATCAAAGTTTCCTTACGTTGTTTGGTATAACCCACTACAATAACTTCCTGCAGGGCCTTTGTATCTTCAATAAGCTTTAACGTTACAGTGCGTCTGCCTTCAAGTGCTATTTCCTTAGGATTGTATCCTATATAGGAAGCTACGAGTGAAGCTTCGGCATATGGCACTTGTATGGTGAATTTTCCATCAATATCAGTTATCGTACCTGCGCCTTCTATTCCCTTAACCAATACAGAAGCACCTATGAGGGGTTCTCCCGTGGTTTCGTCCAATATAATACCGGTTATTGTTATACCTTTCTCCTGAGTGATTTCATCCACGCTGTAATATGCGTGAGCAGGTATCGCAAAGAGTATTAAAAAAGATATTGTCAGCAAATATATTCCCAATTTGCCGAATGTTTGTTTTTTATTTTTGTCCATGTGTTTTTATTTTGATTTGGTTTATTACCGGTTTACTGCGAAAAACGTATTCATCGCATACACCAATTATGAAGTAAATAATCACAATCCGGCTTTCATCTCAAGCAAGGCAGAAGAAGCGGTTTGTGCTTCTAAGGATATAACCGTCTTTGAAGCCCATTCATCACTGCTCGAGTCACTGTATTCGCCTGCATATGCAGGTTGATACCATGTTGCTCCCCACAGACAGTTTTCATTGTTCTGCGACAGTTCCCACATTGTCTCCACATTATTTGTCAGACAGAGCTGATAAGACAGTTTGTTTGCAACCCCGCTTACTGTGGTATCGTTTTCCATTGCATTGAGCAGACTTGCCAGATAACGGAAGAAAATGCCGTGATTCAATAATTGTACGCGATCCTGAGTACCTATTTTACCAGTGCCGTATGAAGGATAAAATACGGCATAATTTTGATGCCATACATTATCATTGTTTGTTCCATCAACTTGATACTGTGCAATGGTATTAGCATATTCCAAATTGCCATTTTGCTCGTACATGTGATATATTGCAACACATGCTCCAAGCATATAACCCTGATTGGCGCTGCTGTAATTGGTATCTTGATCTTCGTAAGTTCCGTTATCACCTACGTAAGCTGACGTATAAACCAATCCTGTACTTTCATATAGGGCACTCTCGCAAAACAGAAAGACATTATCGGCAAAATTATAATAGATATCAGAAGTCTCATTCAGAGATGTGGCGATTAAGTACATATTGGCGGACATCATTACAACTTTGGCATTGACTGTTATTGTACGACGTGTGTCCTCCTCTGATACCGGAATACCGTATCTTCCATTGGTATAATCATTTGTGGATGTAGTTTCTTCATTTTCAGTATCATCACTGTCTTCTGTAACCGCTGTGATGTCTATATTTCCTACTTCCTCCAGATAATTAAATACTTCCTTGGCTGCTGTCCAATAAACATCATTGCCGGTAGCTTCGTAAAGGCGTACTGAAACAAGTCCCATAGATGCAGTCACAGTGTTGTCGTCGCTTATATAAGAATTTCCATTTAGTGTGTAAATTCCGTTAATGACATTTTGAATTACAGACAGTACATTACTGTCCTGGGTACGTTTGTAGTTGTCAATCAATACTTCAGCAGCTTCCAGTTGAGTAAGCATATCTGCCATAACGCCATCTTGTGTTACCACTTCAATGTTGGTACTGTCTTCTGCCCAACGTATTTCCTTATTTAAAAAAGAACTTCCAGAAGATACGAACTGTGTAGTGATTTGTGCGACACTTTTTGTTGCCGCTTCTCCCCAATCCACTTGCAGGTCCCTCGTCATTTCACTTGATCCGTGATATCCGTCAAATACATCATTCTCATCGTCCCCGCATGCTGCTACCAGCAATGGTAGCAACACGAAAAAAATAGGCCATTGTATTTTCATCATGTTTAATGTGTTTTTTTAGTAATAGTAATGTCGTGTTGTTTTAAATAGTGTTTTCAAGTAAAGTGTTTTTAGCAAATACAAACTATTCAGTTTGTACTTGCCGGACGTGCAACTCTGAAGTATCCTGTTACATCACTCAATGTTTTATCGAGACCACAGTATGCCCTTACTTTCCATGAGAGAGTTCCAGTCTCACCAGCATTTATACCCGCGTTCATGGCTATGTCATCCAAAGTTACATGGTTCAGTGTCAGTGTAGTATCAAGTCCTTCTCCGTCAGCTGTACTCACAGACAGTAATGAACTGTCATCTCCATCAAAAGTCTCATCTTCCGTACCTATCAGCACTTGATATCTGACTACCATCAGACTGCCTTCATGCAATGGTGATTCATCCCACTTCAGTGTATCTGTATTTGCCACTATTTGCCCACTCTCATTTGCTTGGATTGTAATTAGTTCTCCATCGGCAAATGCCGTGAGTGCAGGTACAGGTTCAGGAGGATAAACTTCTTCAAACTCATCCGCGTACTTCAAATCTCTTATCAACGTGTTTTGTTCACAACCGATCCACCCGACGGACAATAATACACAGGTGAATCATACATAAGCTTTTGTTTTCTCATAGTTGTTCGTGTTTTTTGTGTTTATTAATCTTTTAGTAAGAAAGGATGCGATAAATTTATAAAATATCTTTTTTAATAAAATGTCATTTATGAATAGTTTTATAATTTTTTAATGATAAAAATTTGGTTGAAACATTTTTTATAATGATAAAAAGACTGCTATTTATAAGAGTATGATTCTATTTTGTAAGA
>CAZYVE010000074.1:0-7359 GCA_964651035.1 uncultured Bacteroides sp.
TATATTTATATAATTCATGTTCTTATCGTTAAGATTGATGGATTGTTTCAGCAAACTTACAGCTTCTTATTGGATTATCATATACTTTCACCGATATTTTTTTCTAATACCGGTGCTTCAGAATTAAGAGCATAACCAATTCGACGTAATGTAATGTCGTTTATGGCAGAATTGTCAATTTCTCTTTGATTGGGTCATAATGGAAGATACGTCTTCACCGTCTGATTTTCTTGCTTAACGACACGTTTATCCATCCGTACATACCTAATATGAGTACAAGAAGCGTATGTATAGCATGTACCAGCAAGGCAAAAGTCGAAGCGTCATTGTCGCTCACACCGTAAAGCATCATCATGGTGATAACGGCAAATGGCTGGAGGACGCAAAGGGCTCACTTATCGCCGGACACTACCGCCGCCACGGCCTTGGCTATCTCTGCTGCGCCCTTGACCGTCGGGTGGATGCCGTCACGCTGCATCATGTCAGACTTGGGGTCGATGAGCGGATGGAGGTCGATTACCTGCAAGTTGTTCTTCTTTGCCACCTCGGCTATGACAGGGATGATGTCTGCCACCACGATAGAATCGCGTATAATGCCATCATGGTCATTGCGCGGTGGCACGTCTGACTTCACGGGATTGCACAGATATATGGTAGGATTTGACGGGAGTGCCTTCAGCTCATTCACCATCTGCTGTAAATCGGTAGCAAACTCACCGGAATATTTGTCCCAATTGCGTGCCTTGCTGTCATTGGTGCCGAGCTTTATCACCACAATGTCGGGACAGAAAGCCTTGGCTTCTGCCCACGCTTTCTCACGCATGTAAGGACGGTCGCCATGGTTGAGCATCGTGCGGCCGCCGACACCGAAATTACGCACGCAATAACCATCACCCAACAGCTTCTGCAGCTGTGCGGGATAGCTCTGAACATCAACCATGTCGATGCCCGAACCATCGGTTATGCTATTGCCCACGCAGGCCACACGGCAAGCGTCTGGAGCAGGAGGCGTTATACTCTTGAGCCACGCATCAAGTTCACCGAGCATCTCATCGTGGTAGGCAAACGACGTGCGGAAGCCGAAGCCGTGGCCTCCGGATGGGTAGATGAACATTGCGGCGGGCACACCGGCCTTGCGGAGTGCGGTGTAATAAGAGAGCCCGTTGGTGAGCGGGGGCACGACACTGTCGTCGCCCGTCATGATGATTAGGGCGGGAGGGGTGACATGGCGGCGCACTTTCTTATCATTGGAGAACTCATTTACTATTTTCTCGTCGCTCCGGCCTTCTCCGAGGAAGTTTACGACCGAGCCTTTATGGGTGAGCTTTTCCTCCATGGAGATGACCGGATAGAAGAGTATCTGGAAATCCGGACGTACCTCTATCGGAGCGTGCGTGGCCGTAGTCGAGGCGAGGTGGCCTCCGGCAGAGAATCCCATTATCCCCACGTCATACGGGTTTACGCCCCATGCAGCAGCACTGTCGCGCACTGTGCGGATGGCATTCTGCGCATCGTCAATGGGCAACGAGCGGTCGCCGCCCGGCATACGGTATTTGAGCACGCAAAAAGCAATGCCGCGACTGTTGAAATACTCAGCCCAATCCGTGCCCTCATTTTCCATGGACAAGTGGGAATAGCCACCGCCGGGGCAGTCAACTATGGCTCGTCCCGTAGGGTTTTCGGGCAGGAACACCTGCATGTTTGCATCGCCATCGGGCGTAAGGTTTACGGTCAGCCGGCGAGCCGTCTGTGCCTGTGCCAGCATTCCTGCCAGCACAAAGACGTACATCAACAAAGATTTCTTCATCATTCTATATTTATTTTAGTCTTCTGCATTCGCAAATCAACACAAAAAATTCAAAACCATATAGATGGCATCGCCATCATTTATATTATTATGCAAACTTACAGCTTCTTATTGGATTATCATATACTTTCACCGATATTTATTTCTAATACTGGTGCTTCAGAATTAAGAGCATAACCAATTCGACGTAATGTAATGTCGTTTATGGCAGAATTGTCAATTTCTCTTTGATTGGGTCATAATGGAAGATACGTCTTCACCGTCTGATTTTCTTGCTTAACGACACGTTTATCCATCCGTACATACCTAATATGAGTACAAGAAGCGTATGTATAGCATGTACCAGCAAGGCAAAAGTCGAAGCGTCATTGTCGCTCACACCGTAAAGCATCATCATGGTGATAACGGCAAAGTGCCAGGGACCGGCTCCATTCGGGGTTGGCACAATGACTGCAAATGTGCCGCCAATAAACATCACCATTCCCGCCTGCCATCCAAGATGTGACGTGAATGGGAAGCAGAAAAACGTAAGATAGAATTGCATGAAATAGCATACCCATATACCGGCCGTGTACAACAGAAACAAAGGTTTGTTGCTTACACGACGAAGAGATAGTATGCCAGTCCATATATTGATAGCTGTGCCGCGAACCTTGTCAAAAACGGAGAACATGCGCAACACATAATATAATAACACCAGTATGCCAGCTACAGAAAATAAGGAAACATAGAACCAAGGTGATGATAACAGATGTATTGCCGAAGGTATTTTAGTGCCGGTCTCTTCGAAGAAGCGTAAGAATATAGGCATCTGCAATAGGAATATGGTTATGGTTATCATAACGGTTAGAATGGCGTCAATAATCCTCTCTGTGACCACTGTTCCCAAAGATTTTGCAAAAGGTACACTGTCATACCGAGCCAACGCGCTGCAACGTGACACTTCGCCTACCCGTGGTAACAATAAATTGACAGCATAAGCTATAAAAATGGCATCAATGCAGTGGGATGTCTTGGGGGATGTTCCAAGTGGCACGAGAGTTTGCTTCCAGCGCCAGCCACGTATCACATGGCTCATTCCGCCGAAAACCAATGACAATATCATCCATATCCAGTTTGTCTTGTGCGATAACACTGTTGCGGCATACTTGAAATCAAAGTCACGGTACACCCAATAAAAGACAAAGCTGCCTAATAACAAGGGAAGCAGTATATGGCGTGTTTTTTTTATCAGTTTATTCATCTGGTATCGTAATTCTTCATTAAAAAGAAGTACCTTTGCTTTACAAAAGATGGATATGCCAGCACTATCTTTGCCGGTGCAAAGATAACGTAAAACAAAAATGGTGCAAAATGAGCATCCGAAAAACATCCGGTGTATGAAACTTGTGAGACCCAAAAGATTCTTAGGACAGCATTTCCTTAAAGACCTGAATATAGCCCAGGAAATAGCAGATAGTGTAGATACCTGCCCGTCACTCCCTATACTTGAGGTAGGTCCGGGAATGGGGGTATTGACGCAGTTTCTATTGACCAAAGGGAGACCGCTCAAAGTCGTGGAAGTTGATGATGAATCTGTAATATATCTTCGCAAGACATACCCACAGTTGGAAGATTATATTATAGAAGACGACTTTCTAAAGATGCATTTGGAACGTCTATTCGATGGACATCCTTTTGTCCTGACGGGTAATTATCCTTACAATATATCCAGTCAGATATTCTTCAAAATGTTGGAGTACAGAGATTTGATACCGTGCTGTACAGGTATGATACAGAAAGAGATGGCCGAACGCATGGTGGCTTCACCTTCCTGCAAGGCTTATGGCATACTTAGCGTACTTGTACAGGCATGGTACGATGTTGAATATTTGTTTACAGTGAACGAAAATGTATTCAATCCTCCACCAAAGGTGAAAAGTGCGGTCATACGTATGACGCGTAATGAAACTAAGCGACTCGGTTGTGATGAAAAATTATTCAGACAGGTAGTGAAGACCACTTTCAACCAACGCAGGAAAACGCTGCGCAACTCTATAAAGCCGATATTGGGTGCAGGTTGTCCATTAACAAAGGAGGCTGTTTTCGACAAACGGCCTGAACAATTATCGGTGCAAGACTTTGTAGACTTGACAAACATGGTGGAAGAAGCTTTGTAAATATACAAAAAAGAAAAGCGATGGAAATAACAGAGGAATATTTGAATAATGTCAAAGAACGCATAGAGCAAAAAGATACAGAGCAGGTTAAGTCTCTGCTTGATACACTCCATCCGGCCGACATAGCCGAGCTGTGCAACGATTTGGATGCAGATGATGCTCGATTTTTATACAGATTGCTTGACAACGAAACTGCGGCCGATGTACTGGTAGAGATGGATGAAGGTCTGCGAAAGGAATTGCTGGAAAACCTACCTTCAGAAACTATTGCAAAGCGGTTTGTGGATTACATGGACACAGACGATGCTGTTGACTTGATGCGCGACCTGGATGAAGATAAGCAGGAAGAAGTGCTGTCTCACATCGGGGACATAGAACAGGCCGGTGATATCGTGGATTTGTTGAAATATGACGAAGATACCGCAGGCGGCCTTATGGGCACGGAAATGGTGACGGTAAACGAAAACTGGAGTATGCCGGAGTGCCTTAAGGAGATGAGACTACAGGCTGAAGACTTGGATGAAATATATTATGTTTATGTAATTGATGATGAGGATCGCTTGCGTGGAGTGTTCCCGCTCAAGAAGATGATTACTTCACCTTCGGTTTCAAAGGTGAAGCATGTGATGAAGAAAGACCCTATTTCGGTACATGTTGACACTCCATTAGATGAAGTAGTGCAGACTATTGAAAAATATGACCTTGTGGCAGTGCCTGTGGTAGACAGCATAGGCCGACTTGTAGGGCAAATCACAGTGGATGACGTGATGGATGAAGCGCGTGAACAGTCCGAACGTGATTATCAGTTGGCGTCGGGTCTCTCACAGGATGTGGAGACGAATGACAATCTGGTACGCCAGACTTCCGCCCGTCTTCCATGGCTTATCATCGGTATGCTTGGAGGAATTGGCAATTCAATGATATTGGGAAACTTTGATACTACTTTTGCTTCCCATCCGGAAATGGCTTTGTATATTCCACTCATCGGTGGAACGGGTGGTAATGTAGGTACGCAGTCATCGGCTATCGTGGTACAAGGTTTGGCCAACAGTTCGCTTGATGCAAAAAATACTTTCAAGCAAGTGGGTAAAGAAGCCGTGGTAGCACTTATAAATGCCACAATTATATCACTGTTAGTATATATATATAATTTCATACGTTTCGGTGCTGCAGCTACAGTAACTTATTCGGTATCGATAAGTCTATTTGCAGTGATAATGTTTGCTTCCATGTTTGGGACACTGGTACCGATGACTCTTGAGAGGCTCAAAATCGATCCTGCCATAGCCACCGGACCTTTCATTTCCATAACAAACGATATTATAGGAATGATGTTATATATGGGGATTACCGTATTATTGTCATGAAATGCAGTATTGCAAAGAAAGATAAACGGAAAATTGAAAAAAAACGGGAAAAAGTATGAAATAACCATTTTTATTTCCGTAATTTGTAGCTCAATGAACCACACTGATTTGATAAGTTCTATAAAAGCGAAAATACGATGACGGATATTCAAGACACTAATCTCCTAGGGAAACAACATGCGGAGTTAGAAGAAGAAAAGAAAGTAGCAGAAGCCTCCAAATCGACAGCAGTTGAGGAAAATTGTGTTGACGATGCTGTTGCACAGAAATCAGAATCTACAGAACCGTTACAGAAGCTGACGGAAGAAGAGATTGTGGCCAGACTGAAAGAAATAGCGCAAGATGTGGAGAATGTTCCACGCAGTGAGATTGACAGCCTGAAACAGTCGTTCTACAAACTGCATAATTCTCAACTTGAAACAGCAAAGAAACTATTTGTTGAGAATGGAGGTTCCGCAGAGGACTTCACTTTACCGGTGTCTCCAGTGGAAGAAGAATTTAAGAGAGTGATGTCTGTCATAAAAGAAAAGAAAAGTGAACTTGTTGCAGAACAGGAGAAACAGAAAGAGATGAATCTTCAAGTGAAACTCTCCATAATAGAAGAACTGAAGGAGCTTGTAGAATCTCCCGATGACCCTAATAAAAATTATGCGGAGTTCAAAAAACTGCAGCAGCAGTGGAATGATATTACTCTGGTGCCACAGGCTAAAGTTAACGAATTATGGAAGAACTACCAGTTGTATGTTGAGAAGTTCTACGACTTACTTAAGCTTAACAACGAATTTCGAGAATATGATTTTAAGAAGAATCTTGAGATCAAACTACATCTTTGTGAAGCTGCTGAAAAACTTGCTGATGAACCAAATGTAATATCAGCATTCCAACAGTTGCAGAAACTGCATCAGGAGTTCCGTGATACTGGCCCTGTAGCCAAAGATTTGCGTGACGATGTTTGGAACCGTTTCAAAACAGCTTCGACTGCAGTGAATCGTCGCCATCAACGGCATTTCGAAATGTTGAAGGAGGAAGAACAGCGTAATCTTGACCAGAAGACAGTGATTTGTGAAATAATAGAGTCTATAGATTATAATGAACTGACAGGATTCACTGCGTGGGATAATAAAACGAAAGAAGTCATAGCTCTTCAAAACAAATGGAAAACCATAGGTTTCGCTCCACAAAAGATGAACGTCAAAATATTCGAACGTTTCCGTAAGGCTTGTGATGAATTCTTTAGGAAGAAAACGGAATATTTCAAAAGCGTTAAGGAAAATATGAGTGCGAATCTTGAAAAGAAACGTGCATTATGTGAGAAAGCCGAAGCCTTGAAAGATAGTACAGACTGGAAAACCACAGCTGAGACTTTGGTCAGACTGCAAAAGGAATGGAAAACGATAGGTCCGGTAGCGAAAAAACATTCAGATTCTGTATGGAAACGCTTTATCGGTGCATGTGATTATTTCTTTGAACAGCGTAATAAAGCTACTTCCTCGCAACGACTTCAGGAAGCAGAGAATTTGGAAAAGAAAAAAGCAATCATCGAGCGTCTGAACAGCATTGATGACAGCATGGTTAAAGAAGAAACAATTGAACAGGTACGCAATCTTATGAAGGAGTGGAATGCTGTGGGACATGTGCCTTTCAAAGAAAAGGACAAGTTATATAAGCAATACCATAATCGGATAAATCAATTATTCGAACACCTTAATATGAGTGAGAATGCGAGAAAATTGAACAGCTTCAAAGCCAGTATAGTTTCTGCTCCGGAAGGCAATTCACAGATGCTTTATCGTGAGCGTGACAAACTGGCACGTATTTTGGAAAATATGAAGAGCGAATTGTACACATACGAGAATAACCTCGGTTTCCTTAATACTTCTTCCACGAAAGGTAACAATTTACTCACAGAGCTAAAACGCAAGGTTGATAAATTAAAAAGCGATATAGAACTGACAAAAGAAAAAATTAAAGTGCTTGATGAAAATATTAAAAGCAGCAAATAGTAAGTTATATAATTGGTAGAGCA
>CAZYVE010000075.1:0-7311 GCA_964651035.1 uncultured Bacteroides sp.
CATCCTTCCGTGCATCCAAATGGAGCAGACACACTATGCTCCTGCGTGGAAATCCGGTGAAAATATTTTCAGGAGCGTTATGAACGATTGTTCTGACAGAATAAATAGAGTGACAAAAATTTTGTTATTGCAGGTACTATAAAATATTTTGTGTAAATGGAAAATACGGGATTCAAAGTGAGTTCCGTGTTTTTTATTTTATACATTTACAGAATGAAGAAGATCATGAAAGAGAAAAATCACGTAGTGCCTTATACCGAACTTGCATAAATCATGAATGTTGCCTATAATCAACGATTTATTGCATGTGGGAAAATCATCCCTACCGGCAAGCATTCTTGTTTACCCACTGGAAATTTACTTTGATGGAGTAAATGTATGTTAAAAAGATGTCACATATAGGAGATTTTTATAAAAGATGCGCCTATATTATATAATAGATAGAATTGTAAATTATCATAATTTGCAACTAAAGGGCTTATTTTACTATTAATCTAAATTTATAAGAACATTTTTGTTTCTAATAGTGAAATTTGCGAGGATGCTGGAAATAAAATTTAAAATATAAGGGTAAAAATTTTGAATCTTAATTTTAGAATTTCTATTTTAGCAGTCTAAATGTATTTATTATTTAACTAATTATTTAAATTTTAGTCTATGAGGTGTTACAATATTTTAAAAGAGCTTTTATTAACTCCACTGTAGTGCTATTCTTATTTCGTTTAAAAATCATTATTCAATGTGTTCAACTCTAAAATCAGTACTCAAATGAGATTTATTTTCACAAGTAAACTATACATGACCACGTGTATTGTTTTGTCATGTTTTTTGGTACCCTCGGCTTTGTCGGCTGCTCCTGAACGCAACAAAGGTGAAGGCAAATCTGTTGCGAACGTAGAGCAACAACAGACTAAGCGTACTATTACAGGTATAGTAATCACAGGGGATACGAACGAACCGGCTATTGGTGTAACCGTTTATCTCCGGAACAGTACAACCGGTACCATTACCGATGCGAATGGGCGTTATTCAATTACCGTCGATGGCCTGGGTGGCGTGCTTGAATTCTCGTATATCGGTTTCAAGAAACAGGAAGTGGCTTTAGTAGGACAGACAGAGATTAACATTACTCTTATTCCGGATGCCGAAGAACTGGAAGAAGTCGTAGTTGTAGGTTACGGTAGTCAAAAGAAAGAGAGTGTAGTTGGTGCCATCTCCACTTTGGACGTAAGCAAACTGATTGTACCGACTTCCAATCTGTCTACAGCTTTGGCCGGGCAACTTTCGGGTATTGTTGCCATGAGCCGCTCTGGCGAGCCGGGTAAGAATAGTGCTGCCGATTTTTACATCCGAGGCGTATCTTCGTTTACAGGAACAACTACGCCGCTTGTATTGGTAGACGGCATCGAACGTGACCTCGACCTGGTAGATACTGATGATATTGCTTCGTTCTCCATTCTGAAAGATGCGTCGGCTTCGGCTGTTTACGGTGTGCGTGGTGCCAACGGTGTTATATTGATTACTACCAAGAAAGGGCAGGTCGGGAAGCCGCAGGTGAACGTGCGTACGGAGTTCGGTTTTACGCAACCCACCAAGACACCCCAGATGCTGGGCTCGGCCGAATGGGCTGAACTTTATAATGAGGCTTATGGCAGCCAGTATTATTCACCGGAAGACATAGAGACTTACCGCACAGGCTCCGACCCAGACCTTTATCCGAATGTAGACTGGCTTGATGCCTTGTTCAACGATATGGCTGCCAATCAGCGTGTCAACCTGAATATTACCGGTGGTAGCGACATCGTACGTTACTATATTGCCGGTTCGTTCTACAACGAAAGCTCTATTTATAAAAATGCCGGAAACATTTACGGTTACGATTCATCCATTCGGTATAATAAATTCAATTTCCGCGCCAATGTGGATTTGAACCTCACCAAAAGTACGGTGGTAAACTTCAACCTGGCTAACATTTATGAAAAATCGTTCGGTCCCGGTTATGGCGATACAGATTCGGATATTTGGTCGTACGCTTTTTGGACATCACCGAATGCATTCCCGGTAGAATATTCCGACGGCACCCTGTCCGGCCCTTCCACTGATTCGGGTTACAATCCTTGGAATATGTTGGTGCATTCGGGTTACCGCGAGCAATTCTGGAATTCTGCCCAATCGCTCATTGGCGTGACGCAAGACATAGGCGCCTTGTGGGAGCCACTGCAGGGGTTGAGTGCCAATATCAAATTTTCGTGGGATGCCTGGAATACCACATTGCAACGTCGTTCCAAAACGTCGTCTTACTACCATGCACGCGGACGTGCCGAGGATGGCAGCCTGATTTATGACGACTCCAACGGAGACGGTATCTGGGAACCGGTGCACACAGGTGATGAGACTCTAAGCTACTCCACCAGCAGTAGTGGTACCATGACCCGCTATCTGGAGGCATCTCTGACTTATAACAGGATTTTCAAAGATGTACACCGTGTAGGGGCATTATTTCTTTACAATCACAAGATATATACCGAGACACATGCCAGCAGCAGTTCGGCAGCTTTGCCTTACAAGGAGCAGGGTATTGCCGGCAGAGTGACATACGCCTACCGTGATACTTACCTGGCTGAGGTGAATGTTGGTTACAATGGTTCTGAAAACTTTGCCCGTGGCCACCGTTTCGGCCTTTTCCCTGCCGTGGCAGTGGGTTGGATGATGTCGAATGAACAGTGGTTCAAACCGGCTCTGAAAGTGGTAGACATGCTTAAACTAAAAGTCTCTTACGGTAAGGTTGGTAACGATGATATAGGAGGAAGCCGTCGTTGGGTATACGAGCCTACCATTGTGACCGGTGGAAGCTGGTATTATGGTCAGTCCGGCAATCAAGGCGGCTCCGGAATCCGTGTGGGTGAAGTGGAAAACCTTGATGCTTCGTGGGAAGAAGCCCTGAAGCTGAATGCAGGTATAGAATTCTCGCTGTTCAATAAAGTACGTGTACAAGCCGATTATTTCCATGAGAAGCGTAACGGTATCTTCTTGCAACGTGCCGGACTTCCTGCCATAGTCGGACTTTCCACGCTGCCCTATGTCAATATCGGTGAGACGCTGAACCGTGGCTTCGATGCAACAGTCGAATATATGCAGCAGATAAACAAAGACCTGGTAGTTACGGCACGTGGTAACTTTACTTTCAATCGTAACAAGTTGCTTAACAATGACGAGCCCGATTGGGAATATAAGTATCAGAATCGTATCGGGAAACCTTTCGGTTCAGACGGCTCTACCCAACCGTTCGGACTGATTGCTTTGGGGCTGTTTGAAAGCGAGGAAGAAATAGCCAACAGTCCCGTACAGAATTTCGGAGAATATCGCGTGGGCGATATAAAGTACTTGGACGTGAACGGTGACGGGCAGATTGATGAGCAGGATATGGTGGCCATCGGCTATACCAACCTGCCGGAAATTACCTATGGTTTTGGTGCAACAGCCCAGTGGAAAGGGTGGGATTTCAACGCCTTTTTCCAAGGTGTGGCACGTACAAGTTTCTTCTTGAGCGGATCATCCATCCGTTCTCTCTTCTCATCGGGCAATATGGAACGTGCTGCCATCAATTCAGATGTTTATGGTAACGTCTGGATGTCGAGCAATACGGCAGAGGAAAATGCCAACGTCATTTATCCTCGTCTCAGCATGGGGTCAGGCGGTGCCGGTGCTTCCAACAACAACCAGAACTCTACCTGGTGGCTGCGGGATGGCTCTTTCTTGCGTTTGAAGAGCGTGGAAATAGGTTATTCATTACCTCAATCGCTT
The DNA here is from genome assembly GCA_964651035.1 of uncultured Bacteroides sp. GTDB lineage: Bacteria > Bacteroidota > Bacteroidia > Bacteroidales > Bacteroidaceae > Bacteroides. Next base: position 3,805 of record CAZYVE010000075.1, read on the forward strand.
TTGCAGAAGACTTTCATCAAATCTCTGCGCTTTTACGTAGCAGGCAACAATCTTTTGCTGTTTAGTCCCTTTAAGCTGTGGGATCCAGAAACAGGCTCAACAGATGGTTCGGGTTATCCGCTTAATCGCACGTTCTCCATAGGTTTCAATGCTAATTTTTAAACTATACTTAATATAAAAGGGATATGAAAAATCTTATTAAATATTTTTCTATGGTTTGTTTTTCTGCCGTTGCCTTGGTGTATGCATCGTGCGAAGACTTTTTGGACAGGCAGGAAGACGAGAACCTGACTTTCGAGGAAATTTGGCTGTCACGCAGTTATGTAGAGCAGTACTGGCTGAACTGCATGTCTTTTCTACCCGATTTCAACAACGACTATATCGGGGACTCAGACCCATACCTTGGAGCTTCTGATGAATGTACCATTTCCTACGACCGTGAATATCGTTACATCAATTTCGGTACATGGAATGCTTCTACCGTACCTTACTATCGGATGGACACTTACTACCAAGGCATTCGCGAGTGCAATATATTTATGCAAAACGTTTACAATTGTACCGACCCTCTGGCAGAACAAGCTGAGTTGGATAAGTGGTATTGGCAGACACGCTTTGCACGTGCTTATTACTATTTTCTGATGATGTGCGATTACGGTCCTGTATTCCTGTTGGGTGATGAGTTATTGGATTTTACCCTCAGTACGGAAGAACTTTATCGTCCCCGCAACACATGGGAAGAGTGTGTGGACTATGTGGTGAGCGAGATGACAGAGTGTGCCAACAGCGATGCTGTACAGTCGGAATATTCCACAACCGAATATGGACTTGCTACTAAAGGGACATGTCAGGCCGTGATCTCCCGATTGCTGCTATATTCTGCGCGTGACTTGTTTAACGGTAATACGTTATATCGAGATGTTAAGAATCCGGAGACTGCCGATTTCCCTGAACTGTCGGGAGTAAATCTCTTCCCGCAGACCTACGATGCCAATAAATGGCTGGAAGCTGCCGAGGCTGCTAAAGTATTGCTGGATAATTCGCAATATAGCCTGTATCGGGCTGGCAATGGTAATCCGTATGAAGATTACTACGGTATCACCGATGTTAACTGGAATAGTGAAATCATTTGGACAGACGGATATAAAAACCGTTTCTATTGGGGCGTGGCTACTGTACCCACTGCCGTGGGCGGTACTGCATATGGTGGTGTCGGACCTACCCAGCAACAGGTTGATGCTTATGCCATGAGTAACGGGCGTTATCCTATTACAGGCTATAATTCAGACGGAAGTCCTATAGTTGACTCGGCATCGGGTTACAATGTTGATACTGAAATGGAAAAATCTACATGGATTTATCCGTGTTCCGGCTGGAGTAATTTTGGAGATTATTATATTGATGCCCCCAATATGTATAAAGATCGTGAGCCCCGTTTCTATGTAACTGTATTTTTCGGCGGTAACTATTGGTTGTATGGCAGCAGCTCTGTTCTGGTATCTTTTGCCAACGGCGGTAATGGCAACCAGAGTCACGACTATCCTAAATCCGGATATTTGCTGAATCGTTTCTACGACCACTCTTTGAGCTCTGCATCCGGGAACTGGGGTAATATCACCTTCCCCGTGTTCCGTTTAGGGGAGATATATCTCAACTTTATCGAAGCTGTGCTTGAATGTCAGAATCGAGGCGTAACAGTACCGTCTGGTTATTATGACTTGGCGATGGAGAAGTGGGCAGACTTGCGTGATCGTGCCGGAATGGATCCCATCACTGATATTTATCCGAATGCCACCACTGCAGAACTGATTGAGCTTTGTCGTAAGGAACGCCGTGTAGAGTTGGCTTTTGAACGTTTGCGCTATTTCGATACCCGTACATGGATGATTGCCACAGATACAGATGGCGGCTCTATGTATGGCATGAATACCGAATGCCAGCTGGGTAGCACTGATACCAGCTATACGCCTGATGAATTTTGGCAAAGAACCGTATTTGAGACACGTGTCTTCAAAGAGAACCATTACCTCTATCCATTCTCTCAGCGCGAATTGGATCGTAACCGTCTGTTGACACAAAATTACGGTTGGTAATGTTGTAGTTGTAGTATGAAATCTTTAAAAAGATAGTTTATGAAAAAGAATATATTATTGACAATAATTACCACTGGCCTTTTGTTGACACATACGGCTTGTGATGATGGTAAGGATGAATATCTGAGCGACTTCAGCACCATATTGTATTTCAGGAATAGTGGTGAATTACCGGTAACTGTATATAAGATAGGGGAAAACACCGAATATGACCTGATTGTGAATAAAGCAGGAACTGATTTGGGGGCAACTGCTTCAGCTGTGGTGACAACAATGAGTGATGCCACTTTGGAAGCCTATAATACTTCGGCCGGTTATAATTATAAGGCTCTGCCGTCTACCTGCTATACGTATGAGAATTGGGAGATAGTCTTTTCATCTGCCGACTTTTATAAGGTGGTAACGGTATCGATGGATCCGGAACTGTTGGAACAGAACATAGGTACGGATGCTACATATGTCATCCCGTTTGAAATTACCAATGGTTCAGACTCTATCAATGTTGAAAAACAGTATGCATTCATTGTTCCTACCGTGGAGACTCCTTCTGTCGGATTCTCTTCGACCGGATTTACAATGCTGGACGACATCACTGGTGACAGCGGTACGATAACCGTTACCCAAACTATAACCATGCCTATGAACAACCAATGGGATTTTGAGTGTACGGTAGTGGTAGATGAAGATTTGTTGGATCAATATAATCTGGAGAATAATCGTAGTTACAGACTTCTCTCATCAGATGCTTACTCGATGGAAATCTCTTCTTTTGTAGCAGGAACGAATACTGCTACTGTCTCAATCACCATAGATATATCACAGTTGGATTGGGGTATACAGGCATTGCCGCTTCGTCTTACAGGAGCTTCGAACGAGAACTTTATAGTAGATTCCAATAGTGCGACTTGTATTATAGGTCTCAATTATACGGTGGCAAGAAGCGAATTGACTCAAATACCGCTTTCTTTGGATATGCTTTCATCAAATGCAACCGTCGACTATGATGGTACTGGATTGGCTGGATTGTTCGACGGCAGAGGCTCAGGCCTGCATTGGCATTCTGACTATAGTGGCACCATAATAGATGCGGTTTATGGGCACTACATTGACTTCCAGTTGCCAAGTGCCATGAATCATTTTGCCTATAATTTCTGGACACGTTATGAAAATTCCAATGGTGCCCCTGTAAATACTGTCATATACGCAAGCAATGACGGAGATTCATGGTGGATTATGGGAGAAGTGACCAATTCATTTACAGCTGGTGATGAAGAATATGACTCCGGTGTATTTTCATCTGCAGACTCGTTCACATATATACGTTTTTCTGTTACAGAAAGTAATGCAGGAAATGTATGTACCGGTTCGTATTGGAACTGTGGTGAAATGCAGATTTTTGGTAAATAATCCTATT
>CAZYVE010000076.1:0-6826 GCA_964651035.1 uncultured Bacteroides sp.
GATATGCAGTGATTTTATTTCTTCTTTTTACTCGGTTGCTTTCCCCATTTTTCTTCGCCAGAATCCGACTTGTTCCATGCAGCATCATCGTTATGTTGGAAGAACTGTTTCCAGTCATCCTTTTTCATATGAATTTGTTGGTGTACTACCGGTTCTGAATTACCTCTTTTCTTATCAGATGGTTTGAGCTTGTTTTTGGTAGTATTGCCCGTATTCTTTTTTTTCGTCTTTCCATTGCTATTGCTCTCTTCCCCAGCAATCTCCACAGACACTTTACGCCCTTTCCATGTAGCACGGTTCATGAACTTCAATATGCTGTCTGTAGCCTCTTCCTCAACCTCAAAAAATGAATAAGTTTTCATCAGGTCTATTCGCCCCACCTCAATGCGTCCACGCACGTTTGCGTTTATAAGGCTGATAAGTTCGGCTGGATAGAAATCATCCACTTTACCCAAGTTGATGAAGAAACGTGTGAATCCTGCTTCTGCAGTCCGTCCATTGCCTTTTTTACTCCTGTTTCTTTTTGCTTCCCGTTTTTCTTTCCCGCTTTGTTCACTTTTATCCAGTGAAACAGTCTCTATCTCATCTTTATTTCGATAATATTCCAGAAAACGGTTGAATTCATGGCTCACCACACGTTTGATAAGATCTTCCTTGGATAGCCAGTCCAATTTACGGTACACTTCCGGCATGAAGTCCGTTATTTCTTCTTCGTTTACTTTTACTTTCTCCAGATCATCGATGACTTTCATCAACTGCTTTTTACATATCTGCTTCGCCGTCGGAATCTCACCTTGTTCGAACTTCTTGGCTATGGTCTTCTCTATCGTCTTCAGCTTGCCTTTCTCACGCAGGTTGATGATAGCTATAGATGTCCCAGTCTTGCCTGCGCGCCCGGTACGTCCGCTACGATGGGTATAGACTTCAATATCATCTGGCAGACCGTAATTTATTACATGAGTCAAATCGTCTACATCAAGTCCGCGTGCTGCCACGTCAGTTGCCACGAGCAACTGCAAATTACGTATACGGAACTTCTGCATGACTACATCCCGTTGAGCTTGACTCAAGTCTCCGTGCAGAGAGTCTGCATTATATCCTTCCTGCATAAGTTTGTCAGCTATCTCTTGCGTCTCCTTACGGGTACGACAGAAAATTATGGCATATATTTTGGGATAATAATCCACTACTCGCTTCAGTGTCTCATATTTATCTTTGGCATGAACCACATATACCACATGCTTTACATTTGCCGTCCCTTCATTCTTACGCCCAATGGTTATTTCTTTTGCATCATGCAGATATTTTTTTGCAATACGCGCTATCTCCGGGCTCATAGTTGCAGAGAACAATAGAGTATTACGCTCTTGCGGCACGTCGGCAAGTATGGCATTTATACTGTCAGTGAACCCCATGTCAAGCATTTCATCTGCCTCGTCCATGACTACGCTTTGTATGGTAGACAAAGAAACAGTCTTACGCTCCATCAAATCTATAAGGCGGCCTGGCGTTGCCACTATGATATGCACTCCTTGTTTTAAGGCGCGTATCTGGCTTGATATTGACGAACCTCCATATACGGGCAATACATATAGCCCATGTATATATTTGGAATAGTCGTTCAAATCTCCTGCTATTTGTAGGCAAAGTTCACGTGTGGGGCATAATATGAGCGATTGCGGAACTCTTTTGCTCACGTCTATTTTCTGTATCAGAGGCAAGCCGTAGGCTGCAGTCTTTCCTGTACCGGTCTGAGCCAGTGCCACTACATCATTATTATCTCCCAAAAGGTAAGGAATCACTTCCTCCTGTACTGGCATAGGCTGTTCGTAACCCATCTCTTCAATGGCACGGCGTATCTCTGGCGACACACCAAGCTCTTCAAATGTCTTCATTAAATCTTAAATCTTTGTGTATCTTATTATTTCGGGCACAAAGATAAGTATTTTTATCGGATCTTACATTATAATAGCACAATATGCTTGTAAAAAGCAGTCACATACATAATGTGCCAGAGCAACAATTGCCGGAATATTACTTGAACATGTGCTTGCAAGCAAAATCGAGTGAGACTGAATTATCCAGACTCATACATACATTTCCGGCAAATTCCATGCCGCAACGTATTATCTCATCCCACGTCTTTTCATCAGTATCGTCAAGCATATCGTGGCTCACCCCATATTTCAACAAGCCGTATATGATACCGGCATTGAAGTTATCGCCTGCCCCGACGGTACTAACGGCCGTCAGTTTCGGCACTTCGTAATCCTTGGTGATGTTGGCTGTGCGCAATGCCAGATGTTTTCCGCCGGCTGTACAGAGAAAGTTAGAACAGTAGAATTCTATCTTGCTATGGTATACCTTGTCTGCATCTTCCAATCCGTACATATAGAAGAAATCCTCGCGCGAACCTCTCACTATATCCGCATATTCCAGGTTTTCTATGATTGTAGGAGCCAGTTTTATAGCCTCATCCTTATGCGATGAGCGGAAGTTAGGGTCGTAATATACTATGGCTTTCTGGCTGCGTGCCAGCTCCAGAAGTTCTAATACTTTGTCCCTCAGCACCGGGTTCAGTGCGTAATATGAGCCTATTAACACGATATCGTCTTTCTCCACTTCAGGACACTCGACATCCAATCGTTGTTTGGGGTAATTCTTGTAGAAAATATATTCCGCATCGCTGGTGTCATTGAGAAATGCAAGCGATATTGGCGATTTGCCTTCTGGATATACGTTCACATGATCTGTCGATATGTTGTTTTCCCGCATGAACTCTAAGATGATATTACCCACGCGGTCATTGCCGGTCTCGCTTATGAAGCACACCGGTATACCTGTACGTCCCAGCGACACTATACCGTTGAATACCGAACCGCCGGGAACAGCGGCCGTAGGCTGCCCATTGCGAAATATTATGTCAAGTATTGTTTCTCCTATTCCTATTACTTTTCGCATAATAATCTTGATTTTTCACCCAAGTATCCACCATGATGGCGTTTAGAGTATTCTTCAATGGTAAAACCTGTGCGTTTCATTGTTTCCACCACCAATATATCACCTATTACGGTCATTACCGTAGTCGATGTGGTCGGGGTCATGCCCAACACGCACACTTCTTCAGGATGTCCGGTGCTGAGGCATACATCCGCATATTTGGCAAGCGGACTGTCTGGGTTGCCGGTTATTACTATTGATTTAAGTGCAGGAGCCAGATTGTGCGCCAGTTGTGTAAGCTCGACTATTTCCCGTGTTTTCCCTGAATTAGAGATTAGTAGCAACAAGTCGTTTTCCTGCAATATACCCAAATCTCCGTGTTGCGCTTCGCTGGGATGCAAAAATACAGACGGTATTCCTGTAGAGCAGAATGTAGTGGCTATATTCATAGCTATCTGGCCCGCTTTGCCCATTCCCGAAGTCACCAGCTTGCCCTTGCGCCGATGTACCTGTTCCACAATAAGTTCCACAGCCTCTTCGTAAGCGTCTGTTACCGGTATTTGTAATACAGCTCGCGCTTCTTTCTGCAAAATCTCTTTAATCTCAGCGGTCATATTTTAGTTCGTTATGCTTAGTCAACAAGTAGTCATATAGTGTTATCCGCTGCTGTTATGATATGAGTTTCATATATGCGGATAATTCCATTCTTTCGCTTGTGGCCGTCAAGTTGCATGCTTTTTAGTCAGTACGGTAATGACAAAATACGTTCCCGGCAACTAACCGAGAACCCTCACTATACCTCCTGCCCTGCAAATATCTGCAATTTTTCGATAAACGGCAATAAGTTTTATTGTATTTTTGCACCTGTGGCCTGCGACTGTTTTTGACAAATAATTATGATGACAAAATACTGGCAGGCCATACTGCTGTGGCTAAGTATTGGCTCTCAGAATGTAATGACATAAGATTTGTGCCATTTCAACATCAAAGCATTACTGTTTATGGAAGAATCTTCTATCGGATGCAATACACATGTACTATCCAATGGCCTGCGCATCATCCACAAGCCCTTGCCTTCTAAGGTGGCATACTGCGGATTTGCCATCAATGCCGGCACACGCGACGAACTGGAGCACGAGCATGGTATGGCCCACTTCGTGGAACATCTGTTATTCAAGGGTACACGCAAGCGCAAAGCCTGGCATATACTGAACCGTATGGAAAGCGTGGGAGGCGATCTTAACGCATATACCAACAAGGAGGAAACTGTAGTCTATTGTGCATTCCTTGCCAAGGACTTTGGACGTGCACTTGAACTGCTGACCGACATTGTATTTTATTCCACATTTCCAGAACGGGAGGTGGAAAAAGAAACTGATGTGATAATAGATGAGATACAATCGTATGAAGACACGCCATCGGAGCTGATTTATGATGATTTCGAAGACATGCTCTTCCGTGGCCATCCTTTGGGACGCAATATCCTGGGCAGGCCTGGACTTCTGAAGTCTTTCCGTGGGAAAGATGCGTCTGCATTCACTTCGCGCCATTACCGTCCGGGCAATATGGTGTTCTTTGTACACGGCAATGTATCTTTCCGTCAAGCTGTTCGCCGCCTGGAGGGCCTGCTGTCCGATATTCCTCCACTCCCAGTGCCGGATACACGTCTTCCGCTTCCACCATACGTACCTGCCCATGTAGTGGCCGACAAAGGCACACACCAGACACATGTCATGATAGGCACCCGCAGCTATGGAGCATGTGACGAACGTCGTACGACCTTGTGTTTGCTGAACAACATTCTGGGAGGTCCGGGCATGAACAGCCGGCTGAACCTCGCCCTGCGCGAGCGGCGCGGCTTGGTCTATAACGTGGAGTCCAACCTCACTTCATACACCGATACCGGGGTATTCTCCATATATTTCGGTTGTGACCCGGGTGATGTCCAACGCTGCATACGCCTAGTTCATCAGGAATTGAAACTGTTGCGCGAGCATCGGCTGACAACCATGCAGCTGGCGGCAGCCCGCAAGCAACTCATCGGACAGATAGGCGTGGCTTCGGACAACAACGAAAACAATACTCTCTCAATGGGAAAAACATTCCTGCACTACGGTAAATACGAGGCTCCGGAAGCCATATTCCAGCGTATAGAAACGCTTACGCCCGCCATGTTACAGGAAGTGGCCAATGAGATTTTCACAGAAGACAATCTGTCAGTACTGGAGTACAAAAGTTCTTCTTCTTCCGCGTAGTAAGCAATTTGTTTGATTTTCACATCTCGTATAAAAGAAATACCTTTGCCACATAATTAAGTTTACAAAACCATGAAAGTTATCAATCTGTCAGAAACAGACTCAATCATCAACCAGTACGTAGCCGAACTGCGCGATGTACAGATACAGGCCGACCGGATGCGTTTCCGCCGTAACATAGAACGCATAGGCGAAATGATGGCTTACGAGATGAGCAAGCATCTCAACTATTCCGTCAAGAGTGTACAGACTCCGTTAGGAGTGGCGCAGGTGAGGACTCCGGACGACGAGCTTGTGATAGCCACTGTGTTCCGTGCCGGCTTGCCTTTGCATCTGGGTTTCCTTGATGTGTTCGACAAAGCCGGTAATGCCTTTGTATCCGCCTACCGTTACTATAAGGACAAGGAATGCCATCAGCTGGATGTTCATATAGAGTACATAGCTGCGCCCGACCTGTTACACAAGACCGTACTGCTTGTCGACCCCATGCTGGCCACCGGTGAAAGCATGGAACTGGCCTGGAACGCCTTCCTCACCAAAGGGAAACCGGAGCGTCTGCTCATGGCATGCGTCATCGCCTCACAGCAGGGAGTGGAGCACATGCAGAGGCTCTTCCCCTCCGACGATGTCACCCTGTGGTGCGCAGCCATAGATGCCAGATTGGACGAGCATTATTATATTGTCCCCGGCCTTGGCGATGCGGGCGACCTGGCTTATGGGGAAAAACTATGAACAGTCATCATTGGCGTTTATCTCCCTGTTCTACACAACATAAAGACAATGACCATGGACAAAGAAGAACTGATGAGGAAGGCTATTGAACTTTCAATAGAAAACGTTGCCAACGGAGGCGGCCCCTTCGGAGCAGTAATTGCCAGAGGCGGTGAAATCATAGCAACCGGCGTCAACCGCGTAACGGCAGACTGCGATGCTACTGCGCATGCCGAGATAAACGCCATACGGGCGGCTACAGCCAAGCTGGGCAGCTTCAGTCTGAAGGGATGTGAGATATATACCTCGTGCGAACCATGTCCCATGTGCCTCGGAGCCATCTATTGGGCAAGGCTTGGTAAGATATATTATGCCAACAACAAGCATGATGCCCGCAATGCCGGGTTCGACGACTCATTTATTTACGATGAACTGGCCCAGCCTCCGGCCTCTCGCAAATTGCCGTCCGAAAGACTTATGAGCGAAGATGCAATAGCAGCCTTCCGGATTTGGGAGGAAAAGGAAGACAAAGAAGAATATTGATGCACAATACAGGTTGTACAGCTGCCTTGTACACGTTTCCCGCAGGTACAGTACATATCCGGTAGAAATGCTTATTCCAGTATGTTGGATGAATATAAGTCGCAGCCGGTAGTTATATACAATCATTTAGGTATCAACGACTCACGGTAAGCCTTTGGCGACATACCCAAATGTTTGGTAACGTATCGGCTGAAGTAAGATAGGGATGTAAAGTGCATCTCGTCCGCTATCTGTACGATAGAGAGTGTTGAGTTCTCAAGATAATCCTTTATCATCGGAACAGTGTAACGATCAATGTAGTGGGTTACACTTTTTCCCGTCTGCCGTCTTAACGTATCAGAAAGATACTTGGATGTAACGTTCAATTGTTTCGCATA
>CAZYVE010000077.1:0-6455 GCA_964651035.1 uncultured Bacteroides sp.
ATAGGCGAATCTCCCGAATTTTACGAGTATCTGGACGAGTTGTTTAAATAAAAAAAGGAGGCTTCACCTTCTGTAAAGAAACAGTAGAGTAGCTCCGAATTTCTGTGATATGAAAAATGTCTATTTTCTTTCTGATGCCCATCTGGGTTCGCTTGCCATACCACACGGACGAACCCAGGAACGCCGTCTGGTGAACTTTCTTGACAGCATCAAGGACAAGGCTTCGGCAATCTACCTGCTGGGCGACATGTTCGATTTCTGGTACGAATTCAAGACCGTGGTACCGCGGGGATACACCCGCTTCCTGGGCAAACTGTCCGAACTGACGGACATGGGAGTGGAAGTGCATTTCTTTACAGGCAACCATGATATATGGTGCAGCGATTATCTGACTAAGGAATGTGGGCTTGTACTGCACCGCGAACCTCTGGTTGTTGAAATCTGCGGCAAGGAATTCTATCTGGCGCATGGAGACGGACTTGGTGACAATGATAATAGTTTCAAACTGCTACGTATGCTTTTCCACAGCCATACGATGCAATGTCTTTTTTCAGCACTGCATCCGCGCTGGAGTGTGACACTAGGACTTCAATGGGCCAAACACAGCCGCCTGAAACATGCCAGCGGTAAAGTTCCCGATTACATGGGTGAAAACAACGAATGCCTTGTGCTCTATACAAAGGAGTATCTTAAAAAGCATCCGGGCATAAATTTCTTTATTTACGGACACCGCCACATAGAACTGGACCTCATGCTGAGCAACACGGCACGTATCGTCATTTTGGGAGACTGGATAAACCTATTCTCATACGCCGTGTTCGACGGTGAGAATCTTTTCCTCGAACAATACATTGAAGGTGAGACTCAACCTTAGTCTCCACCAGTCTACACCTATAATTGCAGCAAATCCTGTGGGACAAGTTCTTTACAAGACTTTGGCAATACGAGAGAGGGCTTTTCATCTTTATTTGTACGACATTACTTGCCGATAGTATCGGATAGCCATGTGAAGCAGGCATAATGCTGTTTCGCAGCAGACCATGTCCAGCATTTTCCAACAACAATAAAACAAAAAGTGCAAGACATTGCTTTTTAAGCAAATAGCCTTGCACTTTTAATGTTTCTTCCCCAAATACAAAATTGCTGAAATCAGCAAACAACTTTTATTTGTGTAGCGGGATCGGGGATTGAACCCGAGACCTCATGATTATGAATCATGCGCTCTAACCAGCTGAGCTATCCCGCCCCTTCCTAGTTTGCGGGTGCAAAGATATGTCTTTAGACTGAACTAACAAAGATTTTCCCCGCTTTTTTCTCGTACCTATACTATAACCTGCCCTCTTCAGCATAAAATTACTTCAAAAACCGAACAAATCGGCTCAATTGCACAGACAGAAAAGAATGTATCACGAAAAAACATGAAACTTACTTTTACTAATGTCAGAACAAGTCTTAAGTATTAAGGATTATTGCCTACAACGTCTGCTTAACTTCCACCTCTTCGTATGTCTCAATAATATCACCGATTTTGATATCATTGCAATTGGTCAGACTTATGCCGCACTCGAAATTAGTGCCAACTTCCTTCACATCATCCTTAAAGCGTTTCAAGGCATTTATGGCACCGGTATAAACTACTATACCGTCACGAACCAGGCGTGCTTTATCGGTACGTTTCACCTTGCCGGTCTTTACCATTGCCCCTGCGACCTGCCCTACCTTACTGATAGTAAACACCTCGCGCACTTCAATATTAGCTGTCACCTGCTCTTTCACCGTGGGAGCCAACATACCTTCCATGGCAGCCTTCACTTCCTCTATGGCATCATAGATGACAGAATACTTACGTATGTCCACTCCATCCTGTTCAGCCAACTTGGCTGCCGCACCTGACGGCCGCACCTGAAATCCAACGATAATGGCATCGGAAGCCGAAGCCAACGTAACGTCAGACTCAGAAATTTGCCCTACGCCCTTATGAATGACGTTAACCTGTATCTGCTCCGTAGAAAGTTTAATGAGTGAGTCGCTCAATGCCTCCACTGAACCATCCACATCTCCTTTGACGATAATGTTCAGCTCGTGGAAATCTCCCATAGCCAACCGTCGGCCCACCTCATCAAGGGTCAACATCTTCTGCGTACGCAGCCCCTGCTCACGTTGTAGCTGTTCGCGTTTGTTTGCTATCTCTCTTGCCTCCTGTTCAGTCTCTATAATGTGGAACGTGTCACCGGCAGCCGGTGCGCCGTTAAGCCCCAATATCAAGGCCGGCTCTGCAGGTCCGGCATACTGAATACGCTGATTGCGTTCATTGAACATGGCTTTCACTTTCCCATAATGTGTACCGGCCAAAACAATGTCGCCAACCTTCAGCGTGCCATTGGAAACCAATACTGTAGCCACATAACCACGCCCTTTATCCAATGACGATTCGATAATTGAGCCGGTTGCATGCCGGTTAGGGTTAGCTTTCAGCTCCAGCATTTCTGCCTCGAGCAATACTTTCTCCAACAGTTCAGCTACTCCCGTGCCTTTCTTGGCAGAAATATCCTGAGACTGGTACTTTCCACCCCACTCCTCCACGAGATAGTTCATGTTGGCCAGTTCTTCCTTTATCTTGTCCGGATTGGCTCCCGGCTTATCTATTTTGTTGATAGCAAAAACAATGGGCACTCCGGCTGCCATGGCATGGTTGATGGCCTCTTTTGTCTGCGGCATCACATTGTCATCTGCTGCTACTATGATTATTACTACATCCGTTACCTTTGCACCACGGGCACGCATGGCCGTAAAAGCTTCGTGCCCCGGTGTGTCGAGGAATGTTATCTTACGGCCGTCATCCAAGGTCACATGATACGCACCTATATGTTGCGTTATGCCTCCTGCTTCTCCTGCAATAACATTAGCCTTACGTATATAGTCCAACAGAGAAGTCTTACCATGGTCCACATGCCCCATCACCGTGACAATCGGTGCACGCGGTTGTAAATCTTCTTCAGCATCTTCTTCCTCTACTATGGCTTGTGCGACTTCAGCGCTAATATACTCGGTCTTGAATCCGAATTCTTCTGCCACAAGATTAATTGTCTCTGCGTCAAGCCGCTGATTGATGGATACCATTATACCTACGCTCATACATGTACTGATTACCTGCGTCACAGAAACATTCATCATGTTGGCCAGCTCATTTGCCGTAACAAACTCAGTCAGTTTCAACACCTTACTCTCCGCCTGCACCTGACTCTCCAGTTCATGTTGCCGTTCGGCCACCTGCTCTCTTTTCTCTTTACGATACTTGGCAGCCTTATTCTTCCCCTTAGCTGTGAGACGTGCCAGAGTTTCCTTCACCTGCTTAGCCACATCTTCTTCGCTCACCTCCTGTTTTATGACAGGCTTCTTGAAGCGATCCTTATTCTTTTTGCCGTTCTGTATATCCTTGCCATTGCTCTTCCTGGCATCGCTGCTTTTCGGAAAGTTCGAAACGTTGTTTATGTCTATCTTTTCCTTATTGATGCGTGCACGTTTCTTTTTACCTTTTACATCAGCGTCCTTGTTATCTTTTGTCTTGACATCATCGCGGCGTATTTCCTTTATTATGGCCTCTTTCATCTGCTTGCGCTGATCCTGGCGTATTCTTTCTTTCTCCTCCCGTTCGCGACGTTTCTCCTCTTTAGTTTTTTTACGCGGGCGAGTAGACTGGTTCAGCGTAGCCAAGTCTATCTGACCTATAATGTTAATCCTCGTTACAATTTCACGTTTGCCGATCTCGAATACTTCGTTTTCTTTTTTCTCTTCCTCATAAGCACTTCCCTCTTCGGCCTCGGTTTGTACATATTCTTCTTCCTGGCTGCTATGTGACATATCTTCCGTTTCAACCACCGGTTCCTGCAGCTGAGATATATCGGTCTGTTCATCCTTAGCAGCCGGCTCTGCCGATGGTTCCGGAGACTGCTCCGTCATTACTGCTACCGGCTTTTCCACATCTGCAGCCGGTTCGGCAGATTCCGGCACGGTACGCTGCTGCACGGTTTCTACCTTCTCCTCTCCGACTGTTGCAGCACCATGTCTGCTGTTCAGCTTGTCGAGATCGATCTTGCCTATGGGTTTGAATTTGGGACGTATATCATCCGGGACGACAGTTTTTATTTCCTCGGGTTTGACCTTCTCCTGCTTTACATGACCATGAACAGATGCTGCGGACTTGCCACGTTCTCTGTTCTGGCGTTCATGAATGAAACGTTCCGACTTCATCTTAAGGTCCTTGTCTGTACTGAACTCTTTCTTAAGCATTTCAAACTGTTCGTCCGTAATCTTTGTATTGGGATTTGCCTCAACGGTAAACCCTTTTTTCTGAAGGAATTCGACAGCCGTCGTAATTCCCACGTTCAAATCTCTTGTTACTTTATTTAATCGTATTGTCATATATCAGTTTTAATGTTATAATGTGCAGACATGCTAATGTGTCAACAAACTTGCGCCGCGAATGAATGTTCCTCTTATGCCAGCCATCCCATATTAGCACATTGGCACATTATTCATATTAGCGCACCGATTAATCCTCTTCAAACTCTTTTTTCAATACACGGATGACTTCGTCCACTGTTTCTTCCTCCAGATCCGCCTTTTCCACTATCATTTCCTTCGGTGCATTCAGCACTCCCTTGGCCGTATCTATGCCCATACCTTTTATGGCATCTATTATCCAATCATCGATTTCGTCACGGAATTCGTCAAGATATATGTCTTCGTCTTCAGAACTTACATCGAGTTCGCGGAACACATCGATTGTATAGTCCGTGAGCATAGTGGCCAACTTAATGTTCATGCCGCTTTTGCCTATGGCCAATGACACTTCTTCCGGTCTGAGGAATACTTCAGCCTTTCTTTCCTCCTCATTCAAGCGTATTGAAGAGATACGTGCAGGACTCAATGCGCGCTGAATGAAGAGTTGTGTGTTGGCTGTATAATTGATTACATCAATATTTTCGTTGCGCAACTCCCTTACAATACCATGTATGCGGCTGCCCTTCACTCCCACGCATGCTCCTACGGGGTCTATACGGTCATCATAGCTCTCAACCGCTATTTTTGCCCGTTCTCCAGGTATGCGTGCTATCTTCCTGATAGTAATCAGTCCATCGTTTATTTCCGGCACCTCCATTTCGAACAAGCGCTGCAGAAATACGGGCGATGTCCGGCTGAGTATGATTTTCGGGTTATTATTCTTGTTTTCCACACGTGCCACTACGGCGCGCACAGTTTCTCCCTTGTGGTAGAAGTCGGAGGGAATCTGCTCGCTCTTTGGCAACAACAGTTCGTTGCCCTCGTCGTCCAGCAGCAGCATTTCCTTTTTCCATATCTGATACACTTCGGCCGTGATGATACTGCCGACCTTGTCTATATACTTATTGTAGAGAGTATCTTTCTCCAGTTCGAGAATCCTGGAAGACAATGTCTGCCTCAAGTTCAGTATAGCTCTCCGTCCGAAGCTGGCAAAGTTCACTTCATCTGTCACTTCCTCTCCCACCTCATACGAAGTGTCTATTTTCTGTGCCTCGCTCAGCGGAATCTGCAGATTGGGGTTAACCAAGTCCTCGTCGGCCACCACCTCCCGGTTACGCCATATCTCGAAATCCCCTTTGTCGGGATTTACTATCACATCGTAATTCTCGTCAGTCCCGAACATTTTGGCTATCACGCTTCTGAACGACTCTTCGAGGACGCTCACCATCGTGGTCCGGTCGATGTTCTTAAGCTCCTTAAATTCAGCAAACGTATCCACCAGACTTATAGTCTCATTTTTCTTGGCCATAATAACTATTTAAAGCTGATTAAGTATTTTGTATATTTTATATCATTGTAAGAGAAAACCAAATCCTCATCCACCATCTTGGCGCGTTTGGCCCCTTCTTCTTTCACCTTTTTCTGTATCGTCACCACGAAGTGGTCTTTGCAAGCTTCTTTTAACACTCCGCATAGTTTGTGTCCGTCATTGGTCATGACCTCAACGTTTTCCCCCACGTGGTTGATGTACTGCTGCAGTACCTTGAATGGTTGTCCCAGACCAGCCGAGCCTACCTCCAGTTCATAATCTTCGCTATCCCGGTTCAGCCGTTCCTCGATGTAACGGCTCAGTTCCACACAGTCTTCTATCCAGACACCTTCCTTGTGGTCTATCTCCACCACTATTTTGTCGTCCGGACTGACCGTCACCTCTACCAGAAAATAGTCTTTTCCTTCCAGCCATTCCTCCACAAGCTGGCAAACCGTTTGCTTTTCTATCATAAAATAACCATAATAAGAACAAAAAAGAGGAGCCTGACGCCCCTCCACTCCTCATCCATGCGGCTGCAAAGATATAAATAATATGTTCGATTACAAAATATTATGAGAGAAAAAAGATTATTTGCAAGCCATACAGGGTGATAAAATCATTCTATGAATATCATCTTGCC
>CAZYVE010000078.1:0-6028 GCA_964651035.1 uncultured Bacteroides sp.
ATCTGTCGGGGTAGCGGGATTCGAACCCACGACCCCCTGCTCCCAAAGCAGGTGCGCTAACCGGACTGCGCTACACCCCGATGAAACTTATAATGTGTATGTACGTTTGCCAAACGACGCGGCAAAGATAAATATTCTTTTTGATGCGTCAAACAGTATGACACGTTTTTTGCATGTTACAAGCATAATACATCTGCCCTGCTCATAATTTCATCTTGTACATTGCCGGTTCACATCTCTTTTTTTATTACTTTTGCAGCAGTGCATTGCTCTTATGTTTTCAAAGCGCTACCAAGACTCTTTATAATATCAGATGAAAAAAAATAAATCTACGGCTAATGGCTCAAATGCCGTAAACAGAAAGATGCCTCTCTCGTTTTTTGCCAAAGTAGCAGCTATGTACCGCAGCGAGACTATACGCTTTGTTATAGGTCTGATGTGCGTCATCTTTGCCGTGTACATGTTGCTGGCTTTTTCTTCTTTCTTCTTCACGGGTGCTGCAGACCAAAGCATCATTGACAAAGCCAGCGGTGAAGACTTGTCTTCTATACACAACGGAGTGAAGAATTATGCCGGTTCCCGTGGGGCTCAGCTGGCAAGTTATCTTATAAACGACTGCTTCGGCATCTCTTCATTCTTCATAGTTATATTTATGGCACTGCTTGGCTTCAAACTGATGAAGGTAGGACATATTAACCTGTGGAAGAGCTTTGTCGTATGCGTATTGCTGCTGGTGTGGTTCTCTGTGTTCTTTGGCTTTGCTTTCGTTGACAGTTACTATGATTCATTCCTTTACTTGGGAGGAATGCATGGCTACAATGTAAGCAACTGGCTTGTGTCGCAGATTGGGGTACCCGGAGTGTGGATGCTGCTTCTGCTCATAGCAGTATGTTTTCTAATCTATTTGAGCACACGTACACTTGTATGGATGCGATACATCTTGTCGTTCGGTTTCATAAAACGCAGCAAGAAAGAGACAAAGAAACCGGAAAATGGTGAAACCCCGACAGAGTTTAATGATTCATGGGGTGCCGGGATTATAAATGATAAGTCCAATAACGGGAAAGCAGCCGTTCCGGAATACACTCCCTTAGACCATCCAGATGAAAATGAGGACAGAAATCCTTCAGATAATGACAACATACCAATCAGTGTTAATAATCCGACTGAAGATGATACTATTACAATAGAAACAACAGAAGAGAATTATCCTGAGGAGGACAAGAGCGACAGTGAGGAAGTCATCCCATATAACCCGCGGCTCGATTTGGAAAATTACCGTTTTCCAACGTTAGACCTGCTGAAACAGTATGACGACGCCGGACCTGTTGTGAACATGGAAGAGCACAAAGCAAACAAAGACGAAATAGTAAATACATTGCATAGCTTCGGCATAGAGATAAACAGCATAAAGGCTACGGTAGGCCCCACGGTGACACTATACGAGATAACCCTCGAACGCGGTGTGCGCATATCCAAGATTAAAGGACTGGAAAATGACATTGCATTGGCACTGGCTGCGCTTGGCATACGTATTATAGCCCCTATACCAGGCAAGGGTACTATCGGAATAGAAGTGCCCAACAAGAAACCGAGAATAGTATCGGGACGCAGCATTATCGGTAGCAAGAAATTCCAGGAATCCACATATGACTTACCAATAGCTTTAGGCAAGACTATCACAAACGAAGTGTTTATGGTAGACCTGGCGAAAATGCCGCATATACTGGTGGCTGGAGCTACCGGACAAGGTAAGTCCGTAGGATTGAATGCCATTATAACCTCTTTGCTTTATAAAAAACACCCGGCGGAACTGAAATTCGTGCTTGTCGACCCCAAGAAAGTGGAGCTCAGCATTTATTCTGCCATAGAACATCACTTCCTTGCCAAACTCCCTGATGAGGTAGAACCAATCATAACAGATACCAGCAAAGTTGTTCAAACGTTGAATTCACTGTGTGTCGAGATGGATACACGCTATGAACTGCTTAGGGCTGCCCATGTGCGCAACATGAAAGAATATAACGAAAAATTCATAAACCGTCAGTTAAATCCGGAGAAAGGACATCATTTCTTACCGTATATTGTGGTTGTGATCGACGAGTTCGGAGACCTCATTATGACTGCCGGCAAAGACGTAGAACTACCAATCGCGCGTATAGCTCAACTGGCACGTGCCGTAGGCATACACATGATTATAGCCACTCAACGTCCTACCGCAAATATCATCACAGGCACAATCAAGGCAAACTTCCCTGCACGAATAGCATTCCGTGTATTGGCCATGATAGATTCACGCACTATACTCGACCGTCCCGGAGCAAACCAGTTAATAGGACGCGGGGATATGCTTTTCCTGCAAAGTTCCGACCCGGTACGGGTACAATGCGCTTTCATAGACACACCAGAAGTAGTGGATATAACGGAATATATTGCCCGACAACAGGGGTATCCTACCGCATTCTTACTGCCTGAGGTGGAGAATGAAAACGAAGGGGGCAATCTTGATGACGTTGACATGAACCGTCTGGATCCATTGTTCAAAGATGCAGCACGCCTGATAGTTTCCAGTCAGCAGGGTTCTACGTCATTAATACAACGCAAATTCTCCATCGGTTACAACAGAGCCGGGCGCATAATGGACCAGCTGGAAAAGGCGAATATCGTCGGACCGGCACAAGGCAGCAAACCGCGAGAAGTCATGTTCATAGATATAGTGACATTGGAAGAATACTTGCATAAATACTAAAAAACAGCAACTTATGCTCAACAGATTGATAACTTGCCTCTTTACCTTTTGCATGGTACTCTCTTTATCGGCACAGAATGTTGATGCCGTAGATATATTGGACCATGCTGCCGATGCATTCCGCAATGCCGGAGGTGTAGAAATGGACTTCAGTGTCTCCCTCCCTGGAGCCAAGTCTTCAGGTACTATTTTATTAAAGGGAAACATGTTTGTGCTCAAAACCGGAGGTATTACCACTTGGTTTGACGGACACACACAATGGACATATATTGCCGAAAATGACGAAGTCAATATCACCACGCCAACCCAGGAGGAATTGCAAGGTATCAATCCCTATGCATGGCTTTCATTATACAGGCAGGGCTACGACCTAACCCTTGAGCGGCAGGATAGCAAAGCATTCCATATTCTGATGATGGCTTCACGCGACGACCTACAACTGGAGCGTGTAGCATTGAGTATCGAGAAAACGTCATTCCATCCTTTAGCATTGAGCCTGACAGCAAAAGGCTCAGATGAAAATGAAATGGTGATAACTATTAATGCCTATCGGACAGGTAAAAACTATGCAGACAGTATGTTTGTCTTCAACCCTAAAGAATATCCCACTGCTGAAATAATAGACATGCGATAACGATAGAAAGTAGCAGTTCGCCTTTTATTACTGACTTTAATATTCTAACATAAGTATCTTTATGGAAACAGAAAAAGTAAAATGTTTGATTATCGGTTCCGGTCCTGCCGGCTATACGGCAGCTGTTTACGCCGGGCGTGCCAATCTATCCCCTGTGCTGTATACCGGTATGCAGCTTGGAGGGCAGCTGACTACCACTACCGAAGTAGAAAATTTCCCGGGTTACCCGGAAGGTATCGGAGGCCCGGAACTGATGGAGTACTTACGCAAACAGGCCGAACGCTTTGGCTGCGACATACGCTACGGAATGGCCACAGCTGCTGATTTGTCAGCATCTCCCTACAAAATCACTATCGACGATGACAAAACCATAGAAGCCCTTACAATAATAATAGCCACCGGTGCCACAGCTAAATATCTGGGACTTGACGACGAAAAGAAATATGCCGGAAAGGGAGTGAGCGCCTGTGCCACATGCGATGGCTTCTTTTACCGCAAAAAGACGGTAGCTGTAGTAGGTGGCGGGGATACAGCTTGCGAGGAGGCCTGTTACCTTGCTGGGCTTGCAAACAAAGTGTATCTTGTAGTGCGCAAATCTTTCTTACGTGCATCAAAGGTAATGCAGGAGCGCGTTAAAAATAACGAAAAGATAGAAATCCTGTTCGAGCACAATGTAACAGGGTTATTTGGCAAGGACAAGGTGGAAGGCATGCATCTGGTCCGGAGAATTGGAGAGAGTGATGAGAAACATTACGATATGCCGATTGACGGTTTCTTTCTCGGCATAGGGCACCAGCCTAATTCCGACATCTTCAAACCTTACCTTGATACGGATTACGCCGGATATATAATAACCACCCCGGGAACGCCTTGTACCAAGTTGCCCGGAATATTTGCCGCAGGCGACGTGGCCGACCCCCATTACCGTCAAGCCGTCACCGCATCGGCAAGCGGATGTATGGCCGCTATGGAGGCAGACAAATATCTGATGGGGCTGAAATAGTATAATCGGCTTATCATAATAACCTGCTCGGACAGAGGAAGCTCACCCCTATTCTTCCTCTTCTCCAATACCGGGAATCTTTGACTGTGGATTTGCGAATCAAAAATGAAAGGATAAAAAATCATGGTAAAAGAGAAAACCGTCTATGTGTGCAGCAACTGCGGTCAAGAAGCATCCAAATGGATAGGGAAGTGCCCCTCATGCGGACTGTGGAATACATACGTGGAAGAAATCGTAAGAAAAGAAAACACGGTGAAAAGTTTTGCGGCTGTAGTGGGCAATGCACAGACAAAGCCGCAACTACTCGAGGAAATAGTAACCGGCGATGAACCGCGCATTGACATGCACGACGAAGAGCTGAACCGGGTTTTGGGAGGAGGCTTGGTGCAAGGTTCATTGGTTCTGATAGGAGGAGAGCCAGGAATAGGCAAATCCACACTGGTGATGCAGACCATATTGCACATCCCGGGAAAGAGAATATTGTACGTTTCGGGAGAAGAAAGTGCCGGCCAATTAAAACTGCGCGCTGACAGACTGTCGAAAACATCCGGCAACTGCCTCATAGTATGTGAAACTTCCCTCGAACGTATATACACACATATAAAGAACACCCACCCGGAACTTGTAATAATAGACTCCATACAGACTATATCGAGCGAAAAGCTCGAATCATCCCCAGGAAGCATTGCCCAAGTAAGGGAATGTTCGGCCTCTATATTGAGATTCGCAAAAGAGAGCCGCATTCCTGTCATTCTCATCGGGCACATAAACAAAGAAGGCAGCATAGCCGGTCCGAAAGTACTGGAACATATAGTAGACACAGTATTGCAGTTTGAAGGAGACCAGCACTATATGTACCGCATATTGCGAAGCATAAAAAACAGGTTTGGCAGCACAGCCGAACTTGGCATATACGAAATGCGACAAGACGGTTTGAGGCAAGTTAACAACCCTTCGGAACTGTTGCTTACACAAGACCATGAAGGCATGAGCGGCGTAGCCATAGCATCGGCAATAGAGGGGATACGGCCGTTCCTTATCGAAACGCAAGCCCTGGTAAGCAGCGCAGTATACGGCAATCCGCAACGATCATCCACAGGCTTCGACATACGCAGGATGAACATGTTGCTGGCTGTATTGGAAAAACGGGTAGGATTCAAGCTGGCACAGAAAGACGTATTCCTCAACATCGCCGGAGGACTGAAGGTAAACGACCCAGCCATAGACCTGGCCGTCATCAGTGCCATATTGAGCAGCAATATGGATGTCCCTATAGAAAACAATGTTTGCATGGCCGGAGAGATAGGTCTGTCGGGAGAAATCCGCCCGGTAAACCGTATAGAGCAACGCATAAGTGAAGCTGAGAAGTTAGGTTTCAAACGTTTCATTTTGCCTAAATACAATTTACCGGGACTTAATGCCACAAAGACAAATATGGAATTGGTAGCTGTACGTAAAGTTGAAGAAGCTTTCCGCAACCTGTTCGGATAAGCAAAAATACAAAAAAATAACCCTGTATCACTACAAGGTTACTCTCATATGGCATATTTTTAAAAACAACAAAAGTGGACGCTGAGGGATTCGAACCCCCGACCCTCTGCTTGTAAGGCAGACGCTCTGAACCAGCTGAGCTAAGCGTCCT
>CAZYVE010000079.1:0-5734 GCA_964651035.1 uncultured Bacteroides sp.
ACAGATACCGAGTACTACAATTATTTGCAATGACAACAGCGACTTCTGTCCCCGTCAGGCGGGGGCAGAGTCTACTCTTCCATTCATAGACAATAACGGTTGGACGGAGGGTGTGTCGGAAAAACGATGCACCCTCCGTCTTGTCTGCCGTCTCAGGCCGGAATCTTTAATTGATTTGATTGATAATATGTAACGGGAAAGCTAATCAGACATAAGTCTCGAGCAGCTTCACATGCTCATGCGGAGTTATGGTAAGCTCCTGTGTAGTGGCCGGGAACAGTACGGTTTCCCCCGCCTGCAGTGAGATTTCATTCTTTTCATTATCCGTGATGCGGCAGCTGCCTTCCACGCATATAAATATGATAAAGGAATCGAGCTCCGAATAGTCGCAGGTTATTTCTTCATCCATTTCGTACACAGATGTGGTGAAATATGGGCTTGCGACCAGTTCTACCGGTTCATTGCGCGTCAGCTCGTACTTGGTACGGAAGTCATCTTGCACATCCGCAAAATTGATGGCATCCATGGCCAGGCTTGTATGCAGCTCGCGCGGCTTGCCGTTTTTGTCCTTGCGGTTATAGTCGAATATGCGGTATGTGATATCCGAAGTCTGCTGTATCTCGGCAACAAACGAACCGGCTCCTATGCCGTGAACCCGGCCTGCCGGCACATAGAATACATCGCCCGGCTTTACGTCACTTGTTTGCAGCACGTCGGCCAAAGTGCTGTTGTTTACCATTTCCTTATACTCTTTGGGAGTTATCTGCCTTGAAAAGCCCGATATGAGCTTTGCTCCTTCGTCTGCGGCCACGACGTACCACATTTCGTTTTTCCCGAAACTGTTGTGGCGTTTCTTTGCCAAAGCATCATCCGGATGTACCTGTATGGACAGGTCCAGCCTGGCATCGATGAACTTTATCAACAGCGGGAATTTATTCCCGAAGCGGGCATAATTGGCTTCGCCTACCAGCTCTTCACGGTATCGGGCTACCATCTCGGGCAGAGTCATGCCCTTGTCCCGGCCGTTTGCCACTACCGATTCGCTTCCTTCCACTGCGGAAACTTCCCAGCTCTCGCCTACATTGGGCATTGCCACATCCAAATGCTTGAACGGAATAATCTTGTCTCCTCCCCAAAGCGTTTGCTTCAAGACAGGCTCAAACTTTAAAGGATACATTGTTACTGTTTTGATTAAATCTTTCGGTTAATGATGTGATTTTGTTTGATTGTCAAGCAAACGTACAAAAAAAATCAAACAAGCATGACCGTATAAACGCTAAAGTTTCCTAAAACGCCCTCCATATTTCCACATATTTGCTATGAAGTACAAAAGAATTTCTTTTTATTTGCAAATGATTTAAATTACCATGATATGATAGACACTGCCTCAACAGGAAATAACCTGTCCGGGTTGGAAAGAAAGGATTTCCAGAAGGACATTCGCGGAGAAAAGACAGATCTGTTCGTTCTTAAAAACAAATTGGGCATGGAGGTATCGGTCACCAACTACGGTTGCGCAATACTGTCCATCATGGTGCCCGACAGAAACGGCAAGTACGCCAACGTCATTTTAGGACATGACAGCATAGAACATGTGATTAACAGCCCCGAGCCATTCTTAAGCACCACAGTGGGACGCTATGCCAACAGGATAACCAAAGGTAAATTCGTCCTCTGCGGAAAGGAATATAACTTGACAATAAACAACGGCCCGAATTCCCTGCACGGCGGCCCGACGGGTTTTCACAGCCGGATATGGAAAGCAACGCAACCGGATGAGTCGACCGTAATATTTAATTATACTTCGGCAGACGGCGAGGAAGGATTCCCGGGCAATGTGGATATAAAAATCATTTACAGCCTTGACGACAACGCCAATGCACTTTCAATAGAATATCACGCCACTACGGACAAAGCTACAATAGTAAACCTGACAAGCCACGGTTTCTTCAATCTTTCCGGAATATCAGACCCTACCCCCACAGTCCTGGAAGACCTACTGACAATCAATGCTGATTTTTATTTACCGATAGACGAGACCTCCATCCCGACAGGAGAAATCCTTAAGGTGGAAGGTACCCCGATGGATTTCCGCACGCCGCATACCATAGGAGAAAGGATAGACAGCCCATTCCAACAACTTGTGAACGGTGCCGGCTACGACCATTGCTATGTATTGAACAAAACAGAAAGAGGCTCTCTTGACCTCGCCGCAACATGTATCAATCCGGCAAGTGGACGGAAAATGGAAGTATTCACCACAGAAAACGGGATGCAGCTATATACCGGAAACTGGCTGAATGGTTTTGCCGGCGCACATGGAGCCACATACCCGGCAAGGAGTGCTGTATGTTTTGAAGCCCAATGCTTCCCCGATACGCCAAACAAGGCTCACTTCCCTTCCGCAGTCCTGCTGCCGGGAAATGAATATAAACAGGTGACTGTCTATAAGTTCGGAATACAGGAATAACCCCTCCAAGAAATTCATTAATCCTATAAAATATATAACTTATGAGTAAACAAACAAAACAATGGGGCGCCATCATTATTATGATAGCCCTTTTTGCAATGATTGCTTTCGTAACCAATCTGTGCTCACCCATGGCAATCATAGTCAAGAATCAATTTGGTGCATCCAACGTGGCGGCACAAATCGGCAATTACGGGAATTTCATTGCCTACCTGATAATGGGTATACCATCGGGAATGCTTATCAAGAGATATGGATATAAGAAAACAGCCCTGCTGGCTCTGCTGGTGGGTATTGTCGGGATACTTGTACAATGGATGAGCGGATGGGACAGCATTCAGAGTTTTGGAGTTTATCTTGTGGGGGCTTTCATTGCCGGATTCTGCATGTGCATGCTTAATACTGTGGTCAATCCCATGCTTAACCTGCTGGGTGGCGGGGGAAATAAAGGCAACCAACTGATACAAATCGGGGGTACATTCAACTCGGCTGCCGCCGTGGCTGTATATATCATTATGGGTGCCCTGATTGGCGATGCCGCAAGAGCCAAGATCTCTGATGCTACGCCGGCCTTATTCATAGCTCTCGCCATATTCGTCGTGGCTTTTATCGTTATCCTTTTCACAAAAATACAAGAGCCGCAACAGGTTCAGGAGCAGTCCAAAGCGAAAATGGTAAAAGACAAATACAGCGCTTTCTCTTTCCGTCATTTCAAACTTGGTATTTTAGGCATATTCCTATACATGGGCATTGAGGTAGGCACACCGACTTACGTGTTGCAGTACCTGTCTTCCTCTCCCGATGCCGCTACGCCGGGCATGGGCATGGATGCCGGAATTGTGGGGCTTATTGTTGCCGTCTACTGGCTGATGATGCTGGTAGGACGCTTTATCGGCGGAGCCATTGGCAGTAAGGTATCCAGCCGTACAATGATAACCACAGTCTCGGCTGTCAGCATCGTACTTGTGGCATTCGGCATGTTTGCACCGGTCAATGTATTAGTCAACGTGCCTGGTATCGACTGGGCCAACCTGAGTGTAATATGGACAGAAATACCAATAGGTGTGTTCGCATTTATCCTGGTAGGTCTTTGTACATCGGTCATGTGGGGCGGTATCTTCAACCTGGCCACCGAAGGATTGGGCAAATACACGGCTATTGCTTCGGGTGCGTTCATGACCATGGTATTCGGATGTGCAGTTATGGTGGCCATCCAGGCTTGGGTTGCCGATCTTACAGGCTCATTCCTGGCCAGCTATGTGGTTGTTCTTTTCTGCGCCGCCTATCTGCTGTATTATGCCCTTGTCGGCAGCAAGAATGTGAATAAGGACATACCTGTGGACTAAGAATATAGGAAAACAATTCTGTTTTTGACCCAACTAATTATTTATTTAATACTGAAGATTATGAATATAGAACACGTAAGAAGTCGTTTCATCAAACATTTTGATGGGACAACAGGAGCGGTTTACGCATCTCCGGGACGTATCAATCTTATAGGTGAACACACAGACTACAATGGTGGATTTGTATTTCCAGGGGCAATAGACAAAGGCATGATTGCGGAAATTAAGCCTAATGGAACCAACATTGTAAAGGCTTATTCCATAGACTTGAAAGATTACGTGGAATTTGGCTTGAACGAAGAAGATGCTCCGCGTGCCAGTTGGGCCAGATATATTTTCGGGGTTTGCCGCGAAATGATTAAGCGTGGTGTAGAAGTGAAAGGATTTAATACAGCCTTCTCCGGTGATGTGCCGCTGGGGGCCGGAATGTCTTCATCAGCTGCATTGGAAAGTACTTATGCGTATGCCCTGAACGATTTGTTCGGCGATAACAGGATAGACAAATTCGAACTGGCAAAAGTAGGACAAGCAACGGAACACAACTATTGCGGTGTAAAGTGTGGAATCATGGACCAGTTTGCTTCCGTATTCGGGAAGAAAGGAAGCCTGATACGTTTGGACTGCCGTTCATTAGAATACCAATATTATCCTTTTGAACCGGTAGGATACAAGCTGGTATTGGTGGATTCGGTGGTAAAACATGAGCTGGCTTCATCTGCATACAACAAACGTCGGCAAAGTTGTGAGAATGTTGTCGCAGCAATTCAAAAGAACCATCCGAATGTGGAATATCTGCGGGATTGCAACATGGACATGCTTGTTGAAGTCAAGGACAATATCAGCGAAGAAGATTATAAACGTGCAGAGTACGTCATAGAAGAAATACAGCGCGTACTCGATGTATGCGTTGCATTGGAAAATGGCGATTATGAAACAGTCGGGCAAAAAATGTACGATACCCACCACGGGATGAGCAAACTGTACGAAGTAAGCTGCGAAGAACTGGACTTTCTGAACGACATAGCTTTCGATTGCGGTGTCACAGGCTCGCGTGTAATGGGAGGTGGCTTTGGCGGCTGCACCATAAATTTAGTGAAAGAGGAACTGTACGGCACATTCATTGAGAGAGCTAAAGAGGAGTTTAAGAAGAAATTCGGCAGGTCTCCAAAGATTTATGACGTAGTTATCAGTGATGGTGCCCGTCGGTTGGAATAAATTGAGCGGGAATCGTCCTTAAAATAACATTGGGAAAGAGGTTGCCACAAAAATCAAATTGGCAGCCTCTTTTTTTATCAAATGTTTTTATATTCCAGCAAACCGGTTTTGCAGCACTTTTGCAGCAGCCACACGGTAAGGTCTGTACAACTATTTCAAGGACTTTCAGGAGTAGAGGGAAAGGATATTGACCGGATTACGTCCGAAGAGATAAACGCCAATCTGTTATACCTTATCAAGCCAGGAGAACCAGCGCATCAATGCCATCAAGTTCTATTACAAGAAAGTGCTCGGGCAGGAACGATGGTGTTATAAGGTGAAACCGTGCAAAGCGTGAGAAGATACTGCCCGGTTCAATCTCCTTATTATAACTGATAGGGCTAAAAGAGGTATATGTCACACCATTACCATGATAACCTAAATCCAAAATAAAATATCATTTTCTGATAATACTTGTAGAAGAACTCTGTATAGTCATCGTTATACATTTTGCTTTTGCGGAAACACTGCCTTTTTAGAATTCCAAACATAGCTTATTAAATGATAAACAATATTATCTGACTTCATTTTTTCGGTTAGCGACCTATACATTATTAATAATATTTGTAACTTTAGGCGCACGTTAATCAAACACACACAATCAATTACCCTAATCAGCATTCTTATGGACAGAAGAGACTTCCTGAAAACACTGGCTATGACC
>CAZYVE010000080.1:0-5701 GCA_964651035.1 uncultured Bacteroides sp.
TTTATCAATGACGGACAACTGACTTTGTTTTGACTTTATATCGAACTCACGATATCTTAAATGTAGCCATATAACAATGTTTTTAAAGGTGTATGCACTGGTGTATGCGCTACTTTCACAAGTGTATGCTATAGTGTATGCTTTTATCGTTCAAATGGCAAATTTTATGCTGTCAAATGTACGAGCCTCCTAAAAACAGTTCAGGCTGTAACCTCCTTGTTTTCGGAGCATTACAGCCTAAACCAATTATTTTAGCTGGGAGCCTATCAACCTTCCACCGCTGCTTGCGCCGCAGCTAAACGTGCGATGGGTACTCGGAATGGTGAACAACTTACATAGTTTAGCCCTACTTTATGACAGAACTTCACAGATGAAGGCTCACCACCGTGCTCACCACAGATGCCACATTTCAAGTCGGGACGTACAGCACGTCCTTTTTCGGTTGCCATGCGAATCAGTTGCCCTACACCGTTTTGATCCAATACCTGGAATGGGTCTACCTTCAGAATCTTTTTCTCCAGATAAATCGGGAGGAACGAAGCAATGTCATCACGTGAATATCCAAATGTCATCTGCGTCAGATCATTTGTACCGAACGAGAAGAACTCTGCTTCCGAGGCAATGCGGTCAGCAGTCAAAGCAGCACGCGGAATCTCAATCATCGTGCCAACCTTGAATTTGATGCTGTCACCTTTTTCTTCAAAAAGCTCTTGCGCGGTTCCACAAATGATGTCCTTCTGTTGCTTGAATTCGTACAAAATACCGGTCAATGGTACCATGATTTCGGGATGTACATCCACGCCTTCTGCCTTCAGTTCTAATGCAGCTCCCAAGATAGCGCGAGTTTGCATCTGCGTGATTTCCGGATAAGTATTGCCTAAACGGCAACCGCGGTGCCCCAACATGGGATTATGTTCGCAAAGAGCTTCCACACGTTGTTGGATATAATCAAGGCTTACGCCCATGGCTTCGGCCATTTCCTGCTGTCCTTTCAAATCATGTGGTACGAATTCATGTAAAGGTGGATCTAGAAGACGGACAGTGACGGGACATCCTTTCATTGCCTTGAAGATACCCTTGAAGTCGAATTGCTGGTACGGAAGAATCTTGTCCAAAGCTTTGCGGCGTCCTTCGGTATCTTCAGCCAGAATCATTTCTCGCATGGCCTTAATTTTTTCTCCTTCGAAGAACATGTGTTCAGTACGACAGAGTCCTATACCAACAGCGCCAAAACTTCGCGCTACCTGTGCATCATGAGGCGTATCAGCATTAGTGCGAACCTGAAGTTTTGTGTATTTGTCGCAAAGTTTCATAAGTTCTGCAAAGTCTCCTGAAAGTTCGGCTGCTTTGGTTTCTACTTTGCCATTATATACTTCACCTGTACTTCCGTTCAAAGAGATGAAATCGCCCTCCTTTAGTTTCACGCCATCAATTTCTACTGTACGTGCTTTGTAATCAATATTCAGTGCGCCTGCTCCCGATACACAACACTTACCCATGCCGCGTGCCACTACAGCAGCATGAGAAGTCATACCGCCTCGTGCAGTCAGTATTCCTTCTGCCGCAGTCATGCCGGCCAAGTCTTCTGGAGAGGTTTCTATTCTAACCATTACTACTCGTTTACCGGCAGCACGCCAAGTAGCAGCATCATCGGCAAAGAACACAATCTGTCCGCACGCTGCTCCTGGAGAGGCCGGAAGTCCACGTGTCAATACCTTGGCTTTCTTCTGAGCTTCTTTGTCAAAAACAGGGTGCAACAGTTCATCCAGTTTGTTAGGTTCGCAGCGCAGTAAAGCTGTCTTTTCGTCAATCATACCTTGTCGCAACAAATCCATGGCAATCTTTACCATTGCAGCGCCTGTGCGTTTACCATTACGGGTTTGCAAGAACCAGAGTTTGCCTTCCTGTACGGTAAATTCCATGTCTTGCATATCTTTGTAATGATTCTCCAGTTTAGTCTGCAGGGCATCTAATTCCTTATATATTTCGGGCATAGCTTCTTCCATGGAAGGATATTTTGAGATGCGTTCCTCCTCGCTTATACCTGTAAGTTTAGCCCAACGTTGCGAACCTGTTTTGGTAATTTGTTGTGGAGTGCGGATACCGGCAACAACATCTTCACCCTGAGCATTAATAAGATATTCGCCATTAAACAAGTCTTCTCCTGTGGCTGCATCGCGGCTGAAGCAAACTCCAGTAGCGGAAGTGTCTCCCATGTTTCCAAATACCATAGCCTGTACACTAACTGCAGTACCCCATTCATCTGGTATGCCTTCCATCTTTCGGTAGAGGATGGCACGTTCATTCATCCATGAGCGGAACACGGCACAGATGGCTCCCCACAACTGCTCGAAAGCCGAGGTGGGAAATTCTTGTCCGGTCTGTTCCTTAACGGCAGTTTTGAAGCGGCTTACCAATGTTTTCAGGTCATCTACTTCCAGCTCGTTGTCCAGTTTCACACCTTTTGCTTTCTTTACGTCCTCAATAATGGCTTCGAAAGGATCAATGTCATCTTTGTTGGTTGGTTTCATTCCCAGCACCACATCACCATACATTTGTACGAAGCGGCGGTAAGAATCCCATGCAAAGCGTGCATTACCGGTCTTGCGAGTCAGACCTTCCACAACTTCGTCGTTCAACCCCAAATTGAGGATAGTATCCATCATGCCCGGCATGGATGCGCGTGCTCCCGAACGCACTGAAACGAGCAACGGGTTTTCCACGTCGCCAAACTTCGAACGCATCAGTGTTTCGATGTGTACAATGGCCTTTTCTACTTCGTCTTTCAGGAGTTCAACCACATTTTCGCGTCCCAATTCATAATATTCTGTGCAGACTTCGGTGGTGATGGTGAATCCGGGAGGTACAGGCACACCAATTAAGTTCATTTCAGCCAAATTGGCACCTTTTCCTCCGAGGAGGTTTCTCATGTCGGCTCGCCCTTCTGCATAGCCGTTACCAAAAGTGTATACTCTTTTTTTATCCATGATAGAGGTTTAAAGTTTTAGGATATATTTCTGTTTTTGTCAAGATATTTACTATTATATTTATTTAGACTGTTATCTGATTCAGGATGATTGACCTTTTTCCGAGAAGTTCCCTGAACCTAAGTCAATCTGTTTTTGCATTTTATTGTTTGTTGCAAAACTATGGATTTTTTGCATATTGGGAAACTTTTTTATAGAAAACTTTATGTAAATATGCAATTAAGCTGGTATTACATTGGTTTGCTCCTGAATGTTCACTTTTAGAAATAAGATACTCTCTGACGGAGTAATTCGTCCGCCAGAGAGTATCTGTTTGAAAGAAATTTATAAGAACAATAATTTTCTCTATTTTATTTTTTGAAAAAATCTTGAACCTTTTCGTTTGCTACCATCTGTTCATCAAAGACATAAGCACCTGTCTTTGGCGACTTCACCATCTTTATAACTTTAGTGTAAGCACGCCCCTCTTTAGAGCCTTCGTGCAAACTTGCGACAGTTTTCTTTGCCATTGTTCACTCGTTTTTTAAATGAATACTTATTTTATTTCCTTGTGTACAGTGACACGCTTCAAAATGGGATTATATTTACGTAGTTCCATGCGGTCGGGAGTGTTCTTGCGATTCTTTGTTGTAATGTAACGTGATGTCCCCGGCATACCGCTATCCTTATGTTCTGTACATTCCAAAATCACTTGGACTCTGTTACCTTTTGCCTTTTTCGCCATAGTTTTGTATCTCCTTCAGTTTGTTTTATCCGATAACCTTAATGCTATCCCATTTACAGTAGCCTTTGGCTACGGCATACTTCAATGCTGCATCAAGACCTTTTTTGTTTATTATACGTAAGCCGTTGGCACAAATCTTGAGTTTTATCCAGCAGTCTTCTTCTACGTAATAGAATTTTTTGGTGAATAAATTCACATCAAACGTACGCTTAGTTCTTCTTTTAGAATGCGAAACGTTGTTGCCAACCATAGCTTTTTTCCCGGTAATCTGACAAATTTTCGACATCTTATTATTCTTTTTATCCGTATTTATCTCAAAACGAGTGCAAAGTAACGACTTTATTTGCTAACCCACAAATTTTTGCATAAAAAAAACAGCGAATAGAATCGGTGAACCTGTAAAATGACGGTATGACGAAGAAATAACACACACTACATGGATACATAGAAGAAAAAAATAGTAATTTTGCCGAAAATTTCATTACTCCATGAATACCATACAGATAAAGGACAGACAGTTTGTTGTGTCGATACGTGAAGAAAAGATACTGAGAGAAGTGGATCGTGTGGCTGGAGAAATAAACAAGGATCTTCAGGACAAAAATCCATTGTTTCTGAGCGTGCTGAACGGTTCGTTCATGTTCACGGCCGACCTGATGAAACGAATCACGATACCGTGTGAGATATCTTTTGTCAAGCTGGCATCGTACCAAGGAGTGGTATCGACAGGAGAGGTGAAAGAGGTTATAGGTATAAATGAAGATATTGCAGGACGCACCGTTGTTATATTGGAGGATATTGTCGATACCGGACTCACCATGCAACGGCTACTGGAAACATTGGGTACACGCCGACCAAAAGAGATGCACATAGCTACACTGTTGTTGAAGCCGGACAACCTGAAGGTGAGTCTCGACATACGGTATGTGGCAATGCGCATACCAAATGACTTCATTGTAGGCTACGGCTTGGATTATGAAGGTATGGGTAGAAACTATAAGGATATTTATACTGTGGTCAATGACAATGCCCCGCGTGGCTGAAGTGCCATGCGGCAGGTTTGCCAATACATCCAAACTTAATTAATATAAACAAAGTATGTTGAACATCGTAATTTTCGGTGCACCGGGCTCGGGCAAGGGCACACAGAGTGAGAGAATCGTAGCCAGATACGGCATAAACCATATCTCGACAGGCGACGTGTTGAGGGAAGAGATGAAAAATGGTACCGAGCTGGGGAAGACTGCCAAGCAATACATAGAACAGGGGCAGTTGCTGCCCGACAACCTGATAGTAGGCATGTTGACTTCTGCATTGGACAGCCTTGAAGGTAGCAAAGGGGTCATCTTCGACGGATTTCCACGTACCATAGCACAGGCCGAAGCCCTGAAAGAAATGCTGGACGGGCGAGGGCAGAGGATTAATGTGATGCTTGACCTTGACGTTCCCGAAGAAGAACTGATGAAACGATTGCTGCTGCGCGGCCAGATGTCAGGACGTACTGATGACAATGAGGAAACCATAAAGAAGCGCCTTTTCGTATACCATACCCAAACCGCTCCGCTCATCAGCTGGTACAAGCAAGAGGGATTGTATGCCCATATCAACGGAATGGGCGAACTGGATGCCATCACTGAAGAAATCTGCAAGGCGGTTGACGCTGCCAAGTGATTATTTCTCCGCATCCACTTCCAGCCACTCCACCCGGTCCGGCACAATGGTGCGCCCCGTCACCTGCCCTTTACGCCCCCTGCGGTATTCGGGGATGAAGCGCACCTGCAGCCTGGCAAACTGCTGTGCCGACACCTCTTCGGGCGTGTCCACACCAAGCCCTTCGGCTCTTCCTACCAGGTAGAACGTCCCCAGCCCCCTGAGCTTCACCGAGCAGCCCGCCGCCAGCATGTCGCCCAGTACCTCACCCAGCCCCAGCAACACGGCATACGTGTCGCTCTTGCTCACGGTGGAGATGCGCGACAGCTGCTCGGCCACC
>CAZYVE010000081.1:0-5299 GCA_964651035.1 uncultured Bacteroides sp.
GGTCGGCGGGGTTCTTCTCTGCTGTCACGCGGATTTCCTTGCCGTTCACAATCAGCTTGCTGTTTTCTGTGTCAGCCTCGATTGTGCCGTCGAAAGCACCGTGCATCGTGTCGTACTTCAGCATGTATGCCAAATAGTCTACCGGGCAGAGGTCGTTGATGCCCACAATCTGAATGTCGCTTCTCGTCTGAGCGGCGCGGAATACGAAACGTCCGATGCGTCCGAATCCATTAATACCTACTTTAATCATTGTCATATAAAATTTTAGAGGTTTATGATATCCAAAAAAATAATTTCTTGCACGTCTCGGGAATCATGCTTTCCCAATTGCGCTGCAAATTTAGGCATTTGTTTAATATACATGTTTAAAAGCATGATTAAATTAATTTAAAAAAAACGGCAGCAGCATTTTTTACGCCTTAAGGATTTTCCCCTTGCCCCGGTTGTACGGCCGGTCACGGCGGCGGCATGCATGCGGATGAGCCGTCTGCCGCGTATATGTTGTACGGACGCCTGTGATGTGTACGGCGGAGCTGTACGATATGTATTGGATAAGGGCGCGACAGGTAAAGGCTGTGCAGCCGTATGCAAAAAAAGATGCCGCCCTTTGCAGGACGGCATCTGCGGAAGCTGGGGGATTCGAACCCCCGGTACGATAATCTCGTACGGCAGTTTAGCAAACTGCTGGTTTAAGCCACTCACCCAAACTTCCTTGGTGGCTTGCATTTTTAATGCGCTGCAAAGGTAGATAAAGTTTTGGACAGTGCAAATATTTCCCTATTTTTTTTCCAGTCTGTTTCCAGTCTGTTTCCCGTCATTCTCCGACGTGACTATATATAATAGGTGTATTGAGGGCGATATTGGCGTACTGCAGATACAGGCGCCGGTATGGATGCAAGAAGCCGTATGTGAGCAGACTTGCCGGAAAAGTATGCTCTATGTATGAATATGCTGTAGAACACAAATTCCTCGATAGCATATTGCATGAATTTCGCTATCTTGCGCCGATTTTTCAAACCATAAATAATTATACCCATGATTATTGGAATTCCAAAAGAGATTAAAAACAACGAAAACCGTGTAGGTATGACCCCGGCAGGAGTTAGCGAACTGTCGAAACGCGGACATACCGTGTACGTGCAGCATGAGGCAGGTACCAACAGCGGCTTCAGCGACGAAGAATACATTGCCGCAGGGGCACAGATTCTGCCGACCATTGAGGATACTTATGCCATTGCTGACATGATTGTGAAAGTGAAGGAACCTATCGCGCCGGAGTATGGCCTGATAAGGAAGGGGCAAGTGCTGTTCACTTACTTCCACCTTGCCGCCGACCGCACCCTGACGGAAGCCATGGTAAAGTCAGGTGCTGTGTGCATAGCTTACGAAACGGTGGAAAAACCCGGACGCGCCTTGCCGTTGCTCATCCCCATGAGCGAAGTAGCCGGACGCATGGCCGTGCAAGAGGGGGCAAGGTTTCTTGAGAAGCCGCAAGGGGGCAAAGGACTCTTGATGGGAGGTGTGCCCGGAGTAAAGCCGGCGCGGGTACTGGTGCTGGGAGGAGGTACAGTGGGTACACACTCAGCCATGATAGCCGCAGGTATGGGAGCCGACGTGACCATCACCGACATAAACCTGGACCGCCTGAGGTATCTGAGTGAGATTATGCCTGCAAACGTAAAGACACTCTACTCGTCAGAACATAACATACGTGCCGAACTGCCCACCACAGACCTGGTTATAGGTTCAGTGCTAATACCGGGTGACAAGGCGCCCCACCTGATAACGAAGGACATGCTGAAGCTGATGCGTCCGGGCAGCGTGATGGTGGATGTGGCTATAGACCAGGGAGGATGCTTCGAAACATCTCATCCGACCACACACAGCGACCCGGTATATACGGTAGACGGCATAGTGCATTATGCAGTGGCAAATATTCCGGGGGCGGTGCCATACACATCGACACTTGCGCTTACCAACGCCACGTTGCCATACGCCACGGCATTGGCATGCAAAGGATGGCAGAAGGCATGCAAGGAGGACTCGGCATTGCGCCTCGGCCTGAACATTGTGGAAGGCAAGGTGACATACAAGGCTGTGGCCGACTTGTTCGGACTGCCGTATGAAGAAGTTGCAATATAAAAAACGTTATGCGATGTAATGGCTCTGGCTATGGCTTTAAACGGCTGTAGTCAGAGCTTTCAGTTTCATGGCATAGCTTTCCGTGAGTTCTTTCATTACTTCTGCCACGGTCTGTATGCCTTTGCCGTTCAGCAGCGAGGCAGCCTGACCTATTTCCAGTTCTCCTTCTTCCAGGTCACCTTCGAGGATTCCGCGTTTGGCGCGTCCCTTTCCGAGTAATGCACGCAGCTCGTCCTCCGTGGCGCCACGGGCTTCTGCAGCCTCCACTGCATCACGGAACTTTCCGCGCACCAGACGTACCGGAGCCAGTTTCCTCAGCAGCAGTCGGGTATCGCCCTCTTCCAGCTTCAGGCAGTATTCTTTGAACTCCCTGCTGGCCGAACTCTCGGCTGTCAGGGCAAAACGGGTGCCAATCTGTACACCTTCGGCTCCCAGTGCGTGTACCGCAAGCATGGCCTCACCGGTGGCAATGCCTCCTGCCGCTATCAATGGCAGGGATGTGGCTGCACGCACGGCAGGTATCAGGCACAAGGTCGTTGTCTCTTCACGCCCGTTATGACCGCCGGCCTCAAAACCTTCTGCCACGACTGCATCCACACCGGCTTCTTCTGCCTTGCGTGCGAAGCGGGAAGAAGAAACCACATGGACGACAACTATGCCGCGTGCATGAAGCCACTCTGTCCATTTCCTGGGACTTCCGGCAGAAGTGAATACGATGCCTACCTTCTCATCCGCCACAATCTGCATTATTTCATCTATCTGCGGGTACATCAGAGGGATATTCACGCCAAACGGACGGGTTGTGGCAGCCCTACATTTGCGTATATGCTCGCGTAGCATGTCAGGATGCATCGAACCTGCCCCCAACAGCCCCAGACCTCCGGCGTTGCTTACGGCCGCGGCCAGGCGCCATCCGCTGCACCACACCATTCCACCCTGTATGACAGGATATTCTATTCCGAAAAGAGATGTTATTCTATTCATGTTGCTCATAGTTTATATATTAATATTGAATTAATGTGTACCGGATGTGTGTTCAGTCATCTCCGAAAAGGTTATGATAGTCGCGCCGTGCGGCATTCTCCACCCATTCTTCGGGGATAAACTTCCATTGATGCAAAGGCTGCGGCAGCACATCCTTATGTTGCATGATATATTGCATCAGATAATACCGCAGATCCTTCTCCGTAGAAGATATGACCCTTTCCTTCAGTCTGTCCTGTGGGATACCAGCTCCCTTTGTCAGCAATTCACCCCCTCCGTTGCCGCGATAGGAGTTGACTGCCACGCGGTACATCTTGTCCATCCGGAAGGGTGTGCCGTCTGCCATGCCGGTGATTGTCACTTTCTGCCCGGCAGGTTTTGTTACGTCGACGGTATAGATGATGCCTGCCGCCGAATCAAAATTATAGCTGGGATATTGGAAATAAGTCCTTCCGCCGCTGTCATCTTGTCTGCGCAGAAGCAGCAGATGGTCTTCTGGAGACTCCATGCGGTTGGTCCACATAGCATACGACATCTCCAGCGCATCGTGCACCTCCTTTCCCGAGAGAGACATGACATACAGCAGATTCTCATATTTGTAGAGGTTGAACATGTCGCCCACATAGATATCGCCGGCGCTGATTTGCGCGTCGAATGACAGGGGTGCGGCAAGCGAAATCTCCGCACCGCTTATTTCAAGTTGCAGGCTGTGTATAAGGTCAACAAATGCCGACGGGCCGAAATAAGAGGGGCGCGTGGAGATGCTCTCTTCCAGATGTCCTATCTTTTGTGAGACAAACTCCTGCACGGCGTCGTACTGGGCGGAGAAGCGTTCCATAAACTCTTTGCTGACTTCCGTATCGGCCACATCCGTTATCCTGGCAGAAATATTCTTCCCGACGACCTTGCCGTTACTGTCGAGATGCAGTTCGATGTCCACATCACCCACTGCCACGGCATTGTTTGCCGGGTTGACAATCCACACGGTGTCACCGGCTTCACCGGCAACCTTGAAGCATGCCCTGGCATGGTCGTGCCCTATCAGGGCCACGTCGAACCCCGGCACTCTCCGCACCACCTCTACCGAGGCGTTGTCCCGGTATTGCCCGCCCGTCAGCACGGCATTCTTGCCCGAGTGGAATAGCCCGATAAGCACGTCGGGATTTTCCGTATCACGTATAACCGGCACCCATTTGCGTGCGGTTTCCTCCATGTCATCGAAGCGCAGTCCCTGCCAGAGGCTTTCCGGCAGCCATGTGGGGATGGCCGGGGTTATCATGCCCAGTACCACAATCTTGGCCTGCCCGCGGCGGAACACGGCATAAGGCTTGAAGTACGGAAGGCCTGTGGCCGAATCTATGACATTGGCTCCCAGTATGGGGAAGCTGCATCCGGATGCCCAGCGCTCAAAGACCGGGCGGCCGGTCTCCACGTCATGGTTGCCAAGGTTTCCGGCATCATAACCCATGAAGTCCAGTATGGCCGAGCCCAGGTGGGTGGCTACCGTGTCAATATAATTATAATAATATGATGCCGGCTGCCCCTGCAGGAAGTCGCCGTTGTCCAGCAGTATCAGGTTGTCCTTGTACGTCTCACGCTCCTTTTCCACGAAAGCGTGCACACGTGCCAGGCTGCCCCGGGCATCGCTGCGGCGGATAAAGTCATAGGGGAAATAATTGCCGTGGACATCGGTGGTCTGCACGATTTTCAGCTTCATTTCCCGTTCCTGGGCAGACGTGGATGCCGCCAGCATGAACAAGGCAGCAGCAAGGGTGACAAACTTCTTCATACACAAACCGTATTTTTCCAGAACAGTCCGGACCTCTGTATTAATTATGATACAAAAATAACCGAATTTCCGGTGGTACACAAATTTGCCGGGCTTATCGTGGAAGATTTAGCTGGATGCGGATGCAAATATGCAGCTTCTCATTCTCTATTTCATTTTCTGCCGGCCAGCATTTAAATCTTGGCGGCCTGCTTGCACGGGAAGTATAACCTCAGCACTGTTGTGACCCACCATACGAGCGACTGGAGCATTATACCTATAGACGAGCCGGTACCCTTCGTGTGGATAAAGGCTGTGCGCCGGCTTGATGCTGTGGAAATATTCTACTACGTGAGTTCGGGATAAGAAAATCCCCAAAAGAATTGGTAATCATAAGTGTTTTTC
>CAZYVE010000082.1:0-5297 GCA_964651035.1 uncultured Bacteroides sp.
TTCAGGTGCGTGTGTCGAGAGGCATGCAGGTTCGAGTCCTGTTCTGGGCACTATTTAGGCAAGGCCTTGCGGAAATAGCTCAGTTGGTAGAGCACAACCTTGCCAAGGTTGGGGTCGCGAGTTCGAGTCTCGTTTTCCGCTCTTCTCCTACAGTTTTCATAATTTCTACTTAGCTATTTGCTTTTTCAATCGCGTAACTATTATTTATTAGCAATTAGAACGATTTTAATGCTCTGTGCAATAACACAAAAAGTGCAAACATCTGCTTTATTTAAAGCTATCTGCTTGCACTTTTCTTGTGTCTTCAACTACTACCACTTTGTAAATCAAACAATTTCAATCTGTTGGTGCGGGTGATAGGACTCGAACCTACACGCCTTGCGGCACCAGATCCTAAGTCTGGCGCGGCTGCCAATTACGCCACACCCGCCGAATGTGATAGTTGACACGTTGCAAAGGTAGTAAGTTTTTTGTTTTCCGCAAAATTCTTTTCACATAAGCAGGCTGTGCGGCGGTATATATAGCCTGGTAAAGCCTGATTGTACAGTTTATTCGCTAAGGAACTTTCGTGCTGTCTCTATTATAGTATCCAAACCTTGGTCTTCATCCTCGTCTGTCATGTCTACCCACACATCGGGATCTATGCCGAATTCTATATGCTGTTTGGCCGCATCGAGGTGCGGACTTGCCGAGAAACGTACTCCCCACCCGTTTGGCAGTTCGGACGTGAAAGGCAGCCCTGATCCACCTCCGGTCTTGTCTCCCATGAGTGTGACGTTAGGGAAGCAGTTCATGGAGTTGACGAAATCATTGGTGGCACTGTAAGCATGCCTATTGGTGAGTACTACCACCGGTTTCTGCCAGCGTACACCGTCTGATGGCTCTATATATATCGGTTCTGGGTCGGAGAAGTCACTGTGCCCCTTTCCGGTCTTGTGCATTATATATCCGGTCAGTGTCTTCTCTTCGGTGAACCGCTGTGCAAACTTCGTGGCGGTGGTCAGGTTTCCTCCACCATTTTGCCTGACGTCTATTATTAGTCCGTTGCATATGGATAGATAATATAGCATTTCGTCTAAATTGCCATCACCTATACCGTTTGAGAAGTCTCCGTAATATATGTAGCCTATGTTGTCCTCCAATATGGTATATTCTGCTCCACCACCTATTCTGTAGTCCCTGCCGAGGTATTGTTCGACTATGGCCTCGCTGAAGTTGCGTGGGTAGTCCAGATACCAGTCCCAGTATCGTGCAGTATTCGATGCAGAGTATAGGTTGACGTGCCCGTCTTTCAGCTCGGCCAGCATATTGCCCAGCACTTCGAAGAGGGCATCGCTGCCCATGTTGTCTGAAATTTGTGGCGCATACACGTCGTATATCGAGTCCCAGTTTATCTGTTTATAGTCTAAGAAACAATATTGTTCGTCGATGATGCGCCACAATGCCTCGAAGTTGCCTTGTGGCGAGTTGTCATACTCCTCCTCACGTATGCAGCCGGATGGTAGCAGTGTGGCCAGGCAGAGTGACAGACATGTTATGATGTTATGTTTCATGTTATTTATAATACTATGTATTGGATAATGGAGATGCTTTATCTGACCACGAAGAATTTTTTTACGAAACCCAGCATGAAAATGTGCGAATAGGCATGTGTCTTTAGATTGTTTACTTTAGACTGCTGAGTGTCGCACATGTATGCTACGCGCATCTTTATCTTCCTGACATTAAAATCGAGCGACAGCATCTGTCTCAGTGAGGGCTGATTGTGCAGCGAGGTGAATTTTACCACTCCCTTGCTGTTGCCCAGAGAGAATATTTCGTAGTACGATTCCCCGTATTCGGGTGAGAACATCATTCCCATGAGAGGCAGGTTCAGTCCATAATGCAGGCTGAAAGGTCTGTTCTTTATATGAAAGTCCCATACGGCCATGCCCGAAGCGCAAATATTGGCATAAGCGCGTGCAGAGGCTGGATTGTTGCCATTTCGCATGTTCCACAAAAATCCTCCGTTAAGGTCAAACGCCCCTCCTGCCAGCAGTTTAAACCCGGGCAGCACGCTGAAGTTGTAGTGCAGTGCATAGTTCCATGTGGCCAATGCACCCACAGATTTGTTGTTGTTCACGTGGTTGTGCGTATAGTTGACATAACTTTGGAATGTCACTGTCCTCGATATCTTTCCATCGGCCCATTTCATTGGCCTCATTCTTTCGTGCAGTATGCGTATTTCTACTCCGCGATACTCCTGAGGCGACAAATATGTGTCGAACATATTGGCTGATCCTACTCCGTATAGGGTGGCTCGCGTGACGGGGCGCAAGGTGTCCGCAATGGTTTGTGCCATTGCTCCCGTGCAAAGCAGCATAATCAGGGCGGTTACGAGCAGTGTACGTAGTAACAGAGTATGTGTCATCTTATGCAGGTTTATGGTTTAGGTTGATTATTGTCGTCTGTATCTTCGTTGTCGTTGGCAAAGAGTTTCATCTGTCCCGTTAGTTCGTCGAGTATGTCTGTTTCGCTCTTGCCATAGTCCGGATCAAGGTTGGGAATATCTTCCATATCGTTGTCGGTCAATGGCTCAGGGGGGGCAGGCATGCGTGTGGGTTCCAATTCATCTATAGATTCTATTGTGAAGGTTGTCAGCCGTTTCCCCTTGGCTTTGAAACTCTTTATGGCAATGAAGTCATCTGCTTCTATCGTTATTGGCGGGCGGAAACTGTCATGTCCTCCGAACACAATTTCAAGGCGCGGATATGCGCTGTCGGTCAGAAACAGCAGACGATTTTTGGGGTTGTCACCCATGAAATTCTGCTTGCGTGCAGAAGCTTCCAGGCTGAACCGTTTGATGTACGGGTAATCCTGCTGTCCGGCATCGTACAGTATGGCTGTCCATACTTTGTGCGGGTCATGTTTTTCTATGCGGATTATGTCCGTTTCGTAGTGGTTGTTGACGTCGAAGCCTGTGGTGTAGAAATCTCCGTTTTTCATTAGTACAAGAATGTGGTCGTCCGTTTGGAACTCACCCAGATAACTTCCCCTGCCATCATAGTTGATGCGCAGCACATCAGGGTCGAACCACACCTTCCTGCCGCCCAGCGTGGATGCACCGTGCTGCTTCAACACGATTTTGTGGACGGGCATGCGCGTCAATATGTTGCCCATGGACTGCCGCCCTTTTATGGCCAAGTGGCTGAAGTCTTCTTCTATTGTCAGCTTACGCAGCTTAGGGTTTGGCTTTAGTGTTACCTTTATGACTTCGGCTTCGCCGTTGGGGTTGGCAGTGAAGTAGAGCACTCGTGAATCTGGAGTACCCTGTGTGAGGTCATATTCACGGTCGCGTACTACAGATGTTACGGCAAACCGCTTCATATAGCATGTCCCGTTTTTGCCGTCACGGTACACTACGTTGTAGATAGTGCGTCTGTCGTTCTTCCTGAATACATTGAGGTAAATGATGTTTTTCCCTACGAATTTTTTGTCTGCCACAGGCGTAATGATGTATTTGCCGTCGCGGTAGAAGATGATTACATCGTCTATGGGCGAGCATCCCGTCACAAACTCATCCTTCTTCAGGCTTGTGCCAATGAATCCTTCTTCGCGGTTGATGTACAGCTTCTCATTTGCCTCTATCACCTTGGTGGCTTCTATAACGTCGAAGTTCCTGAGTTCCGTGCGCCGGGGAAAAGCCTTGCCATACTTTTCCTTGAGCATGCGGAACCAGTCGATGGTATATTCCACGATATTGTTCAGGTGACGTTCAGTCTCTTCCACGTTTGCCTTCATGCGGGCAATGGCTTCTTCGGCCTTGTCACTGTTAAACTTGAGTATACGTGCCATCTTTATATCCATCAGCCGCAGAATGTCCTCCTTGGTTACCTCGCGTGTCAGTGTCGGGTAGTATGGTTTCAGTCGCATGTCTATATGGCAACATGCGTCATCCATATTCTGCGCCTGTTCGAATTCATCGTCCTTGTATATTCGTTCTTCAATGAAAATCTTTTCCAGTGAGGCAAAGTGCAGGCTTTCCAGTACCTCTGCCCGGTGTATCTCCAGTTCCTTGCGCAGCAACGCCAGTGTATTGTCTGCCGATTTGCGCAGCACATCGCTCACGGTGAGGAAGTGCGGCTTACGCCCGTCTATGACACAACAGTTGGGTGAGATGTTAACTTCGCAGTCGGTAAAGGCATACAGCGCGTCGATAGTTTTGTCTGACGAGGTGCCGGGTGACAGGTGCACCACAATCTCGACGTTGCCCGATGTAAGGTCTTCTACCTTGCGTATTTTGATTTTTCCTTTCTCGCTGGCCTTTACTATGGAGTCACACACTCCGGCTACAGTCTTGCCGTAAGGTATTTCACGTATGACAAGCGTCTTGCTGTCTGCCTTTTCTATCTTTGAGCGGACGCGTACCGAACCGCCTCGTTCTCCGTCATTGTATTTCGACACATCGATGCTGCCTCCGGTCTGGAAGTCTGGGTATAGGGCGAACGGTTCACCACGCAGGTAGCTGACGGCGGCATCGCA
This sequence comes from uncultured Bacteroides sp., assembly GCA_964651035.1. Classification (GTDB taxonomy): domain Bacteria; phylum Bacteroidota; class Bacteroidia; order Bacteroidales; family Bacteroidaceae; genus Bacteroides. The sequence goes on from CAZYVE010000082.1 coordinate 4,522, forward strand.
TAGTTCGTTGAAGTTATGCGGCAATATCTTTGACGAGAGCCCTACGGCAATTCCTTCAACACCTTGTGCCAGCAGCAAGGGAAATTTGACCGGAAGGGTTACCGGCTCATTGTTGCGCCCGTCATAAGACTGTTTCCATTCTGTAGTCTTGGGGTTGAACACCACGTCAAGGGCAAACCTGGTCAGCCTTGCTTCTATATAGCGGGCAGCTGCAGCGTCATCACCGGTCAGTATGTTTCCCCAGTTGCCCTGGCAGTCTATCAGTAGTTCCTTCTGCCCCAGCTGCACCAGTGCTTCTTTTATTGAGGCATCGCCGTGTGGATGAAATTTCATGGCCTCGCCCACTATGTTTGCCACCTTGTTGTAACGCCCGTCTTCCATGCGTCTCATGGTATGCAGTATGCGGCGTTGGACGGGCTTCAGTCCATCCATGATGTGGGGCACGGCACGTTCCAGTATGACGTATGACGCATAGTCCAGGAACCAGTCCTGGTACATTCCGTTCAGCTTGTGCTTCACACTTGTGTCCTTCGTGTTTGAAGGTCTGTAGTCCGAGTGCCGTTCGTTTTCTGAGGACTGTTTTTCGACTATTCCGTCTTTAGGTGCTTCAGTATCTTCGCTCATAGTTTTTACGGGAGTTGTTTATGGTGTGCCGGCTGCCATACTGCAGCTGTTCCTCAGCCCAATTTCGGGCAGTCGCAGGCAAAAATAACAAATTCCCTTCTAATATTAAGTGATGTACAGACAAAATTAATCTAATTTGTCGACATCCACAA
>CAZYVE010000083.1:0-5278 GCA_964651035.1 uncultured Bacteroides sp.
CGGACTTGCTTATCAAGACGGCATCCGCCTTCAGGCCGCTGATATACAGCCTTGTTTCTTTCAATGTCGTCTGCATGCACCTGTCGTATCTTTATTGTGTCCAAAAAAAAGAATCACGGACAATAACCGCTATGATCACCGGGCGCAAAGATATAGGAATTATCTTGTCCTGCAAATGATTACTGCATTTTTTGCTGCAATGATGGCAAAATTTAGATGCGTCTGCCCTGTGCATTGATGATGCAAAAATACCGGCCTCAATAGATGAAGCTATATAGTTTTCCAAGAGTGTCAGCCAAAACATGTACTGCACCTGCGCAATACACGTCTTACGCACGCCGCGTACACATTCCACGTATGCCATTTATTCGTTGGTTTGCGGAAGAAGCCCGTATCATTATATGCCCGTTTCCTGCCGGCAGGTGAGGATAAATAGGGCAAACTGGCGGTAAAGTTGTCATCCCCCGATTTTTTGTGTTATATTTGTACGGATTTTAAGCCGGACAAACAGAAATAACTGATATTGATATGAAGATGAAATGTTTACCGATACATGTCCCGGGTGCTGCGCTGGCACTGGTATTGGCTCTGATGGCGGTTTCATGCCGCCCGGCATACAGGGTGGTATCGGCTGAAGGAAACATGGTGTACATGGACTCCACCTGGGACGACAGGCCGGATGCCGGAGCCGCCGGACTGATAGCCCCGTATAAGGCCAAGGTAGACAGCATAATGTCGAGCGTGGTGGGAGGTTCGGACATGGCTATGGAGAGCGGAAGACCGGAAAGCACACTGTCCAACCTCATTGCCGACATCCTGCGCATGGCAGCTATCCCCGTACTGGGACGTCCGGCTGACATGGGGCTGATAAACATGGGCGGCATACGCGCCCCCTTGCCCGAAGGAAACATCACCACGGAAAACGTGTACGAAATACTGCCTTTCGAGAACTCACTGTGCGTGCTGACACTGAAAGGCAGCGTGCTGATGCAACAGTTTGAGAACATAGCAGCGCGCGGCGGCGAAGGCGTGAGCGGAGTCCGCATCGAAATATCCAAAGACCGACGCCTGCTGAATGCCACCGTGGACGGGAAGCCTGTAGACAAGGACAAGCTGTACACCGTATCCACCGTCGACTACCTGGCCGAAGGCAACGACGGGATGAAAGCCCTGCCACAGGCCGTGGAACGGGAATGCCCGCCGGGAGCCACGGTACGGCAGCTTCTCATGGAATATATAAAGGAGGAGGCCATGAGAGGACGCAAAATCAGTTCGCGCATGGAGGGACGCATCGTTTATAAAGACTGAACGCATAAAAGAAACAACATAATACCGTATATGAGGACTACAAATATACTCTTGGCCATAGGTCTCTTTGCCGCACTGGCGCACGTGCAGCCTGCCGGCGCGCAACGCACCAAAGAACTGGACATACTGCAGACCAGCGACACGCACAGCCGCATAGAACCGATAAGCCTGCAATCGGCCGACCGTAATGCAGGACTGGGAGGGGCTGCAAGGCGGGCAGCTTTCGTCAGCAGCTTCCGCAAAGAGCATCCCGACGTGCTGCTCTTCGACTGCGGGGACATATCGCAGGGCACACCATACTACAATCTGTTTAAGGGCGAGCTGGAAGTGAAACTGATGAACCTCATGCAATATGACGCCATGACGATAGGCAACCATGAGTTCGACTTCGGACTGGACAACATGGCACACCTCTTCCGTATGGCGCACTTTCCCGTGGTGTGCGCCAATTACGATGTGACGGGAACCGTACTCGAAGGGCTGGTAAAGCCATATACGGTAATAGAACGCGGCGGGATGCGCATAGGCGTCTTCGGCCTGAGTCCAAAGATGGAAGGGTTGGTGCAGGCCGACAAGTGCGCGGGGATAACCTTTATGGACCCCATACCTGTGGCACGTAAAGTGACGGCTATCCTAAGGGATGAGGAACACTGCGACGTAGTGATATGCCTTTCGCACCTGGGTTACAAGATTGCGGGCGACAGCGACGAAGAACTGGCCGAACAGACTTCCGGCATAGACGCCATTCTGGGCGGGCATACGCATACGTTCATGGACGGGCCTGATTTCCTGACCAATGCTGAGGGGAAGGAAGTACCCGTGATGCACACCGGCAGGAACGGTGTCTGCGTAGGGCACATGAAACTTGTGCTCATGCAGGAATGACGGCTGCGGCCTGCATACATATCTCCCCATACGACTTTCACCCTCCGCACAACAGTATATGTTCAGAAAAAGTTTACTTACCATATTATTCTGCCTCCTGCCGGCAATGTGCAGTTCCAGAGGTATCCTTATGCCCATAGACAGTCTGCCGCTGCCGCCGCCCTCTCCTGCCATGATACGGCATATTGAGCACAACGAGGCATGCAACCGATGGGTAGACTCTGTAATGGAGGGCATGAGCCTGCGCGAGCGCATAGGCCAGCTGTTCATCTATACAATAGCCCCTACACAGGACAAGGCAAACAAGGAACTGCTGCAACGGGTGGTACGCGAATACAAGGTGGGCGGACTGCTGTTTTCGGGAGGACTGGCGGAAAACCAGGCAATCCTGACCAATGAGGCGCAGGAGATGGCAGACATACCTCTGCTGATAACATTCGACGGAGAGTGGGGGCCGGCCATGCGCCTGCGCGGTACGCCGTCTTTCCCGCGCAACATGGTACTGGGCTGCATACGCAACGACAGTCTGCTGTATGCCTACGGCCGCGAGGTGGCAAGGGAATTGCGGGAGCTGGGCGTACAGGTGAACTTCGCACCGGTGGCTGACGTAAATGTCAATCCGGAAAACCCGGTCATCAACACGCGCTCATTCGGCGAAGAACCAGCCGACGTAGCACGCAAAGTCGTGGCATACGCACGCGGATTAGAGAGCGGAGGTATATTGTCCGTCAGCAAGCACTTTCCCGGGCATGGGGATACGGATGTGGACTCGCACAAGGCACTGCCCATACTGCCGTTCACCTTCGAACGGTTAGACAGCATAGAACTGCGCCCCTTCAGGGAGGTAATCCGTGCCGGGCTGGGCGGCATAATGGTGGGGCATCTGGAAGTTCCCGCCATCGAGCCGGAAAGGGGATTGCCATCTTCCCTGTCGCCGCGCATCACGGACAGCCTTCTGGTGAAGAAGATGGGTTTCCGAGGATTGGTGTTCACCGATGCTCTGGCCATGGGAGGAGCGTCAGGCAACCGCAACCTGTGCCTCAAGGCTTTACAGGCCGGCAATGATCTGCTGCTGGTTCCGCAACGCATTAAGGAAGAAACAGACGCAGTGCTGGCTGCCATAAATGAGGGGACGCTGTCTGAAGATAAGATAAACAGGAAGTGCCGCAAGGTACTGACCTACAAATATGCGCTGGGACTGGCAGAAAAGCCACACATACAACTGTCCGGTCTGGAGCGGCGCATCAATACGCCTCATACAAGCGAGCTTATACGGAGCCTGAAGCTGGCGGCCGTCACTGTAGCGGGAAAGGATGCCGGGCAACTGCTCCCGCTTGATGCCTCGGAGGGAAAGGTGGCGGTATTGTGCGTAGGCGGACAGGGGAGGCCGGAACCCCTACTTGAAAGTTTATCTCGCGGCGGCATCCGCACGGACGTTTTCCGCCTCGGCCGTAATCCCACACAGGAGGTCTGCCAGGAGCTGCAAGGCAAGCTGTCGGCATATAGCCGTATCGTGGTCTGTATTACGGACAAGAACCTGTCCCAGTACTCTGCTTTCTTCAAATCATTCATGCCGGAAACGCCGTTAATATGCCTTCTGTTCGTTCCGGGGGAAAATATACCGCAACAGTTCGGCTCTGCACCTGATGTACTGATACTGGCACACTCGGCAGACGAGGACGTGCAACGACACGTTGCAGGCATACTGCTGGGCAACAAGGGAGCGGACGGACGCCTGTCTGCCCGCGTGGGCAGCTGGTTTGCGGCAGGCGACGGCATAGACTTAGCTGTGCAGCCGGTATCCGGCCGTACGCCGGAAGAAGATGATATCGATGCCCACCTGCTGGACGAAGTGGACGGAATTGCCCTCGAAGGCATAAGCAAAGGGGCTTATCCCGGATGCCAGATTGTGGTGCTGAAAGACGGACGGGAAATATACAACAAGGCCTTCGGCACACATACCGGAGTGAAAGGCCGTCAGGGAAGCACGACGCCCGTAACGGTCTCCGACATTTACGACATAGCCTCGCTGACAAAAACCAGCGCCACCCTGCTTGCCGTGATGAAACTGTACGACGAAGGACTCATTGGTTTAGACGACCGCGTAGCCGGCTACCTGCCGTTCCTGGAAGGCACAGACAAACAGGGCATCACTATCCGCCAGCTGTTGCTGCATGAGTCCGGTCTCCCTTCCACCATATTATTTTATAGGGATGCCATAGACGAGGAAAATATTTCAAACCCGCTCTTTGCAGGACGGGAGGGTAATGGCAGGGTGCGCATAGGCAGGCGCACATGGGGCAATCCGTCGTTTTCGTTCCGTAAAGGGCTTACATCGAAGGTGCGCACCGACAGCTGTACCTTGCAGGTATCTGACAGTCTGTGGCTCAACGCAGGCTTCAAGCAAGATGTACTGCGCCTTATAGCCGAAGCCCCGCTCCTCAGCAGGCGCTACCGTTACAGCTGCGTAGGCTTCATACTGCTGCAGCAACTGGTGGAGGCTGTTAAAAACATGCCGATGGATGAATTTCTGGCAAAGGAATTTTACGGTCCCATGGGGCTGTCGCGCACCGGATACCTGCCACTGCGCTTCGCTGCCAAGGAGGAAATAGTCCCTTCGGCCGCCGACCCTTTTCTGCGCAAGACCACGCTGCAGGGCTATGTACATGATGAATCGGCAGCCTTCATGGGAGGGGTATCCGGCAATGCCGGACTGTTTTCCACAGCACGCGAACAAGCCTCCATATACCAAATGCTGCTGGACGGAGGGGTAAAAGACGGCCACCGTTATCTGGCAGAAGAAACCTGCCGCATCTTCACAACGACTGCCTCACGCACGAGCCGACGCGGCTTGGGCTTCGACAAACCGGACAAACGGAACCCGGACAGAAGCCCTTGTTGCGAAGAAGCCCCTTCGTCAGTGTACGGCCACACGGGATTTACCGGAACATGCGCATGGGTAGACCCGGACAACCGAATAGTCTATATATTCCTGTGCAACCGCACCTACCCCGACGTATGGAACAACAAGCTGATGACTCTCAACATACGCACAAGAATACAGGAAGCCATATACAAAGCATTG
>CAZYVE010000084.1:0-5039 GCA_964651035.1 uncultured Bacteroides sp.
GATTTCCCCGCCCTGCATCTGGCACTTATATACACAAACTGTCCGTATGGGATATCTTCCGGCAGCTTATTTGAATCCTGCAGGAGTTTGTTTAGTAAAACTCCAATCCAAATGCGTCTTTCAGGTTAAGTAGAGCTCTATTCTTTTCGGACATCATCTGGAATTGTTCTGTTCGGGTATAGGCTCGTGTCTTTTCGTCTGGTGTGCTTATTTTCACCCTCATGGTAATATGCCGGTTATTCATATTCTTTTGCATGAAGGACTCTATGTCAGGGATGAGGCTTGTAAACTCTTTGGCTATGATATTGTTGTCTACCACGACTTCAAAGGTGGTATCGTTTACCGGATTTACCCGCATGTTTTGCATGCGTTTGGCTATTGCAACCTGCTCTTGTGGTAACTCGGCAGCATATCGTTGCCAATGGAAGTTTAGCTTTGTTTCATCTAATGGCATGTCCGTATCAGCACCCGGATTTACGACTTTGTCTGTTTCCCGGTTCGTTAAGGATTTCGGCTGCTCTTCCTGCTGGTTTTTTCTTATCGAAATGCCCAGCTTGCTTTTGTCTACAACCGGAATCTTTTTGTCCTCCTGTACACTGCGTGCACCCGTTGTTGACAGAACATTGCCGACAATATCCGGCATAGCCTTTTGCGGCATGGCTTGTAAGTCACCTTGTCCTGTGGCCTCCGGTTTATTATGTTGTACCTGAGGTTGCTTAATACCGTTCGGTTGGGGTGATATTGGTTTGATATTTTGTCCCGTGGCATTTTTCCCGCTTATGGAATCTCCTCCTGCTTGTGTAAGTTGTGCAGCCTGTATAAGTGTCAATTCTACCAACAGACGTTTGTTCTTGCTTGCCCGGTAGCTCAGGTCGCAGTCGTTGCACAGCTTCATGGCCTTGTACAGAAAGTCTGTAGGGCATTTCTGCGCTTGCGTCTGGTAGCGTTGGCGTATGCTTGCTCCGACCTCAAGCAGGGGCAATGTCACCGGGTCTTTACTTACCAGCAGGTCGCGCAGGTGTGAAGCCAATCCCGTGATGAAGTGACTTCCGTCAAACCCCTTGTTAAGCACTTCATTGAAGAGCAGCAGCGCGTCACTTACCTTGTTTCCCAGGAAAAAGTCTGTCAATCTGAAATAGTATTCATAGTCCAGCACATTGAGGTTCCTGATAGTTTCCTCATAGGAGATATGCCCTCCAGTGAAGCTTACTACCTGGTCGAAAATAGATAATGCGTCTCTCATTCCTCCGTCAGCCTTCAGTGCAATTATATTCAGTGCTTCCGGCTCGGCGGTTATTCCTTCCTTGGATGCCACGTATGCCAGATGCGCCACAGTATCTTCTACCCCGATGCGGTTGAAGTCATATATTTGGCAACGCGACAGGATGGTGGGCAATATCTTGTGTTTCTCGGTGGTGGCAAGTATGAAGATTGCATGATGCGGCGGTTCTTCCAGCGTCTTGAGGAAAGCGTTGAATGCCGCAGTCGACAGCATGTGCACCTCGTCGATGATATATACCTTGTACTTTCCTATCTGTGGCGGTATGCGTACCTGTTCCACCAGTTGGCGGATATCGTCTACCGAGTTGTTAGAGGCAGCATCCAGTTCGTGTATGTTGTACGAACGTTGTTCATTGAATGCACTGCACGATTCGCATTGGTTGCATGCTTCCCCATCGGGTGTAGGGTTCAGGCAGTTGATTGTCTTTGCAAAGATGCGTGCACATGTGGTCTTGCCCACCCCCCGCGGACCGCAGAACAGATAGGCGTGAGCCAGTTTGCCGGTAGAGATAGCATTTTTGAGCGTGGTGGTCAGAGCGCGTTGCCCTACAACCGAGTCGAATGTGGCCGGGCGGTATTTCCGTGCCGATACTATGTAATTTTCCATACGGAAACTTGTTGGTATGATTGCGTAAAGTGCAAATGTACGCAAAAATACCGGATATTTCGGTTATTCATCTTATCTTTGTACACGTTAAACGTTTCCCTCCGGCGTATTGCCGGCTTGACCGGGTAGACAGGTATTTAACAGACTAATATTTCTATGGATAAACTTGCTTCCCTTTGGTTGTTCATTCGCAGACATAAGTATCTCATTACGTTTGGGGTGTTTGTTGTGATTGTAGGCTTTTTGGACGAAAACAGCATGGTGCGCCGACTGAAGTACATCAGCGAAGAGAACCGCTTGCGCAGCGAGATAGAGAAGTATCGTGCCGAATATGAAAAAAGTACGCTTCTGCTTAATGAACTGAAGGCAGATTCTGATGCCATAGAGCATGTGGCACGCGAGAAGTACCTGATGAAGAAACCCGATGAAGACATTTACGTATTTGAAGAAGATATAAAGTAATAATAATGAGCAGACTATTGCCGGCGTTTTTTGCCGTTGGTGCCGTAATGGTATTGGGCGGGGCAGCTATTTATATTACCGGATGGCCGTTGTCGCCATACATATATTCGGTTGGGGCTGTACTGGTGGCCGTGGCACAGATATTTTCCCCGTCACGCAGCAAAAGTTTCACCATAAGACGTCTGAGGCGTCAACAGGCTTTTGCCGCTTTGCTGTTGGTTATTGCCGGCGGCATGATGATTTTCCTGCATGGTAATGAGTGGATTGTATGCCTCACCATAGCTGCCGTCATCGAACTGTACACTTCTATACGCATACCCCAGGAAGAAGTCAAGGAATAATCCCCTTTTTTTGAGAAGGATATGCAAAACATGTACTGCGTCTGAGCAATACATGTACGCCGCATGCCGCGTACGCATTCCCCGTATGTATGATATATGTTTAGAAAAGAGAATAGAATGAAATAGACAGTTGTTATGATTACGTTTACTTTGAGTTTGGTTGCCCTGATAGTGGGCTATTTGCTGTACGGACGTATTGTGGAGCGCATATTTGCTCCGGATAACCGTCCTACTCCTGCCATCAGCATGGCAGACGGGGTAGATTACGTGGTTCTGCCCGGTTGGAAGATTTTTATGATTCAGTTTTTGAATATCGCAGGTACCGGACCTATCTTCGGTGCGATCATGGGGGCCAAGTTCGGGCCTTCGGCTTATTTATGGATTGTGTTTGGATGCATCTTTGCCGGAGCAGTACACGATTATCTGAGCGGAATGCTTTCGATGCGGCATGGAGGTGCAGGACTGCCCGAACTGGTGGGCGATTATCTGGGAAGACGTACCAAGAAGGTGATGTTGGTGTTTTCGGTATTCCTTTTGCTGATGGTCGGTGCAGTGTTTGTGTATAGTCCGGCTTTGATTCTTGGGAAGCTGTGCAGCGACTCGCTTACGTGGGTATATATATGGTGTATCATCATCTTTATATATTATTTTCTGGCAACGCTGCTCCCTATCGATAAAATTATCGGACGCATTTATCCGATATTCGCTATTGCATTGCTTTTTATGGCTGTAGCCCTCATGACGGTACTCTTCATCAAATGGCCTTCTTTGCCCGAATTGACTGACGGGCTGAAGAATATGGAACCGGCTTCGGGGAGTATCTTCCCGTGCCTGTTCATCACCATCGCTTGTGGGGCTATCAGCGGATTTCATGCTACGCAAAGTCCGTTGATGGCGCGCTGCATCAAGCATGAGAAGCAGGGGCGGCCCATGTTTTATGGCGCGATGATTACCGAAGGTGTCGTGGCGCTGATATGGGCTACGGTGTCTTCTTATTTCTTCTACGGTGGCGCGGCCGCCGAGCTTGGTGTGCCGGCTACGCTTCAGGCTCCGGAGGTGGTGACGACCGTGTCCGAAGGGTGGCTTGGCGTATTCGGTGGTGCTTTGGCTATACTGGGTGTGGTTGCAGCGCCTATCACGAGCGGCGATACCGCCTTGCGCAGTGCCCGGCTGATTATCGCCGAGTTCCTTCACGTTGAGCAGCATTCTATCCGCAAACGTATCTATATCTGCATTCCCATATTTGTTGCGACACTGGCTTTGCTCTGGTATAACATATCAGACGAGGACGGATTCAACACCATCTGGAATTACTTCGGGTGGGCGAACCAGACGCTTGCGGTTTTCACGCTTTGGACGCTCTCGGTTTATCTCGCACGCAAGCACAAGTTTTATTGGATTGCACTCTTGCCTGCCATGTTCATGACGTCTGTCAGCGTGTCGTTTATCCTCGTATCCGCCAATGCTTTCGGATTGTCCGAAGTTGTGGGGTATGTCGTGGCGGTTATCGTCTTCATCTTGTCGGGCTTGCTTTTTGCGGCTTGGAAGAGGAAAGGCGAAAGGCTGTGAGAACTGTTTTGTTCCATTCTCAGCTATTCCCTTCGGTCGGTAGGCTGAACTTATATATAGTAAAAAGTGAATCGCCATAAGGCAAAGATAATACTTAGGATTGAATTATTTGCAGTTCATTTACTTTTTGCTATACCGGGAAATCCCGCTGCACATAAAAGAAGGGAGTGCAGAAAAGACTTCCTGATAAATTTATAGACATTATGACACAATTCCATAAGAGACATGTTAGCTGACGACAGTTATCCGATAGTGTTTCTTGATATAGACGGAGTACTGCACTCTTTTGATTACGAGAAATATCTCACCAATCATAATATGGATTGGTTTGACAAAGACGGTGCTATATTTGCCCCTGATTGCATTGACGCATTAAAAGAATTGATAAATGTCACCAATGCAAAAATCGTTATTTCTTCATCATGGAAAGACAGCAGGATATGTAAGAATGTCTTATTCATTTTGAAAGATATATGGAAACGCAGAAATTTATCAGGAGAAATAATCGACGTTACACCAACCCTCACCCCTGATGAATTGCAGTCCCTTTATGGAATTCGTACAACACGGAAATGGAAGGGATATGAGATTGATTTGTGGCTAAAACATAATCCACAATACCAATCATATATAATCATAGATGACCAGGATGTTGTCTTAGACTATCAGAAAACATTTTTTATAAAGACAAACGGGAATAAGGGGCTACAAGGCAAAGACGTTAAAAGAGCTGTTGAAATACTCTGTCGATTGAGTAAGAAATTTGGATGATTATAATA
>CAZYVE010000085.1:0-4825 GCA_964651035.1 uncultured Bacteroides sp.
AATAAGCCTTATCTCACGATAAGGCTTATCACAACACAAACACAAAATAAAACACGACAAAACTACTATGCAATTCTACCTGCCTTCTTATATTAAAGGTCCTACCTACAGATATTCACATATATACAGGTTGTTCAGGCAGTTGCAATAAACAAATGCGGGGAAGCATTTGTTTAACATATATATTTATCTAATAATTCTACTGTATACCACGTTCACGAAGTTTCAATTGCCAATTCCATGCGGACTGCAACGTATCTTCAATGCTGGTTCCGGCTTTCCATCCAAGTTCGGCATTTGCCAAATCCGGATTTGCCCAAACCTTCTCTATGTCTCCAGCACGTCTTCCAACTATCTGATAGTTAAGTTTCACGCCTGTAGCCTTTTCAAAGGCATTTATCAATTCCAATACCGAAAGGCCTCTCCCTGTACCGATATTGAATACTTCCACTTTTTCTTTCTGTTTGTCTTCAAGGATGCGACTTATTGCCATCACATGAGCTTTGGCCAAATCGACCACATTTATGAAATCCCGTATACACGAACCGTCCGGCGTATTGTAATCATCTCCGAAAACATTCAATTTCTCGCGTATACCGATAGCTGTTTGAGTAATATATGGAACCAAATTCTGTGGAACTCCATTAGGCAGCTCACCCAACAGAGCCGACGGATGTGCGCCTATCGGATTGAAATAACGCAGCAATATAGCACTGATTGGAGAACCGGAAGCTACTGTATCGCGTATAATCTCTTCGTTTATCTGTTTAGTATTGCCATAAGGTGATTCTGCTTTCTTAATCGGTGCATTTTCTGTAACAGGAAGCTCGTCCGGCTGCCCGTAAACAGTACATGATGAAGAAAACACGATACCTTTCACGTCATACTTGGGCATCAACTCAAGCAAATTTATAAGAGAAACAAGATTATTGCGGTAATATAACAGAGGCTTTTCTACCGATTCACCCACTGCTTTGCTGGCCGCAAAATGAATGACGGCCATTATTCCTGGCTGGTGACGTGCAAACATGTCGTCCATAGCAGCATAATCCAAGCAGTCTATCTTTTCAAAGACGGGGCGTACACCTGTTATTTTTTCAATGTTATCCACAACATCCGCCCGAGAATTGGAAAGATTGTCCACTATTACAACTTCATAGCCTGCATTCTGCAGCTCCACCACCGTATGTGAACCTATATAACCGGTTCCGCCTGTAACTAATATCTTGTTTTTCATACAAATGTACGATTATAATACATATATGTTTACAAGTACAACTAATACCGCTGCAAATGTACGGAATTAAATTCAAAAACACAGAAGAATAGTAGAAAAAAGCAAAACTATCACATCTTTTGACTATATTTTAGCTTTTATGTATTCGTTTTTACAATAATGATGAGTGTATCGACCGTACAAGACAGACCGTCATTTCATTCTTCTACAGACATTACCAATACCTCCTGCAATACGCTTACAGCTGTCTCCACGTTCGCCACATCCTTCACAACCATGGAACGTTTGCCATTTTGTTCACGCAGTTCGCAACGGCGTGTATATTTCATCATATAGGCGATAAGTTTGCCAAAGGCTTCACTTTGATAATATGGGCTATCGAGATTGCTGACAAAATAGAGGGTCATACGTCCTCCTTTGAGAAAGAGTTTCTCCGCTCCGAGGCGTGCGGCAATGCGGCGCAACGGAACGATGCGCAGCAGCTCTTCGGTTTCGGGAGGAATAGGGCCAAAACGGTCCATAAGGCGGGCACGATAATCAGCCACATCCTTATCCAACATCAGACCATCCAGTTCGCGGTACAACAGCATACGTTCGCTGCTGCCTGTCACGTAATCGGCAGGAAGCAGAAGTTCAAGGTCGCTCTCCACCTGACATTCTTTCACAAACTGCTCACCGCTTATTTTCCCACTACCATCGGCCGACTGTTGTTTGTCTGCATACAATTCGGCAAACTCATCGGTCTTCAACTCATGCACAGCTTCAGAAAGAATCTTCTGGTATGTCTCATATCCAAGGTCGGCAACAAAACCACTCTGTTCGGCTCCCAGCATATTTCCGGCTCCTCTTATATCAAGATCCTGCATGGCTATGTGTATGCCACTACCCAAGTCGCTGAAGTTTTCGATGGCTTGCAGGCGACGCCTGGCCTCAGTAGTGAGTGTGGACAAAGGTGGTGCCAGCAGGTAGCAGAAAGCTTTCTTGTTGCTCCTCCCCACCCGTCCTCTCATCTGATGCAGGTCGGAAAGTCCAAAATTCTGTGCCTGATTGATTATGATGGTATTGGCGTTTGGTATGTCGATTCCGCTCTCTATTATGGTAGTAGCCAGCAGCACATCATAATCATAGTTTACAAAGTCTATTACTATTTTCTCCAATTCGGCCGGAGGCATCTGTCCGTGGGCAATGCACACCCGGCAGTCCGGTATATTACGTACTATCAAAGATTTCAGTTCCGGCAAGTTGGCTATGCGGTTATTCACGAAAAACACCTGTCCGTTGCGGCTCATCTCAAAGTTTATTGCATCAGTGATGACTTCCTCGCTGAATGTATGCACTTCGGTCTGTATCGGGTAACGGTTAGGCGGGGGTGTCTGTATGACACTCAGGTCACGCGCTCCCATCAGTGAGAACTGTAATGTCCGCGGGATCGGTGTGGCTGTCATCGTCAGCGTATCAACATTGACTTTCATCTGGCGCAGCTTTTCTTTAACACTGACTCCGAACTTCTGCTCCTCATCTATTATAAGCAACCCCAAATCCTTGAACTTTACATCTTTACCCAATATACGATGAGTACCGACCAATATATCCACCTCACCTTCTGCCAATGCTTTTACCACAGATTTTGACTGCGCGTCGGTACGTGCACGGCTAAGATACTCTACCCGACAAGGCATCTCCTTCAGACGTTCCTTGAATGTCTGGAAATGCTGGTATGCCAGCACTGTGGTAGGCACCAGTACAGCCACCTGCTTATTGTCTGTCACGGCTTTGAAGGCTGCGCGTATGGCTACCTCCGTTTTACCGAATCCGACATCTCCACATACCAAGCGGTCCATTGGTCGGTCACTCTCCATATCAGCCTTGACATCAGCAGTGGCTTTGCTCTGGTCTGGAGTATCCTCATACAGGAAAGAAGCCTCCAATTCGTGTTGAAGGAAACTGTCTGGACTGAAGCGGAATCCCTTTTCTTCGCGCCGTTGCGAATATAGCCTTATCAAATCGCGGGCAATATCCTTTATTTTCTTTTTTGTGCGGTCTTTCAGTTTCTCCCAAGCACCGGTACCAAGTTTGTTAAGGCGTGGTGCCTCTCCTTCCCGACCTTTATATTTAGAGACCTTGTGCAGGGAATGTATGGAAACAAAAACCACATCGTCATTCTGATATACAATCTTAATTACCTCCTGCGTGGTATTGCCGTTGGGGATGCGGACAAGCCCAGCGAAGCGTCCTACCCCATGGTCGGTATGCACCACGTAGTCACCTGGAGTAAATTGATTCAGTTCTTTCAATGTGAGGGCCACTTTGCCGCTCCTCGCCTTGTCACTTTTGAGGCTGTACTTATGGAAACGGTCAAATATCTGGTGATCCGTAAAAACGCACAAATGCAAAGTATCATCGACAAAGCCCTCATGCAGGGTCTTTTCCACAGCGGTAAAGGCTATACCCTTTCCACGGTCATCAAGAATGGCACGGATGCGATCCGTCTGTTTGCGGCTGTCGCTACATATATATAATGTGTATCCACGGGAGAGATAATCGTTAAAGCTATGCTCCACAAGGTCGAAGTTCTTGTGAAATATGGGCTGCACCATGGTGTGAAATGTGAGACTGGCATCTGGTGAACCCGTTGGCCTGGCACCAAACTCCAAACGCCGGAAGTCGAGAAAACGCATGGCAAACTCCTTTCCGCTTATGAGCCTTCCATCAAGACCGGTGTAACCGTTTTCTTCAGCCTCACGCGCTGCAATGGCCTGTGGAGTGAGCGCTTCATCATGAATATACTGTATACGTTCACTCAGCCAGAGAAAATCACGCACGGTAATTACGGTATCAGAAGGAAGATAATCGAGAAAAGACACCATATCCCCCACATCCTCACGTCCGAGGTCCGGCACTATTATGATATCTTCCTTCTTGTCTTTAGACAGTTGGGTCTCTACCTCAAAAGTCCGTATGCTCTCCACCTCATCGCCGAAGAAGTCTATCCTGAACGGGTATTCGGAAGATAATGAAAAGACGTCTATGATACTGCCACGCACAGCATACTGCCCCGGTTCATAAACATAGTCCACGCGTGTGAAGCCATATCCTGACAACACTTCAATGATAAAATCCATACCCACCCGTTCACCGGTATGCAACCTTAGAGTATTGCTATCCAGCTCGCCGTGCGAAACAACTTTCTCGGCAAGGGCATCCGGATAAGTCACCACACATATAGGAGCCCCGCCCCCTTGCAAACGGCCTAATACCTCGGTGCGCAATATCTCGTTGGCCGCATCTTTTTGCCCGTACTTTATGGCGCGCCGGAAGGAAGAAGGGAAAAATAACACCGGTCCGTCACCCAACACCTGCACAAGATCGTGGTAAAAATATCCTGCCTCCTCCATATCATTCAGTATGAAGACAAAAGAATGCCTCCCCTGCCCTACCAGCACCGAAGCGAACAAGGATGTGGCCGAAGCGCAGAGTCCCCCGCAGTAAATATGACGTACGGCAGTATTGTCCAACAAATGGTTAGTTGCATCTACATTCGGATGAGCGGCATATATGTGTTGCAGTTCGCTGATGGTCATCATTAAT
>CAZYVE010000086.1:0-4804 GCA_964651035.1 uncultured Bacteroides sp.
ATTATTCACCGCTTCCGGATAAATTATTGCCTTTTCCCTTGGACATGTCCGTCAATATGCCTATTTTTACTGCATGTGTCGATGCGAGAGATACGTATGTCTTGATTATGTTGGCGTGCGCACGACGTATACTGCGCCTTTGGGCAACGCGTTGCCACCGCACCGCAAACATGTTCCATACGGGCGGGAAACATATTGTACAGCCGGGCTTCCGCAGGCAGATTCGCGATTACCTTAAATCTGTGCAATTATGCTTAAACGCAGAAGATTCTAATTAATTCTCTTTATTTTTGCATCAGTAAACAGACAATGCAGATGATGATGAAAGAAGTAATAGACTTCCTTGCCAGCCTCGAACGCAACAATAACCGCGAGTGGTTCAACAGCCATAAGGAGGAATACCGAAAGGCGCAAGACAGGTTTGACGCCTTTACAGAAAGGCTCATAGTGGGCATAGCATCATTCGACAGGAGGATAAAAGACCTCTCAGCCAGGGATTGTACGTACAGGATATACCGAGATACGCGTTTCTCGCAGGACAAAAGCCCTTACAAGCTCCACATCGGAGCATTCATCTGCCCGGGAGGCAAGAAATCCGGCTACGCAGGATATTATCTGCAGGTCGGGCCGGAAGAAAACGGCTACCCCTGCGGCAATATGCTGGCAGCAGGGCACTACATGTTAGAGCCGGGAGTCATACGCATCTTGCGCGAAGACATCAGCAACGGTGACGGTGATTTCGAACAGACGCTACGGCAGGCCTCAGCCATGTTCAGGCTCGACGATGAGGGCAAACTGAAGCGCGTGCCGAGGGGATACTCCCCGGACGCCACGTATGCCGGATACCTGAAGTACCGTACATACTGTCTGACCGCCTCGCCGGGCAAGGCTTTCATGTTACGGGAAGACATGCTGGAGCAAGCCATAGAGGCATTCCGCAGCACATACCCTTTCATTGAGTATCTGAACAGGGCTATAGAATACACGCACGAAATTTCTGCCAGCCATCTGTAACATTTATCACAACATACTTAAAAATACCCGGAATATGAGAAAATCTATAACAAATTCAATCTGCGTGGTGTTGCTCGTAAGCATGGGCAGCTGCAGCACAGGACGCATGGCAACCGGTGATACCGGTGCGACACTTGCCGGCGCCATCATAGGAAGCAACGTGGGAGGAGCCATCGGCGGACTGATAGGCGAAAGCGGCAGGGGCGGACGGCACGGAGCATTCAGGGGTTCGGCCATAGGAACCATAACGGGTGCCATTGCCGGAGCAGCCATAGGCAATGCCGTCAGTGCAGCAAACCAGCCGAAAGCGGAGGTAGAATACAGGCCTGCAGAAGTATCTTCCGCACACGTCGAAGCCCTGTCGCCTATGGAAAACCTGAAAATACATAACATACGCTTCATAGACGACAGCCGCGACCATGTGATTTCTCCGGAAGAGAGCAGCAAGGTGATATTCGAAATAATGAACGAGGGAGATACCACGGTATTCGACGTTGTGCCCGTGGTAGCTGAAATGAGCGGGACAAAACACCTCAACATATCGCCATCACTCATGGTGGAAGAAATTCCGCCCCGGCATGGGATAAAATATACAGCTACCATCACCGCAAGCAGGTACATCAAAGACGGAGAGGCCATAATACGCGTGGCCGTGTCGGACGTAAGCGGGAAGGAATACGACTGGAAAGAATTCACGATACCAACGGGGCGGTAGCCTCACTACACAGAATATTTTTCTTCAATAACCTTTAAATCAAACAGGTATGGCGGACAATTATCTTGAAAAACAGTATGAAAGCTACGAGGCCCGCAAAGCGGCCTGGGAACTGGAGCGCAAGGCCGGAAAGAAACTGGGAAAGAAACTATCCAAAATACGCAGGGTCGAAGAAGAAGAGAATGAAGAGGAGGACGACGAAGAGGCTTGACCGTCCCGGCATCGTAACCGTCGGTAAGGCACAGACAGGATCCGGATGATACATCTTTTCAAACAATCAATAGCGGGCATACCGTTGCCCGAAAAGTTTACATACCCTTTTAATTACACCCCGCACCAGCTATGTATAATGGCTGCCAATGAGGTGCAACAGCATCTTTCATGCATGGAAGAATGGGAGGAAGAGGCAGGTACCGGCAAGATGTTTGGCGTGCTGGTTGTGCAGGAATCCGATGGCACGGTGGGCTATCTTGCCGCATATTCCGGTACGCTGGCCGGCAGGAATGACCACCCGTTTTTCGTGCCTCCCATATACGACCTGCTGCAAAAAGATGGCTTCTTCAAACAAGAAGAGGAGGAGATAAGCCGTATCAACAGGAGAGTGGAAGAACTCTCTGCTGCCCCTGATTACCGTGAGGCACGTACAGCCCTGGCATGCTTAGAACAGGAGGCACTCATTTCGCTCGGGGAGGCACGTAACCGGATGCAGGATGCCAAGGCTGTGCGCCGTCACCGCCGTCTCACTCCTCCCCTGCCTTCACCCGAAGAAGAGGCTGCAATGATACGCGAAAGCCAGCACCAAAAGGCTGAGTACAAGCGTCTGAAAAGGATATGGGAAGAGAGAACAGATGCACTGCGCTCTACACTGTCGGTATACGAAGACCGCCTGGAGCGACTGAAGCACGAGCGTAAATCGCGCTCGGCTGCCCTGCAGCAGCGTATGTTCGGGGAATTCAGGCTTCTGAACGCCCGTAATGAAGTGAAGAACCTGCACGAGATATTCGCCGGGACCGTACACGGCGTACCTCCTGCCGGAGCCGGTGAATGCGCTGCCCCCAAATTGTTGCAGCAAGCCTACCTGCATGGCTGGAGGCCGCTCGCCATGGCCGAATTCTGGTGGGGCGCATCACCAAAGACCGAGATACGCATAGAGGGACACTACTATCCCGCATGCAAAGGTAAGTGCGGGCCAATACTGGCACACATGCTGCAGGGACTGGACGTGGAAGAGGACCCGCTGAGCACGCGCATGGCTGATGCTGGAAACATGGAGCCGGGAATTGTGTATGAGGACAACTGCCTGCTGGTGATATGCAAGCCTGCCGGACTGCTTTCTGTGCCCGGCAAATATGAGGGCGCATCTGTCTGCAACTGGATGAAGAGGCGGTGCCCTGAAGCGGAAGGGCCAATGGTTGTGCACCGGCTCGACATGGAAACATCGGGTCTGATGCTAATAGCAAAGACAAAAGAGGCACACCGCAAACTGCAGGCACAATTCGCCGCAGGGGAAGTGGAAAAACGCTACATGGCATTGCTTGACGGGAAGATAGAAACCGACAGCGGACGGATAGAACTGCCTATATGTCCCGACCCTATGGACCGTCCCCGCCAGATGGTACATCCGGCATATGGCAAACCGGCAATAACCGAGTACAAGGTATTGGGATACGACGGAGAGCACACGCGCATAATCTTCAGGCCGCTGACTGGGCGTACACACCAATTGCGTGTACATGCAGCCCACCCGTTGGGCTTAAACTGTCCCATAACAGGTGATGCCCTGTACGGGCGGAAAGCCGACAGACTATACCTGCATGCTTTGTACCTGGGGTTCACCCACCCTGCCACAGGCCGTAGCATGTGCTTCGAAAGTGAAGCCGGGTTTTAAAGAGAAGGCGGCACACTATATGTGCCACCCGTGATTCAGATAATGTACTGCGAACTTATCGACTCATTATTCATCACCCTGCGTATGGTCTCGGCGAACATGGCCGCTATGCTGAGCTGTTTCACCTTGGCACAGTTCTTGTAATAAGGTATGCTGTCGGTGAAGACCATCTCAGTGAGCGTTGACTCTTGCACACGGGATGACGCAGGATCGGACATGACGCAATGGCTGGCTATGGCTCTTACAGAGAGAGCTCCGGCCTCCATCATGATGTTGGCAGCTTTGGTGATAGTACCGGCTGTATCTACAATATCGTCAACCAGTACCACATTCTTGCCTTTAACGTCACCTATTATCTGCATGGTTGCCACTACGTTGGCTTTCTCACGCGTCTTGTTGCACAGCACGAGCGGCACTCCAAGGTATTTGGAAAATGTGCTTGCGCGCTTGGAACCACCCACATCAGGCGTAGCCACCACAAGGTTATCCAGTTGCAGAGACTCTATATAAGGCAGGAATACGGCCGAGGCGTAAAGATGGTCCACTGGTATGTTGAAGAAGCCTTGTATCTGATCTGCATGGAGATCCATAGTAATGAGGCGGTCAATGCCTGCCACAGTCAGCAAGTCGGCCACGAGTTTGGCTCCTATGGACACACGAGGCTTGTCCTTACGGTCTTGCCGCGCCCACCCGAAGTATGGCACAACGGCCACAATCCGCTTGGCCGATGCACGTTTGGCCGCATCTATCATCAGTAGCAGTTCCATGAGGTTGTCTGAGTTTGGAAAGGTGGATTGTACGAGGAAGACGTGTGCACCGCGTACGGATTCTTCGAACGACACGGCAAATTCTCCGTCGGCAAAGCGCGTTACATTCATGTTGCCAAGCTGGCAACCGAGATTAAAGCAGATTTTTTCTGCCAGGTATCTCGAGTTGGTGCCCGAGAATACTCTAAAAGGTTCTTTTTCGCTCATTTTGTAATAGATATGTTATCTCACTTATCATGTCCAAGGGGGCAGCAGTATAAAAATAATAAGGAGTTACACGGCAGTAACTCCTCGAATTCTTTTATAGTCGGAGTGGCGAGATCCGGACCAATGTGCCCGCTGCAAATGTAGGTATTTTTGGTTGGCTTACAATAATAATCGCCCAACTTTTTCTTTCAACCTATTCGATGTCCAGCATCC
>CAZYVE010000087.1:0-4738 GCA_964651035.1 uncultured Bacteroides sp.
TCAAAACTCAATTTCTGAAAATATGAACTTATAATTTGAAATTTGAGCATTCTAAAAGACTTAAGAAAGGGTCGTATCATTACTCAATATAGAGCTTGATACGACCCTTTCAAGTATTATAGTTACAATCTGTAACTTTTAAGAGTGGTCATTTTTGTTTTGGGTCACCCTCTTTTTTTTGTATTTTTGAACCATTAGTAAATGAGAGCAGCCATAAATGATGACTTGTGTCGAATTGTATATAACTGCCTTATTTTAAATAAACTTATCCCGAACTCACGTAAAGTAAAAAACATTCGGCAATACATAAATGCTGAATGTTTTTTGTGTTTTTTGATATATTCCTTATGTAGCATTTGCTGATTGAGGCTATCTCACACCATCCTCACCACAATGACACGCCGTGTGCTCTTATCCACCCGGAAGCGGTTGTCCACCCTCTCTCCTACCAGCCACACAATATCATCTCCGCAGCACAGCACCCACTGCCTTTCCTTGCGCAGCAGCGGGAACTTGCGGTCGGTCATGTAGTCGCTCACTTTTTTCATACCCTTCATACCGAAAGGCACGAACTGGTCTCCCTTCCTCCACAGGCGCAGCAGGAAGCTGCCGTGCAGTTTGTCCGCGTCAAGGCAGGCAGTGTCCGGTGTCCGTGGCATGACGAAGCCTTCATCATATACCTTTTCTTCAAACTCCAGATGCGGTTGCTGCGGCTCAGTGTGCCGTTCCACCAGCAGCAGGTCTCTGTCCTTAAGCACCCGCCATCCCGATGCCGAGGCGAACGTCTTGCCCGGCTGCCCCTTCAGAGAGCGAAATATGTCCTCCACCTGTGCGCTGTTAAACCCCAGCGGGTGCAGCAGTTCGAAGAGGACGGTCTGCGGGGCGGCCTCCTGCAACAGGCGTGCGATGTCAATGCTGCCGTCAGTCCGGCATATACGCATGCGCGCATCGGCCATGTAGCTGTTGTATATCGATGCGGCATCGGCCAGGCGGGCTGCCGCTTTCAGTATGTTCTCAGAGGCAGCAGGCGTTATCCCGTTCATGCATGGCAACAGCAGCAGCCTCACCTTGTTGCGCAAGTAGTCCGTCTGCAGGTTGGTGCTGTCAGTCACATACCCCTGTCCCAGCCCGTGCAGATAGTCCAGAATATCTTTCCGTCCCACGCACAGCAGCGGGCGCACTATGTGGCCGTTTACCGGCCTTATGCCCTGCAGCCCGTTTATGCCGGTGCCCCTCAACAGGTTGAGCAGGAATGTCTCCACGCTGTCATCGCGGTGATGGGCAACAGCCACAGCACAACATGCCTGCTGACGGCGCAACTCCTCAAACCATGCATAGCGCAGGTCCCTCGCGGCCATCTCCACCGACACGTGCCTGCGCCGGGCCTCGCCCTCCGTATCAAAGCGGACGGTGTGCAGCAGTACGCCCATGCTGCTACAAAGGCTTCGCACGAAATCCTCGTCACGCTCCGATTCCGCTCCCCTCAGGCAGAAGTTGCAATGGGCAGCCTCGCATACGTAACCCAGTTTGTGAAGCACGCGCAACAGTGCCACCGAGTCGGCTCCGCCGCTCACGGCAACAAGGACTTTCCCACCCGCAGGCAGCATGGAATGCCGCGCAATGTAATTTGCTACTTCCTTAATCATGCCACAAAGATATGCCATTCTGCAGAAAAACCGTATGTATCAGAAGTAAATATGTGCGACCCGTAACAGGCGCGCGGGAGTTATGTACGCCGCTCGCCTAAATTATGTTCCAATATTGCAGGATATATAATATGATTATTCATATTTTTGCAGACGGATATTCACTTTGATTTTTTCACCGCCCGGCAGCATGCGTCACAGAAAACGGCAGGAAATGATAAATACACAAAAAACGGAGGCTTTTCACAAGGCCTCCGCTTTCAAGCTTTCAATAGGTATTAGTTTTTATTAAGGTAAAAAGATTGTTTTCAGGATAACGACACAAATATAGGCCTTTTCGATATTACGAGCCAAATAAAAATACATGTCGTATAACATCTTTTGATGTTTTATTTCATCTTCATTACCGCTTCATAACATTTGCCCCCCGCAGCACACGTCCTGCAAGCCAGGCAATTCCCCGAACAGGCAGTTTGCCATCGGCTCCCAATAAATTCCGGTTTTAATAAATTCGTAAATGTTGCGCAACTTGTCTGAAAAGAAAAAATAAACTCCGGCATACCGCCGCCCTGACAAAGGCCGGAAATCCGCGGTCATGCATCCGCCCCACCGAAGATTTTTTTACCTGCATCATGTTAAATTTACGACAACGACAAATATTTTAATTCTTATATACAAATATTCACTTTTAATTAACCTTTCGTTTCTAAACTATTTTATATGTTTGCAAACGAATCCAAATATAAAAAGCTATTATGAAAAGAAATTATTGTTTCTCTTTGATGATGCTTGTCACGTTGGGAATGGCTGCACCTTGTTATGCAAATGCAGCAGATGAAATTCCTGTTTCACAAAGCACACAACAAGCAAAAAGAATCACAGGTACGGTTGTAGACCTTGATGGCGAACCCATCATCGGCGCAAGTGTATTGGTTAGGGACAGAGGCACCGGTGCGGTGACCGACATTAATGGTAGGTTTTCTCTGGATGCTCCGCAAGGCAGCGTGCTGGAGATTTCTTATGTAGGTTATCTTACTCAGAGAGTGACGGTAACCGAGGACAATAACTACCGCATCACCCTGCACGAGGATGCCCAGTCACTGGATGAGGTAGTGGTAACAGCCATGGGTATCAGAAGAGAGCGCAAGGCTCTGGGATATTCGGTTTCGGAGATTGATTCGGAAGAACTGCTCAAGAACAAGCAGACCAACGTCATCAACTCACTGGCAGGTAAAGTGCCGGGCGTCAACATCACCCAGAGCAGCGGTGCTGCCGGTGCAGGTGCCAGCATCACGATACGTGGAGGAAACTCCACATCGGAGGGGCGCGAAAACCAGCCGTTGTTTGTTGTGGATGGCATTATTTACGACAACTCGACAAGCGTTATCGGTAATTCTGCCACCGACGGTATGACGCGCAGCAACACCACCTACTCCAACCGTGTGATGGACATAAACCCGGAAGACATCGAGACCATGTCAGTCCTGAAAGGAGCTGCCGCCGCCGCATTGTATGGTTCGCGCGCTGCCGACGGAGTTGTAATCATCACCACGAAGAAAGGAAAGGAAGGCTCCGTGAAGGTGGACTTCAGCAGCAAGTTAAGCACCTCGTGGGTAACCAGGCTGCCCGAAGCACAGACCCAATTCGGGCGGGGCATTTACACGACCAACGGTGTGTTCAACGACCAGACCTACCAGTCGTGGGGTGACGCCATTACAAGCGGGACTCAGCTTTATGACAACATCGGCAACTTCTTCGAAAACGGGACGATATGGGACAACAGCGTGAGCGTGTCCGGCGGAAGCCAGAACGGCTCGTTCTACTTGTCTGCCTCCAACTACAGCCAGGACGGCGTTGTGCCCAAGACCGGGTATGACAAGACAACCTTCCGCTTCAACGGTGAGCAGAAATACGGCCGCCTGACGGTAGGGGCGAACGTTAGTTACTCTATCGCAAATACTGACAAGACTCTGACTTCCGGCGGATTGTACAGCGGTGGTGGTAACGGTACGATGACAGCAGTATATGGCTGGCCGCAGACCGAAGACATGTCGCACTACCTGAATGAGGACGGCAGCAAATACCGTCTGTTTGAAGGCATATTTGCCTTGGAAGATGATACGGAAAATCCTTACTGGATAATCAACAAGGATGAGCTGAACGATGAGACCAAACGCTTCACCGGAGCACTGAACGCATCGTTCAAGATAACGGACTGGTGGGACATTTCGGCACGCCTGGGTTACGACCAGTACACCACCAACGGATACACGTACATTGCACCGGGCTCTGTCGTAAGTGTTTTATACCAGAACGGACGCCTGAGCAAGAACAAGTACGACTACTCTTATCTGACAAGCAACATAATGACGAATTTCCACAAGACATTCGGCGATTTTGACTTCAACCTGTTGCTCGGTACGACGGCCGAAGATACGAAATGGACAAACCAGACACATTGGGGTTACAATTTCGTTACCGAAGGTACAATCAGTTTTGCAAACATAGCAACCGAAAACAAGTTCTTCACGGATGCCACCACCCGTAAACGTCTGGTTGGCGCATACGGCGAATTCCGCGCGACTTATAAAAACATGCTTTACCTGACAGTAACCGGGCGTAATGACTGGTCGTCCACACTGCCTGTGGAAAACCGCTCCTACTTCTATCCGTCAGTAAGCGGCAGTTTCGTATTCACGGAGCTGCTCCCCAAGAGCGACATCCTGTCATTCGGTAAAGTGCGTGCATCGTGGGCGAGGGTCGGTAAGGATGCAAATGCCTATGCTACCACTACGACCGTTGAAAGCCCTGTAACAATAGGCAGCTATACTGCCGTGGGAAATACATATACCAGCGGAAATCCTTACCTGAAACCTGAAATACAGGATTCATGGGAAGTCGGTGGAGAATTCCATTTCCTGAACGGCAGGTTGGGACTGGACTACACGTATTATCACAGCAAGACGAAAAACCAGATTGCATCGCCACGACTGTCGAATGCCAACGGTTACATCATGACATCCCTCAACTCCGGTTCGGTAATAAACAAGGGTATGGAAATAGCTGTGACGGTAAAACCGATAGTAACCAGA
>CAZYVE010000088.1:0-1711 GCA_964651035.1 uncultured Bacteroides sp.
TGTCTAAGTAGGAAATTTTAAACACAAAGTACACAGAGATTCACGTGGGTATGTGGTATTGACCCACGTGGATAGTTGGTGCTACCACTATAATTATGAACACCCGTGCGGAGCGTTAAGTCTTAGCGCAAAGCACGTTTTTTTATGTGACAGAGTTCCTTGTTTTCTACAAGGTAACGCCATGTTCTTCCGCAGTCTGGATATCCATATCTTCTTTTAAGGTAGGGCGTAACTTCTCTTGCAAATACTCGAATACGATGAACGTCGTAGGGACGATAAACAGCAACGCCAATGTGCCTACCAACATTCCACCTACCACACCTGTACCCAGCGTATTGTTTCCATTCGCACCGGCTCCTGAAGCGAACATCAGCGGAAGCATACCAAATATCATGGCCAGCACGGTCATCATAATAGGACGAAAGCGGGCTATGGCAGCTGAATAGGCAGCTTCCACGATACCCATGCCCTTACGACGGCGTTCCGCTGCATACTCTGTAATCAGGATGGCGGTCTTTGCCAATAGTCCAATGAGCATAATGACACCTGTCTGCAAGTAGATATTGTTTTCAAGTCCAAACAGCCGTACAAACAGGAAACTACCCATTAGTCCACAGGGGACGGACAAGATGACGGCAAAGGGTACCAAAAAACTCTCATACAAGCATACCAATATCAGGTAGATAAATACCACGCAGAACAGATAGATAAGGAATGTGTTATCGGTACTTCCGGCCTCTTCACGTGCCATACCACCATATTCATAGCCATATCCTGCAGGTAGCGTTTGTGAAGCTACTTCAGCGATGGCTTGCTGTACCTGTCCCGACGAATAGCCATCTGCAACGTTCACGCTGGCAAGGATACTACTGAACAGGTTAAAGCGGTTAATGATTTCCGCACCTTGCGTCCGTTTCAATGTAACGAACTGGCTGAGTGGTGCCATCTCGCCGTTCACGCGAACAAACATATTGTTGAGAGCATGTTCGTTGAGCCGGTATTCGGGAGCTGCCTGTACGATTACACGGTACATCTTGGAGAACCTGTTGAAATCGGATGCATAATTTCCACCACAATAGTCTCCCAACGTGTTTAATATGTCCGCAGGCGATATGCCAGCCCGTTTGCACTTGGCAGCATCCACGTCCACTTGGTATTGTGGAAAGTTCATGTTGAAGGCAGTGTAAGCCATTGCCACTTCCGGACACTTGTTCAGTTCAGAGAGAAACTGGTTAGTGACATCAAACAAATCATTTAATTCCCCTCCGGACAAGTCCTGAATATTCAGTTCGATGGAGTTTCCCGTACCATATCCGGGTATCATCGCTTGTTGAAAGCAGAACACCTGCGCATCCTTGATTTCAGTAAAGGCCTGGTTCAAGCGTGTAACCACTGCGGCGGCTGAATGTTCCTTGCCTTTCCGATTATCCCAATGATACAGACGTACGAATGCAGAGCCGTAAGATACACCCTGTCCTGCCAAAATTCCGTTTCCGATGACACGCCCGAAATATTCCACCTCTGGTGTAGCAGCAAGAATAGAATCTACTTGCTGTGCTGCCTTACGAGTCTGTGCCAAAGTATTGCCGGGTGAAGCAGTAATGTTCAAATAAAGCATACCCATGTCTTCCTGAGGCACAAATCCAGTTTTTGTGGTACGTGCGAGAATAGCAAAAGCGGCAATACCCAGCCCCAAAGCTGACCACGCCAG
>CAZYVE010000088.1:1811-4074 GCA_964651035.1 uncultured Bacteroides sp.
GAAATCATGCAGGAAGAAATAAACCACCAGCACTACTAAAACAATGGCGATAGCCAGCGTCAGCACCACTTCGTGGATAGAAGCAAATAGGAACTCGTTTGAATTAAGGATAGTGGCAATCTTCATTCCTTCCGGCAAACTCTTGCTTATCTCTTCCAACGTGGCGGAGATTTCATTGTTTACCTCCGTCGCGTTTGCCCCTGCCACTTGAAACAGGCGGATAGGGCACGAGGGCAGCCCGTTCATCACACTCTCGTAAGTGTATGCTTGCCAGCCTAATTCCACTACTGCTATATCGCCTACACGAAGTACATTGCCATTCGGTAGCGAGCGGATGACCATGTTCTCGAACTCACTGACATCGCTGAGCCTGCCTTTATAGTTCATCGTGTATTGGAAAGTATTGTCCGAATTTTCTCCGAAAGACCCAGTGGGCGATTCGATGTTCTGTTCGTCTAACACTTCTGTAATATCCGAAGGAATCAATCCGTATTGTGCCATCACGTCTGGTTTCAGCCAGATGCGCAAGCTGTACACATTGCCAAAGAACAAAATGTCGGCAACACCATTGATACGTTTCAGGCGCGGGACTATGTTTATGTCCATATAATTGTCAAGGAACTGCTTGTCGTAACGTCCGTCAGGACTATATAATATAGGTATATAAAGCAGACTGTTCTGCTGCTTTTGGGTAGTGACGCCTACACGGGTGACTTCGGAAGGCAGCAAGCCTTGTGCTTTCGATACCCGGTTCTGTACGTTCACTGCTGCCATGTCAGGGTTGGTTCCCTGTTTGAAATAGACCGTTATGGTAGCCTGTCCCTGATTGCTGGCGGTGGAAGTCATGTAAAGCATATTCTCTACCCCATTGATGCTTTCCTCCAACGGGATGACCACACTTTTCTGTACGGCATCCGCACTGGCTCCAGTATAGGTAGCTGATACTTGCACTGTGGGAGGGGCAATATCAGGATATTGTTCTACAGGAAGACTGACAAGCGACACGATGCCGACAATCATTAGCATCACACTGATGGATATTGCCATTGCCGGACGTTTGATAAAGATATTCCCTTTCATAGTCATGCCTCCGGTTGATTTACGTTGTCTTTTACTACCGTCCCTTCACGCAGCAACCCAACGCCGCCTGACACTATCTCTGTCCCTTCTTCCAGTCCGCCGGTCACAATGTATTCGCGTCCGTTGTCCATCGGCGACACTTGGATGATGGCACTGACAGCCCGTCCGTCCACCATTTTATAGACCAGTACTTTCTCCTGAATACGGAAGGTCACCTCCTGCGGTATGACGATACAGTCTTCATACGCCGTAGGCAAGGAAACGTTACCCGAAGCCCCACTATGCAGCAACCCGTCCGGATTTGGAAATACAGCCCGCAGGCTCACCGAACCCGTCGAGCGGTCTATCACGCCGCTGATGCTTTCTATCTTTCCTCTTTCCTTGTATAGCGTTCCGTTGCTCAAGTAGAGGCTGATGTCTGGCATGTCGCTGAGGGCTTTCTCCAATGAGCCGTAACGTTGCAGCAGGTCGAGCAGGCGGCTTTCATTCATGGAGAAGTAAACATACATGCTCGAATTGTCGGACACCACCGTAAGCGGTTCTTCCATATCGCTGTCCACCAGTGCGCCCTGCCGATAGGGAAGCGTACCTACCACGCCATTTGCCGGACTGCGTACTACGGTGTAAGACAAATCGTTTTGGGCATTCACTAATCGGGCTTCAGCTTGTTCCACTACAGCTTCTGCACTTGCCAGTTCATTTGTGGCTTTCTGCATGTCGAAGTCCGATATGACTTGTTGCTCCAAGAGCCGCAGCCTTCCTTCATACGTAATGCGGGCTGTGGCGAGAGCTGCCTTTGCCGATTTCAAGTCTGCCTCTGCTGTACGCAGTGCAGCCTTATAAGGCACCTGGTCGATGATGAACATTATTTGTCCTTTGCTTACTCGCTCTCCTTCGGTAACGAACAACTGTTGCAGGGTGCCGCTCACCTGCGGATAAATCTCGATGTCTTGCCTGCCGCGTATGGATGCCGAATAGCGCGAATCGAGGCTGCGTGTTTCCTTCTTAACTACCATCGTTGGGTAAGAAGATGAGGTCTGTTTCTGTTCTCCTCTGCATGAAGCCAATGCGAAGATGGACATCAGGAGGAATGCAAATGCCATGTCCTTTCTCATATACTTATATTAATTTCCATGCTGCAAAGGTAAAGTGCGGAGAACGGACGGCTGTTGTCTGACAGCTC
>CAZYVE010000089.1:0-4036 GCA_964651035.1 uncultured Bacteroides sp.
ACCTCGCCATCTGCCGCGACACGAAATGCCCGGCGGTATTGACGGAAAACCTGTTCCAGGACAATGAGGAGGACGTAGATTATCTTTTGAGCGAGGAGGGCAAACAGACAATAGTAACTCTCCATGTTGAGGGCATACGGAATTATTTGAGTCAATTATGAAATGGATTAGGATTTTTGCTACAATCTTGGCCTTGGCGCGTTCAAAGGTCCTACGCTGTTGAAGAAGATAAAGGCAGGCGCAAGCACGGAGGAGATACAGGCCGAATTCCGGCGTTGGGTATATGCCGATGGCAAGTATTGCCGGGGCTGGTGAGACGCCGCGAATGGGAGCATGGCATTTTTCGATAATGCACGTGCCGACACCCGGCATTTCCCAAAATAACCGGTGACGGTTGCAGAAATGATGGCAACCGAAAGGCGTTCTTTGACTTGGTGGAGTGCACCGATTAAAACAATCTTAAATTGGGATTAATATGAGCGGAATGCGCTATATTTGCAATAAAGGCCAAGAGTATGAAAGGAAACAAAGCAAATGCCATACTGGTACACATAGAGCATTCAAAGCCAATAGAAATCAATGAATTTACAAGGTCGCTTAGTGCCATAGGGAGCCTATTCTCTTCCTACGTGAAGAAGGAAGGGGGAAGTAAAGAAATGGCGCAGGCAAAACTATATGTTGAGAAAATCGAAGAAGGATGTATTGACATAATCCTGGTGGAGACCATAACGGCCAGTCTTATCCCATTTGCCGAAAACGTCAATACCATTCTCGATTTTTCGTCCTATCTAAAAAAAATCATTGAGTATTTCACTAAAAGCACCGGACCTAAGCCGGAGCTTGACTTGCAAGAAGCCAAGGATTTAAAGGATGTTTTTGCGATAACTTCCGGCGACAGTAAAGGAACGACCTCGATAGGGGCGATGGTAAAGGATAACAAGGGAAATGTGTTTAACAACTGTACTTTCAACTTTAACGAGAGCAACAGTGCACAGAACCAAATTGAAAAGGCTATTGAATCATATAAGCAAACCAGCCCTGCCGGAGATGTGTACAGTAGACAACTGATGACCATTTATCAAATGCGGAGTGACATGCGTACCGACTGTGGTAATAAAGCCGTAATAGATGCTATATCGAGACGAAAATTAGGAGTTGTGTTTGAAACGGACGGACTGAAGGAGCAAATACTTCATTCAGACGAGAATCCTACTAAAAAAGCTTTCTTGGTGGATGTTATTGTGCAAACCAGTGGCGGGAAACCTGCCGCATACAAGGTTATGGCATTGCATGATGTTGTTGATTTAGGAGAGAACTGAAAATAAGTAACATTCGGCTGAATGAAAAATGAAATAAGAATAAGCGGTGTGCTCCACATGAGTTTCACCGCTTTTTTTATACCCGGCGGTAATCGTCGGGCTTTTGTTTGTTTAATTTAAAAGTATATTGACATGAAATGGATTAGGATTTTCGCTTGTATTTTGCTTACAGTGATGTTTCTTGCATTACTGTTTCTCTATGTGCGCCACTATGCAGGTGAACACGACCGGCGTGTTGCAGGCGACACGATAAAGGTAACGGTTATCGACACCATAACCTACTTGAAGCCTGTGCCAAAAGACTGTATCGTTATCAGTTACATCACGGAGAAACTTCCGGCGGCAAAGCCTGACGGTAACATCGGTATCGAAAATATTCCTGAGAACGGCAACATTTCAAGTGAAAATATTCCTGACAGCGTAGAGGTGGAGATACCCATCACGCAAACAGTATATTGCGACAGCACATACAGGGCATACGTCAGCGGATACCGTGCAAGCCTTGACAGCTTGATATTCTACCCACAAAGTGAGATAGTCACCATAAACAACACCGGCCCAAAAACCAAGCGGAAACGGTGGGGTATCGGTATCCAGGCGGGATACGGCATCAGCACGCACGGAACTCCCCGGCTCTCGCCATACATAGGAGTTGGCATATCGTATAACATTTTCAGTTTCTGACTATGATAGCAGCGACATTCACAATAGACAAAGAGCAGGTGTATGTTGTCGGATATATGGTCTGCAAGTTAAAGAAAGGAGGTGGCTCTATGGAATAAAGCGACCGCTATGGGATGGAAAGACAGAAGCGTCCCCGAATCTGATTTAAGGGTTAATAAAATGTCCTCTTTTCCGGGGCTTTAGAGGTGAAAGAAAAGCCCCCAACGTGTTCATGTTTTAAGTGTCCGCAAAAAACTTGAATATGGCGCAACCTTGCACGTGGTGGCCTTGACACGGGACTGACCTTCAGTAATGCGCGAAGGAGGGAGACAGTGATGGTCATCGCTCTGACGAGTTCGCCCGCACAGTTCCAGAACTCGCTTGACCATGAGAAGGGGCATTTGTGCCGGCATATCTCCCGGGCATTTGGCATAGACCCTTACAGCGAAGAAGAGCAGTATCTGGCAGGGGAAATCGGTCAATCGATGTTCCCGGTTGCCAAGCGTTTCTTATGCGAACATTGCAGGAAGGAGTTGGGAATATGAATGATACAGACTATATAGACAGACTTATAGAGGCAGCCGACAATCTTCCCTATGCGGATTATTGCCGGCTACTGCCGGTCATATGGTGGTGGATGTGATTATTCTTCCTTTCGAGGGAAGACATAATCCATCAGCTTTGCATTTGCCTCATTGATTGGTGTGAAGTCTCTTTTGATGTACAGTTCTGTTACCCGCATGGACTGGTCGGTATGATTTAGCATGAGGTTCACAGTCCACCGGTCAATGCCTGCCTCATTTGCCGCTATGGTAGCCATCGTATGACGGGCGGCATAGAATTGCAGATGTTCCACGCCTATTTCCCGTCCTATCTCTTTGAGCCCGATATTGATGGAGCGGTTCAAGTCTCCCATGGATGAGAATCTTTCTGAGAAGTTAAACACGTGGTCTTTGCCTCTGTATCTCTCCACCAGCGGTCTGATGAGAGGATGTACACGCACAACCATCTTGGCTTGGTCGTTCCTCCTGTCTCTGGTCTTGGTGCGGCAATAAGTAATATATTCACCATCATAATCCGTGGCGTTGTACAGGTCGGCGGAGTTCATCCCAAGCAGACAGAACGAGAGTTTGAAACAATCCAGTGCCAAATCGCGCCGGCACTGTTTCCCGTTTGCCAATACTCCGGAATAAGGCAAAGAGAATATGACGCGTATCTGCTCCGTCGTCAGCGCGCGCTTTTCAGCCACATTCTGCTGTGCGGGTTTTGTACTTTGAGAGGCTTTGCTTGATACAGATAATGTCGTTGTCCTCGTCGTTGTAGTAGTCACGTGCCTCGTTGAACAAGCGGACAATCTTGGACGTGTACAAGGATTGTGCCCGTTTCTTATCAGAGAGGAAGTTTTCAAACGCCCTCATCATTTTCACGGTCACTTCGCTGCACAAGATGTGTTCCCTCCCGAAGAACAGACAGAATGCATTTATAGCCGAGATATAGTTCTTTATCCCTTTCAGTTCGGTATGTGCGGAGCTCCATTTGCGTGCAAATCCGATGAAATCTATCCCTTCATTTCCCTTCTTCCCCTTCTTGATATACTCCACCACGTCATCGATGGGCATGTCGTTCAGCTCCAAGTTGAGCGGTGCAATCTTCTCCCGGTAGGCCCTTATCAGTGCATCACATTTGTCTATGACCTGTTGGTTCTTTATTTTGAAACTGGCGGTCATGTCCTTCTTGGTGACGTACATGGTGGTTGCGATATACCTCACCTTTCGTTCGTGCGTGAAGCGGATGAACACATTCCACGTTTTGTCCTCACGCTGCCTTTCCTTGAATATAGTTGCCTTGAATGTTGCCATTGTTCCATACTGCTAAAACATTGCTAAAACAAAATCGGGTTACTTGTGAATGGAAAAAGTTACTTGTAAAACTTGGTTCTATACCTATTTTCTACCTTTTTCATCATAAATGCCTATCATACAACAAAAAAGAGGAAAATCATTACTGAAATTCCTCTTCTTCTAAGAGCGGAAGACGGGACTCAAACCCGCGAC
>CAZYVE010000090.1:0-4000 GCA_964651035.1 uncultured Bacteroides sp.
TATATATGAATGAGCAGTTTTCATCGGCCCTACTTGAGAAAGCCGTAAGCGAATTTTCCAAATTACCGGGCATAGGACGAAAGACGGCTTTGCGCCTGGTATTGCACTTGCTGCATCAAGATGCTGCAACAGTTGAGTCTTTCGGCAACTCCATAATAACACTGAAGCGTGAAATCAAATACTGCAAGGTATGCCATAACATATCTGATACAGAATTGTGCCGGATATGCTCCAATCCGCAACGTGATGCGACAGTAGTTTGTGTGGTTGAAAACATACGGGATGTGATGGCTGTTGAAGCTACCCAACAGTTCAGGGGATTATACCACGTATTGGGGGGGGTAATATCGCCCATGAATGGTGTAGGACCGGGAGACTTGCAGATAGACAGTCTGGTGGAAAGGGTAAAAGCTGGCGGTATAGAGGAAGTCATTCTGGCATTAAGCACCACAATGGAGGGAGATACAACCAACTTCTACATTTACCGTAAGCTGGAACACACGGACGTGAAACTGTCGGTAATAGCACGCGGCATATCAATAGGAGACGAGCTGGAATATGCCGATGAAATAACACTCGGGCGAAGCATAACTAACCGTACACCTTTTGCGGGAGCATAAATGCCCATAATTCGCTAT
Organism: uncultured Bacteroides sp.; assembly: GCA_964651035.1. Lineage (GTDB taxonomy): Bacteria > Bacteroidota > Bacteroidia > Bacteroidales > Bacteroidaceae > Bacteroides. The sequence continues at coordinate 639 of CAZYVE010000090.1, forward strand.
GAAGAAGATAACCACAGCAATATAAAATTCATATACTTTGAAATGGAAGAACAGATAAAACGTGCCACAAAATGTATCAGAGGGGCTTATGCCTGCTTCTGGATATTGCCGGTACTGATAACTGCCGCAGGCGAAATATGGCCGGAATGGACGGGGATATATGCCGCCAATGTGCGCCATGTATATATAGCCGAGACCATAAGCATTTTGCTGACGGCCTTGTGCATACCTATATCTTTAAGGCTGTTCTCATCAGTACTGGTAAAGAAGATAGATAATACAAAGATAACCGAAGCATTGCGGTTATATGTAAAATGGAACTTAATCAGGCTGGGGTTGCTCATTCTGCCGCTTTTATGCGGATTGATGACTTATTACCTGGCGATGAGTAATAAAGGACTGCTGTGTGCTTTGATAGCGTTGGTTGCATCGCTGTTCTGCGTTCCGGGTGAAGAACGTTTGCGCAGGGAGCTGAAAATAGACAAGGGTGATGACTGATTCTTATTTTGTGGGCGAACACTTGTATCTGCGGGCTATGGAACCGGAGGACTTGGATTTACTGTACACAGTAGAAAATGACACTGAAATGTGGGACGTCACAAACTTCACCGTACCTTATTCCAGATTTGCGCTGAAACAATATATCGAAAATTCGCAATATGACATGTTTGCCGATAGGCAGCTGCGCATGATTATAGTCCGTAAAAGCGACAACAAAGCATTAGGCATGATTGATGTAACGGACTTCTCGCCAATGCATGCACGGGGTGAAGTAGGCATATCCATACTGAAAGTACATCGGAACAACGGCTATGCAAGGGAGGCGGTGGAGCTGCTATGTGACTACGTTTTCGGGTTCTTGTCTTTCAAACAACTCACCGTGCATATATCTGTTGACAATACTGCCAGCCTGAAGCTGTTCCGTTCGTGCGGTTTTGTCGAATGCGGCCTGCTGAAAGAATGGTGGCGCACCGGCGGCTGTTTCACGGATGTGGTATTGCTGCAACGTTTAAAGCAAGACACACGATAATCCCCGGCAATGAACCTTGTTTTCCCGAAGTGGCATATCGACTGCCCCAAAGTGGCACTTTGGCAAGGCTGTGGCAATTGTATGTGGCAACCGTGCTGTGTGCCTGCCATCCACATTGCCGCTCTGTGGACAAGTCAGTTCAACGAAGGTATTTGCGGGAAACGGGCCCATAGTTTGTACTTTCCCCCCAGATTACTGAGGGCGCTTTCCCAGAGTTCGTCAACAGCATTCTCGTCCATAAGCATGGCGGTATTTTCCTTGCCTACAATCCATGTGTTTTCACTGATTTCCTGATTCAGTTGCCCGTCTTCCCAACCGGCATATCCCAGAAAGAAACGCAATTTGCCGCTGACTGTATTGCCTTGCGAAATATACAGCTTTATATCATCAAAATTACCGTTCAGATAGAAACCTTCGGATATAGGCAGCGCACCTTCCACATTGTCCAATGTATGCAGATAGAACAAAGTGTCCATATCGACAGGGCCACCTTGATACAAAGGAATATCCTCAGCGCACTCAAGGTCTTTCATTATATCGTTGAACAATAGTGGAAGAGGTTTGTTCATGACCAACCCCATAGAGGAACCTTCGTGCGTATGATTGAGCAACAGAACAACCGAACGCCCGAAAATATAATCACATAAGAAAGGTTCGGAAATCAAAACCTTGCCCCGGGTAGGTAGTATGTGATTCGTCTCTATCTTAAATATGTTGGCATTAACAAACATCCCCCTAATATACATATTATTTGTAACAGCACAATAATAAATCAATCATATTAAAGGATGATTTGCAGCAAAAAGCCCCATCCGTTCATCAAGAATAGCAAATTGATGTTCTTGTATGAAAGAAGTACATGCGCGTATGCCTTCCCTGCTACTGCCGGTGGTGGATAAGGAAATGGCACTGACGCCATAATACATAAGTTCCTTTAATAGTTGTCCGCTGCTCATTCCCGGATAACCTATGGTGAAATAAAATCCGTCAGCCAAAGGTGTATCTAAATCTTTGTCATAAACCAAATAAAATCCGTGACGCAGGAATATTTCTTTCAAGCGACTGGCTCGTTTACCATACGCTTTTACTTCGTTCAAAAAATCATACTTACCATCATTGGCAGCCTTAAGCATGGCCGCCAAGGCATATTGGGCGGAATGACTTGTGCCGGAAGACATTGCATAAAGAACTCGATGAATGAAAACCGAACCGAAAGTACCTCCACCATAATGCCTCGTGAGCCCCGGATAAGAACGATGGTACAACTTATCTGAAATACAACTCACACCTATACGCTGTCCGGCATAACTGAACGCCTTGGATGCAGAAATCTGTAGAATATAATTGTCGGCATAATGAGCAACGGATACCTGGTAAGGAGGTTGGAAAGGTTTGCTCAAATCTTTGCGGAAATCCATAGCAAAGTATGCCAGATCCTCCAACACAATGGCGTCATATTTGTTTGCAAGTTCTCCTATAACCTGAAGCTCGCTTTCCTTCAAACAAATCCAGCTTGGATTATTTGGATTTGAGTAAATAATGGTTGAGATATTCCCCTGAGCAAGATAACTTTCCAACTTATCCTTCAGCCGCGCACCACGATATTCATAGATATCGAAAGTTTCATATTTCTGCCCCAATACAACCAACTGCTGTTTCTGTACCGGAAATCCTGGGTCAATAAATAATATTGTATCCTTATCTTCATTGCATTGACTGCAGGTTAAGAATGAAGCAAACGTTCCTTGCATGGAGCCAGTGACAGGGACACAGCCTTCAGGTGCTATATCCACGCCAACAAAGGCTTTGACGAAACGGGCGGCTTCATCCTTCAGCTCCGGTATACCATTAATATCAGGATAAAGACTGGCTATACCGTGCTTTAAAGCTTCTATTTCAGCCTTAACACCTACTACCGACGGAGGTAGTCCGGGAACTCCCATTTCCATTTTAATGAATTCTTTCCCTGATAGTTCTTCTACTTTGGCTGCAATAGCTTTCATTTCACGAATGGTTATCCTTGAAAAGTCTGAGATACCAAAATCTTCTATAATTTGATTAACCAAGTCTTGTGCAATAGGGGTATTTTCCATTTTTTTGTATTTTTCGTTTCTGCAAAGATATTATAAATATCACATAATCAAATAGAAATAAAAATATCTTTTTTTATTTGCTATTTTCTATTGTACATATAATATTTTTGATTACCTTTGCACTCGCAATCGAGAGAGAAAGCGTAAAGATACCTCAAAAGGTGCGTTAGTTCAGCCTGGTTAGAATACATGCCTGTCACGCATGGGGTCACGGGTTCGAGTCCCGTACGCACCGCAAC
>CAZYVE010000091.1:0-3914 GCA_964651035.1 uncultured Bacteroides sp.
TTATTAAGGATTGCTTCTGTGGTTATTTCTCCTGTAATGTCTGACAGGTAGAATATACATTCACGTATATCCTGAGATAGCAGGTCGGTCGGTATATTGTCTGAAAGGGCATTCTGTACATGGTGAATGGCTTCTAAAGCCTTGTTGAGTGCTTCTTGATGACGTATGTTGCTGACAATGATGTCTTCCGAGGTGACAGGTGGAATATTAGCGGCTTTTATGAGCAGTCGTTGCAACATGTCAAGTCCATTGCCTTGCTTGGCCGAAATGTAGAGACTGGGCAGGTTGTAGAATGCAGGTGGAAATATGTTGGAGCATGTTGGTTTAAGGTCTGCCTTGTTCATAACAATGATAACTTGCTTCCCGGCTTCATACAGTGGTAGTATTTGGGGAGAAAGACGGGTAATTTGCGTCTCTGCTTCAGTCACATCCACTATCCAGAGTATAATATCGGCTTGCTTCATTCTTTTTATTGTTCGCTCTATGCCAATGTTTTCTATAATATCGTTTGTTTGGCGTATGCCGGCTGTATCTATGAAGCGGAATGTAAGACCTTCTATGTTGACGATATCTTCTATTATATCGCGTGTTGTGCCATGTATCTCGCTCACTATAGCTCGTTCTTCATTGAGCAGAGCGTTTAGCAATGTTGACTTTCCTGCATTTGTCTCTCCCACAATGGCTACGTTGATGCCATTTTTTATGGCGTTGCCTACGTTGAAAGAACATGTCAGACGACCTATTGCAGTTTCTATTTCTCCAGCGAGTTGACTTAGTTTGTTTCTATCGGCAAATTCCAGTTCTTCATGATCGCTGAAGTCCAATTCGAGTTCAATAAGGGAAGTAAAGTGCAGTAATCGGTCGCGCAGTCTGGAAAGTTCCTTACTGAAACCGCCGCGCATCTGATTCATGGCAATACGGTGGGCCCTTGCCGATGAAGAGGCTATGAGATCTGCAACGGCTTCAGCTTGACTTAAATCCATTTTTCTATTAAGGAAAGCACGTTGAGTGTATTCTCCCGGCTTCGCCAGACGGCACCCTTGCTCCATAAGCAGTTGCATTATCTTCTGCAGAATATAAGCAGAGCCATGACAGCTTATTTCAGTACAGTCTTCTCCTGTATAAGAATGTGGTGCCTTGAAGATGGAGACGAGTACATCATCCACTATACTCCCGTCCTTTTCACATATATGTCCGAATGTCAAAGTATAGGGTTTTGCCTTTTCGAGCGTTTTATTAACCTGGGCAGGACTGAATATATCAGCCGTGCAACGTATGGCTTCAGGTCCGGATACCCTGATGCAGGCAATAGCTCCTCCTTGGGCTGTGGCAATGGCGCAAATGGTGTCTTCTTGGTTCATGCCTATACTGGTATAATGTAAAAAAGCCATCCTATATATTGGTTATGGATGGCTTCAATATTTTTATTTTTATGATGTTATTCCTCAGGCTTCGACATTATCTGTTACCGGAAGAATGGATACATAATGCTTTTTTTCGCGGCCTACTTTAAACTGTACAGTGCCATCTATCAAGGCGAAGAGGGTATGGTCACTACCCATCCCGATATTTTCTCCTGGATAGAATTTAGTTCCTCTCTGGCGGACGATGATGTTGCCTGCCTTGCAGGTTTCTCCTCCGAATATTTTGACGCCTAATCTTTTGCTTGCTGATTCGCGGCCGTTCTTGGAACTGCCGACTCCTTTTTTATGTGCCATGTGTTTTTAATTTTTAACGGTTAAGCTACTACTTCCTTGATTGTCAGTTCGGTAAACTGTTGACGATATCCTCTCAGCTTTCGGTAACCTTTTCTCCTCTTTTTATGGAATATGAGAACCTTGTCACCCTTAACCAACGGAGAAAGAACTTCGCAGACTACCTTTGCGCCTTCTATAGTCGGGGAACCTACGTTGATATCACCGTCTTTGTCAATCAACAAAACTTTGTCAAACTCTACTATCGCACCACTTTCTGCACCTTGCATGTGGTATACGAACAATTTTTTGCCGGCTTCAACTTTAAACTGCTGGCCTTGAATTTCTACGATTGCGTACATTTATCTTATATTAAACTATAAGTTAGGTCCGTCGGGTGGGTTCTTGTCGCTTAAGAATCTCTTATACATACCCGGTGCGGAATAATCGGCGACAAAGATACAGCTTTAATTTGAAACAGACAATAGAAGATTTCTTTTTTTGCCTTACGGCAGACAAATGCAACTTATTTAAAAGCAGGAAGTATCATTTAACATAGCCTCCGGAAATGATATATGAAGGGTATGGTGCCCGTTTTGTCGTAAGTTCCGATATGATACATTGTATCTCCAGACGCAACATGTTGTGCGGAAAGCTACGACATGTTACGTTATTCTGGTATAGTTATTACTTCTTTTCCAGATAGATTATAGTTGGGAGATGGTCGCTGTAACCGTCCAGCCAGGTAAGTCCGCCATGTGTCCGCAGCGGATACCCCTTGTACTTGCCTCCCTGCTGGAAAAGATATTCGCGTGAAAACACCTCATGGCCATAATAACGCAATCCTCGCCGTGCCCTGAGCAGGCGGCGTGAAAGGACAATCTGGTCGAACAGATACCATTTATCTTTGTACATTAATGTGCCTGTTCCATTGTCTTCCAATGTTTCCCACCACGGATTGTAAAAGTCCCCCTTTTTTACCTGCTCGGGATATTTGCGTGCGCCGAGCACCTGCATACTCTCGTCCATAGGGTCATCGTTCATGTCACCCATCACTATGAGTTTAAGACGTTTGTCGTCATGCAACAGTGAGTCTTTCAATTCCTTTACCTGAGTGGCGGCATGTACACGTACAGGTGATTCCGCACCGCGTGAAGGCCAATGGTTGACGATAAAACAGATGCGTTCTCCTGCCAGCCTCCCGTCCACAATAAGAAATCCTCGGGTTTGGTGTATGGTGTCACCATCGAAAGGCGCGGAATATACCAACCTTGAATTTTCTACAGCAAACTGTCCCGGGTCGTATAACAATGCGCAGTCAATGCCACGTTTATCCAGCCCTTCGTAATGCACATATTTATATTTTTCCATGCCTGGTTGTGACAGCAGGTCGTCCAGTACATGCTTGTTTTCTACCTCTGCAACCCCGATGCAGGCAGGCCCTTGCGGGACTTTCTCCCTCGATAATTGCAGAAGCACCTTCGAAACATTCTTCAACTTTGACATATATTTCATGCTTCCCCACCGGTAACGCCCGTCAGGCAAAAAGTCATAATCATTCTTACCCTCATCGTGGATGGTATCAAACAAATTCTCAAGGTTGTAAAACGCCACGCTATACAGGCGGCGGGCATCGTTTTGTGCAGAAAGCCAGGCTACACCAAAGCAACAGAATGCTAATAAAAATGCGAACTTTTTCATGCCTATGGGTATATAAGTCATGCAAAAGTCAGAAATTTAAGCCGATAAACCTATTTTTCAATGCAACTTTTTTTTATTTGGTTTAAATGTACTATCTTTGCCAGCCGAAAATAAAAGCCATTGCACAACTTTATTGCCAATATAAATATATTAAAACTAATAGAAAATGAAAAAAGGCATCCATCCTGAGAATTATCGTCCGGTGGTATTCAAAGATATGTCCAACGGCGACATGTTTTTGTCTCGTTCCACTTGCAGCACAAAAGAAACAGTTGAATTTGAAGGCGAGACTTATCCTCTGGTAAAACTTGAAATCTCCAGTTCTTCACACCCGTTTTATACAGGTAAATCGAAATTGGTGGATACGGCAGGCCGTGTAGATAAATTCATGAGCCGTTACGGGAAAAGCCAGAAGAAATAAACCGACTATACTCTTCCTGTGTCTGTTGAAAGGGAAACTTTATAGCATGAGTTTCCCTTTTATTATATCCGTACGTAAAGTTGGGTGAGCCGGTCAGA
>CAZYVE010000092.1:0-3840 GCA_964651035.1 uncultured Bacteroides sp.
CGGCATACTGTTTCTTTGAAAAGAAGCCGGCAATTGATGTGAATTTTATCAATGACGGACAACTGACATTGTTCTGACTTTATATCGAACTCACGTTTTTTACCAACGTTATTTCGGTCTTTGTCCATGCCTGTTCAAAGTTATAAATTATCGAATTATTAACTAACTGCAAATGTACGACGTTAAAATACATAATAACCATCGCTTCTTTTCTTTTGTACACATGCCTTAAATACTGCCATAATAATAACTCTAAGGATTGGCAGAGAAGCTCTAAACATTTTCTAAACATTCCATCAAAACAACGCTGCAAATCCGGTCATTCCAAACAAAAAATAGGAACTAAGGTTTGATGCTTAATTCCTATAACTAATTGCTTTTCTTGTCTTTACCAGCGGAAAGACAGGGATTCGAACCCTGGGAACAGTTGCCCGTTCACCGCATTTCGAGTGCGGCCCGATCGACCACTCCGGCATCTTTCCGTGAAATCCGTTGCAAATGTAGCAGCTTTTATGTTTGATTGTACTTCTTTTATTGTTTTTTTTCATATCCGGATAATTATTGCAGCAATACGAACCTGTATATCGCTTGTACACGCTCTCCATCCACGGAGAATATACCTTTTAGTATAGTATCTTTTTATGGAAATGCCTATATTTGCCCCGTAACATCAAATTATAAAACAGTTATGAAGAGAATCATTACAATAATTGCCATGACTGGCTGCCTGCTGGCTACCATTCCGGCAAATGCGCAACTGTTTCAATGGGGAGTAAAAGGAGGAGTCAACATGTCGAAAATCAGTTGGAGCGGGAACACCTATTTGGAGAATAAGAAAAATGCCACCGGATTCTTCATCGGGCCAATGGCAGAGCTGACGATACCCCTGCTGGGGCTTGGCGTAGACGGTGCGGTGATGTATGCCAAGCGCGCTACTGAAGAATGGGAGCAGCGAGGCATCGATATCCCATTGCACCTGAAATACACGTTCGGACTTGGAAGTATATTAGGAGTGTACGTATTGGCCGGACCCGACTTCTTTTTCAACTTCAAGGATATAGATTGGGACGGAGTGGAGAAAGAAAAACGTCAGATTGCTCTTGACGTCGGAGCGGGACTGAAACTCTTCAGGCACATGCAGTTTGGCATCACATACCAGATACCGCTGCGCAACAGTTTTTACGAAACGGATAACATCTCCAGTGCCAGTAAGACCAAGACATGGCAGGTATCACTGGCATACCTGTTCTGATGCTTACCGGCCATTGTGATGACATGTCCCTGACATGGAACTGTTTGTTGACGTAATATTGCCGTTACCACTGCCCGGCTGTTTCACTTACGCGTTGCCGGCACAAGCAGCTGATAGCGTGGAGTCCGGATGTCGCGTGGTGGTACCGTTCGGCAAGCGGAAGTTCTACACAGCCATAGTGCATCACGTGCATTCCGACCGCCCCACCGGATATGAACTGAAGGAAGTGGCTGCCATACTAGACAGACACCCCGTATTGCTGCCCGGCCAGTTGGACTTCTGGGAATGGCTGGCGGATTATTATTTGTGCACTCTCGGAGACGTATACAAAGCAGCACTTCCATCAGGCATGAAGATAGAGAGCGAGACCGTCATAGACATAAACCCCGACTATGAAGCCTCCGTCCCGTTGACCGACCGCGAACAGAAAGTCTACGACCTGCTGACCCGGAAGCCAGCCCAAAGTATTACCCGCCTGGAGAAAGCAAGCGGGATGCGCGGCATCATGTCAGTAATCAACTCTCTTCTCCGCAAAAAAGCGATTTACGTAACCGAAGAACTGCGCAAGTCTTACCGTCCCAAGACAGAAGCACATGTACGGCTGTCACCGGCTTTTGCCAACGAACGTCGGATGCATTTCTGTCTTGACGAACTGCAGCGCCGGGCTCCCAAACAAATGTCTTTACTGCTGAAGCTGCTTGAACTTACGGAACATTGCGGACAACAGGATGGCATTCCCAAGGCCGAACTGCTACGGTATGCACAATCAACCCCATCCGTTCTCTCCGGGTTGTCGGATAAAGGCATCGTGGAAATATTTAACCGTGAAGTCGGGAGGCTTGACAATCACGACGAAGACCGTCCCCTGCTGCCACTCAATACCTTAAGTCCGCAACAGCAACAAGCATTCGAACAAATACAAGCCTCCTTTTCCGCCCACAACGTATGCCTGCTGCACGGTGTTACTTCCAGCGGCAAGACGGAAATATACATACACCTCATCGACAAGGCATTGCGAAGAGGAGAGCAGGTACTCTACCTCTTGCCTGAGATTGCCCTTACCACACAAATAACGGAACGTCTGCGACAGCATTTCGGCAACAGGCTCGGTATCTACCATTCAAAATTTCCCGATGCCGAGCGGGTGGAGGTATGGCTGCGCCAACTGTCCGACCACCCTTACGATGTGGTGCTTGGCGTGCGTTCTTCCATATTCCTGCCATTCCGTCGGCTGGGACTTGTCATTGTGGACGAGGAGCATGAAGCCAGCTACAAACAGCAAGAACCTGCACCGCGATATCATGCGCGCAATGCCGCCATAATGCTTGCACAATACAGCCATGCCAAGACACTGCTTGGCAGCGCCACCCCAGCCATAGAGACGTGGCACAATGCAAATACGGGCAAATACGGCCTGGTAAGCTTGAGTTCCAGATATCGCGAGGTGCAACTGCCACATATTATTCCAATAGACATAAAAGAACTGAGGCGGAAAAAACGCATGGATGGCAACTTCGCGCCAACACTCATCGCTGCCATGCGCGAAGCCTTGTCGCAAGGCAACCAGGTAATACTGTTCCAAAACCGGAGGGGATTCGCTCCCATGCTTGAGTGCCATGTCTGCGGGTGGGTGCCACGATGCCCCAACTGCGATGTCAGCCTAACCTACCACAAAGGCTTCAACCGTATGACGTGCCACTACTGCGGTTTCACCACGCCTGTACCAAGACAGTGCCCTGCCTGTGAGAGCCTTGACTTACGCCACAGGGGAGTTGGCACAGAAAAAGTGGAAGATGATGTAAAAGCCTTGTTCCCCGAAGCGAAGGTGGCGAGGATGGACTTGGACACTACACGCACAAGGACGGCATACGAGCATATCATATCCGATTTCCAAAAGGGGCGGACTGACATCCTGATAGGGACGCAGATGGTGTCAAAGGGGCTGGATTTCGACCGTGTGAGCACGGTAGGAATAATCGATGCTGATACAATGCTCAATTATCCCGACTTTCGTGCCTACGAACGTGCTTTCCAACTGATGGCTCAGGTGGCCGGAAGAGCAGGGAGACGGGAACGGCAGGGCACGGTATATCTGCAGACCCGCAACATCGGCCACCCGCTTATCGCTCGGGTTATGACCAACGACTACGAGGGCATGGCGGCAGAACAGCTTGCCGAACGCCAATTGTTCCGCTACCCTCCATATCACAGACTGATATATGTCTACCTGAAAAACCGTGACGAACATGCCCTTGAACTCACAGCCTGTGCTGCGGCAGAACGGCTCCGCTCCATATTCGGCAACCGCGTGCTGGGACCGGACAAACCGCCGGTAGCCCGCATACAGATGATGCACATACGCAAGATTATGCTCAAGGTTGAGGTCAACGCAACCATGTCGCGGGTTCGCACCCTGCTGAGGCAGGTACAACAGTGGATGGCTGAGGATGAGCGTTTTCGCTCCACCATGATTTATTACGACGTAGACCCGGTTTAGGGAAACATATACTGCGCATGCCTCGCACGCATTCCCCACGCGAGTAGTACATGTCCAAAGAAAAAGCCTGATATGTTCCGACAAAACTTCC
>CAZYVE010000093.1:0-3821 GCA_964651035.1 uncultured Bacteroides sp.
GTTTTGAATTAATCAAAGAATAATTTTGTTTGGAATGACACCTTTCACCATGTCCTCGAATGCAGACAAAGCCGCCTTGGCACCTTCCCCCATAGCAATGATAATCTGTTTGTATGGTACATCTGATACGTCACCTGCAGCATAAACACCCGGCAGGGAAGTACGACAAGCACCGTCTGTCTTGATTTCGCCGGTCTGCGATGTGAGAAGTGCTGTACGGAACGGCCCGCTGTTAGCTATGAGACCTATTTGAATAAAGATGGCATCCAGCGGGAATTCATATTCTTCGCCCGTTTGCCTGTTTCGTACTTGTATGGCTGTTACTTTCTCTCCATCTCCTTCAACCTTCAATGTTTGTGAAGAAGTGAATATCTCTATATTAGGCAGACTTCGTGCCTTACTCTGCAAGACTTTATCAGCTTTCAACGTGTTCATAAACTCGAAGACCGACACCTTACTACATATACCGGCCAAGTCTATGGCTGCTTCAATGCCGGAGTTTCCTCCCCCTATTACAGCCACATGCTTTCCTTTATAGAATGGACCGTCGCAATGCGGGCAAAAGGCTACGCCACGCCCTATGTATTCACTCTCGCCAACCACATTCAGACGGCGCCAACTTGCTCCCGTAGCGATAATCAGTGCCGCTGCAGCGAATTCTTCTCCTCCGTTAACACGTACTGTTTTGATATCTCCCTCCAGTTGTACAGACTCTATCCTGCGATTTTCGTACAGAGTTACGGCATATTGTTCCAAATGGTTGCGAAGCGAGGCTGCCAGTTGTGTTCCTGTAATATAAGGTGTTGAAATCAAATTTTCTATACCAACAGTCTCCTTTACTTGCCCACCTACATTTTCTGTAATAAGAGCGACATTCAGTCCCTTTCTTACAGAATAGACTGCAGCAGAAATACCGGCAGGTCCTCCGCCAAGTACGAGTATGTCATATTTCTTGGGAGCCTCAGAGGCTGTGGCCTGCAGACAGGAGCTAAAAGTCTCTTCCAGTTTCTGTAACAGTTCACCCAAAGAACCGCGTCCTACATGCAGCAGCTTTCCGTTTGCATAAACAGAGGGCACAGCCTGCACTCTCATAGCCTCAACCTCCGAGGGGAAAGCAGCTCCGTCCACCATTTCATGCGTTACCTGCGAGTTCATCAAAGCTATCACATTAAGGGATTGCACAACGTCAGGGCAATTTGTACATGTCAACGAAACATAAGTCCGCAGGTTTATAGGTCCGTTCAGCGATGCTATACGTTCAGCCATCGCACTGTCAGGCATATTTTTCCCTTTGCCGTCAGCATTGAGTACTGCGAGCAACAAAGACGTAAACTCGTGCCCGGAAGGAATCCCTCTGAACTTTACACCGAGATCACAGCCGTTCCTCTCAATAGCGAATTCCAATCTACCATCATCCACTTTGTCCAACAGGCAAGACAACCTGTCGGAGCAGGATGCCACATCTTTTATAAATTCTATGAGATCTTCCGATGATTCATGACGCGGGTCATAGCAGACATGGAAAACATAATCGGAGTTCAAGTGCAGGAAAACATCCCGCACTTGAGTTAATATATCATGCTCCAACATAATCAGATTTTGCCTACAAGATCAATACTGGGCTTCAAAGTTGCGGCCCCCTTCTTCCATTTGGCCGGACACACCTCACCATCGTGTGTAGCTACAAACTGAGCTGCCTCCACTTTCCGGAGCAGCTCGGCTGCATTGCGTCCGATACTGTTGTCCTGTACCTCAGCCAGTTTGATCTCGCCTTCCGGATTCACCAAGAATGTACCACGATAGGCCATTGCATCTTCTTCTATCATAACCCCGAAAGCACGGCACAAAGCCCCGGTGGGGTCAGCCAACATTGGGTATTTTATTTTACGAATTGTCTCAGAAGCATCGTGCCACGCCTTGTGTACGTAATGCGAATCAGTACTTACAGAATACACCTCTACGCCCATAGATTGGAATTTCTCGTAGTTTTCGGCCATGTCTTCCAATTCTGTCGGACAGACAAAGGTAAAATCTGCTGGGTAGAAAAAGAATATTGCCCATTTACCTTTCACGTCTTCGTTAGTAACCGTTTTGAAACTTCCATTTTGAAATGCCTGAACTTTGAATTCAGGAAGTTGTTTGTTGATAATAGTTTCCATAATTGTAATCGTTTAAAAATTAAATTCGTTACAAAAGTAGGAAGCCTTTGCAATAACTGCAATCACCATTTATTGGTATTTGCATCTGTTTTACGGAGCGCAAAATCCCTATTTATAGGTAAGATAAGAGAAGACTAACAACCGATATGAAAAATATTCATATAAGATATACGCCTAACAAGTAGGTTATCACAGCCGAGCTGGATAATCAGAGAAAGATACTATGGGAAAAACGGAACGATCTGATTTATTTTCTTTCGGTTTCCGCAGGTAACCAGAAAAATAATCTATACCACAATTTTATTAAAACCAGAGCGGAAGTATCATGAAATAAAAATGAAAATGAACTATACACCTAAAACTATTTGCTCCAATCCTCTTCATCGTAATCGAAGTACTCTATATCCTCTAAGTCGTCAATGATGAGACTATCGGATTCGCCTTCTTCTTCAAGTTCGCTATGGAGAATAGCAATGTCTTTTGGACGGTGGGTTATAGAGTTCGTATGTCCATCCAGTTTATTACTCTCACTGTTAAGTTCAGTCCAAAGAATGTCTTTTAATGCCTCAATTCCAAGTCCGTTGACAGAAGATATAAATATGTGTGGTACGTCTGTCGGCAGAGCTTCTTCTATCTCGTTCATCATTTCGCTATCCAACAAGTCACATTTGGTGATGGCCAATACACGCTGTTTATCCATCATCTCCGGGTTGAATGTATGCAGCTCATTGAGCAGAATCTCATATTCGTGTCTTATGTCGTCACTGTCAGCCGGCACCATGAAGAGCAACAACGAATTTCGCTCAATATGCCGCAAGAATCTTAGTCCAAGCCCACGACCTTCGCTTGCCCCTTCTATAATGCCCGGTATATCGGCCATGACGAACGACCTGCCTTCTCGCCAGGGTACTATGCCAAGATTTGGTACGAGTGTAGTGAATGGGTAGTCGGCTATTTTGGGGCGTGCAGATGAAAGAGTGGCCAAGAGTGTAGACTTTCCCGCGTTGGGGAATCCGACGAGACCTACATCTGCCAGCAGCTTCAGTTCCAGTATCACCATCCGTTCCTGCATAGGTTCTCCGGGCTGCGCAAAGCGCGGTGCCTGTCGCGTCGGAGTGCGGAAGTGCCAGTTACCCAATCCTCCCCTGCCGCCGCGCAACAATATGACTTCCTGACCATGCTCTGTCACGTCGCATAAGTATTCGCCAGTATTGGCATCGTAGGCCACGGTTCCGCATGGTACTTCTATTATCTTGTCTTCACCGTCACGTCCGCTGCTGCGGTTCTTCGAACCGTTTTCACCATGTTCAGCCAGCACGTGCCGCTGATATCTCAGATGCAGCAATGTCCAATAATTGCGGTTACCACGAAGTATGACATTACCTCCGCGTCCGCCGTCGCCTCCATCGGGACCTCCCTTGGGCATGTACTTGGCACGGTGCATATGGACAGAGCCTCGCCCTCCCTTTCCTGAGCGGCAGTATATCTTCACATAATCTACGAAATTCGATTCTGGCATAAAGCGTTGGTGTTGAAGGTTATTATCGTGACGCGACTTCCGAGATTATTCCTTGTCCTCCATCTCTTTGCACACTTTGTCTATGTATTGCACGAATGTATCCGACATGACATACGTACCGGCCTTGGCGGCAGCTTCGTTGT
>CAZYVE010000094.1:0-3610 GCA_964651035.1 uncultured Bacteroides sp.
GCAGTACGAAATCCTCACAGGCAACACCCTGCCCACGCTGAAGAAGAGCGAATAAGCAACCACACGGGCTCCGTTTCCCGAAGTAGTACTTCGACCGCCTCGAAGTACTACTTTGAGAAAGGCAAGGTGGAACGTTTCGTCCCGTCCCTCTCCCCGTCGTGGAGAAGGGCGGGATGCTTTGTCTCCCGCCGGACAAAGATGGGAGACATTAGAGCGAATTTGTGCGGGACTGTCCGTCAGCGCACGGCTTCCAGTGTTACCCGTCCGGATTTCACACCTGCGGCCTTGGCTTCAAACACGATTTCCCCCGCCTGGCTGCCGCTTTGTACGATGGCTGTCAGCTGGCCGGAGAATACATGCATCTGCGGCAGGTGGAAAGGGTCGAGGCATGTGGCATCGCCGTTGGCTGCCGCGCGGAAGCTGCCGCAACCTTTCACGCTGAACCGGATGAGGCGGCTGTCGGCAGGGCATAGGTTGCCGTCTTTGTCTACCACGCGCACAGTGATGTAGGCCAGGTCCTTGCCGTCGGCATCCAGGCATGTACGGTCGGCTACCAACTCTATGTGATGAGGCTTGCCGGCAGTGTGCACTACCAGACTGTCTGCGGCATTGCCGTCGGCATCGTAAGCCACCACCTTCAGCTCACCCGGCTCATAGGCCACATCCATCCACATCAGGCGATAGCGGCGTTGCAGGGCGAAAGGGTCACTGTTCTCCGCAGCCTTGCTTTCGGCGGCCGTCAGTTTGTGTTGCCTGCCTTGGCTTTTGCCGTTGACAAAGAGTTCGGCCTCGGGATAGTCGGTATAGACAAATACCGGGGTGTTTTCACCTTCCCGTCCCGGCCATGTCCAGTGGGGCAGGATATGAAGGGTGTGCGATTCTTTATTCCACAGGCTGCGGTAGAGGTAGTATCGGTCTTTGGGTATCGACGCCAGGTCGATAATGCCGAAGAGGGAGCTATGGCTGGGCCAGGCGTCGGTGTCATAAGGTGACGGTTCGCCCAAATAGTCGAATCCCGTCCATACGAATTGTCCCATGGTCCAGGGATAGTCGTCGGCCAATGCAAAGTCTTCGTCGGGAACGTTGGACCACGCGCAGCACTCCACGTCGTAGGAGGACGACTGGTGGTCATCGTATCGGGCATCTTTCTTCTGTTCTACAGGAAACTTGTAGATGCCGCGCGAACTCACTGTGGAAGACGTTTCCGAGCCAAGTACCACCGACTGCGGCAACAAGTCGTATGCCTCGAGATAGCGAAAAGTGCGGTAGTTGAAGCCCGGGACATCGAGCAGCGTGGCAAAACCGTTGTCGAGCACACACGACACCTGGTCCATGCCGCAGGTGACGGGGCGTGTAGGGTCTTCGCGGTGGCAGATGTTTTGCAGGAAAGCAGCCACCTTGTAGCCTTCGGCACTGCACTGGGTAGGCACTTCGTTGCCGATGCTCCACATCACCACCGACGGATGGTTGCGGTATTGGCGGAGCATGTTCACCATATCCCTCTCTGCCCATTCGTCGAAGAAGCGGTGATAGCCATTCTCGCACTTGGCTATGTCCCATTCGTCAAACGGTTCCAACATCATCATGAAGCCCATCTCGTCGCAGAGCTCCACCAGTTCGGGAGCCGGCATATTGTGCGAGGTGCGGATGGCGTCGCACCCCATGTCCTTCAGCAGGGTGAGCTGGCGTCGCAGGGCAGCCGTGTTGACAGCAGCACCAAGCGGGCCGAGGTCGTGGTGGTTGCATACTCCGCGGAATTTGCGTGGCTTCCCGTTCAGCAAGAAGCCTTTGTCGGCCACGATGTCTATACTGCGGATACCGAAGCGCGTGATATATTCGTCAGTCTGTATGCCGTCTGTATACACTTTCGATATGGCTTTGTATAGATAAGGCGTTTCCGGCGACCATAGCAAAGGATTCTCCACAAGAAAATTCTGTTCGAAAGGAATGCCTGCGTTGATGCGGCGCGTGTGGTCCTTCGTTGCCACAGTCTGCCCGTCGGGGTCTACAATGTCTGTGACAATGCGGATGTCTTTGCCATCGATTCCTTCAAGAGTGGTGCGCAGGCAGACGGAGGCATATTCTTCAGACACGTATGGTGTGGTAAGCTGCGTTCCCCATACCGGCACGTGTACGGTGTCTGTCAATACCAGCCGGACGTTACGGTACAATCCGGCACCGGGATACCATCGCGATGATTGTGGAAGGTTCTCCAAGCGCACGGACAGCGTGTTCGGTGTACCGTCACTATGGATGTAGGGGGTAACATCACAGTGGAAGGAGTTGTAGCCGAAAGGCCAGAAGCAGACTTCCTGTCCGTTGACGTAGACGCGGGCTTCGCTCATGGCGCCGTCGAACACCAATGAGGCCTGTTTCCCGGCGGGTACCTCGAAAGAAGTTCGATACCATCCCACACCGGCGTAAGGCAGTCCACCGGTGCGTCCGGTCTTGACGGATGCTTCCTTCTCGAAGTTCTGGGTGACTGCTACATTCTGTAAGTCGTTGTCACGACTGAAAGGCCCGTAGATGGCCCAGTCGTGGGGCACAGTGATCGTTTGCCACTTACTGTCATCGTATGTGGGGCTTTCTGCCCCTGGTATGTCGCCTTTGGTAAATTTCCAACCTTCTTCAAGCAGCGTTTCGCTGCGCTGTGCCCATAGCGGAGCCACCAGCATGATTGCCACCACGAGGGTGCATAGTCTTGTTTTCATGTCATGGATATTGAAAATATGTGTCATAGGTTTGCCCTACAAATAACGCAATAATCGGGAATAACTGCAAATGGTATACCGTTTTCTATGTACCGGCATTCTTCCGGCCTGTTCCTATTTGAAGGCATCCAAAGCAGAGGTAGGACGGCCATCGTCATCGAAGGCACCTTTGTAGTAGCTGTTCCATCCCCCATAAGATTCCGGTTCCCAATAGAATACCCCAAGGCAATACGACAGTTCGCTCGAACGTTCCAGCAACTCCGTCAGCAGGTTCAGCGAAGCTTCCTCTTCCTCCCAATCCATGCCGACCTCGCATATCATGACTTCCTTGTCATAGCGCGAGGATACATCATCCATATTCTCCATACAGGCATCCAGCATGGTCTGCCAGGTATCTGCTTCAGGGTAGAGCGACATTCCAATGACGTCATATTCGGCTCCGTATTCTTCGAGCATGTCAAATATCCAGCGGTAGAGGCTGTTGTTTTCGCCTTCCTGCAGATGCACGATGACCTTGGCATCAGGACACACCTGCTTCACGGCCTGGCTGCCGGTGGTAATGAAAGCGGCGTAGTTGGCTGTGTTGGCCGGATAGGTTGTGCCGTCTGCCTCTACATCGTATGTTGCACCGCTGAGCGAGGCGTCGGTATCCCACAGCATTCCGGGGCCTGTCTCGTTACCCACCTGTACCCATTCCGGCGAGATGCCCAGTTGCGACAGGGCGGTTAGTACGTCGGTGGTATGTTCGGTAATGGCATCCTTCAGTTCTTCCAGCGAAAGTCCCTCCCATGCGGCTGGTTTATATTGCGATGAGGGGTCGGCCCATGTGTCGCTGTAGTGAAAGTCAATCATGATGCGGAAACCCAGTTGGGCGGCACGCCATGCCTTGGCCACCACGT
>CAZYVE010000095.1:0-3228 GCA_964651035.1 uncultured Bacteroides sp.
TAGAGCGCGTCGCGTGTCATGCCATATTCTTCCGAATCCACGAATATAGGGAAATAAGAATAATTGTGCCGCACTCCCGGCATGTCTTCCATCACGCGTATGCCTCTCACACCTCGCAAGGCCTCACGGTATTTCATGGCTACCCCGTGGCGCGCCTCTATGGCTGCATCCACCTGACGCAGGTTCAACAAGCCGTAGGCACTGCGCACCTCGTCCATCTTGCTGTTGATGCCGGGAGCAACTACTTCTGTCTCACCGGCAAAACCGAAGTTCTTCAGGTAATCGATGCGCTTCTTCGTCTTCTCATCGTGGCAAACCAATGCTCCGCCCTCCAACGTATTATATACTTTCGTGGCATGGAAACTCAAGGTAGACATATCGCCGGCCTCCAACACGGAACGACCATTCAGTTCCACTCCGAAGGCATGGGCGGCATCGTAGATGACTTTCAATCCGTATTTGTCGGCAATCTCCTGTATGCGCCCCGTATCACATGGCTTGCCATACACATGCACGGGCATTATAGCCGTTGTCCTGGGGGTTATGGCGGCCTCTATCTTGTCGGGGTCAAGGTTACAGGTCTCAGGGTCGATGTCCACAAATACAGGTTTGATACCATTCCACCACAAAGCGTGGGTAGTGGCCACAAAGCTGTAAGGAGTGGTTATGACTTCGCCCGTAATGCGCAATGCCTGCAATGCGCATATCAGCGGCAGAGTGCCGTTGGTAAACAGGCTGATGTAAGGCACTTTGAGATACTCGCACAAAGCTTTC
This sequence comes from uncultured Bacteroides sp., assembly GCA_964651035.1. Taxonomy (GTDB): domain Bacteria; phylum Bacteroidota; class Bacteroidia; order Bacteroidales; family Bacteroidaceae; genus Bacteroides. The sequence goes on from CAZYVE010000095.1 coordinate 775, forward strand.
TCCAGTTCTCGGTGGTAATGGCCGTTGTTGGTCAACCATCTGCGGCTCCAGATATCCTGCAGATAGGGCATCAGTTCATCCAGAGAAGGAAGCAACGGCGAGGTAACCGTGATTACTTTATTTTCCATATTTGTTTCGTTTAATTAAGCCAAGGGAGAGCTTGCGTACTTCTACATACTCTACCGGCTTAACTTTTTCATAAATAAGCAATGCTATAAAGACTCCCACCATTATCTGGACAGGTAGCATGATATAAACAGAAATATCCAGCAATGATATTATCCACATAACTGCGGCAGTTACAAATGAGACCAGGAAAGTCGGCAAGATATCCTTGATTTGCTCCTTGGTCGAGTATTTTATCAGGTTGGCTGAATAGTGACTGTTTAACAGATACGCAATAACTGAAGTACAAACACTGCCCCACAGCATACATTCAATACCGTAAAAGATACCTAACAAAATAGGCCCCACAGCAATGATTTTCTTTATTATCTCCAGTTTCAGGAACAAATCCGAACGGCCCTTTACCTGCAGGATATTCAGGTTGATTGCATGGAGCGGGTAGAGCATACCCGAGAAGCAGATGATTTGCAGGAAATGGACAGCCATAAGCCACTTCTCCCCTATTAGAATTATAATCAGTGGTTTTGCCACTGCTGCCAAACCCAGCATGCAGGCAAAGGTAATAAGCATTGTACATTTTATTATCTTACGATATCCTTCGCGCAGCCGTTCCGGCTCGTTTTGAATGGAACCAAGGACAGGATAACTGACCCTTTGGATGACTGAAGTCAAATTGCTGGAGAATATCTGCTTGAATTGGTCTGCCCTCGTATATTGCCCCAATTGGGCAGCACTGTAACATCGTCCTATGACCAATGAATATATTTCCTTGAATACCGTATCAAGTAATCCTGACAGCAATAACTTTGACCCGAAACCGAACAGTTCCCGGAAACTTTGCACGGAGAACTCCCACGCAGGACGCCATTTGCTATAAATCCACAGGAAAAGTGTATTCAGCAACTGGCGCGTCAACTGTTGTCCCACCATGCTCCATACACCAAATCCGGCCAAGGCCATACCTATGCCTATCACCCCACTTGACACGGAAGCTATAAGCGATACCTTGGTCTGCACCTTGAAATTGACATCCTTGACGAACAACGTCCTCGGTATGATAGCCAGGGCATTGATGACAAGCACCCAACCGATGACGCGAGTTATGTCAAGCAACAGCGGCTGGCCGAAAAAGGCACTTATGGCAGGTGACGCGAAGAAAAGAGCTACATACAGCAGCAGGCTGACCGCCATATTGAAGAAGAATACTGTATTGTAGTCTATCCGTTTCGCATCAAGTTTGCGTATAAGTGCATTGGAGAAACCGCTGTCTACAATGGAATTTGAAACGGCTATGAATATCGTAATCATAGCCATCATACCATATTCCGTAGGAGTCAACAGTCTGGCGAGTACCAGCCCCACTAAGAATGTCACTCCCTGGTTGGCAACATTGTCAACAAAACTCCAGCCGACACCTTTGACGGTCTTGTATTTCAGTGAATCAGACAAGGCTTATAAATGTACTTCTCCGTATATCACCAAACCGCGCACAGTGAAAAGGAGCTCTGCAATTGGTCTTTGATATGAACACCGATAAAATTGTTTTGTCCATGATACAGGTAATCGTTTTCTTTTCCGATGTCAAAATACAATTGGCTTTTTAACGCAACAAGCGTTTGATGGGCCAACCGAATCGGATTCAATTCACTCATTTTTTGTATTTATCTTATATTTCAAAGCATAACTCTCAGAATTTCTTTCCGAAAAGTATGTTTATGAACGTATTGAACAATATTTTGAAATCGAGCCACAAAGAACGATGCTCCAAATAAAACAAGTCATAACGCAGACGTCTGAGCATCTTCTCCATTGTATCAGTATACCCATTGTACAGAGTAGCATACGAAGTCACACCGGGCCTTATCTGATATAAATAACGATAACGAGGATCACGTTCCATTATTTTATCTATGTAATATTTACGTTCCGGACGCGGACCAATAAAAGCCATCTGTCCTACAAAAACATTCCACAACTGCGGCAATTCGTCCAAGTGATGTTCTCGGAGGAATTTACCGACTTTAGTCAAACGACTGTCACATATTCCCCGATATAAATCCGGGCCGTCTTTCTCCGCATCTATCCGCATACTACGGAATTTATATATATAAAAAGGCCGACCGAAACGCCCTATGCGTTCTTGTTTGTAAATGGCCGGGCCTCCATCTTCCCTCTTTACGGCAATATAACATATCAGGAAAAGAGGGGAAAATAGCACAAGGGCCATTGTTGCAAGCAGGCAATCGCTCACACGCTTTATATTACGTTCGAAACCATTCATGCCGTCACAAATATAACGGTCATCCTTGGGTGTTTCTGTATGATTTT
>CAZYVE010000096.1:0-3223 GCA_964651035.1 uncultured Bacteroides sp.
CACACCCCGTTTGTCCGTTTCTTTTACCATCAATCCGTATTGGGGGAAATTCTGTTACCTTAAAGTATTGTGGCTGAGCGTGTAAGCCCCGTCATTGCGGATTTTCGACAAACATATTTATAAACCCTTTAAACAAATGTATGATTATGGAAAAGAAAGAAATGATTGAATTGTATGTGGCTCCGGAAGTAGAGGTTCTGGAGGTGCAGGTGGAAAAAGGATTTGCGGCCACCGCGGTAAATCCGCCTCAAATGGGTGAGGACCTTTAATCAATATCATCTTTTATAAGGAACAGTTTTATTAATAAATACAGTGAAAATATGAAAGCAAAAATTTTATTAAGTGTAGCGGCATTGGCATCTTGCCTCGTTGCGTGCCAAAACGACGAGTACTTGCTTGAAAGCAGCCTGAATGCCGGCACGGGAAGCAGTGAAGTAATAGGTGCCGACCTGGTGAGCCACGGCATGAACATCGTTACCAACGGAAGCAGCGCCACTACCCGTGTAGATGCAAACGGTTGGGAAGCCAGCGACCAACTCGGACTGGCATGGTACAGATTCTCAAGTGCTCAAATTACTGACGAACAGAGTTATACAACATGGAATAGCGGCACATGGAATTATACTTATGACCAAATTTACGCCAACCACATCTTTACCTATCAAGGTAACGGCGCATTCTCTACCACGACCGATGTGTACCAGGGAGCATATTTCGTTTATTTCCCATACAAGAAGTTGGGAGCCGTAAAGGCTATGGATATCAGCGCAAACGGTACTCCGCAGACTACGGACTTCGACGATGACGCGCTGAACAACGCCCTGCACATTTCTGCACAGGACTTCATCAGCGCAAACGAAGCTGTAGACGAGAACAACACTCTGACCAAGGAGTTCTACCTCTCCCCGGCAGTCAACGTGCTGAAAGTGACAGCCACTCCTGAAGAGCAAATCGCAGCTGCCACAGGCTACGGCGCTTTCCTGAAGGAATTGAACATCACCGCATTGCGCGTATATGCAGACGATGATAACAGTGGTAACAATGTATTCATCGACGGAGGAAGCTTGATTCCAAGCAGAATCCCCAAAGTGCAGAGGGATGCTGCAGGTGATATAGATTATGACGCAACACGTGAGGCTCTGGATGACGCCGCAGCCATAGCTACCCGGTCAGCTAGTGGTACTGCTACTACAGGCTACAGATATTTGGAGGACTTTACAACAGCGTACAACTACATCGAAACCACCATCCAGAATCCGGACTTCACGCTGGCTTCAGCAAATGAGTTGCGTGCCTTCGCATTCCCCATACAGAATGGCATATCATACGCTGATGATGAATACCCATACGCTTATGTTTACGTAGGCCGCCTGAACAGTGACAACACACTGAAATACACATTGGGATGCTTCGGTGTATATAATGGAACCAGCGAGACAAATACTGCATTTGCCGCGAAGCTGAAGACTGCATTGAGCTCCTCGAATACCGACGGTGCCACATCACTGACCAAGATTCTCAGGAACAGCAGCAATGTATGGAGCCCGCTGGGATTGCCGGTAGAGCTGCTGTTGAATAATCTCGATATCTACACCGGAGACATCAAGACTGTGGAGCAATGGAACGACCTGGTAAGCCTGTATGATGCAATGACGGACATCCTTGGTGCAGAGAACGTGACACCCAATGTCTTCAACCTGACCGCCGACGTAGAGTTCAATGGTAAAATCGAAGTTCCAAACGATATAGCAATCACTGTTACTACCAGCGGAAGCGGAAAGATGACCATCACTGGCGATGTAGAATGGCCTGAAAATCTGAATACTGAAGGGAACGCAACGATTGTCATAGCTGAAGGCGCAACATTGGTATTCGCCCCCATTGAGGCAAAGGCTATCGATGCTAATATCACCAACAACGGAACAATCAAGGCAGGTGCATTGGCTTCTATCAGCACACAAAACAGCAAGGCTCTTGACAACTCCAACGGCCGTGTTATCGTGGAATATGGTGCATACGTATATCCAAGCAGCGGCAATGAAGGTGTCATCGCTTACGAGGTAGCAGACAGCGATTCTGGAACAATAGGCAAGATAAACACGCTGATTGCAACCAGCGGCAACCAGGAATATGCAAGTGTCAATACCCTGATTATAACCGACGGAACGGTATTGGATTTGAATGCCTCGGCTTCCTCAAGTGATAACGACCGTTACAACCCAAGTGGTAGTACACAGTTGAGCAGCCTGTCGGATATCGCCATTGAGCTTGCAGACGGCAGCATCGTAAATATTAAAGGCGGTTCTAATAGTACTGTGGCAAGCGTTACCGCAGTGAGCGGCGACAACACCATGACCGACGTCGAGACTACGGACATTACGGTAGAAAGCGGTGCCACGCTGAACGTCACATCCGCAACGACTCCGAAGACTGACCTCACCGGTGTGGATACCCTGTACAACGAAGGCACAATAGTATTCCAAACGGATGCTACGATAGCCTCCATCGAAAACTACGGGAAGATAACTGTTGCAAGTGATTATACTGTGACCTACAAGAGCCTGAATCAGATCAATCCGACTACAGGTGAACAAGGAAGCTTCACAGGTAATGTACTGGAAGAAGTGACATATACGCCTGATATAACCGAAGTGAATGTTGCTGCTAATGATGTGAAATCTGCATTTACAACTTTGATGGCTAATACTAACTTTAATAGTTCTTATTCCATTAATACATTAGATGCTTTTGTTGGTAGATTTGCAAGTTTTGTAAACAATAACTATACTCCTGACATTGATGCTTTTATAGCAGCTTTGAATGCTTGGTTGGAAGCCTATTACGGAGACGGTAACTACACCACGGTGACGAAATCAAACATTTCTGTAGCTGTACTGCAGGAATTTGAAACAGTAATGAGTTACAGTTTCTTTAATTAAGCTATCAACATCTCTTGCTTAATAATCAAGCTCCCCGCCCGCACCTCGTGTGCAGGCGGGGAGTCTTATTATGACACATACGTATCTCCCGCATCACCCTGAACAGGAGAGGGCAATCGGCATATACGTATGTATAAGCATGTTTGGACTGTCAATCAACAACGCAATTGCATGTGTCGGGTTGTGTCGACAGTACGTCATTGCCCTTGCGTTTAGGAAATACATGGAGCACATGGACGCAATTATGACGGCTAAATGTGGGCTGATTGTCGATTTAATGCTAT
>CAZYVE010000097.1:0-3123 GCA_964651035.1 uncultured Bacteroides sp.
CGCGGTTCTGCACGTTCACCTGCGCCATGTCGGGGTCGGTGCCCTGGTTGAAATAAATGGTAATGTCGGCAGAACCGTTGTTGCTGGAGCTGGAAGTCATGTACATCATGTTCTCCACACCGTTTATCTGGTCTTCCAGCGGAGCCACCACTGCATTCAGTACGGTTTGGGCATTGGCACCCGTGTAAGTCGCACTCACGTTCACTGTAGGAGGTGCGATGTCCGGATACTGTGTGATGGGCAGCGTAGCCAAGCCGATGAAGCCCAAGATAACCAACAGTATGGAAATAACCGTTGACAGTACCGGACGGTTAATAAATCTATCTAATTTCATATTTGGTTCTTAAACAGGATTAAAGGCCGGCGGCAGGCGGGACAGGCATGAGAGTTTGCCCCCTTTAGCCGCTAACCGTATAAAACATTGTTTTTTTATTGGAATGCAGTCTGTATATTTCCTTCCTTCTGGTCTTGCATTGCCTGTTGGTAAGCAGCCTCTTTCTCGGCCGACGTGATAGGCGTTATGGCTTGCCCGTCCTGCAGGGATTGCACACCTTCTATCACTACTCTGTCGCCCGGATTCATGCCGCCGGTCACATAGAAATTCTCGCCGTCGTCATACTTATATACTGTAATCTCCGTATTCTTCACCGTATTGTCCTGCTGCAACACATATACGAATCTTTTGTCCTGGATTTCGGTGGTAGCCGACTGCGGGACGAGAATAACATCAGTCAGCACGTTGGGGAACACCACGTTGCCGGTAGAATTGCTGCGCAACACGTTGTGCTCGTTGGGGAACAGGGCACGCATCACCACGGCACCTGTGGTAGCATCAATCACGCCGCTGATGGTCTCCACCCGTCCGCTGTCGGGGTAAATGGAGCCGTCGATAAGCTGAAGGTTGATGTTGGGCAGTTTGGCCAGGATTTCACTCATCGAGCCGCCTTCGCGTATCATATCCAGCAACTGGCGTTCGGTCATGGAGAAGTAAGCATACATCTCCGAGATGTCGGACACGGTGGTCATCGGTGTGGTCATCGACGAGCTTACCAGGCTTCCTATACGGTAAGGGATTTCGCCTACCACTCCGTCGCTGGGGCTGGTCACTTCGGTGTACTCCAGATTGCGCTTTGCCTGCACCAGCGATGCCTCAGCCTGAGCCAGGTTGGCCTTGGCCTGTGCCAGCTCGTTTTCCGACATGCTCAACTGATAGTCACTTACTATTCCCCTCTTGTTCAGTTCACGGTTGTTTTCCGTAGTCAGTTTCTGAGTTTTCAGTGCTGCACGGGCAGTCTCCACACCGGCCTGTGCTGTTTCCACAGCCGCTTTGTATTGCACCTGGTCTATGGTGAACAATACCTGTCCTTTCTTCACTATGGAGCCTTCGTCAACATGCAGTTTCGTGATGAAGCCGCTTACCATAGGGCGGATTTCCACATCTTGCTTGCCCCGGATGGTGGCCGGGTAGCTGTTTGTAAGTTTGGCAGTGGTGGCCTGAGCAACAATCACTGCGTACTCGGGGGCTTTCGCTTCACCGCCGTTGCCGCTGTTGCAGCTGCTGAACAGCGCCAGGCAACAAGCCAGTGATAATACAAATCTACTCTTCATACTCTTTTTCTAATGTGTTTATATGTATAATTTAAAAGTCCGGTCGTGGCAGTATAACCCGCTGAACTGTACCCGTTTCCAGGAAACTGGAATCACACGTGCAGTTTTCGGGCACAAAATTATTCATTTATCCGTATAAAATTAATCCGGACAGTTTGTTTTTATATGTTTTTATGATATATCAGTACTTTCGGAAAGTATATAAGAAATTTTGAAAAAGCCAGATTAATATGCAGTCCGGGCAGTATATGTGGCACGCCTGCACAGCACGTGTATTAAGCGGGTCTTGTACCCGTTTCCCGCCCGCGTACAACGTGTCGAAGCGAACGGTGGCAAATAAATCCGAAAAAATTGTCATTCTGTAACTTTCTTGCAAAGAATCATCTGACATACAATAAATTCCCGTAACTTTAGCCCCTGAAAACCAAAGTTCTTGATATGGATAATTTAAATCTTTATATAGCGGCTATCATTTTACTTTTCCTGTCTTCTTGCGGTGGAGTTGACAAAGGGAAAGAGACTGTTTCCTATGAAGAAAAGACGGCCTGCACTAAGGACATCCAAGATTCACAAAAACAGACTTCAGAAACAACTGCTGCGGTTACTGATTCTGAAGCCATTAAGATGCTGAAAGAATTCTATAGCGCCTGCCTGTCTCACAGTTCCCCGATTGATAGCGATTCGTATGGCAAATACCTGACAAAGGCCATGCAAGAAAGGGTATGGAAAATGGGATGTGACTACGATATGGACCCTATTATTCGCGCACAAGACGTTCCCGAGGATTCGTGTGAATCGTTGAAAATCGAAGCCTTGGATAATGATTGGTACATGGTGAGCTATGAGCAGACTTTTGAAGATAAGAGTACCCATAACCGCATTCCGGTAAAGGTAGTCCGTGAAGACGGAGAACTTCGCATAGGGTATATAGTGCCAGACTATCTTGGGCAGACCTATGGCGACAGTTTGTGGTATAGTGCCGACACCTTCCCTACGGTGGACCGCAGCCGGCCGCTTGATTTCGTCCGAAGTTTCTATGAGTTTTACATGGCAAAAAGCGGAAGCCTGTCGGTCGGCCTGTCCCAAGAATTGGCTACAGTCCGCACAGAATATTTAACGGATAAGGCCTTGAAGCAATTTTCAGAAGCGGAAGAACACTATTTGCAGGATGGATGCGATGGGTATGATTTGTTGCTTAATAAATTCAATTTTGAATATCCATGCCATTCATCTCTCAAGGTCACTCCTTTGAAGGGAGAAAGTGCCTATTATGTCAGCTATCGACAACCCTATGGATCGACAGATACGCTTCGCATCGAGGTTGTAAAACAAGAAGGGAAGTATTATATAGACGGGATTTACGATCGGGGAAGCGAACATTTCAGAGAGTAATTATTCTTCTCGATGCCGGCTATTTATGACATCCATATATAATACACGTTAAACCAAAAATTGAAGTATTTATGAAAAAGCATTTCCTTTTGACATCGGCTTTGCTGCTCCTTGCCCTTGCCC
>CAZYVE010000098.1:0-3049 GCA_964651035.1 uncultured Bacteroides sp.
AAAAGTAATTAGGGATAAACAAACATAGGTTATTAAATAGAACTCTAACTGTGGCAAATATATAATGAATTTTCTCATCTACAAAAAAAACATTGCAAAAAAAATGAATATTGTTACGGGAGATTGTGCAAAGATTAATTTCATTGCAAATAGCATTATATAAATGTATTGTCTGATTTGAAACTTTAGCGGTGCAGATATGTACTTCCCGTGAATATGTTCCATGGATTTTGTTTAATTTTGCCCGCGAAATTAAATTAATCAACATTATGTTACACACCAGACAAGAACAGATGGAAGCCTTCGGACGTTTCCTTGACATACTTGACGAACTGCGCGAGAAATGCCCGTGGGATCGTAAACAGACCAACGAGAGCCTGCGACCCAATACAATAGAAGAGACTTATGAACTATGTGACGCGCTGATGCGTGACGACAAGGAGGGTATTTGCAAGGAGTTGGGCGACGTGCTGCTACATGTCGCCTTCTATGCCAAAATAGCTGACGAGACGGGAAATTTTGATATAAAGGATGTGTGCGACCGTCTATGCGAGAAGCTCATTTACCGCCATCCGCACGTGTTCGGAAACGTTCATGCCGAGACAGCCACGCAGGTGTCAGAAAACTGGGAGCAACTCAAACTTAAAGAAAAAGATGGCAACAAAACCGTACTTGGCGGAGTGCCTTCTACACTGCCCTCACTGATAAAGGCCTATCGCATACAAGATAAAGCAAGCAATGTGGGCTTCGATTGGGAAACACGGGAACAGGTGTGGGATAAGGTGAAAGAAGAAATAAGAGAATTCCAGACAGAGGTAGGACACATGGACCGTGAAAAGGCCGAAGCCGAATTCGGTGACGTAATATTCAGCCTCGTCAATGCCGCCCGCCTGTATAAAATCAACCCCGACAATGCCCTTGAACGCACCAACCAGAAATTCATACGACGCTTCGCCTATATGGAGCAGCATACAATCAGGAAAGGAAAAAACTTGCGCGACATGCCACTCGAGGAAATGGACAGGATTTGGGAGGAAGCCAAGAAGTCGGAACAATAGCGTGCTTAATACATGTATTAAGCATGCCGCCTACACGTTTGCTGCGTATGCAGTACATGTTCGGGAAAAAGGGGAGATATGTATTGTGGGATGGCTTTGTTTATCGCAGAAAAGACGTACATTTGCGTGGTAAGCTGTGTATCCCTAATAAAAACAGGAAACAAGAAATGAAGCAATATTTGGACTTGTTGCGCCGCATACTCGATGAAGGCGTAAGGAAAAGTGACCGCACCGGCACCGGAACAATCAGTATATTTGGCCACCAGATGCGTTTTAACATGTCGGACGGCTTCCCTTGTCTAACAACAAAAAAACTGCATCTAAGATCCATTATCTACGAGTTGCTGTGGTTCTTGCAGGGCGATACCAACGTGCACTACCTGCAGGAGCATGGTGTGCGCATCTGGAATGAGTGGGCCGGCCCCGATGGCGACCTCGGCCATATATATGGATACCAATGGCGTTCATGGCCTGACTATCGGGGAGGGTTCATCGACCAAATAGCCGGGGCTGTGGATGCGATAAAGCATAACCCTGACTCGCGGCGCATCATTGTAAGCGCGTGGAATGTAGCAGACCTGCCCAACATGAACCTGCCGCCGTGCCATCTGCTGTTCCAGTTTTACGTGGCGGACGGCAGACTGAGTCTACAACTGTACCAGCGCAGTGCTGACACATTTCTCGGGGTACCATTCAACATAGCTTCCTACGCGCTGTTGCTGCAGATGATGGCACAGGTGACCGGCCTTAAACCCGGATGTCTGATACATACGCTCGGTGATGCGCATATATACCTCAACCACCTGGAGCAGGTGGAGCTGCAACTCTCCCGCGAGCCGCGCAAGTTGCCACAGATGCGCATAAATCCTGATGTGAAAGATATCTTCAGCTTCAGCTACGAAGACTTTGAGCTTGTAAACTACGACCCGCATCCGCATATACAGGGAGCCGTTTCCGTCTGACAGTCAAATCTTTCTACTCATGCTGACCATAATAGCCGCCATAGACCGTAAAGGTGCCATAGGATACCGGAACAGACTGCTCTTCCGACTGCCCAACGACTTGAAACACTTCAAGAATCTGACAACCGGACATACGATAATAATGGGTAGGAAGACCTTTGAGTCATTGCCCAAAGGTGCCCTGCCTGACCGCCGCAACATTGTCCTGTCAACCGCTCGTGGACTTGTCCTGCCCGGTGCGGAAGTATTCGGTTCCATTGAAGAGGCTTTGGAGAACTGCCGGACAGACAGCCATGTGTACATAATAGGAGGGGCAACTCTCTACCGCCAGGCTTTGCCGCTGGCAGATGAGTTATGCCTTACCGAGATAGACGCCGTGTCTCCACAGGCTGATGCTTACTTCCCGCCCGTCGACTTGGCCGTATGGCATGAAAAAAGCAGGGATGCATACCCTGCCGACGAAAGGCACTCTTACCCATATTCATTTGTGCGCTACGTGCGCAAGAAACTCTGACTAAGCTTCATTATCCAGCGGCAATATCTGCATCTGCCTCTTTATGGCTTCGTGGAATGATATAAGGGTTTCGGTACGAGCCAGTCCCAACGGCTGTAGTTTGTCATGTATAATGCTCAGCAGATGGTTGTTGTTGCGTGCATACAATTTTATGAACATGTCATACTTTCCCGTGGTGAAATGGCATTCGACTATCTCCGGTATAGCCTCCAGCTTCTGAACCACGGTATCGAATGAAGCCGGATCTTTCAGATAGATACCGATATACGCGCATGTCTCATAGCCTATTTTCTCAGGGTCTATTACATACTCCGACCCTTTTAATATGCCAAGGTTTGTAAGCTTCTGTATACGTTGGTGGATTGCAGCACCTGACACATTGCAGGCTCTTGCTACTTCAAGGAAAGGAATGCGTGCATTATCTGCTATCAACCTCAGGATTTGTTCGTCCAACTTGTCCAATTGATGATGTCCCATTCGATTCAAGATTATAAGAGTTGTTCTACATTATAAGA
>CAZYVE010000099.1:0-3046 GCA_964651035.1 uncultured Bacteroides sp.
TCTTCCACTGGTTTTCGGTGCTGGCCTTCCTCAGCGTGCTAATCACCTATTTCGGAGTGAACTTCCTGCTAGGGGGAATGCACAGTTATGCTTAGAAACTGTTTTTGATTTTATTCGATGAATATGTCAGACTTGTACAGGTAGTATGCTGCTGTGTCGCATCCCAAAGCCAAACCGCTAACAATAAAACACGTCCGATGTAAATTGCTGTGCCAGCCGACAGGCAGCATTCAGACCGGAACAGTCGGCATAACGTGTTCCCACAATCGGCCCACACTTGTCGGCATGAAGCAAGTCCTTGTTACCCGACAAATGGACAAGAGATGGCGCATCCGGACCAATCCTAAGCAGACGTGCCGGATAGTCCGGGTCATGACGGGACAACATGATAACTCCGGCATCGTTCTGTCGTTTCAATATCTGCCTTGCTTTAGCGGGCAGAACCTTATCTTCTTGTAAGTCTTTCCCGTTGAACTCCGATACTTGCCGGGATGAGTAGCCTGTCAGATACAATCCAAGTAGTTCTTCTTATCGTTCTTTTGTCTTTCATCCTTCTTTTTTACCTGCAAAGGAAAGGGGAGTGAATGTGCCAAAGCGGAGCATAGGCAATGTTTTTATTTGCAGTTGCATTCTTGATTCGAAGAAGTGGATTATATTATCCGACTTACTAACTAAATTTCAGGCAACATGCTTGCATATGTTGGGGAATTTTGCGAACATTGCATATAAGTTGTAATATATGTTGGTTGTAGTTCAATAGCTCTCATAGCTAATTTGGATAGAATCAGCGATATATACAACCTTACATTCATTTACAGTGTAACCTTTTTAACTCTGCCAATGAGGTACACAAACAATAGCTATATTCTAATGATTAAAATGGATTGTTTATTATAAGCGAGATTATGAAGACTAAATTATTATATGTACTATTCCGAAATGAATTGCATGTTTCCGAGATTGAATTGTTTCGTGGTGCCATATTGAGTCAAATGCCATCCTCTATAGTTTTATTTCATAACCACATTGGCGAGAAATTTCGCTATTCATATCCTTTGATTCAATATAAACGATTTAAAAACAAGGCATTTATTGTTTGCATTTCAGATGGGGTTGAGGCTATTGGCAATCTGTTTTCGTTATCTGATTTCCATTTCTGGCTTGGAGAACGTGAACTAAAAATGGAAATATCTTCCATTCGGACACAAGATTTTTTAATTCAGATATGGCATGAAAATTTCATTTATAAACTAAACAGATGGTTGGCGCTCAATGAAAAAAACTATAAGGAGTATCAGGCTTTAGAAGGAGTTGGTGAACGTATTGCTTTCCTGGAAAAGAAACTTGTTGGAAATATACTTTCGTTTGCTAAAGGTATTGGCTTTTATATTGAGCAAGAAATTACTTGTAAGATATTGGACATAAGTTTTTCATCTTGGAGTTTGTACAAAGGGGTACGTATGAAAACATTCAGTGTCGTTTTTAAGACGAATCTGTCTTTACCCGAGTATATTGGTTTAGGAAAAGGGGTCAGTATAGGTTATGGTACATTATTCCGAGTGAAAAAATAACGCAAAAGTTTCTGGTTCTATATATTTTATGTATATTTGGGCCAATATGTTACAAATTATATTCTCATAATGGAAAAATTAAGAAAACGTATATATTTAGCTTCGTTATTACATGATATAGGTAAGTTTTATCAATGGGCAGATCGCGGAAGTACCCGGGATAATCCTTATTTGGATGAACAGTTCAAAAACGAAGCCACTTATGACTCATTAAATGCGGAGAGATATAGTCATAAACATGTTTTATGGACAGTCCGATTTATCCGCGATTACCATTCTGTTTTTGCGAACTTATCGTATGAGGATTCGAGAATTTTCTCCTCTGATGGTTCCGGCTTGTTGGATTTAGCAGCAGGTTGTCACCTCCAAAGTGATGAGATATCCCAATGGGCTAATCTCATCAAGGAAGCAGATTTCCTTTCATCTGGTATGGATTGCGAATCAACAGAGGCTCTTACTGATTCAGATGATAAAACGAATAAAACTTGGGATTCTTTCAAACGGGAATGCATGATTCCGGTTTTGCAAACAATAGATATACATCATCAGAATGATAAAGGTAAAACTGATTGTAGGTATATACCTGTTGATAAATTGAATTTGTCCAGAGATTTTTTTCCTCAATCCGCATACCCGTCTCCAAACTATGCACAACTTTGGGATGAATTTAAAAATGAGTTTAAACTTATAAAAGCCAATTCATATGTCGCTTTCTCTGAAACTTTGCTTGCATTGTTATACAAGTACACAGGATGTATTCCGGCTAGTACCATAAATTCTCCTGATGTTTCTTTATACGATCATCTGAAGACGACAGCAGCAATCTCTATATGCTTGTTTGATTATCGCCACTATGTAGGTAATAAGGAACAGTCTCCTTTTTTGCTTATAGGAGCAGACTTCAGTGGAATCCAGTCTTACATATATCAAATTGTTTCCAAATATGCCGGTAAGAATCTGAAAGGGCGATCGTTCTATCTGCATTTATTGTCGGATGCAGTTGTCCGGTATTTATTGAAAGAACTGCATTTGTTTCAAGCCAATGTGATATATAACTCTGGAGGCGGCTTCTATCTGTTGGCACCCAATACTCCTTTTCATCAACAGCGACTGAAGAAATGCGTTGATACAATAGAGTCTCATCTGTTTCAAGCCCATGGCACGGCTTTATACATAGCCATAGATTCTATTGAATTGTCCGAAGATGCTTTGATGCATCGCAACGGAGAGAATTTATGCAAGGCATGGGGAGACTTGTTCACCAAACGGGATCGTAAGAAGATGGCAAAATTTGCTGACCAAATTGAGGCGAATTATGGCACTTATTTTGAACCGAACAGGCAGGGAGGCACAACGAAACGCGATAGCATCACAGGAGAAGAGTTTGCTCCATCAGAATCTGTTTCCAAAAAAGAGCAGCTATTCTTGAAACCCCTTACAGCCATGCAAATAGATTTAGGGGAACAACTTCGTGA
>CAZYVE010000100.1:0-2522 GCA_964651035.1 uncultured Bacteroides sp.
TGCACCATGACTGTAGGCGGTGCGATGTCCGGGTATTGCTCCATCGGCAGGTTTGTCAGTCCGATAATCCCTACCAGCAGTATGAGCACCGAGATGACGCACGACAGGATGGGGCGGTCTATAAATAGTTTTAGTCTCATAGTCAATCTTCTCTATATTGATACATATATATAATATCTTTGGTTATCAGCCTGATTCTGCTGTCAGGCTCCGGCACCCGGTTCTTCGCCGGTCTCTGTCATTGCTGCGGAGTTTTCCTCAACGCCTGCAGATGTGATTGGCGTCCCCTCTTCCAGCAGTCCTGCTCCTTCGGCCACGATGACGTCACCCGTCTGCAACCCACTCTCCACTATGTATTCCTTTCCGTCGTTGACGGGGAAGACGGCAATCTCCGCAGAGCTGGCTTTGCCGTCCACAACCTTGAAGACGAACACCTTGTCCTGAATCTCATAAGTGGCTTCCTGTGGGACAACCAGTACGTTGTCGCGCTCATAAGGGAATACCAACGTCGCGCTTCCGCCATTGCGCAACATTCTTTCGGGATTGGGGAATGTAGCCCGCAGCCTCACGGCTCCGGTACTCGAGTCGATGGTACCGCTTATGGCGTCAATCTTGCCTTTGTGGGAGTAAGGCTGTCCGTCGCTCAGCAGGAGTTCCACTTCGGGCATATCTTCCATTGTCTTGTCCAATGTGCCGTATTCACGTATCAGGGAGAGAATCTGGTTTTCTGTCATGGAGAAGTAAACATACATCTGCTCGTCGTCACTCACTGTGGCCAGCGGGGTTGTTATACTGGCATCCACCAGTGCGCCCACACGGTATGGCAGCATGCTTGCCACGCCATCCACCGGGCTTTTCACCACGGTGTACGAAAGGTCGTTCCTTGCATTTGTCTCCTGAGCCTGAGCCTGCGCCAGGGCAGCTTCCGCCTCAAGCAGGGAGTTCTGTGCCGTCTGCATATCAAAGGCCGACACCACTTTTCTTTCAAACAATATCTTCCGGCTGTCTGCCGTCATGCGTGCGGTGGCCACGGCCGCTTCGGCACTCTTGACATTGGCCACGGCTGTTTCCAATGCCGCCTTGTAAGGCACTTGGTCTATAATGAACATAGGCTGTCCTTTCTTCACCTTGCCTCCTTCGGCAATGCACACTTCGGTGATGGTTCCGCTTACTTGCGGCCGTATCTCCACACTCTGCCGTCCCTCCACAGTGGCTGTGTATTCGCGCGTCAGTGAACGGTTTGTCGGACTTACAGCCAAGGTTTTGTAAACTCCCCCAACGTTCTGCTGCGGGGCATCTTTACATGCGGCGAGGGCGAGAAGTCCCAGGCCGCAAAGACTTGCATGTCTAAACATTCTTTTCATTCTCTTCATTTTATGATTGATTTTTGGTGTGCAAAGATATCGGGCTTTAACGCTAGCTTTTTAGTCTGAACCCTTATTAGATTGGTTTGAATCCGTGAGTTACTGTTTTTTTTCTTTAATAGTGCTAATAAGATTAAAAAATCTTCCTTGACGGTGGCGGATTGCATTACTTTTATCAACCCAAATTAAAGTACAATAAATGGACAGAATAGAACACATGGCAGCCTTGCTGGGCAAAGCTTTGGGCGAAGGCGGGAAGATGAGAACAGCCCGTTACAAAGACAGCATACTGACAGTATGGCTGCAAGGCGAGAGATTCAGCCTGGAGGAAGGCTGGTGGGAAATGTCAAATCATACGTTTTTATTGATGTACGAAGGCGAGTTGAGAATAAAGGCATCCAACGACCGCCTGGGGTTCGACGTCCCTGTCTATGTCGACTTCATTCCCGGTGTGGACTGGGGCAACATCACCATGACAGGGCCTTTCCGCGCATGCTTTGTGGTGATAGAGCAGGATTTCTTCATAACGGCCACTTCGTCCATGCGTAACAACATTATGGAGCAAATGCTGCAATTCTCACAATCGCCGTTCATTCTGCCCGATGCAGACGAGCTTCAGCTACTCCATAATATAGAGGTGGTCATATCCGGCGTATTGGCCGGGCGCAGCGAGGGCGCATTCAAGCGCGAGCTGCTGCTTTCACTGGTCTGTTCATGGCAATACGAGCTGTGGGAAGTCTTCTTCCACAACCGGCAGGCCACCCATGCAGACGGCACTGCACATTGGAAAGACGCCGCCTCACACTTCTTCTACCTGGCACATGTGCATTGCCGTGAGCAGCACGAGGTAGGGTGGTATGCCGAAAAGATAGGAGTTTCATCAGACACCTTGTCTGCCATGCTGAAGCGTTTCTATGGCAAGACGGCCGGTGTCATATTGGGCGAGCTGCTTATGACAGAAGCTAAAATATGCCTGTGCAACAAGACTCTTTCGGTACAGGACGTAGCAGAGATGCTTTGCTTCAGCGACCAGTCGTCGTTCGGCAAGTTCTTCAAGCGGCACTGCGGCATGTCTCCCAACGCCTTCCGCAAAGCCTGCGAGTAATCCTATTTACCAACATATACGTTTATGAAAAGAACAATCACCAACCTGCGCTG
>CAZYVE010000101.1:0-2413 GCA_964651035.1 uncultured Bacteroides sp.
CCCCGACCCTCTGCTTGTAAGGCAGACGCTCTGAACCAGCTGAGCTAAGCGTCCTGTCATTTCCTTTCCAAAAGCACTGCAAAATTACTGCTTATTTTGAGACTACCAAAATTTTCCCTGTTATTTTTTCTTGATACTCCAGTCACATATATGTTTCTCGCTGTACAACAAGCTTTAAGCACACTGTTTGGTTTGAACTTGCTACTTGAATATAACATATATCCACAAACAGTTGGTATCAGAAGAGCTTTTACTTGCCTAACCTGCCATATTCTTCATCTGATACAGGCTCAAGCCATTCATTGGAGCAGTTATCTCCTGGCACTTCAAAGGCAAGGTGGGCAAACCAACTGTCACTTGCTGCTCCATGCCAATGCTTGACATTGGCCGGGATATGGATTACATCGCCAGGCAACATCTGGACTGCAGATTTGCCCTCTTCCTGATACCATCCTTTGCCGGCCACGCATACCAGCATCTGCCCACCACCTTTTGTGGCATGATGTATGTGCCAGTTATTACGGCAACCGGGTTCGAAGGTAACATTAGAAAAAGGGACTTGTTCTTTTGATATGGGAGCCAGATAACTGTTTCCAATAAAATACTGTGCATAAGCGTCATTCGGCTCGCCTATTGGGAATATCATTCCTCTCTGAAAAGCAGATTTGCCGTTATCGTCCTGTATGTTTTCCTCATTCTCTGCCCAGACCTCCGTTGCCATGCGGAAAGCCCCCCAGGCATTAGGCCAGCCAGCATAAAAAGCTATATGTGTCAGAATTTCGGAAATCTCAGCACGTGTCACGCCGTTCTGCTTCGCAAATTGCAGATGGTGGGTGAGTGACGAGTCTATTATTCCCTTGCCTATCAGCGTAGCTACTGTAATCATGCTTCGGTCACGCGGGTTAAGTCCTGGACGGTTCCATACCTCGCCGAAGAGTACATCGTCGTTCAGCTCTGCAAACTTCGGAGCAAAGTCCCCCAACTGCGTGCGTCCGGCAGTCTGTGTGATTTTCTCTTGTGACATAATATCTTGCATATTAAATATTAATAATGTTAAGAGTACAAATAATGTTTTCTGTTTCATACTTTTTGTGTATTTAAAGGTTATTGTATGCACACAAAGTCCGGCAGTGCCTTGTATACAGGCTTATACCTGTATGACAAGACAAAGATAATGCAGCATTTTCCGGCTGCATATAACCAAATTACAGATGTTTGTACCCTATTTACAGAAATGAGTCAAGGGCAGAAGTCCTTGGGGATTAGCAGTATGTATTTCCCTTATACATGTCACTCGTATACAAAGCGCACATTATCAATCCAAAGTGTGTTTCCAGGCGAACCGACAAATGCCCCACCATGGCTTGAAGCAAAATGCAATATGACATGGGTAGGCGTTTCATTCTTGTCTGCCCAACCGGTCTCTTTTATGGGGACGCTCTCTCCCTTGGAGTTGCGTGCATAATAAACGTCCTCGTGCAATCCCATTATATCTTCCACATAACCCGCTTCTTGCGATATGTCGCCATAATGTATCTCGTATGTCGCATTGTTTTGCCAGTCATCGGTAGAAGTATCATATCTCACGACTGCCGTTCCTACCCTTTTGGCTGTGATGTTTCCATCTTTATCTTCATCCCTACGCTGCAGAAGACATATCATTGTAGCACAATCCCGTCCTTCCACTATTCCTTTTCTGCCGAAACCGGTCATACGTATTCGAGCCGTATCTTGCGCAGCTTTCATTTTATAATCGAAACGGACGGCCTTCGGACGTTCACTGAACTTTATACCGCAATTCAGGTATTTATCGCCTCCCTTAGGACTGGTAATAGGCTCTTGCATGTCTCCCAGGAATAGCGACCCCGCAGCCAACACGTGTATATTGATAAGTCCGAGCACTTTTACTCCCTCTATATGGGTCTCCAATCTTGCGCAGTATCCATTTCCGCGAGGTTCTCTGTAGACAGATGTATTGGTCTTGGTGATTCCGGCGACTTTGGCCATTACGTTGGACGACCCCCACAGAGAGCCTCCAAGATTTACATATACCTGATTGTCATTCAGAAAAGTGTCAGGTCCCAATTCATATAGCGTTTTTGTAGTCCCGCCGATAATAGCCGATTCTTTTATTTCGCGTATTACCCAACTGTCCATATCGCCATATTTCAGTAAGATTTCATTTTTCTCTTGAGCATATAAGCATAAGGAAATGGATGCACATGCAACGCACATCATAATACCCTTTTTTTTCATTGATTATCCTTTGTTTTGATTGTTTTGGGCATCAAAGGTAATCATTTTCAATGAAAAAACGCCTGTGCGTTTCTCTATAATTGGACTGTAATGTCTATTTTTAGAGTATTATTGCAAATAACAGAAATACACCCACTGGCTGAATTAACTTTGTGTG
>CAZYVE010000102.1:0-2404 GCA_964651035.1 uncultured Bacteroides sp.
TTCTTTACTCTCCCATTGAATTAAAATATCATTATCTTTGCGGGGTACAATGTATTTGGGCGATGTTTTTAATACAGAAATAAAAAAGCCTCGCATTCTGTATAGACAGAGCCGACAAGCTGTATGTATAATATGCCTGACCTTATTAGTTGATGGTGCCAGGACATTTAAAGACAATACCGCATGAAGGAATATAAACTGACAGACTGGCTGCCCACTACCAGAAAAGAAGTGGATTTACGTGGATGGAAAGAACTTGATGTCATACTGTTCAGCGGTGATGCATATGTGGATCACCCTTCTTTCGGGAGTGCTGTCATAGGACGTATATTGGAAGCAGAGGGACTGAAAGTGGCCATTGTTCCACAACCGAATTGGCGCGACGACTTACGCGACTTCAGAAAATTGGGACGTCCACGTTTGTTTTTCGGCATCAGCGCAGGATGCATGGATTCCATGGTAAACAAATACACCGCCAACAAGCGACTGCGCAGTAACGATGCATACACTCCTGATGCACGGCCGGACATGCGTCCCGAGTATCCCTCCATAGTCTATAGCAGGATATTGAAACAGATATATCCCGATGCCCCAGTTGTATTAGGAGGTATAGAGGCCAGCATGAGGCGTCTCACGCACTACGACTATTGGCAAGACAGACTGATGCCAAGTATTTTGGTGGACAGCGGGGCAGATATACTGATATATGGCATGGGAGAAAAGCCTGTTATGGAACTTGCCGGAAGATTGTCGTGTCAAACGCATTTCCCAATATCCGCCGCCAGAATGAAAGAACTCATTACAGATATGCCGCAAATAGTCTACCTGTCACAGGAGTATGCTCCGTCAGAAGACGACGTGGTGCTCTTTCCGCACGAGGAGTGCCTGATGGATAAAAAGAAGCAATCTGCCAACTTCCGCCTCATAGAGGAAGAAAGCAACAGATATACCGCAAGACGCATCCTGCAACGGACAAAATGGGGTACTGTAACAGTAAACCCGCCATACCACCCTATGACAGAAGCCGAACTCGACCATTCATTCGAGCTACCTTATACTCGCCTGCCCCACCCCAAATATAAAGGCAAACGTATTCCGGCTTACGACATGATAAAATTTTCGGTCAATATTCACCGGGGATGTTTCGGAGGATGTGCATTCTGTACCATATCGGCACATCAAGGCAAATTCATCGTCAGCCGTTCTAAAGCGAGTATATTAAGAGAAGTGAGGGCTATCATGGAACTGCCCGACTTCAAAGGCTACCTGAGCGACTTAGGCGGCCCGAGTGCCAATATGTACCAAATGAAGGGGTATAACGAAACATTATGCCACAGATGCAAACGTCCCTCATGCATACATCCCACTGTATGCCCGAACCTGAACACGAACCACAGACCATTATTGGACATTTATAGGGCTGTGGATGCCATACCGGGAATAAAGAAATCGTTTATAGGCAGTGGAGTAAGATACGATCTGCTGCTGCACCAAAGCAAAGACCCGCAGACTAATCATGCTGCCCAAGAATACACCCTCGAACTCATCACACGGCATGTCAGCGGCAGACTGAAGGTGGCTCCCGAACATACATCACCCGGAGTACTTGCCATAATGCGTAAACCACCGTTCAGCCTGTTCGAGTCATTTAAGAAGCTGTTTGACAAAATAAACCGTGAAGCCGGACTGCACCAACAACTCATTCCATATTTCATCTCCGGACATCCGGGTTGCCGCGAGGAGGATATGGCCGAACTGGCTGCCATCACCAAACAACTTGACTTCCATCTGGAGCAGGTACAGGACTTCACACCAACTCCAATGACTGTATCAACCGAGACATGGTACACCGGCTATCATCCCTACACCATGAAGCCAGTCTACTGCGCCAAGACACAAAAGGACAAACTTGCCCAAAGGCAATTTTTCTTCTGGTACAAACCGGAAGAACGAGCCAATATCATCAGGGAACTGCATCGCATAGGCAGAACAGACCTGACTAACAAGCTGTACGGCAAGACGCGAAAACATTAAAAAGACACATTAATCCGTATACTTTGCGGCAAACATACAATATAACAAGCATTCCGCGCAGGAAGATGATAGAAACAAGCCAGGACTGCAAAGTCAAATCGTCAAGATTTCTCTTTGATAACTCCTACACAACATGCTCCTATAATCAACAGCATGCCGGCAACAACCAGCATACTTACCTCCGGTGGAATACTTCCCGGAATAGTGAAGCAGCCAAGTATTTGTCCGCCGGTAGAGGCGGCAATGATTTGCGGTATGCAGATGGTACCGTTGAATAGTCCCAGATACATGCCCATGTGACCGCCCGTCAAGGCATTGGTCAGGATGGTGAATGGCAACGCCAGCATGGCGGCCCAAGCACATCCAATCA
>CAZYVE010000103.1:0-2318 GCA_964651035.1 uncultured Bacteroides sp.
TCTGGCCGAAAGAAATGCAGGAAGAATGCAAGCAGTTAAACATTCCGCTGATATAAGATAAACCGTGTTACCTACGGGCTGAGGGTTTTCGGGCGGGTACTAACGCGAAATACTTAAACCACTAAGACGGTTTAAAGGGTTGTATCACGCTCAGTTTGAGTAATGGTACAGCCCTTTTCCGTGAATGCTTTCGGGATTGTACGGCTTTTCGGATTGTTTGCAATCAAAAATTTTGATCGCAAAACTGTAAATTCCTGTTTATCAAGCTCAAATACGTACCCTTTTGGAAATTTTGCGGGGTTGTTCTTCACAGCTTGGTTTATCTCCCTTGTCTCTACTCCGTAGAGTTCCGCCACGTCACTGTCGAGGATGACATCCTGCTCTCGTAAACGGATTATTTTCTTCTTTACTTCTTGATAGTTTATTAGGTCCATATTTCGTTGTATTTGTTTATTTCTCCGTCAATATATGCAAAACATTGCGGCCGTCAGCGGGCGTTCGTCACATTTTTACGTTTCTTAAGAAAATTTTTGAAGAGATTAAATTAGGAGAGACGTTTCTACCCTCCCGTAGGGCATGCGAGAGACAAGAGAAACATATTGAAAAAAATTGTACATTTGGGAGTTCCGTGTCTAATCGAATTGGCAAAAAGTAGACATGAATTGTAAAGCAAGCTAATAAATTCAATATGAACAGAAAGATCATTTTTCTTACTTTGTGTCTGTGGCTGACGGCAGTGACTTTTCCCGTCTTTGCGCAGCAGAAATCAAACTCGACCTATACTTTACTCCTTGCCTCAAAACGGGTCGAACCTGATAATTACACGCTCTCCCTGCGTGCCAACCTGTTGCGCTGGGCAACCCTAACACCTAACTTGGGAGTAGAATGGCGCGTCAGCCCGAGTGTGGGTATAGTCGTAAACGGCTCATGGACTTCATTGTGCTGGAACGACAATTATGGTCGTTATGCCCTCTGGGAAGTGAAGCCGGAATTGCGCTGGTATTTGGGTAAGCCAAAGGCTTGGTATATAGGCGCAATGTTTAAAAAAGGACAGTTCAACTACAAGTTGTCCGATAACGGTAGACAGGGCGACCTGATGGGCGGTGGACTCACCTGTGGCTACCAGTTGAAACTGAGCGAGGCCTTGTCGATGGATTTCAATTTGGCTCTGGGATGTCTGCAGGCGGATTATGAGACTTACGTGGTCACGAACACTATGCGTATGTACACCGGGGAAGGCACGAAGAATTGGTGGGGCCCCATCAACGCGGGTGTAACCTTAGTATGGAAGTTATAATGGCACGGAGAAATCGAATATGAAAGCAAAACTATACATAAGTATGATGGGAATGGCAGTTATGTTGCTATTCTCATCTTGCGTGATAGACACGCTTTACCGTACATTGCATCCCGGCTATGGGCAGATTACTGTGACCGCCGACTGGACTAACCGGGGCGAAAGCGTGGACATACCCGACTCGTGGACGGTCAGCATAGGTGATTACATCGGGACGGAGACAGGGGAGACACACTCGCCCGATGAACTGTTTTCACCCGGCAGCTATACCCTTGTAGCCTACAACAGCCCTGAAGGCATTACGGTAAGCGGTACGACGGCTACGGTCGCGGCCGATGATGCCAACGCAGGCTGTATCAGCGGCACGCCCGGCTGGCTCTTTACGAGCGTACAGGAGGTAACCATCGAAGCCGACAACGATTATGAACTGATCGCTGCCATGCAGCAGCAGGTGCGCGAGCTGACCTTGGTGCTGACACCCACAGGCGACGCGGCAAACCTCATAGAGAGCATCGAAGGAAGTCTGAGCGGAGTGGCCGGCACGCTGGACTTCGCCACGAACAGCCACAGAACATCCTCGGAAGTTGCCCTGTCATTCACCAAGATAACGGAGGGTAACGATGCTGGCAAGTGGAGCGTCACGGTGCGGCTATTAGGCATAGCGAACAACAATACACAGACATTGACGGCCACCATTAGCTATAGCGGTGGCACCCTACAAGATAGCTCGCTGAATAGCGATCTGACTACGGCCCTTGAGGACTTCAACACTGGCAAGACCACAGCGCTGACGCTCGGAGGTACGCTGGAGGCACCCAATGAAGCGGGCTTCACCGCCACCATCGGCGACTGGGAAACCGTCGGGAGCGAACAGGTAGACCTGCAGTAAGCGTACAAACAGAGCGATAGCATGACATTATTGACATATGACCAATAACAAGAATGGACAAAAAATGAAACAGAAAAATAGCATAATCTTGATGCTCGCCGCCCTCGCACTGGCGGCCTGCACCAACGACGA
>CAZYVE010000104.1:0-2197 GCA_964651035.1 uncultured Bacteroides sp.
CATCAACGCGGTCGAACTCCAGGTAATACGAGCTGTCTGCCGGCGCATCCTCATCATCCGCGTTACTATCACGGTAAAGTATCATAAGATTCTCCGTAAGCAGGATTACAGTCCATTCTTCCCCGTCAATATAGATGGTATAGCTGTTTTCGTCGGTGCTCCAGCCTACAAGTTCGCCGATAGACGATTCACCGTCCGAGTAACTGAATGTCCCGTCCTCAAAAAATTCCCAGATATAGCCATTATCGCTGCCTGCATCTATGTCACCTTCCTTAACGATTTCGCCGGTGGAATTATTCACCCACCTCCAATGTGTCGGCATCCACTTGCCTATCACCATTGTTCTAACTACTGGTTGTCCGTCTTCTATTACAACCGTAACATTGCCATCATCATTACAAGCAAAAGCCAGCAAGCCCACCAGCAACAGACATATCTTTTTGTATATTTGTCTCATTGTATTATTACTTTTATTTATTGAACTTTCTTATTTACCGGGTAATTTCAAACTCCACACGCCTGTTCTGCAACCTGCCTTCTTCCGTCGAATTGGGGGCAATGGGTTGCGTCATGCCAAAGTATTTGTATTCTAGGCGTGAGGCATCCACTCCACAGCCAATCAGGTAATTATAAACGGCTTCTGCACGCTTGCGCGACAACTCCATATTGTAGGCAGCATTGCCTATGCCATCTGTGTGCCCCTTGATAAGCATGCGGCTCTCCGTCTTCCGCATCAGATCTGCAATCTTATTAAGATACGGATATGACTCTTCTTTGATGCGGCTCTGATCGAACTCAAAATGAATCATGTCTACTGCACAGATGGTTTTCCCAACAATTGATTCGCCATTCTCCAAAATATCCAATATTTCCTCCAGCGTATAGCAAGGCTTGCGCTCTTCCAGTACGGGCTCATATTGTACGCGGTCTACCGGTACGGTGACATATACTGGTGTCGGCCGTTTCTCTGCTTTGCGCTTAAATATTCCCAAAGGAACAGAGACCGTTGCGGCAAATTCAAAACCGTTCAGCTTGCGTTTGCCATCTATCCGGTAAACCGGTCGGTTTACAGCCCAAGCCTTGCCATCTTTTTCCTTCTTCCCATAAGTGTCCGTAAAGCCAAACTGATAATCGGCCTCTATGCCTACATGCATTTGATTACTTCCTATCGATATAGGGAACTTAACCCCGGCACCCAATGCTCCGGCAAAGTAGGTACTTGCCATATTAGCCTTCGTGACGTCCAATTCATACCTGATATTATTTCCCGTGTACTCTATCTTCCCGCCGCGTACGAAGCCCACAACCGGTGCGACATAGACATAAGGACGTATGCTCTCCCTGTCTCCGAAATTGAATATGAGAGGCAAACGGATGTCCGTATATTTGGCTTTCAGATGATACTGCAAATCCGCATCATCTATTTTCACCCCGCGAGACAAGAAATCCACTTCCGGGCGGATAGAGAAAAACCCATTTTCTCCGGTCTCAAATTCGACAAAGATGCCTCCAGAACCTGCCATCAGGAATTTCGTATCCCGATACATCAATTCGGAATAGTTTGCTTTCGAGGCATTCAACCCACCTTTTAATCCGACATGCATTTTATCCACAACATCTTGAGCCAAAGCAGACAGAGAAAAGCCGGACAAGACGAGTGCTGCAATCAATAGTTTCTTACTCATAATCAGCCTGTTTTGATTTTATATTAATTTACATCCGCAAATATATATTAATACACACATCAAAAAAGTCAACATGTGATATATAAAAGATTACAAATGTGTAACCTATTTGGAGGCAGGATCATCTAATGCAGCTGAAAATATTTGAAAGAAATCATAATCTAAGATATGGCAAATGCGCCATAAGAGGGACGTATCAATACTTTCTTTTGCGAATATTTTGTATACATTTGGGCGTGTGCAGCACAATTTAGAAGCGAACCAAGTGACAGAACGACCTTGTTCGTGCAGAGTTTGCTGGATAAGTTGTCCTATATGGATAATCATTGCAGTTTTTATCATAATGCCCCAATTCCCATAAGGCATATTTATATTTAAAATGCTGTATAATTGCTATAACAGAGAAGTCTGGGAATTTTGCCTTTGTTCTCTCTAAAAATACAATAAATACTCTCCCAAATCCACCCTTACGGACTTTTTGTTAAAGAATGCCTGCAAATATACTTAATTAT
>CAZYVE010000105.1:0-2180 GCA_964651035.1 uncultured Bacteroides sp.
CACTCCTATTATTAACATTATAAACTGATACCAGACATGAAGAGACTACTTACTATCTGTTTATGCATGGCCTCCATGCTGCCCGCACAAGCCCAGAAACGGTTTGCGTTATCCTCTCCCGACGGGAAATTACAGTCGAACATCATAGCCGGCGAACAGCTGACCTATGACATTGTATGCAGCGGACATCAGATACTGAAAGACTCCCCGCTGTCCATCACACTGGCCGACGGAACAGTAATAGGTAAAGACTTGCGGGTTTCGGGTACCTCCCGCGAGAGTGTAGACAGACAGCTGGCCTCACCCTTTTACCGTGCTTCCGAAATACGGGAGAACTATAATGCGCTTACCCTGCGCCTCGGCAAAGAATGGAGCGTGGAATTCCGTGCTTATGACGACGGCATAGCCTACCGTTTTGCCTGTAAGAGCAAGACACCTTTCGAAGTGATGGCAGAAGGTGTGGAATACCGCTTCTCATCTGACTATACGGCACACGTGCCTTATGTCCGCCAGGATGACCCGCAAAGCTTCGAACCTCAATTTTTCAACTCGTTTGAAAATACCTACACCACTGCCCCGCTCTCACAACTGGATACACGGCGTCTTATGTTTCTTCCGCTTGTTGTCGATGCCGGCAATGGGGTGAAAGTATGCCTGACCGAGGCCGACCTCGAAGATTATCCGGGACTTTACCTGAACAGTGGCAATGGCGGCAATACGCTGTCAGGTGTCTTTGCACCATACCCCAGACGTCTGGAGCAAGGCGGCCACAACAACCTGCAAATGATAGTAAAGGAGCGTGAGGATTATATAGCCAAGGTAGAAGGATCCCGCTCATTCCCTTGGCGTGTAGCCATAGTCACTTCTTCCGACAAGGACCTGGCTGCAACCAACCTGAGTTACCTGCTCGCAAGTCCCTCACGCATAGAAGACATATCGTGGATAAAACCTGGCAAAGTGGCATGGGAATGGTGGAATGACTGGAATATAGACGGAGTAGACTTCAAAACAGGCGTAAATAACGATACTTACAAAGCCTACATTGACTTCGCCTCGCAAAACGGGATAGAATATGTGATACTGGACCATGGTTGGGCCGTAAACATGCAGGCCGACCTTATGCAGGTAGTTGAAAGCATCGACATAAAAGAATTGGTGGATTATGCCGCTTCACGTGGAGTAGGCATCATATTGTGGGCAGGGTATCATGCTTTCAACCGTGACATGGAGAACGTTTGCAGGCACTATGCCGCAATGGGGATAAAGGGATTCAAAGTTGACTATATGGACCGTGACGACCAGCAGATAACCGAATTCTGCCACAGAGCCGCTGCCACATGTGCCAGATACAATCTGGTACTCGACCTGCACGGCATGTACAAACCCGCCGGAATGAACCGCACTTATCCCAACGTCCTCAACTTTGAGGGAGTAAACGGACTTGAGCAGCTGAAATGGAGTCCCGTTACTTATGACCAGGTAGAATACGATGTCATGATACCCTTCATACGGCAGGTGGCCGGGCCGATGGATTATACGCAAGGTGCCATGCGGAATGCTTCGAAAGGGAATTATTACCCTTGCTATTCGGAACCAATGAGCCAGGGCACACGCTGCCGCCAGCTGGCTTTATATGTAGTGTACGATTCACCGCTGAATATGCTGTGCGACTCGCCAAGCAATTATATGCGCGAACCGGAATCCACCGCTTTCATAGCCGGCATACCGACGGTATGGGATGAGACACGTGTGATAGATGCAAAAATGGGCGAGTATATAATCACTGCAAGGCGCAAGGGCGACACATGGTATATAGGAGGCATAACCGACTGGGCAGAACGTGATATCGAGATAGACTGTTCTTTCCTTGACAACGACGGTTCTTCTTACGAAGTAGAATTATTCAAAGACGGTGCGAATGCACACCGTCTGGGACGCGACTACAAACTGGAAACGCTGAAGGCCGGAAGCAACACCAGACTGCAACTGCACCTTGCTCCGGGAGGAGGTTTCGCCATGAAGGCAAAGAAGCTAAAATGACATAAACTACGCGTTTCCCAAAGCGAGGTTCAAGCCGCAGAAGCAAAACTTTTGCTTCTGACGGGATGAGGAGCAGCAGACGGCTTATCCCGAACTCACGCATAAACCGTACGGGTGGATACATTGTCCCGCATTAGCGT
>CAZYVE010000106.1:0-1683 GCA_964651035.1 uncultured Bacteroides sp.
ACCGACGAAGTCGACAGCCTTATAACCGCATACAAGGATTATGCCAACCTGCATGTGCTGCCGGTAGGCACCATCCCTCCCAATCCTACCGAGCTGTTATATGATGAGCGTTTCCGCCGGCTGATGGCAGATATGCGCACGCGCTACGACTACGTGTTTGTCGACTGCCCGCCCATTGATATCGTGGCTGACACGCAGATTATAGAACAGTATGTCGACAGGACTATCTTCATCGTGCGTGCCGGAGTGCAGGAACGCAGCATGCTGCCCGAACTTGAGCGTATCTATACCCGTAAGAAATACAAGAACATGTGCCTCATACTCAACGGGACAGAAAGCGGAAAACATCGTTACGGGTACATGTATGGCTATGGCGACAAGAGCCATTATGGCAATAGTTAAAGACGTGTGGCGGTTCACCGGGAAACAGACCTTCGAGGAAAGTGGGTTCTTCCGGGGATTCACCGACTGGCACAGCCATATACTGCCCAGTGTGGACGACGGGGTACAGACTATGGACGAAGCCCTGCAGATACTTGCCGAATATGAGCGGTTGGGTATCCGGGAAGTATGGCTTACCCCGCACATCATGGAAGACATACCCAACACAACGGCTCGTTTACGCGAATGTTTTGCCGGGTTACAGGCTGCTTATACCGGGAGCATCACTCTACACCTTGCAGCCGAAAACATGCTGGATAACCTGTTCGAGGAACGGCTGGAGAAGGACGACCTGCTGCCCTTGGGAAGCAACGGGAAATACCTGTTGGTAGAAACCTCTTTCTTCAACCCGGTGATGGGACTGTATGACGTTCTCTCCCGCATTCAGGCGAAAGGCTATCATCCCGTGCTGGCACACCCCGAACGGTATATGTATATGGATAAAGCGTATTATACACGACTGAAGGATATGGGCATCCGTTTCCAGCTGAACCTGTTTTCTTTGGCCGGACTTTATGGGGGTGAGGTACGCAAGAAAGCGGAAAAGTTGCTTTGCGAGGGAATGTATGATTTGGCAGGAACAGACACGCATCAGGACATTGTTTTCAATCGAATGATTTCTGCCCAAACATTTACTTCTAAATTATTGATGAGACTAACGGATTTAACGCTTAATCCGGTTTAGTCATTGCAATGGATTTATGTCAGACAATTTCAATAAAGAACGGATATTAAAAAACTCCTTGCTCCTTTATGTGAGAATGCTCTTTACCATGTGGCTGAATCTGTACGCCACACGGCTCACGCTTGCCAACCTCGGCATTGAAGATATGGGCGTCTACGGGGTGATAGGCAGTATAGTCAGCCTGTTCACGGTGTTTACCGGAGGCATTACCAGTGCCGTGCAGCGGTTCATCACCTTTGAGCTTGGGCTTGAAAACGGGCAGCCCAACAAAGTGTTCTGTTCCTCGCTCAATGTGGTTTTCATCCTTTCGGGCATTATGCTTGTCCTGCTTGAAGCGGGCGGGTTGTGGATGCTATACAACAAGGTGAATATTCCCGAAGCCAGCCGTGCCGCCTCCTTCTGGGTGTTCCAGCTTTCGGTGCTGACCTGCATAGTAAACACGATAAGTATTCCCTACAATGCCCTGATTATAGCCCACGAAAAGATGAATGCCTTTGCCATTATCTCTATCATACAAGTGGTACTGAATTTCGGGGCGGCGTATTGCCTTTCTCTTT
>CAZYVE010000107.1:0-1593 GCA_964651035.1 uncultured Bacteroides sp.
ACTATAAGATTATTAAAGCTACTGACTCACAGTGGCTTTTCTTTTAGTCGGTCTTTTTACTCTCTATGACTCCATAACCGAATTACAGATTCATTTAATCATTGAAAATTGTTAAAACTTATCACCTACTTGAGAAAGAATCCACCTGTCTGATATTGGTTTTCTCCAAGTCGTCAAACTTATCTTATAACTCGCGTAGATTCAAAACAAGTACAACACGCGTTGGAATTATGTTTGCCGCATATGTAAAAAATATAATAACAAAACGTATCTTTGCATTCTCAAAAGCCCCATTATAGGCTTTTTAAGGAGAAAACTGCTTTTATGAAAGTTATTGTTGATGACAAAATACCTTTCATCCGCGGAGTGATAGAACAGATGGCGGATGAAGTGGTTTATGTACTGGGACGTGATTTTACTCCACAATTAGTGAAAGACGCTGACGCACTGATAATACGCACTCGTACTCGTTGTGATAGCCGGTTATTGGAAGGCAGTAAAGTGCGATTTATAGCTACAGCTACCATAGGATACGACCACATAGATACTGAATACTGCCGCCGTGCAGGAATTGAATGGGCTAATGCTCCGGGATGTAATGCATTGTCTGTAGCCCAATACATGCATTCTTCTTTGTTACTGTTGCAGCTGTTGAGAAAGAAGAATTTGTCGGGAATGACAATGGGAATTGTAGGCATGGGTCATGTGGGAAGCAAAGTAGCTGAAGTGGCACGTGACATAGGGATGAATATTATGGCTAACGACCTGCCTCGTGAAGAAGAGGAAGGTAAAGAATTTTTCTGTACAATATCTGAACTGGCAGAAAAGTGTGATATCATAACTTTCCATGTACCGCTTTATATGAAAGGACCATACAAGACCTGGCATTTGGCTGACTGGGATTTTTTCCGTTCGTTATGCCGCAAGCCGGTTATTGTCAATACTTCACGTGGAGAAGTGATAAATACTGAGGCTTTATTGCATGCCATTGGTGAAGGACTTGTTTCTGATGTCATCATAGATGTGTGGGAACATGAGCCTAATATAGATTTGGATTTATTGCGAAAAGCATTTATTGGCACACCACACATAGCCGGATATTCTGCCGACGGTAAAGCTAATGCCACTCGTATGGCACTCAATGCCTTTTGTCATTTTTTCGGTATTGAAGCACATTATAAAATAGTCCCTCCGCGTCCTGAAAATCCTATAATCGTTGCTGGTAGCGAGCTTGAAGCCTGTTTGAAAATGTACGATCCGCGCCGCGACAGCGATTTGCTGAAATCCCATCCCGGAGACTTCGAAAAATTGCGTGGCGATTATCCTTTACGTCGCGAACGTTCCGCTTATTTATTTCGTCATAAATGATATATATTACGGGCATGACAGTGTGTATTCAGTCATGCCCGCATTTTTTCGTCCGAAATGTGCTTTTTCCCTCTACCGAAATGTCAGTCTCCTGAACCGGTATCCCAGAACGGATTCTGCACTAATGTGCCTTGTGCACGGCGTATTTCATCGCGGTGTATCGGCCACAGAAGGAATGCAGTACGGAATACACGGTCTTCTTTTTTGAAGCGCTCCATCCTGTAT